>NZ_CP016543.2:1322148-1983222 GCF_001687665.2 Planococcus donghaensis | reverse complement strand
CTAACAATCATTCCTGAAACAAAAGTGGATGAATAAAATTTGGCAAACAGAGACGGAGTCCTTTATGCTTAAATTAGGATTAAATACAGGAGATGTTTTAAATGGAATATGTAGATGCTCTTATTATCGGAGGCGGCCCGTGCGGATTGTCGGCTGCGATTGAATTGCAAAAAAAGGGGCTTAAAACGATAGTAATTGAAAAAGGAAATATTGTTAATGCGATTTTCAATTACCCTACTCACCAAACTTTTTTCAGTACAAGCGAAAAACTGTCGATAGGTGACGTTCCTTTTATTGTCGAAGGTCGTAAGCCAAAGCGTAACCAAGCTCTAGTATATTACCGAGAAGTTGTTAAAAGAAGTGGGATTCAAGTCCGTCCTTTCGAAACGGTAGAACAGGTTGAAAAGGAAAATCTTTTTAAAGTCACGACCTCAAAAGAACAATATCAAGCAAAATACGTAGTCGCTGCAACGGGATATTATGATCAACCGAATAAACTCGAAGTAGAGGGCGCAAATTCACCAAAAGTAATGCATTATTTTAAAGAGGCTCACCCTTATTTTGATCAAGATGTCTTGGTGATTGGTGGCAAAAACTCAGCAGTAGACGCGGCATTGGCTTTGCACAAAGCTGGAAGCAGAGTGACTGTGTCTTATCATGGAACAAGTTATTCTAAAAGCATTAAACCGTGGATCTTACCGGAATTTGATGGGTTAGTTAGAAAAGGTGAAATCACGATGTTATTTGATTCAATGGTTGATCGTATTAAAGACGAAACGGTTGAGTTAACGGTCAATGATCAAAAAGAAACGATTCCCAATCAATTTGTATTTGCAATGATTGGTTATCATCCCGATCATACGTTTTTAACCTCTATGGGCATTTCAATCGATCCTGTATCTGGAAGACCCACTTTTAATGAGGAAACGATGGAAACCAATGTAAGTGATTTATACATTGCGGGTGTTATAGCGGCAGGTAATAATGCGAACGAAATCTTTATTGAAAATGGACGCTTTCATGGACAGCAAATTGCGGAAGCTATTGCAAAAAAAGAAGGCACAGTTTAATTGTGTCTTCTTTTTTATCGCCTCTGTATAAATGGACTATCTAAGGATTAAAGGGGGAATTTGAGTATGAAGAAAAAAGTGTCATTAATTACAACTGGGGGAACAATTGCCAGTCGAGAAATCTCAAATGGACTGTTAAAGTCAGGAGCAATTTCAGGTGAAGAATTAGCTAAGCTATGTCAGCTTCCAGAAGAAATCGAAGTTAAGGTTGTGGATGTTTTCCAGTTGCCGAGTATGCATATTGGCTTTGAACAAATGATGGGGATTAGACAGGCAGTACTTAAAGAGTTACAAGACCCTGAAGTAGAAGGAGTTGTTGTAACGCATGGAACAGATACATTAGAAGAAACAGCTTATTTTTTGGATTTAACGATAGATGATGATCGTACAGTTGTTATCACGGGCTCTCAGCGATCTCCAGAAGAAGTGGGGACAGATGTTTACTCTAACCTGCAGAATTCTATATACGTAGCTGTAGACCCAAACCTACGCGGAATTGGAGCTGTTGTTGTATTTAATGAGCGTATTTACAGCGCTAAATACGTTAAAAAAGTTCATGCTAGTAATTTACAAGGTTTTGACTCATTTGGGCACGGTTATCTTGGGATTATTGATAACGATACGGTGCGTATTTATCAAAAGCCTGTAATACATGAAGTACATAAAGTGAAAAACGAATTGCCTCGTGTGGATATTATTAAATGTCATTCTGGCCAAGATGGATTTTTGATCGATCAGCTAGTGGCTGGACCTTCAAAAGGCATTATTTTAGAAGCGGCAGGTAGAGGACAAGTTTCTCCGCATATGACAGATTCGATTGATCGAGCGATAAAGCGGGGAATTCCCGTCATTTTAACAACTAGTGCTGAAGAAGGAAATACGTATCCGGCATATAGTTATCCAGGCAGCGCTCATGATTTGTTAACGCGTGGTGTAATTCTTGGGAGCGATTATGATAGCAAAAAAGCACGTATTAAGCTTGCAGTGTTGTTGTCTACTCAAAACTTGATCCAAGCAAATGCTTTTGAAAGATAAAATTAGAATAAGCGTAAAGCGTGAAAAAAATAAATACACGGGTAGGAGAATGCAGTGTAATCCAACTAAAGGGGTACGCATATGATCATTTTACTAACAGTAGCAATAGCCCCTGGCCTAGCGCTTTTTAGTTATTTTTATTTGCGCGATCAATTTGCTGGCGAACCGTCAAAACTCCTTTTACAAAGTTTTGTATATGGGGCTGTTTTAACATTCCCGATTCTTTTTGTTCAATATGTCTTTGAGGCTGAAGGTGTTTTTACAAATAATTTTATTCAAAATGTAGTATTTTCTAGTGTTATTGAAGAATTTTTTAAGTGGTTAGTATTATTAATTGCTGTTTATCGCCACGTAGACTTTGAGGATCCGTATGATGGAATTTTGTACGGAGTGAGCGTTTCTCTCGGGTTTGCAACGATCGAAAACATATTATATTTACTAGAATTCGGCTTACAAACAGCGTTTCTACGTGCTTTTTTGCCCGTGTCCAGTCATGCACTTTTCGGAGTAGTAATGGGTTATTATTTTGGGAAAGCGAAGTTTAGCAAAAGTAACACAAGGAAACGCTGGATTTGTTGGGCGATTGTTAGCTCAGTAATTCTTCATCTTTCGTATAACACGAGTTTATACATATACGATAATATTGTGTACGGTGCGATTCCGTTCATGCTTTTTTTATGGTGGTTTGGCCTACGAAAAGCAAAGCAAGCGCATCAACTTTCGTTGTCACATTATAACGATCAAAATTCGTCAGGACAATCAGAAGATTAAAGTGAATACAAGAAAAGTCTTACACATGGAGACTTTTTTTTTATGTTAAAATATGATGAATACTTAGGATGAGGTGACTATTTTGATAAAACCGATACAAATAGCAATCGATGGCCCGGCTGCTGCTGGAAAAAGCACGATAGCAAAAATTGTGGCAGAAAAACTGGGCTATGTTTACATCGATACCGGTGCTATGTACCGCGCTATTACTATGAAAGCTTTAGCGAAAGGCATTAATATGGCCAGCAACGAAGAAGCTGGAAAATTATTAGCGGAAACTGAAATTGACTTGCAACCGTCTGAAGATGGCCAGTTAGTCTTTCTTGATAAACAAAATGTAACAGAAGCAATTCGTTCGCAAAACGTAACAAAAGCGGTATCAGAAATGGCAGCGCATGAATTGGTGCGTATGCGTATGGTTGAGTTGCAACAACAATTGGCTGAAGGTCGCGGAGTGGTGATGGATGGTCGGGATATCGGAACACACGTCCTTCCAGACGCGGCATTAAAAGTTTTCATGTCCGCATCAGTTGAAGAACGAGCAAGAAGACGATTTGTAGAAAATCAAAAAAGAGATATTTTGACATCTCTTGAAGAGCTTCAAGCCGAAATTGCCAAACGAGATAAAATGGATAGTGAACGTGAAGTGGCACCATTACGTCAAGCTGAAGATGCTATTTACCTAGATACAACAACTTTAACCATTGAACAAGCTGCACAAGAAATATTGAAATTGGCTGAAGAGAGGTTGGTGTAAATGAACTTATACGCATTTGGTAAAGGACTTGTAAAAACAGTATTAAGCCCTCTTTACCGGTTTGAAGTAATAGGCAAAGAGAACTTTCCTAAAGATGGCGGTATTCTTTTATGCTCCAATCATATCCATGCCTTAGATCCACCGGTTGTCGGAATGACGGCTCCTCGAACAGTTCATTTTATGGCGAAAGAAGAATTGTTTAATGCGCCAATTCTTGGATCGATTTTGCCGAAAGTAAATGCTTTTCCGGTAAAACGTGGCATGAGTGATCGTGAAGCTCTTCGTACAGCATTAAAAATATTGAAAAATGGCGATGTCGTTGGATTGTTTCCAGAAGGAACACGTTCAACTGATGGCATACTAAAAAAAGGTCTTAGCGGAGCAGGTTTTTTTGCGCTAAGAGGCAATGCGGATGTAATGCCATGTGCGATTATCGGGCCCTATAAGGCGTTCCGAAAAGTACAAGTGGTTTACGGGGAACCAATCCAAATGGCACCTTTTCGTGAGCGAAAAGCCTCAGCAGAAGAAGTAACTGAAGTTATTATGGCGAGCATTCAAAAGATATTAGATGACTATTCAGGTAATAAGTGATAATTTTTGTTTTTATTAGAGAATTCGAATAAAATAGAAGGTGGATAGTTTGTGAAGGAGGGCTACTTATGTCAGAGGAAACGAATAAGATGGAAAACCGTGACTTCCAAACAGGAGATCGCGTTAAAGGGGTAGTAGCAAAAATTGAAGAAAAAGCAGTGACGGTAACGATTGAAGGAGCGCCATTTGACGGCATCATTCCAATCAGTGAGTTATCTAGCTTGCACATTGAAAAAGCTTCAGATTCAGTCGAAGTTGGAGATGAGTTAGAGCTTATCATTACTAAAGTAGAAGATGAAAATTTTGTTTTATCTAAAAGAAAAGTGGATGCTGAACAAGCATGGGACGATTTGGAAACCAAGTTTGAATCAGGTGAAATCATCGAAGCTGAAGTAAAAGATGTTGTTAAAGGCGGCTTAGTTGTTGACTTAGGCGTACGTGGATTTGTTCCAGCATCGCTAGTAGAAGACTATTTTGTCGAGTCTTTTGAAGACTACAAAGGAAAAGAACTGACTTTTAAAATCGTCGAAATGGAAAAAGAAAATAATCGGTTAATCCTTTCTCATCGCGCAGTAGTTGAGAAAGAAAAAGAATCACAAAAAGAACAAGTCATGGACAAAATCCATGCCGGAGATGAGTTAAAAGGAAAAGTGCAACGTATCGCTTCATTCGGTGCTTTTGTCGATATCGGTGGAGTAGATGGACTTGTTCATATTTCTCAGCTCTCGCATGAACACGTTGAAAAAGTTTCTGACGTGGTAACAGAAGGCCAAGAAGTGACTGTTAAAGTTTTATCTGTTGACCGTGATTCAGAACGGATTTCGTTGTCGATTAAAGATACGCTTCCTGGACCATGGGATGCTATCGATGAAAAAGCGCCAAAAGGATCTGTTCACACAGGGACAGTTAAGCGCTTAGTTAGCTATGGTGCTTTTGTGGAAGTTCTTCCTGGCGTTGAAGGCTTAGTTCATATTTCGCAAATTGCCCATAAACATATTGCAACGCCAAGTGAAGTATTAACAGAAGGCGAAAAAGTAGAAGTGAAAATCTTAGAAGTTAATAAAGCTGATAAACGGTTGTCTCTAAGTATTAAAGAATTGCAAGAAAAGCAAGGCGAGCAAGATTTTTCAAATTACGATATGCCTGAAGAGTCATCTGGTTTTTCAATCAGTGACGTCATTGGCGATAAACTTAAAGGTTTTAAATCGGAATAAGATGTCTAGAGCTGAACGTAAAATGGATCATATACAATTTGCTTTAGCTACAGGACAAAGCAAAAAAAACATGTTCGATGATATTCGTTTCGTTCACCAAGCTTTGCCTGATACTGCGGTATCCGATATTTGCATAAAACCAAAAACAGGTGATTTGAATTTACAATCACCTGTTTTTATTAATGCAATGACGGGTGGAGGCGGACAAGATACTCATCAGCTGAATGGTCTTTTAGCTCGAGTTGCTCGGGAGACAGGTATGGCTATGGCAGTTGGCTCTCAAATGGCGGCATTAAAAGATGCAAATGAGAGGCAATCATACGCCGTGGTTAGGAAAGAACATCCAAATGGCATATTTTTCAGTAACTTAGGAAGTGAAGCAACAGTGCAACAGGCAAACGACGCAGTCGAAATGATTGGAGCCAATGCGCTGCAAATTCATTTAAATGTTGTGCAAGAGTTAACGATGCCAGAAGGTGACAGAGATTTTCGTGGTGCACTTGAACGTATACAAGCTATTGTAGAGGGCGTTAATGTTCCGGTAATCGTAAAAGAAACCGGGTTTGGTATTTCGCGTGAAACGGCAGAGAAATTACGTAGTTGTAACGTTTCGGCAATCGATGTCAGTGGTTTTGGTGGAACCAATTTTGCTTCGATTGAAAACAAGCGCCGTCAAAGAAAATTGTCTTATTTTGAAGATTGGGGTATTCCGACAGCACCAGCAATTGTTGAAGTAAAGAGTGTTTTCGATAAAACTGTACTTGCTTCTGGAGGAATACAAGATGCTCGAGATATGATTAAGGCATTTTTGCTAGGAGCTGATGCAGTAGGTCTTGCTGGCTCATTTTTAAAAGTCGCAATGCAAGAAGGCGAAAAGCAACTGATTTCTGATATTCACTCGTTGTATGAAGATTTGACTATGATGATGACAGCGCTAGGCGCTGAAAACTTAATGGAATTACAGAAATGTCCTGCAATAATAACGGGAGAAATGGCCCAATATTTAACTGCTAGAGGCTTTAATCCAGCTTCTTACGCATGTGTAACGAAAAACTGAATATTGCACATTTAAAGGGGATGGACATTTAACAGATGACATCGCCTTTTTCGTGTATAATAGGCATATCAGAAGTGGAAGGATGAATTTATTATGTCAAAACCGGTAGTAGCAATAGTTGGCCGGCCGAACGTTGGTAAGTCCACGATTTTCAATCGCGTGGTAGGAGAACGGGTTTCAATTGTGGAAGATATTCCAGGAGTGACGCGTGACCGTATTTACAGTTCGGCAGATTGGCTGACACACGAATTCAATATTATAGATACAGGCGGGATCGATCTTCGCGACGAACCGTTTCTAGAACAAATCCGTCAACAAGCAGAAATTGCTATGGACGAAGCAGACGTCATTATTTTCCTTGTAAATGGTCGTGATGGCGTAACTAATCAAGATGAACAAGTAGCTAAAATTTTATATAAGACAAAAAAACCAGTTATTTTAGCGGTTAACAAGATCGACAATCCCGACATGCGTCACTTGATTTATGATTTCTATACATTAGGAATGGGTGAACCTTTCCCGCTTTCTGGATCTCATGGTTTAGGATTAGGGGATTTATTGGATGAAGTTGCTAAAAACTTCCCACAAGACGATGATGAGGAATATCCTGACAATGTCATTAAATTCTCTTTGATTGGTCGCCCGAACGTTGGTAAATCTTCTCTTGTAAACTCATTTTTAGGAGAAGAGCGTGTTATTGTCAGTGAAGTAGCCGGAACAACGCGCGATGCTATTGATACGCAATATGAGTACAATGAGCAACCGTACGTGATTATCGATACTGCTGGTATGCGTAAAAAAGGAAAAGTGTATGAAACAACTGAAAAATACAGTGTATTACGAGCTTTGCGTGCGATTGAACGCTCAGACGTTGTTTTAGTGGTCTTGAATGCAGAAGAAGGTATTCAAGAGCAAGACAAAAAAATTGCTGGATACGCTCATGAGGCAGGCAAAGCAGTCATTATTATTGTCAATAAGTGGGATGCCATTGAAAAAGATGAAAAAACCATGAATGTCATGACGCGTAAAATTCGCGAGCATTTCTTGTTTTTAGATTATGCACCAATTATGTTTGTTTCTGCAATCAGCGGTAAACGCGTGCATAACATTTTAGAAATCGTAAACAAAGTAAACGATAACCATTCGAGACGTATTCAATCGAGTATCTTAAACGAAGTAATCGAAGATGCAGTTGCTATGAATCCTGCGCCATCGGATAAAGGGCGTCGTTTGCGTCTTTATTATGCAACGCAAGTGGCTATCAAACCGCCAACATTTGTTGTCTTTGTGAACGATCCAGAAATGATGCACTTTAGTTATGAACGTTTCTTACAAAACCGAATTCGTGAAAGCTTCGATTTTGAAGGAACGCCTCTTCGTCTTATAACGAGAGCTCGTACTTAAGGTAAAGGTGGTTTTAGCTTATGGAAAAAGTTTCTGTATTTGGAGCAGGAAGCTGGGGAACCGCGCTGAGCTATGTATTGGCTCAGAATAGACATGATTTATTGCTTTGGACACATCGTCAAGAGCAAGCTGATGAAATCAACCAGCATACAAATAAACGCTATTTAAAAGATACGCGCCTTCCGGAAAGCCTGAAGGCGACAAGTGATTTGTCGCAGGCGGTTGCACACGGTGATATTTTTGTATTGGCTGTTCCAACAAAAGCGATTCGTGAAGTTTGTCAAGATATTAAAAAAAATCTCAATCGCAAAGTTTTGTTTGTGCATGTTTCTAAAGGCATTGAGCCGGATTCGTTAAAACGGATTAGTGAAATGATTCGCGAAGAAATTCCGGAACAATGGATCGAAGAAGTGGTTGTCTTATCTGGTCCAAGTCACGCCGAAGAAGTAGTTCAAGAACATCCGACAACGGTAACGGCTGCATGTGAGAACACAGAAGCAGCCGTACGCATTCAGGATCTGTTTATGAATAGTTATTTCCGCGTTTACACTAATACCGATGTAATCGGTGTTGAAATTGGTGGAGCCTTAAAAAACATCATCGCATTAGCTGTTGGTATTACAGACGGTCTAGAGTTTGGTGACAATGCAAAGGCTGCAATTATGACACGTGGACTAGCGGAAATCGCTCGTCTTGGTGTGAAAATGGGAGCAACACCTTTAACGTTCTCTGGCTTAACGGGTGTGGGCGATTTGATTGTGACATGTACAAGTGTCCACTCACGCAATTGGCGTGCAGGCAATATGCTAGGAAAAGGGAAATCCTTAGATGAAGTGCTTGAAGAAATGGGTATGGTAGTAGAAGGAATACGGACGACGAAAGCTGCTTATCAGCTATCAGAGGCATACAATGTGCCTATGCCAATTACTGCTGCTCTTTATTCAGTACTGTTTGATAATGTTTCGACAGACGACGCAGTTGGAAAGTTAATGGGACGCACGAAAAAGAACGAAATGGAAGACTTGGTCGACTTGCTATAATTGTCACAAAAGAAGAGGATGCTTAAAGCAGACTCTTCTTTTTTTATGCTATACTATGGACTGAAACACTACGAAAGGCGGGCAATTATGAGTGCTTTAGACAAAATGTGGGTATCATTTGCCGGAATTCTTTTTTTACTACTTTCAATGGGTTTAATCTATTTAAGTAGATACAAATTGCAAAATGGCATTCTAAAATTTATTTTTGCGCTAGTTGCATATATATTGCTGATCCTTGGATTTTTCATCATGATATTCACGGTATTCAGCGGACCAACAGGCGGCGCTTGAGGTGAGAAAAATGAAAAAAATATCAATGCTGTTTTTATTGTTGTTAACGATTGGGGTTTTAGCGGCTTGTGGGTATCCGCAAAGTGAAAGAGCCGAAAATCAAGTTCCATATGAAGACCAATTACTTACTGTGCAAAATGCTGTGAATCAGTACAAAGATGCAACGGGTGGATTGCTTCCGATTAAAACTCGTGATATGGATGTAGACCAATACATTAAATATCCTATTGATTTTTCGAAAATTGTTCCCGCATATACTGCGGAAATACCAACCAATGCATTTGAAACGGGTGGGATTTTTCAATATGTCTTAGTGGATGTGGATGAAAATCCAACCGTGAAACTGGTTGATTTAAAAGCTGCAGAAGCAATTCGATCAGTGAATGTGCGAAAAAGCGCGAATGGAGGAAAAGCCCCAATCGCCGAAATATTAGCCGATAATGTTTATAAATTTAATCATAAAGCAATGGGATTCTCAGAGGAACCTACTGTTGTTAGCCCTTATAGCGGTAGAAACTTGCCGATGGTTATTACGGGAAGTGGAGACGTCTATATTGATTATGCAATGGACCTTTTCACCGAGCTTCAAGAGTATGAAGGGGAGCTAGAACCAGGACAAGATATTCGATTTATTTTGTATGAAGATTATCCAGTTCTGCCAGCTTATTCACTTCCGTACACCATAAACGAAGAAAATGAACCGATTTTTTTAACAGAGTAAAAAACCTTGATTTGACGCGTTTTTGATAGAAATAGCTGCTTTTTAGAAAATTTTGTTAGCATTTGGTGTGTTTATTGGAAAAGTGGGCTGTTTGTTGTTGCTATGCGATTTTCGATGTGATACTCTTTTTACAGGATTGATGGTTGCATCCCCTTTGAGAGGAGGTGAATAGCATGAACAAAACAGAATTAGTGAACTCTGTTGCTGAAGCAGCTGAACTTTCTCGTAAAGACGCTGCCAAAGCAGTTGACGCTGCATTTGAGACGATTCAAGACGCTTTAACTAAGGGTGAAAAAGTACAGTTGATCGGATTCGGTAACTTTGAAGTACGCGAACGCGCGGCCCGCAAAGGACGTAACCCGCAAACTGGTGCTGAAATCGAGATCGCTGCAAGCAAAGTTCCTGCATTTAAGCCAGGTAAAGCGCTTAAAGACGCAGTGAAGTAAGCTTTAGCCTCTGTACATAGGATGACTTTTGCGAGACACAATCTTGCAAAAGTCATCCTTTTTTTGAGCCAACAATTTTACGAAACACCTGCGCGTATGCTACGATTCATGTGAGAAAAGCGGAGGGAGCCGTCTCAGCTCCGACAGGCATAAGGCAAGATGACGAAGCGGCATTTTTTCAGCCGCACAGTCAGCATGCCTTATGACCCCGAGGGGCTGGCTCCCGCAGCTAGCCAGTGAGAAAAGCGGAAGCGGTCGTTTTGCTCCGACAGGCATAAGACGGATCGGCGAAACGGCGTTTTTTCAGCCGTACAGCCGAAACGGCTTATGACCCGAGGGGCAGACCGCTGAAACTAGACAGTGAGAAAAGCGGAAGCGGTCGTTTTGCTCCGGCGGGTATAAGACAGGCTTGTGAAGTTATAGATTGTTAAAAAAGTACTTATTGCTATAAAATAGATGAGCAGCTTTTGCTGCCAAACAAATAACCGATTCGTCTTCAACAGGGGGAAGCAGAGTGATAGATGTGAGAGCACAAAAAGTAGATCTTGATAAAATCGAGCAAGCAGTCTCGATGATTTTAGAAGCAGTAGGAGAAGACGTAAGTCGAGAAGGGTTACAAGATACACCGAAAAGGGTAGCTAAGATGTATGCAGAAGTATTCTCCGGATTAAAAGAAGATCCAAAAGAATATTTTAAAACTGTTTTTCATGAAGGTCATGAAGAGTTAGTACTGGTCAAAGACATCCCGTTCTATTCGATGTGTGAACATCATCTTGTACCATTTTTTGGCAAAGCTCATATTGCTTACATTCCTCGTGATGGAGTGGTAACAGGATTGAGTAAATTGGCTCGTGCTGTAGAAACGGTTTCAAAACGTCCGCAACTTCAAGAGCGTATTACATCTTCGATTGCCGAATCATTAATGGAAACCTTAAATCCGCATGGTGTGTATGTCATGGTTGAAGCAGAACATATGTGTATGACAATGCGAGGCATAAAAAAACCAGGCGCAAAAACGGTGACAGCTGTTTCACGAGGAATTCTTGAGACTGATGCAGTTAAGCGTTCAGAAGTAATTACTTATATTAATATGAACTAAAACTAAAAAGTAGGTGCGAAGATGGCTCAGACAGAATATATTATCATCCGTGCTCAAGAAGATGGCGTAAACGTTATTGGATTGACTCGAGGGAACGATACAAAATTTCACCATACTGAAAAATTGGATAAAGGCGAAGTGATGATTGCTCAATTTACTGAACACACTTCAGCTATGAAAATTCGTGGCAAAGCGGAGATTCATTCTGCCCATGGTATCGTTGAAAGCGAAGCTAAAAAATAAACGATATTGGTGAAGGCAAGGCTATGCCTGTGATATACTAATGTAGTATGGCTAAATCATGAATGGAGCAAGCAGTATGAAGGGACATCAAATACAATCGAAAATCATCTCAATGGAAATCGAGGTCTTACATGCTGTGCGACAGCGGACGCTCGATCAATTTACAGAAGGTCCCTCTGTCAAAGAGTCCCGTTTGTTTTTTTTACTATTGCCTTTTTTCAGCGGGAAAACTTGGTCGCCAGATATTGAAGCCTCTGCAAAAACGGTTTCCATCGTGTATGCGGCTTTAAATGCCCATGATCAAATAAGAGAAGATACCCCGATTATTAAAGAACAACAGTTAACGGTGTTAGCTGGAGACTTGTATAGCGGGATTTATTATCAAATGTTAGTGAACACTAAAAACATTGCGATGGTCCAGCAATTGGCATCCGCTATTATTAAAGTAAGTGAAAGCAAAACATCATTTTTTGAAGAGGAATTTCGAACGGTAGAAGAAATTGAAAGTGCCATTTCCGTTATTGAAACCGAGCTTTTAATGTCTTTTTATACATTTTATGGATATACCGAATATGCACTGTTGGCTAAACAAGCGCTGCTTTATATTCGTTATACTGAAGAACTAAACCGATTGCAATCTAACCATTATTCGCATTTTCTGCGTGAAGTAACCACAAAGCTTGTCCATGAAAATTATACAAAATACTGGCTAACGGAAAAGTTGGATAGCCTGCATGAACAGATTTTGGCGTCGATCGCCGATTGTGCACTAGATTATGAATTAGCACAATTTCTGCTCCATCAAATAACCCCGCACCAGCATAGAGCTGAGCAGCTGACCCGAGAAGGATGACTGATATGCCTAAAACGAAAGAACAGAGAGTCCACGAAGTATTCGAAAAAATATCTGAAAACTACGATCAAATGAATTCGGTGATCAGTTTTCAGCAACACAACAAATGGCGTGAAGACACAATGTCTAAGATGCAAGTGCCAAAAGGTGCTGCAGCGATTGATGTTTGCTGTGGAACGGCTGATTGGACGATTGCGTTAGGAAAAGCGGTAGGTGAAACCGGACAAGTAATTGGGTTAGACTTTAGCCAAAATATGCTGAATGTTGGACATGATAAAACAAAAGAGATGCCGCAAATCGAATTGATTCAAGGAAATGCAATGTCATTGCCCTATCCCGATAATTCTTTTGATTTTGCGACAATCGGTTTTGGATTGCGCAACGTGCCGGATTATCGTCAAGTGTTGTCTGAGATGCATCGTGTATTAAAGCCAGGCGGAATGATTGCTTGTTTAGAAACATCTCAACCAGAAAACATTGTTTTTAAACCATTTTTTAGAATGTATTTTCGTTTTATTATGCCGGTTTTCGGTAAGCTTTTCGCTAAAAGTTACAACGAATACTCCTGGTTACAGGAATCAGCAAAGACGTTTCCGGGCATGAAACAATTGGCAAAATTGTTTACAGAAGTTGGATTTGAAAAAGTGAAATACAAGCCTTATACCGGAGGCGCCGCAGCCCTTCATTTAGGTATAAAAAAAGTAAACTAGCGGGAGAAGGATTTTAAGTGGAAAAGATGAAGTTGAAATTGCTTTATTCCGATCTTAAACCGGAACTAGACATGATCGAGAAAGAATTGGAGCAGGCAGTGGATTCCGAATCTCTCCTTTTAAATGATGCGTCTCTTCATTTATTGCAGGCCGGAGGGAAAAGAATCCGACCTGTTTTTGTTTTGCTTGCAGGAAAATTTGGAAATTATGATATTGATGTGATGAAACGAGTTGCTGTTCCACTTGAATTGATCCATATGGCTTCGCTCGTTCATGATGATGTGATTGACGATTCAGAAATACGAAGAGGTCGACCTACTGTTAAAGCGCAATGGAACAATAGTGTAGCGATGTATACGGGTGATTTTATTTTGGCTCGGGCATTAGAACACATTACTAAAATTGAATCTCCACGTGTCCATGAAATTTTATCTAAAACTTTAATTGAAGTTTGCCGAGGCGAAATTATTCAAATCCAAGACAAGTACAGATTAGATCAAAATTTACGTGATTATTTCCGCCGCATTAAACGAAAAACAGCATTGTTGATTTCTTCAAGCTGTGAACTGGGCGCCCTTGTTTCCGGGACCGATGAGAAAACCGCAGCCCATTTGCGACGTTTCGGATATTTTATCGGGATGTCCTTTCAAATTATTGACGATATCCTCGATTTCACTTCAACAGATGAAGAATTGGGAAAACCAGCCGGAAGCGATTTTATCCAAGGAAATATAACCTTGCCGGTTTTATGTGCACGAAAAGATCCTGAACTTTATGCGATGTTAAAAGCAAATTTAAATAAGAATCTTTCTACCGAAGAGCGGTTTAAAGTAGTTGAAGCAATACGCAATAGTTCAGGTATTGAAGAAGCAAAAGCGATGAGTGAACGCTATTTGCAAAAGGCTTTACGGGAGCTATCGTTTTTGCCGAAAGGGCAAGGCGTAAAAACAATGCGCAAAATTGCATTTTTTATTGGGAAACGAAAATTTTAAGTTGCTAGTTGACAAATGACTCGACAATGATAGTATTTTTTAAGGTGGGCAAAAAGCCCGAGCTTTTAATAGAGGAGTGTTTACATTGGAAAAAACATTTTTAATGGTTAAACCGGATGGCGTTCAACGCAACGTAATCGGAGAAATCGTCGCACGTTTCGAGAAAAAAGGATATCATTTAGCAGGCGCTAAATTAATGCAAATTCCTACTGAATTGGCAGAAGAGCATTACGGCGAGCACAAAGAACGTCCATTCTTCGGTGAATTAGTAGAATTCATCACTTCTGGTCCTGTATTCGCAATGGTTTGGGAAGGCGAAAACGTTATTTTGACTGCACGTCAAATGATGGGCGCTACTAACCCTAAAGATGCAGCTCCAGGAACAATCCGTGGAGACTTTGCTGTAACTGTTGGTAAAAACATGATTCACGGTTCGGATTCTGCTGAAAGTGCAGAACGCGAAATCGGCTTGTTCTTCAAAGAAGAAGAATTAGTATCATACGAAAAAACAATCAATAACTGGGTAAACTAATTTGCCTTTAAAAAACCGTCCCATTTGGGGCGGTTTTTTTATTGAATATGAATAATTGATGAATATAAAAATTTTCAATTGATTGAAGTTTCACTTTATGTGATTTTAATATAGAATTGAAGAAATATCTTATGGTATAGTGGTACATAAATACTTTAGCACGTTGAAGGGAGAAAGCGTAAATGCGTTATTTAACAGCAGGAGAATCACACGGTCCGCAATTGACTGCCATCATAGAGGGGTTGCCGGCGCAGTTGCCTTTAACGGCAGAAATGATTAATAAAGAATTGAAAAGACGCCAAGGCGGACACGGACGCGGCAGAAGAATGCAAATCGAGAAAGATACGGTTGAAATTGTTTCTGGCGTTCGACACGGCAAAACTTTAGGTTCTCCTGTCGCTTTAGTCGTCAAAAATGACGATTGGAAACATTGGACATCAATTATGGGCATTGAACCAATTGAAGAAACGGAAGAAGTGAAACGTCAAATAGCACGTCCACGTCCAGGTCATGCCGATTTAAACGGTGGGATGAAATATGGTCACCGTGACCTTCGAAATGTCTTAGAACGTTCGTCAGCACGTGAAACAACTGTACGAGTAGCAGTTGGGGCAGTTGCGAAACAATTATTAGCAGAACTTGGCATCAAAATTGTTTCTCACGTTACGGAAATTGGTGGGATTAAAGTAAATCCTGAAAGTTATATTGGAAAGTCGGCAGATGAAATTCGCGAAATCGTTGAAAATGATGCTGTTTATTGTGCTGATCCATCGGTCACAAAAGAAATGACTGATTTAATCGATCAAACGAAGAAAAATGGGGATTCTATTGGAGGCACAGTAGAAGTTATCGTAGAAGGTATGCCAGCAGGTATCGGGAGCTATGTTCATTATGATCGGAAGTTAGATGCGAAGCTTGCTGCTGCTATTATGAGCATTAATGCTTTTAAAGGCGTCGAGTTCGGCTTAGGTTTTGAAATGGCGAGAAAACCTGGTAGTGAAGTTCATGATGAAATCTTATGGGACGAAGAAAATGGTTATACGCGTAACACAAATAATTTAGGTGGATTTGAAGGTGGTATGACGACTGGCATGCCAATTATTGTAAGAGGTGTAATGAAGCCGATTCCTACTTTATACAAACCACTAAAAAGTGTAGATATTGAAACAAAAGAACCATTCCAAGCAAGTATTGAACGTTCAGATAGTTGTGCAGTACCGGCAGCTTCAATTGTTGCTGAACATGTTGTAGCTTGGGAAGTGGCAAATGCATTATTAGATCAGTTTGATGCTGACCAAATGCCGCGATTGGTTGATAATTTGAAAAACTACATGAATTACACGAAGGAGTTTTAAGCATGAAGCAATTGCAGGTCGAAGCTGATCATCCTTATCTTGTCCATATTGGTGCTGGAGCATTCGATTTGTTTGCGGATACTTATCGGCCTTTACTAGATGCGGCTGACCAGATTGTGGTTATCGCAGATGAAAAAGTGGCCGAGCTTCATTTGCAATATTTGTTGAATTATTTAACGGATTGGGACATTCGTGTATTAACGATTCCAGCTGGGGAAAGTGCGAAATCTGTGGAGACCTTTATGGCCTGCCACAGCTTTCTTCTATCTGAAAGCTGTTCTCGAAATTCGTTATTATTAGCATTTGGCGGAGGAGCTACAGGAGACGTTGTAGGATTTGTCGCTTCGACATTTATGCGCGGCGTACCCTTTATCCAGCTACCGACAACAATCTTGGCACATGATAGTGCAGTGGGCGGAAAAACAGCGATCAATCACGAGTTAGGTAAGAATATGATTGGGACATTTTATCAACCGAAAGCTGTTTTGTATGACAGTGGGTTATTAAGCACTTTACCACCTGGAGAAGTTCGTTCTGGAATGGCTGAAGTGATCAAACACGCTTTTATCTCTAATGAACAGTGGCTATCAGAACTATTAGCAATCGAAGATTTTAGTCTGTTGACAGAAGATCAATTGAACCGTCATTTAGAAAAAGGAATTGCTGTAAAAGCGGCGATTGTTGAAGAAGATGAATTTGAAGGTGGGGTCCGGAAATACTTGAATTTTGGTCATACCTTAGCTCATGCACTAGAAGGTCATCTTGGTTACGGTAAAATTACACATGGTGAAGCAGTCGTTCTCGGAATGTCTTATGCATTATTGTTATCAGAGCATCAGAAATTAGCTGCTTTTATCCAGTGGGCAAAGGTCAACAATTACCCGCTTTACTTATTAAAGAAAATTCAATTTGAAGCATTATTGCCATATATGAAAAAAGATAAAAAGTCATCAAAAGGAGAACTGAATTTTGTTCTTCTGGAACAAACAGGTCATCCATATGTGGATAAAGTAGATGAACAGCGTGCCTTTGCAGCATACGAAAAATTAGTTTCACAGATAGGAGAAGTGATTTCATGATACGTGGAGTAAGAGGGGCAATTACGGTTTCGGCAGATCAGGCGGAAGAAGTGCTAAACGAAACAAAACGTCTTGTTTTGGAAATGGCCAGAGAAAACAAAATTGAACCGGACGATGTCGCTTCAGTCATCATTTCGACGACAACTGATATTTCGTCAGCTTTTCCTGCAAAAGCCGTGCGAACAATAGAAGATTGGAATTTTGTGCCAGTCATGTGCACACATGAAATGGACGTTCCTGGCAGTATGCCTTTGTGCATCCGTGTCATGATGCATGTGAATACAGAGTTAGAGCAGAAAAAGATTCATCATGTCTACTTAAATGAAGCGACAAAATTGCGTCCGGATCTATCAGCAAAAAGCCAGGTGATTTCAAAGTGACTAAACACATACTAATCATCGGATTAGGCTTGATCGGTGGATCATTGGCAAAAGCGCTTCAACGCAACGAAGATATCCATGTTGCAGGCTATGATTCAAGTGCATTAACTGCACGAAAAGCTTTTAAAATGGGTATCATACATAGTTCACCGCCATCACTTGAGCAAGCTGCAGCGGAAGCCGATGTTATTGTTTTTGCCACACCAGTGGGTGCAACGATCAAGTTGATGGAGCAAAGTAAGTATTGGAATTTAAAAGACGATGTTATTTTGACAGACACGGGAAGTACAAAATTGCAAATCATGGAAGCTTCTAAAAAGCTAAATCACCTTTTTATTGGGGGCCATCCTATGGCAGGTTCGCACAAAAGTGGTGTAGAAGCTGCAAAAGAAGTGTTATTTGAAAATGCATTTTATATTTTAACACCTGATGAAAAGACAGATGAAAAAAGTCTTCAATTTCTTAAAGATTTATTGTCTGTAACAAAAGCTAAGATTAAAGTGTTAGCTGCAGAAGAACATGATCATATGACGGCTGTAGTCAGCCATTTTCCACATTTGATCGCAGCTTCACTTGTTCATCAATTAGATCAAGAAGAAAAATTCCCTTTTGCCCGGCAATTAGCTGCGGGTGGTTTTCGAGACACTACGCGTATTGCCTCAGCCAATCCAGAAATGTGGCGAGATATCACCACTCAAAATAACTCCATGATTGTTCATCAATTAGACAACTGGATGAAACAAATGGAACAGTTAAAAGAAATGCTTCAACAAAATGACCCAGAACCTATCGAACAATTTTTTAATCATGCGAAAGTCGTGAGAGACGAACTACCAATAGCTGGTCATGGTGCAATGTTCTCTGTATTTGACTTATACATAGACATACCCGATGTGCCGGGTATTATTTCTGAACTAACGGGTTATTTAGCAGAAGAAAATATTAGCATCGTCAATATTCGGATTTTAGAAACGCGTGAAGATGTATTTGGTATTCTTGTTATTAGTTTTCAAACAAACGAAGACCGTGCGCGTGCACAAAAGTGTATTTCGTCACGAACAGTTTACGATACATATATTTCCTGAGAGGATGGATGACTCCATGGCATTATCGTTAGCATTTAAAAAACCAAGCTTAAAAGGCAGCATACAGGTCCCGGGAGACAAATCTATTTCTCATCGGGCCATCATGTTCGGATCAATCGCAACAGGTACAACAACAGTAGAAGGCTTTCTTATGGGAGACGATTGTTTAAGTACAATCTCTTGTTTTAAAAAACTCGGCGTGCAAATTGACGTTACAGAAGATTTGGTCACGATTCAAAGCGAAGGTGAGGCGTCTTGGAAAGAGCCATCTGAAGTATTGGATACAGGAAATTCTGGAACGACTACCCGTTTAATGCTTGGGCTATTAGCTAGCACATCGTTTCATTCTGTGATGGCTGGAGATGAGTCAATTGCTAAACGCCCTATGAAGCGTATTATCAATCCTCTCCGTGAAATGGGGGCGGATATTCGTGGGCGACAAGATGGACAATTTACACCGTTAGCTGTTCAAGGAACTCAGTTAAAAGCAATTGACTATACATTGCCAGTTGCAAGTGCACAAGTAAAATCTGCTATCCTTCTAGCAGCTTTAAAAGCGGATGGTCAAACGGTCATTCACGAACCTATCGCATCTCGTGATCATACCGAAATTATGTTGGAACATTTTGGCGCAACTGTTAACCGTGAAAATCACGTAATTAAGCTCGAAGGTGGGCAGAAGTTGACGGCAGCTCACGTTCAAGTTCCTGGAGACATTTCATCTGCAGCGTTTATGATTGGAGCAGCATTGATCACAGAAGATAGTAAAGTCACTCTTACAAATGTTGGGATTAATCCAACGCGTACAGGTATTTTAGATGTAGTTGAAAAAATGGGCGCTATAATTGAAATAGAAGAAAAAGAAACGGCGGGCGAACGCTCAGCGGACTTAACCATTTCTTCTAGCACTTTGAAAGGTACTGAAATTAGTGGTGATCTCATTCCTCGTTTGATCGATGAAATTCCGCTAATTGCTTTGATCGCAACACAAGCAGAAGGAACGACTGTGATTAAAGATGCTGAAGAATTACGCGTAAAAGAAACAGATCGGATTGCTGCAGTTGTGACCGAATTGTCGAAAATGGGCGCGAATATTGAAGCAACTGAAGACGGTATGATTATTCACGGTCCAACCGTTTTAACAGGTGCTAAAATGACTTCTTACGGCGATCACCGCCTAGGAATGATGGCAGCCATCGCTGCTTTAGTAGCAACAGATGAAGTTGCGATAGATGATCCAGAATGCATCTCGATTTCATACCCGAACTTTTTTGAACAACTGAATTTACTGACAAATTAACTCTCCATATGGAGAGTTTTTTTATTATGATAATAGCAGTATTTCGTGTAGGATGAAGGTAAGAATGTGAAGGAATAGGTGATAGTATGGCGAATATTGAACAAATACAAAAAGCGGTGGAACAAGGAGATCCTAATCTTTTGAACACCTTACTAGATGATTATTTGCTGAAAGGCGATCCAGATGAACAATATGGTTTATCTGAATGGCTAGCAGAAATAGGCTTTGTCGAAGAAGCCATTAAAGTACTCGAACATTTACAATACATCTTCCCGGAAGAAGCTCAACTGACGATCGACAAAGCCAATTTGTTGATTGATGCTGACCGCGAAGATGATGCATTAAATGCCTTGATGGAAATTCCAAAAGACGATGAATTGTATGCGCAGGCGCTTGTAACCTTAGCAGACTTGTTCCAATTACAAGGCTTGCTTGAGGCAGCTGAGAATCGTTTAAATGAAGCGATAGACCTAATGCCGGAAGAACTCCTTTTGCAGCAAGCAAAAGCAGAACTTTTGCTTGATTCTGGACGTTATCTTGAATCGGCTAAAATTTATCAAGAGCTGGAAGCCCAGCAAGTGGTGATAGAAGGAGTCAATATTTCTGAACGACTAGCTGAAGTATATAGTGCAGGAGCAGCTTACGAAGAAGCACTGCCTTATTATGAAAAAGCGCTTGAAGACTTAGCGACGCCAGACGTGCTATTTGGTGCAGCGTTTGCAGCATTCCAAACGCGTCAATACGAAATGGCCGTACGTCGTCTCGATGAATTGATAGGCATTGATCCAGATTATTTTTCTGCGTATTTGTTAAAAGCTCAAAGCTACAATATGGCGGAAGAGTATCAACCAGCTTACCAGGCAATAAGCGAAGGGCTTGCCAGAGATGAATTTGATAAAGAGTTGTTTTTATTCGCTGGCAAACTTGCTTTAAAACTTGGGAAATCAGAGGAAGGTGTAGAACACCTCCGTCAAGCAATTGCATTAGACCCAGAGTACATGGAAGCAATTTATACATTGGTATCATATTTCCATGCGCAAGAACAAGACGAAGACGTTCTTGAATTGGCAGAAATGGTAGTTGAAAGTGGCGATGATTGGGCAGGGCTTTATCCAATGGTAGCAGAAGCCTATGAACGCACAGAAAATTATAAGCAAGCAACAATTTACTATGAAAAAGCTTATGCATCTTTTAAAGATGATGCGGATTTTTTGAAAAAATACAGCTTATTTTTAATAGAAGAAGGAAAAAGAGAGCGCGCTCTCGAAATAATAAAAGAACTGCAAGTGCTAGAACCAGAAAATCCAGAATGGTTTGATTGGCAGCAGTCTTTTGAATGAAAGGAGGAAATTTCATGACCGCTTCAGTATCAGTAGGTGAAAAAAAGCAATTTGTCCGTTGGTTTTTACAATCTTACAAGATGAAAAGACGTGAATGCATTTGGATTTTAAACTATATGTTGAGCAACGAAGACCTGCTTGAAAAAACCCATTTTGTTGAAGAAGCGCATTATTGTCCGCGCGCAATGGTCATGTCCTCAACAGATTCAAAAGAAATTCCTTTTCGTTTTTATAAAGGGAATTTAATGACCGCAGATGCAGAAAAATCATTTCATGATTTGCGTTTAAATCCCGATGAACATTTGTATATCCAATTGAATTTTCCTAGCATTCCACCACCGCCTTTGTATTTATCGGTATTGGAAGAAAATCCATATATACCTGAAGATGCTTCTATCGATGAACAAGATCGTCAAATTGCTGAGGAAATTTTAAAAGAAAGTATGTCTGTTTTCCATGAGGAAACGATTTACAAACAAATTGACGAAGCATTAGATGCCAATGATCGCGAACGCTTTTTTGAACTGTCGGCGATGTTGCAGGCGTTCAAAGCCATAAAAAAAGACGGAGAGTGAGAATAAGCTATGCATTTTATCGGCAAAGAAATAGATCAATATTTGAATCAACAAGATTATATAGATACAGCGGTGGTGCCACTTTTACAACTAGATTTAAGCGAAACAGGCATGAAGTCCAGTGCAGGCGCTTCTGAATACTTGCAAAACTTAACAGCTTTATTAGAAAAACAATTTAAAGGGCGGATACTTTTGCTTCCGCCTATTTCTTATGGCAAAATAGCAAATCGTCAGCGAATTGCAGAAGAACTGTCAAAAGAATTACAGCAAACAAAGTTCAAACATGTTTTTTATTTAACGACAGATTCAGAATGGCGAACGATTGATAGCCTGAAAAATGTTTTGTGGCTTCCAGCAATTCCAATGGAGGATATGGACCAATCCTTTAAAAATTCCGTTATGGAAGACCAGCTAAGACAGGTATTGCCGCTATTTACAAAAGAATGGTCACATCATTCATGAAATGTTCACAAACTGCTTGAATAGGCTATATGCGATATTGACCTTAAGATTTGATTGATATATCATTAGGTTGTCCTAGTAATTATATTTGAATGAGTATGTCCATTGGACTGACCTTGAATGTTAGAGGGGGGAAAAGGATGAGTAATAATCGTGTATCACGACGTCAATTTTTAGGCTACACTTTAACAGGTGTAGGTGGTTTCATGGCAGCAGGTATGTTGATGCCAATGGTTCGTTTTGCAGTAGACCCGATTCTTCAACAACATGAAGGCGGAGACTACGTTTTAACTGATCAAGCTGTAGCTGATATTACGGAAGAACCAGTACGTGTCGATTTCACTTTCGAACAAGTGGACGCATGGTATAAATCTGAAGTAACGAATTCAGCTTGGGTGTATAAAGAAGGCGATAAACTAATCGCACTTTCACCAGTTTGTAAACATTTAGGATGTACAGTAAACTGGTCGGGCGATCCAGAACACCCGACACAATTCTTCTGTCCATGTCACGCAGGCCGTTATGAGAAAAACGGACAAAACATCCCGGGAACACCGCCGCTTGGACCACTCGATGAGTACCAAGTAAAAGAACAAGATGGTTTTGTTGCAATCGGCGCAGTAAGAGACAACACACTAGTTTAATAGTTAGGGGGTACGACACCAGTGCTAAACAAGTTATATGATTGGGTTGATGAGCGATTAGACATTACGCCTATCTGGCGTGATATTGCTGACCATGAAGTACCTGAGCACGTAAACCCCGCACACCACTTTTCAGCATTTGTTTATTGTTTTGGGGGACTTACATTTTTCATTACAGTAATTCAGATCTTATCCGGTATGTTCTTAACAATGTATTATGTGCCAGATATTGAAAATGCTTGGCAGTCGGTTTACTATCTTCAAAACGAAGTTGCTTTTGGAGAAATCGTGCGTGGGATGCATCACTGGGGAGCTTCGCTTGTAGTTGTTATGATTTTCCTTCATACATTACGAGTATTCTTTACAGGTTCTTATAAGAAACCTCGTGAGCTAAACTGGGTAGTAGGCGTTCTACTATTCGGCGTAATCCTAGGATTAAGTTTCACAGGTTACTTGCTTCCATGGGATATGAAAGCTTTGTTTGCTACAAAAGTTGGGATTGAAATTGCAGCTTCTGTACCGGTAATCGGTGAATCGATCAAAATTCTATTGGCTGGGGACTCAACAATCCTTGGTGCACAGACTTTGACACGATTCTTCGCTATCCACGTCTTCTTCTTACCTGCAGCGTTGCTTGGGTTGCTAGCTGCTCACTTTATCATGATAAGAAGACAAGGTATTTCAGGACCGCTATAATTCATTCCGCAACAAGGATTTTTTAAGGAGGGAACACTTATGCATCGCGGAAAAGGGATGAAATTTGTAGGGGATTCGCGTGTTCCGAGTATGGAATTCCGTAAGCCGAATGTTCCTAAAGATTACTCCGAATACCCTGGTAAAACAGAAGCTTTCTGGCCAAACTTCCTTTTGAAAGAATGGATGATTGGTGCAGTCTTCTTAATCGGTTATCTGCTTTTGACGGTTGCTCATCCTTCACCTCTTGAAGGTCAGGCTGATCCAACAGATACAGCATATATTCCTTTACCAGACTGGTATTTCTTGTTCTTATATCAATTACTGAAATACGAATTTGCATCCGGACCATTTAACGTGGTTGGAGCCATCATTATTCCAGGACTTGCTTTTGGAGCGCTAATGTTGGCACCATTCTTAGACCGCGGGCCGGAAAGACGCCCTTCGAAACGCCCATTGCCTACAGGATTTATGATTCTTGCTATCGTATCAATCATCTTCCTAACATGGGAATCAGTAGCAAACCATGACTGGGAAGCTGCTGAAGCACAAGGGAAAATTACGCAAGAAGTGGAAATCGATACAACTGACCCAGGATATGAAATTTATGCTGGCGCGGCTTGTATTAGTTGCCATGGTGATAACTTAGAAGGAGCAGTTGGACCAGCACTTACGGGTACAGGCTTATCTCCTGAAGAAATTGCTGAAATTGCTAAAAATGGTATTGAAGAAGGCGGAACGTTAGTGATGCCTGCAGCTTGGGATGGAACAGATGAAGATCTACAAGTTCTAGCTGAATTCATTTCAGGCCTTGAAGCAGAATAATAACTAATAGAAAAAGAGTCGGGAAACCGACTCTTTTTTTCTATCTTGAAAGGAAGAAAACCAATGCTTTCCTTTGCGATTAAAATTTCTACTTGGTTAATGTACCGTCCATTTTTAATCTTATTATTTGTAGTAAACTTGGCGGGTTCGATTTATGGATACATATGGTATGGATGGCAATTAAAAATAACAGATCCGATTTTTTTGGTGTTTGTTCCAGATAGTCCGACAGCGAGCTTGTTTTTTACTATCGTGCTTGGGTTGTGGATATTTGGTAAACGAAATCGATTAATTGAAGCTTTAGCTTTTGTCACATTGATCAAATATGGCTTATGGGCAGTGGTCATGAATTTGCTTACTTTATGGGAAACCGGTTCAATCGGTTGGGTTGGCTGGATGTTAGTAGGATCTCACTTTGCGATGGCCCTGCAAGCGATTCTTTATATTGAACATTACCGTTTTGGTTGGTTATCCGTCGCTTTAACAGCCATATGGACGTTACATAACGATGTAATCGATTATGTGTTTGGTCAAATGCCGATCTATAGTAGATTAAGTGAGTATAGTAGCCAAATCGGTTACTTTACATTTTGGCTTTCTATCGTTTGTGTCGGATTTGCCTTTTATGTCACTCATTTGAACAAATCACAATCCATTTCAGTTGACCAATATTGACTAATTTAAGTAAAATAAGAGTATCAAGTAGAAAGAGGTGTTGATTTAGACATGGGTATAGGCGGTTATATCTTCTATTTTATCCTTTTGCTAATCATTCCACTATGGGCTCAATTCAAATTAAAAAGAACGTATGCTAAATACTCGAAAATTCGCTCGACGTCGGGTCACACAGGTGCCCAAGTAGCGCGTATAATCTTAGATGCAAATGGTTTACATGATGTAAAAGTAACAGAAAGTCGCGGAATGTTAAGCGACCATTATAATCCGTTGACAAAAGTAGTAGCTTTAAGCAGCCATAACTATCACGATGCTTCGGTCGCAGGTACAGCGGTTGCGGCTCACGAAGTTGGACATGCGATACAAGATGCCGAAGCTTATGCGTTTTTGCGTTTGCGTCATCGCCTTGTGCCGATTGTTAATGTATCTTCGAATATGTCATGGATCTTTATTATGATTGGCTTCTTTTCAGCATGGAGCGGCGCGTTACTGATTGGTATTATTTTATTGGCTGCTGGTGTAGTTTTTCAGCTCGTAACTTTGCCGGTCGAATTTAATGCTTCAAGTCGTGCAATGGATCAGTTGTTGTCACATAATATTATTCGCAATGAGGAAGAGCGCGATGCGAAAAAAGTATTAAGCGCAGCAGCAATGACCTATGTTGCAGCGACAGCAGTAGCGGTTCTTGAACTTGCACGGTTGATTTTAATCTATACAGGTATGCAACGCTCATAAAAAAAACGGCCCAATCATGGGCCGTTTTTTTCTATATCCAATTTGTCGATTAACCAATTGGCCGTTTTTCTTCATCAAGCGTAAATCCTTCGCCCATTACATCATGAACGTCCATTAAAGAAACAAAGGCATGAGGATCAACAGAATTAATGATGCTTTTCAATCGAACAATTTCGTTTCTTGCAATTACACAATACAGAACTTCCCGTTCTTCTTTGGTAAAATGACCATACCCACGAAGAATGGTGATACCACGATCCATTTCGATGGCAATCCGGCTGGCAATTTCTTCTTGAGAATTTGATATGATCAATGCGCCACGGCCAGAATAAGCTCCTTCTTGCACAAAGTCAATAACTCGTGCCCCGACAAACACGGCAACAAGTGTGTACATCATTGAGCGGTGATCGAGAAATGTTAACCAAGATAACATAATTACACAAGCATCAAACAGAAACATTGTTTTCCCCATGCTCCAACCAATGTATTTTTGTGCAAGACGTGCGATAATATCGACACCGCCGGTCGTGCCCCCAAAGCGAAAAATAATCCCAAGTCCAATACCAATAAAAACACCAGCAAACAACGCTGCTAAAAACAAATCATCTTGTAAATTGATTTGAATTTCGTAAACAAGGAAGATTTTTAAGAATACCGAAACCGCTACAGTGCCAATGATGGTATAAAGGAAAACTTTTCTGCCAAGAAGTTTCCAACCTATAAAAAATAGGGGAATGTTTAATAGCAGGTTCATCAAGGCTGGGTCCCAATTAAAGATAAAGTACAAAATCAATGTAATACCAGCGAAACCACCTTCTCCTAGTTCATTTTGGATATTAAAGTGAACAAACCCAAAACTGTAAATGGCAGCACCAAGAAGGATAAATAAGATGTTTTTAATTTTTAACTCTTTCAAATATGCCAAGCCCCTTTCGAAAATATAGACTTCTGTATTATCGTTGAAATAATGTATTTTGACAACATCTCAAGTTTTCTTTACGATTGATTGAGGAGCGTGATGATATGAACGGTGATAAAACCATGAAGCAGCTTCAGCAAGAGGTTGATGAGTACATTGGACAATTTAAAGAAGGCTATTTTCAGCCGATGGAAATGATGGCCCGTCTAACAGAAGAACTTGGTGAACTTTCCAGAGAAGTCATGCACCAATACGGTCCGAAAAAAAAGAAAAGTTCAGAGACTGAAAACAGTATCGAAGAAGAAATGGGCGACTTGCTATTTGTATTGATATGCATGGCAAACTCTATGGACATCAATCTAGCGGATGCACATGACCGAGTAATCGATAAATTTAATACTAGAGACCAAAACCGGTGGACACGAAAGGATGAACAGCAATGACGATTCGAGTAGCAATTGCAGGAGCAAGAGGAAAAATGGGTAAAGAAGCAGTACATACAGTGATGAATCATACAGATATGGAACTTGTTTCTGTTTTAGATTACAAAGAAGTAGGCGATACATTAGCTGATACGAAATTATTTCCTTCGAACTTTACCGCGCCTATTTTTATCAATCTTGAGCAGCTTCACGCTGAAACGAAGCCGGATGTGCTTGTCGATTTGACAACACCAGAATTTGTATACGAGCACACCAAGCAAGCATTAGAGCTCAATATACGTCCAGTTGTAGGCACAACGGGGTTTTCAGATGAGCAACTAGAAGAGTTAAAAACAGTATCTAAAAACTCGAAAATAGGTTGTATCATTGCACCAAACTTTGCAATTGGTGCGGTGTTAATGATGAAGTTTGCAGAACAAGCGGCCAAATATTTGCCGGATATTGAAATTATCGAAATGCATCATGATCAGAAGCTTGATGCTCCTTCTGGAACGGCAATGAAAACGGCACACTTAATTTCTCAACAACGTCCGATTCATGAGCAAGGACATATTCGTGAAAAAGAAATTTTAGAAGGTGCTCGCGGTGCGAATTATGATGGCATGCGTATCCACAGTGTGCGGTTGCCAGGATTGGTAGCTCACCAACAAGTATTACTTGGAGGAGAAGGTCAACTGCTAACACTTCGGCACGATTCATTTAATCGGGGATCATTTATGTCAGGTGTAATTTTATCAATTCAAACTGTAATGGAAAAAGAAGAACTGATTTATGGGTTAGAACACATAATCGACTAAAGGGGACGATAATATGAATATAGCTTTGATTGCCCATGACCGTAAAAAAGATGACCTGATTCAATTTGCGTTAGCTTACGAGCCGATTTTATCCGAACATGACCTGTTTGCCACTGGAACGACAGGACAACGAATCGTTGACGAAACAGATTTATCTGTGACCCGCTTTCGTTCGGGTCCATTAGGGGGCGACCAACAAATCGGAGCCATGATTGCGCAAGATGAAATGGATATGATTATTTTTTTCCGTGACCCATTAACTGCGCAACCGCACGAACCGGATGTGACGGCTTTAATCCGCCTGTGTGATGTCTATGGCATTCCTTTAGCTACGAACATGGGAACAGCAGAAGTCCTTCTTAAAGGCTTAAAAGAAGGCTTTATAGACTGGCGCTTGCTCGGAGAAAGAAGAGAATAGGAGAGAATGGCGTGCGAAAAATGAAAATCGGCATCACTTGCTATCCAACAGTTGGAGGATCTGGAGTCATTGCTACAGAATTAGGGAAAATGTTGGCGGAAAAAGGGCACGACGTTCATTTTATTACCTCGAGCACTCCTTTTCGTTTGAATAAAACATATCCAAATATTTTTAATCATCAAGTGGATATCAACACGTATTCGGTTTTTCAATATGCTCCTTACGACATTGCGTTAGCTACAAAAATTTCTGAAGTTATCAAAAACGAAGGACTTGACCTTCTTCATGTTCATTACGCGATTCCCCATGCAGTATGCGCTATTCTTGGGCGCGATATGGCTGGATCAAATATCGGCATTGTGACAACGCTACACGGGACCGATATTACAGTATTAGGTTCCGATTCTTCTTTAAAAGAAGCAATACGTTACGGTATTGAAAAATCGGATATTGTCACAGCTGTTTCTAATTCACTCAGAGATCAAACTTATGAACTGATTCAACCAGATAAGACGATAGAAACTGTTTATAATTTTGTAGATGAAAGAGAATATTACCCACAAGAAGAAACAAAGTTAAAAGAGCAATTAGGGATCGCTGCTTCTGAAAAAGTGATGATTCATGTTTCAAACTTCCGTAAAGTAAAACGAGTTCAAGATGTTGTAGAAACATTTTCACTAGCTCGCAAGCAACTTAAATGCAAATTATTATTAGTAGGTGATGGTCCTGAAATGGGACGAATTATTCAACTAGTACGAGAGTTAGAAATAGAAGAAGACGTACTATTTCTAGGAAAACGAGATGACCTTGCAGAATTTTATAGCATTAGCGATATTAAGCTTTTGCTATCTGAGAAAGAGGCATTTGGTTTGGTCCTACTTGAAGCGATGGCTTGTGGAGTTCCTGTCATTGGTGCAAACATCGGCGGAATGCCTGAAATTATTAATCCGAATGTTAACGGATTTCTAGTCGAACTTGGAGACACAGAACAAGCGGCTCAGTACGCAGTTAACATGCTGAGTGATCAAGCACTTTTACAAACTTTACGTCAAGGTGCTTTAGATACCGTGTCTGTTCATTTTCATTCAACGAAAATTTTGGAACAATATGAAGGCTTATATGAACGATTGTTGCCAAAGGATGACGATCAATGAATACGGCCATTAAAGTCATTCACACGTTAAAAGCAGCGGGATTTGAGGCATATATTGTCGGGGGAGCGGTACGCGATTTGTTGTTAGGTAAAACGCCGCATGATGTAGATGTAGCTTCATCTGCTTTGCCAAAGCAAGTAAAAGCGCTGTTTGCCCGTACAGTTGACACAGGAATTGACCACGGTACGGTATTGGTGTTACTTGATGGAGAAGGTATTGAGGTAACAACGTTCCGAACAGAAAGTAGTTATTCGGACAATCGCAGACCTGATTCTGTTGAGTTTGTTCTATCACTCGAAGAAGATTTGCGACGACGTGATTTTACAATAAATGCAATGGCCATGACTGAAGAACTCAATATTATCGATCCATTTGGTGGAAAAGAAGATTTAAAAAACAAGGTCATTCGTGCAGTTGGGGACCCGGATGAACGTTTTGAAGAAGACGCCTTACGAATGCTCCGAGCAATCCGTTTTTCTGGCCAACTAGATTTTATCATCGATATGAAAACTCTCTATTCCATACGACGTCATGCACGTTTAATCCGGTTTATAGCTGTCGAACGGTTAAAGTCAGAAATAGATAAAATTTTTGTCAATCCGTGCATGCAAAAAAGTATGGCTTATTTAAAGGATTCTGTTTTAACAAAATTTCTGCCAGTTGGCGGTCTTTTTGAAGTGGAGTGGTTGCCTTACCAACCAAATGGCAAACCTACTTATGGTTGGTTTTATTTATTGCATCAACAAAAGCGTCAGTTTTCTGATATTAAAGATTATCGCTTTTCAAATGATGAAAGACGTCTCATTGAAAAGAGTTTAGAATTAACTGCCTTGAACACTTGGGATCAATGGACATTTTACCATTACACGCTTGAACAATTAGAAATGGCTGCTCGTGTGACTGGGAATACGACAGATTTAGCTGCTATTAAACGGCAGTTGCCGATTCAGTCACGTTCGGAACTTGTAGTAGGTGGCTGGGATCTAATGCAATGGACTGGGAAAAAATCCGGTCCATGGTTAAAAGTATGGATCGAGAAAATTGAAAAACTGATTGTATATGGCTTATTAAAAAATGACAAAGAACTTATAAAGGACTGGTTTGAAGATGAATATCACAGTCACGCTTAAGATAGCAAAACGATTACTGGAATCGAATGGTGAAGCCGTCTCAGGTCAACAACTAGCAGATGAGTTCGGTATTTCTAGAACTGCTATCTGGAAGCATATAAAAGAGCTTGAAGAAAAAGGCTATGATATCGAATCAGTTAAAAGAAAAGGCTATCGCATTGTTACAACACCCGACACATTAGAGCCTCTAGGGATTCAAACGGGGTTAAAAACAAAGCGAATCGGTCAAAAAATTGAATATGTTGAAAGTTGTGCGTCGACTCAAATTATTGCTCACCAATTAGCCCAAGAAGGCGCACCAGACGGGACGGTAGTACTTACAGAAACTCAAACCGCTGGGCGTGGGAGAATGGCGCGGAAATGGGATTCTGCGGCTAAAAAAGGCGTGTGGATGAGCATTATTTTACGGCCAAATGTTGCACCGCAAAAAGCACCTCAGTTCACATTAGTAACTGCTGTCGCAATTGTTCGGGCAATCGAAGAAGTCACTAAATTACAGCCGAAGATTAAATGGCCAAATGACATTTTACTTAATGGCAAAAAATGCACGGGCATTTTGACTGAACTGCAGTCTGACGCTGATGGCATACAAGCATTAATCATTGGCATTGGTTTAAACGTCAATCAAGAAAAAGAAGATTTTGACCCAGAAGTTCAAGAAATCGCGACGTCATTGAAGATGGCGAGTGGGGAAACCGTTAACCGTCAAAAATTAGTGCAGTCTGTGTTGTTTTATATGGAGCTTTATACGCAAATGTATATTGATGAAGGATTTGGGATGTTGAAAATTTTGTGGGAAAGTTATTCGACCACAATTGGCCATCCTGTCCGAGCACGAATGGCCAATCACACACTTGAAGGTATTGCGGAAGGAATTACCGATGAAGGAGTGCTTCAACTACGAACACCTGATGGGAAACTTCATGGCATATATTCAGCTGATATTGAAATGGCTAATTCTACAAGTTGATTTGGCGAGCCTTTTCAAGTTTAATAAGCAAAGACCATTGAATATATTTTTTCCTGAAATTCTGTTATAGTAACTTTATGGGCAGTATCCTTTACGAACTGCACCGACCAATCGCAAGACACCCAAAATGAATACAAATAAGTTCTGCCTTGATCAGATTTACGACAGGGACGGAGGAAACCTAACGCACATTTACTGTCCTTCTGTCCTTTTTTAGCAGAAGGGCTTTTTATATGGTTTTCTTCCCGAGAGGAGAGAAAAAATGTTAATTTTGCAGACCGTAAACGAGCTGAAAGAGTGGGTTCGTGATACTAAAAAAGCAGGCGATTCTATTGGTCTTGTACCCACAATGGGTTTTCTGCACGAGGGTCATCTTTCGCTAGTCAAAAAAGCGAAAGCAGAGAACGACAAAGTGGTCATGAGTATTTTTGTAAACCCCGCTCAATTTGGGCCGAACGAAGACTTTGACCGTTATCCAAGAGACTTGAAACGAGATCAAGAATTAGCTGAAGGAGCGGGTACTGACGTAATTTTTGCACCGAGTGTAGAAGAAATGTATCCGCGTGAAAGCCAAATTCAATTGACTGCAGGCGCTCAAGCTGATGTGCTTTGCGGCGCAAAAAGACCGGGTCATTTTGATGGCGTCTTAAAAGTAGTGACAAAGTTGTTTCATTTGGTTGAGGCAGATTTGGCTTATTTCGGCCAGAAAGATGCACAGCAATTGGCGATTATTGAATCATTAGTGGAAGATTATAATTTTCCAATGGCCATAAGAAGAGGCGAAACCGTCCGTGAAGCTGACGGACTTGCAAAAAGTTCTCGTAATGTTTACTTAAGTGGTGCTGAGCGAAACGAAGCACCTCATTTGAAAAAAGCATTGGAAATGGGGAAAGAGCTGGTTTTGAAAGGTCAAGATCCAATTGAGCCAATGACGAAGTATTTAACTAACCATACATCCGGAGTTATCGATTATATCGAACTATTAGATTATCCGACGTTAACAACTACGATTCGACAAAATGCTATTTTAGCATTAGCCGTAAAATTTGAAAAAGCACGTTTGATCGATAATATTATTTTTCATCCAAAGGGGAACTGACTCATGCTTAGAATGATGTTAAATTCAAAAATTCACCGCGCAACTGTAACAGAAGCGGATTTAAATTATGTAGGAAGCATTACCATCGACCAAGATTTACTTGATGCAGTTGGCATGTTGCCAAATGAAAAAGTTCATATTGTTAATAACAACAACGGTGCACGTTTTGAAACGTACATTATTGCAGGAGAACGCGGAAGTGGCGTTATTTGTGTGAACGGTGCAGCAGCGCGTCTTGTGCAACGAGGAGATATCGTGATTATTTTATCTTATGCTTATGTGATGAACGAAAACGCACGTGACCATAAACCAACTGTAGCTATTATGGATGCCGAAAACCAAATTAAAGAAATTCTTCATTACGAACCTGAAGCAACGGTTATGTAAGCAAGCAGCTCCCAATAGAGGGAGCTGTTTTCTTTTGTCTAAAAGGGCAAAAAAGAAGATTGAATTTTCATCTTGAAAGCGGAAAGCGACAGGATATGTTACAATTTTTTTAGGCAATCACCTAAGAAAGAGGGGCTAAGATGAATACGCAAAAGTATGTCGTTGTCGATATTGAAACAACGGGCCATTCCCCTGCAAAAGGTGACCGGATTATTCAACTCGCGATGGTAACAATCGAAAACGGTGACATCACCGATACATATACTGAATTTATAAACCCGGGCCGCACGATTCCGATGTTTATACAAGACTTGACGAATATTACAGATTCAGATGTTGCAGAGGCTAAGCCATTTGAGCATTATGCAGAAACAATTTATGAAAAAATGCAAAATGCTATTTTTGTGGCACATAATACTAATTTTGACTTACCTTTTTTGCAGGCAGAGCTAAAACGGAGCGGTTTGCCAAAGTGGCAAGGACTGACGATGGACACAGTCGAACTAGTCAGGTTAATGTATCCTACAGCATTTAGCTTTAAATTACAGGACATTACATCAGAGCTCGGTATTCCTTTAGAAAGTGCGCACCGTGCAGATGATGATGCGATGGCAACCGCCCTTTTGTTTTTACGGGCCAAAGAAGATTTAGCATCATTGCCTTACGCGACATTGGCGTATCTACACAAACGATCGTTTCAGTTGAAATCAGATTTGTCTCGCTTATTTTTTGAGTTGACCCAGAAAAAAAGAAACGAACAAGTTGATGATTTTGATAGGTTTCAAGGAATTCCATTAAAGCCAAGACGGGTATTTGAAGAAAGGCTAAATAACCAGCATTCTTATTCGCGGGATTGGCGAGATGGATTAGAAAAAGTTTTCCCGAATTTCGAGAATAGACCAAGCCAATACGATATGATGACATCGATTGAAAAAGCATTAACAGAAAAACAAGAATTGGTTATCGAAGCATCTACTGGTATGGGGAAAACGATTGGCTATTTGTTGCCGGCAGTAAACTATGCACTTGATACTGGAAAACAAGTATTAATCAGTACTTACACGACGCATTTACAAGACCAACTAGTGTTAAAAGAAGGTCAAATGGTCGAAAAATATATTGGTGCGCCAGTTCGTATTGCATTGATCAAAGGGGTATCCCATTACATCGATTTGGCGAGATTTGTGGAATTGTTGCAAGGCGACGATGAGTCTTATGATGAGACGTTTACGATTATGCAAGTGCTGGTGTGGTTAACAGCTACTGAAACCGGCGATTTAAACGAAATCAATGCTTCAAGTGGTGGTCAATTTGTTCTGGATAAAATTCGTCGTTCTCATATACGAAAACTAAGTAGACAAGAAAAACAAGCAGACTTTTATGAATTTGCACTAAACCAAGCACAACATGCACATGTCATTGTGACGAATCACGCTTTTTTACTCAATCAACATTTAAGTAAAAAGTCAATTTTAGCCAATGTTGATGCTTATATATGGGACGAAGCGCACCAAGTTGTTCAAGCAGCAGTTTCTCAACACGAAAAAACATTCGTTTATACGCAATGGAAATATATTTTTGGTCAAATTGGCAGTTTAGACGAACAGCAATTAGCCGCTGCACTTTTCGAAACAGCGCAACGAACTGGTTTTTCAACCGCTCCCGAAATATTGAAATTAGAATCACTGTTTTTAAAATTCACGTCACTGTTTGATGAAGTCTCAAATTTAATCGCCAAAGAATTTGCAACAAAGTTTGCAGCGAGTCGTCATAAAAAAAATTCGGCGCTCTTGAGTGAACTAACACTTGAAGACAGTCGCTTTACACAAATGCTGTATTATTTAAATGAATGGATTGACTTGTCTCAGCTTGTATTGCAAAAAGCTGAGCGGTTGTCTGAAAAAACCATTAAAGATCAATTGACGATAGCGGATTGGCGTTACTGGACAGAAGAGATGATGGTCAAAGCGGTAGAATTTAGTGAGATATTTGTCTTCCCATTAGCAGGCGAAGTTAGTTGGATCGATGGAGACTTAAGAAGTTTACCAACCAGCCTTTCCTTATACAAACGTCCATTTGCAGTCGCGCCTTTAGTAGACAAAGTAATGGCTTCAGCTCGTCAGGACAAAGCAATTATTTGGTTGTCTGGTACAATGACCGTTCCGGCAAACGAACGATTTATCGTCAATCAAATTGGTATTCCAGCGCATGTACCTATTATGAAATTTGAACCACCAAAAGATTTTTACCAAGGAGCTCATGTGTACATTGTGGAGGACATGCCAGATATTCAAAGTGTTTCTCAACATGAATACATTGAATCAGTAGCAGATGCCGTCATTCAAACCGTTCTTGTGACAGAAGGTCGCTGCTTTGTGTTATTTACGTCACAAGATATGTTGCGAAAAACAGTAGACTTAATCCAGGATACAGGGTTGCTAGATGAATATATGTTGTTTGCACAAGGAGTTTCGTCTGGAAGCCGTATGAAGTTATTGAAATCATTCCAGCGCTTCCAAAAGTCGGTGCTTTTTGGGACGAATAGTTTCTGGGAAGGCGTAGACGTTCCGGGGGATGCGCTTCGCGCAGTAGTTGTGGTACGCTTGCCGTTTACATCTCCAGAAGAACCCATTTTCAAGGCGCGTTCGGAAGTTATTATGCGTGAAGGTGTTAATCCATTTCTTCAATATGCTTTACCAGAAGCGGTTCTGCGACTACGTCAAGGGTTCGGTCGTTTAATCCGTTCGAAAAACGATAAAGGTTTATTTATCGTGTTAGATCGAAGAATCGAGACGAAATCTTATGGTCAAGAATTTATAAGTGCATTGCCTAAAGTGAAAGTATCTAAAGTGTCTTTAGAAAAGATGGTAACCGATATTGAAGCTTGGTATAATAAGCAATGATATAACGAAAGGAAGGGCGTAAACATGGAATCAAAAATCGAAGTCATCTCAACAGTAGAACTTACGTATCAAACAGATTTATACAAAGTGGTAGACGCCTTAAATCGTACGTTGAAAGACAGAAATTTAATGTTCGGACTAGCGCTTGATAAAGAAAACACTGAAAAAGCAATTTTTACAATATATAAAACATAGGTGATTACATGAGACAATGGATTACATTTATACTTGGATTTCTGTCTTTTTTGGCAGTGATCATAATCATCTTAGTTTTGTTTTTGGGCAATAAACCTTATACCGATACAGAAGACCGCGCCATTGAACGCGCTAAAAGTGAACAGTTAATTGAAGAGGTAGAGCGAGCATATGTCTATACAACGGTTAACGCATCTGTGACAGTTCTTGGAACGAACGATAAAGGCGAGTTAACCGCTGTTTTTGTTCCTGAAGGTGATAGCGAGATGCAAACACTTTCTTTAACAGATAAAATCACGGCTCAACAAGCTCGTGAATTGGTTCTTAATGAAATGGATGTCAAGAAAATACTGCATACAAAACTTGGTATGGCCAATGAAGAGCCAGTATGGGAAGTTGCTTTTGTAGATGAAAAAGACACATTGAATTATGTTTATTTATCGGCGGACGATGGACAATGGCGAAAACGCATATTGAATTTGTGAAAGGGCGGAATGAATTTTGATGAACTTAGCGAATCGTGTACAAACCTTAACACCTTCTACAACATTAGCAATCACTGCGAAAGCAAATGAATTAAAAGCTCAAGGAGTCGATGTAATTGGTCTTGGAGCAGGTGAGCCGGATTACAATACACCAGAAAACATTCTTGAAGCTGCGTATCAATCAATGAAAGATGGTAAAACAAAATATACTCCAGCTGGCGGTCTTCCTGCATTAAAAGAAGCCATCATCAACAAATTGCAAAGAGACCAAGGGTTGAGTTATTCGCCAAAAGAAGTAATGGTCGGTATTGGCGCTAAACATGTGCTTTATACATTGTTCCAAGTGTTGCTAAACGAAGGGGATGAAGTAATTATCCCAATTCCGTATTGGGTAAGTTATCCTGAGCAAGTGAAATTAGCACAAGGTGTACCTGTATACATAGAAGCAACAGCCAGTCAGGAATACAAAATATCTCCTCTACAATTAAGAGAAGCTATTACAGACCGCACAAAAGCAGTAATTCTAAATACACCGAGTAACCCAACAGGCATGATTTATTCAAAAGAAGAATTAGAAGCATTGGCAGAAGTTTGTCGCGAGTTCGATATTTTGATTGTGTCTGATGAAATTTATGAAAAACTCATTTATGGAGATGTTAAACATACTTCCATTGCGACTCTTTCAGAAGATGCCAAAAAACGCACCATTTTAATTAATGGTGTATCAAAATCGCATTCAATGACGGGATGGCGCATTGGGTATGCAGCAGCTGATGCTAGCTTGGTTAAAGCTATGACGGATTTAGCAAGTCATTCTACTTCAAACCCTGTGACTACTTCGCAATATGCAGCAATTGAAGCATATAACGGACCACAAGACGCTGTCGAAGAAATGCGCCAAGCATTTGAAGAGCGGTTAAATGTTATTTTCCCGAAACTGCAAGCCATTCCTGGCTTTACAGTCATTCGTCCACAAGGCGCATTTTATTTGTTGCCAGATGTATCAGAAGCTGCAGCAAAAACAGGGTACGGATCAGTTGATGATTTTGTAACAGCGTTGCTAACAGAAGCAAATGTTGCCGTCATTCCTGGATCTGGATTTGGTGCAAATTCAACGATTCGTTTGTCATACGCGACATCGCTTGAAAAGTTGACAGAAGCTGTAGAACGAATTCATCAGTTCGTAACATCGAAATGGAAAGACTAAGACCACATTATTCTTTGGAGGCTATTGTTTGATGAAAAAAATTACCATTGCCGAAATGGCTAAACATAACGGAGAAACAATTAAACTAGGCGCTTGGATCGCGAACAAACGGTCAAGCGGTAAAATCGCATTCTTGCAACTGCGTGACGGTTCAGGATTTGTACAAGGTGTTGTAGTAAAAGCTGAAGTAGGTGACGACTTATTCGCTACAGCTAAAGGATTAACACAAGAAACATCGGTTTATGTAACAGGCGAAGTAAAAGAAGACGAACGCTCTGCGTTTGGTTATGAATTAGCTGTTACCGGCATCGAAGTTATCCATGAAGCAAAGGATTTCCCAATCACACCGAAAGAACATGGTACAGAATTCCTTATGGACAACCGTCATTTATGGCTACGTTCACGCAAGCAACATGCCATCATGAAAATCCGTAACGAAATTATTCGCTCGACTTATGAATTTTTCAATGATAACGGTTTTGTCAAAGTAGATCCGCCAATTTTGACAGGATCTTCTCCGGAAGGAACTTCAGAATTGTTCGCAACCAAATACTTTGATGAAGATGCTTACTTGTCTCAGTCTGGTCAGCTTTATATGGAAGCAGCGGCAATGGCACTTGGAAAAGTATTTTCATTTGGTCCAACATTCCGCGCGGAAAAATCTAAAACGCGTCGTCACTTAATCGAATTTTGGATGATCGAACCGGAAATGGCATTTATCGAGCATGCAGAAAGTTTAGAAGTACAAGAGCAATACGTGTCTCATATTGTGCAATCGGTCTTGAAAAACTGCAAATTGGAATTGGAACGTCTTGATAGAGACGTATCGAAACTTGAAAAAATCAAAGCGCCATTCCCACGTGTTTCTTATGACGATGCGATTAAATGGCTAAACGACAATGGTTTTGATGATATTAAATGGGGCGAAGATTTTGGTGCGCCACACGAAACAGCATTAGCAGAAAGCTACGATATGCCGATATTCATTACCCATTACCCAATCGGGATTAAACCATTTTATATGCAGCCGCATCCAGAGCGTGACGATGTTGTCCTCTGTGCAGATATGATTGCTCCAGAAGGTTATGGAGAAATAATCGGTGGATCAGAACGAATTCACGATTATGAATTGATGAAACAACGCATCCAAGAACATAATTTAGATGAAGAAGCATATGCTTGGTATTTAGACTTAAGCAAATACGGATCCGTTCCGCATTCAGGATTTGGTTTAGGTTTAGAGCGTACTGTAGCTTGGATTAGTGGTGTGGAACATATTAGAGAATCGATTCCATTCCCACGTCTACTAAACCGCTTATACCCATAAAAATGAATAATAGGAAAGGTGGTTGGGATATGAAACAACCTAATCGATTACAAACGTGGATTGAGCAGGGGAATGTTACCATTTCCCAGCTTTTTTTTCAGTTTTACAAAGAACTGAAGATTACAGATGAAGAGGCAATGCTGCTCATGCACATTCAAGCATTTCAACAAACAGGAAACCAGTTTCCGACACCTGATGAAGTGGGCGAACGTATGATGACTTCTCAAAAAAGCGTCACAACCATGTTACAAAAACTAATGCAACAAGGCTATTTGTCAATTGAACAAACAACGGAACAAGATGTTTTGACAGAAGTTATTTCTTTACAACCTTTATGGGATCGCTTGTTGGACTGTGTTTACAAAGAACAACATGAGATAAAAGAAAATACACAAAAAGAGTTGGAAGGGGAAATCTTCCAATTGTTTGAACAAGAATTTGGACGTTTTTTATCTCCAATGGAAATCGAGACCATTTCGATGTGGATGGACCAAGATGGTCATACCCCTGATGTCATTCGAATGGCGCTCAAAGAAGCGGTTATCGCTCAGAAGTTAAGTTTACGTTATGTAGACCGAATCTTATTTGAGTGGAAAAAGAAAAATATCAAAACCTCTACACAAGTAACCAACCATGCAAGTTCATTTAGGGAAAAAAATATTCGGATTCAGCCGACTGAAAATGCTGTGAAAAAAGTTCAATTTTATAATTGGTTGGAAGACCGTAATTAGAAGGTGAAATAGATGATGTCTAAAAAAGAATGGTTGGCTTGTCTAGAAGAAATGGATCTTATGTTCCCGGATGCTCATTGTGAATTGGTTCACCGCAATCCGTTTGATTTGTTAATTGCGACGCTTTTATCTGCACAATGTACAGATAAACTCGTCAACCGAGTGACGGCTGACTTGTTCCAAAAATATCACAAACCAGAGGATTACGTGGCTGTGTCTTTAGAAGAATTGCAACAAGATATCCGCTCGATCGGCTTGTTTCGCAATAAGGCTAAAAATATTCAAGCGCTCAGTCGAATCTTAATCGATGAACACAATAGTGTCGTGCCAGCGGACCGAGACTTATTAATGACGCTCCCTGGAGTGGGACGGAAGACTGCAAATGTGGTCGTCTCTGTTGCTTTTGGAATTCCAGCTTTAGCTGTAGATACTCATGTTGAACGGGTCGCAAAGCGTTTAGGTTTGAGTCGTTGGAAAGATAATCCGCTTCAAGTAGAAGAAACGATTATGAAAAAAACCCCTGCAGACGATTGGTCGAAGACGCATCATCAAATTATTTTTTTCGGGCGCTATCATTGCAAATCACAAAATCCGGGCTGCCATATTTGTCCGCTTTTTGATCGATGCCGAGAAGGGCAAAAACGTGAGAAAAAAGGACTTGTTAAACGTGAAACGGTCACTGAAGTTAACTAAAGAACAACTTGAGCCTTATTTTTTGGAATGGGAATGCAATTCAGCCCAATTGGCTGAATTGCATAAGCAGCGCAATAAAGCTGCGGAACTTACGAAAGACGGTTTAACGATTTATAAAAAACTTTTAACGCATTGTCGGCAAGCATTACAAGATGATGGATTTGAACCGTTAAATGGCTCAGAGCGTTTAGCATTTATTGAGTCCTCACCTGGTACTTATGCGGCTTATCGGCAGTTAAGTGAATTGTTTAGAGAACTTAAAAAAATGATTGCTAGAAAACGAATTGAATTCAAGCATTTAAATGAATCATAGAAAAGCCCCGAATGCTTAGCATTCGGGGCTTTTGATGTTTAGTTTTTGTTTTCGTCTTTGGTACCTTCATCATTTTTGTTATCTTTTTCTTTATCCTTATCCTGATCTTTATCAGAATTACCGCTACTGTTTGCAGAAGGAGTTTCACTTTCTTCTTCTTCAGTTGGGTCTTCTGGTACGTCGATAGGGTCTTCCTCAACAGCAGGCTCTTCTTCGACTGCTGGTTCTTCTTCAGCAGGCTCTTCTTCAACCGGTTCCTCAGGTTCTTCTTCAACGGGTTCTTCTTCAACCGGCTCTTCCTGTTCTTCAGGTTCTTCTTCCGGCTCTTCTTCTGGTTCCTCAGGAGCGGCAGCCACTTCAACAGTTGTCGATGCTGGATCACTGCGCTGAGTATCATTAACTGCTACAACACTAAAAGTATAAGTTTTTCCTTCTTCTAGTCCATTATAAGTATAGGATTTACTGGACGAAGTCGTAAGCACTGAACGAGCTCCATCAACTTCTACAGAAACTTCAAATGCCACATCTTTGTCACTTGAATCCCAAGAAAGTTGAGCTGAATGGTCTTCAACTTTTGCTCGTAAACCACTAGGTGTTTTTAAGTCTTCAACTACGTAACGTTGCGATACTGCATTCGGTTCAGTACCACGTGCAAACAATTCCGAACTTCTCATATTATAAGGTGTAAAAGCACTAGCCAATTTTAATGGTTCTGATCCCACTTCAATTACTTGTTCTGTAACGGATTCAGGCTGTTCAAAGCGTGCCGTTTCAGGGGAAGAGATTTGAGACATTACATTTTTAAACAAACGCTGAGCGAGTAGACGTTCATCTGATGCTGTGTCAATAGGTGTTTTCCGATTAGCGTAGCCACTCCAAACAGAGATTGAGTAGTCTGTTGTATAACCCGCAAACCAAACATCTGGTGTAGAACTATCATCTAATCCGAATTCTTCGAGATTTTCAACAGAATAGTTAGTGGTTCCGGTTTTACCAGCCATGTCCAATCCATTAATTGCTACTTCTTTACCTGTAGATCCTGGTGTATCTAAATCGACAACGTCTCTAAGCATATCGGTTATCATATATGCGGTGCTGTCTTTCATAGCTTGCACAGGTTCAGGTGCAACAATTTGTTCGGTAGAACCATCACGGAAAACAATCTTTTTAATCGTGTGAGGCTTAGTGAAAGATCCTTCGTTACCAAAAGCAGCAAAGGCTCCAGCCATTTCAACTGTTGAAATATTTTTTTCCGGTGAGCCTAGGGCAGCAGATTCATAAACATTTCCAAAATCGAGTCCCAATTTCTGAGTAAACTCTTCAGCGTTTTCCATTCCTACTTCCTGCAAAGTTTTAACTGCAGGAATATTACGTGAGCGGTAAAGTGCTTCACGAATAGTCATCGTACCTAAAAATTCTCCATCGACATTGCGTATTTCTTGGTCATTGTCTTCGTAAGAATAAGGCTCATCTACAACAGTTTGGCCAGTAGACCAACCTAAGTATTCGATTGCAGGGCCATAATCTAGTAATGGTTTTATCGTTGATCCTATTGGGCGATCTTTTGAAGTAGCAAAGTTATGACGAATGTCACCCGTATAATCACGAGCAGCACCAATTGCACTAATGCCCCCCGTTTCAGTATCCACTACCGTCATAGCAGATTGGACTTCTTCATCAAAGAACAAATCAGAAGCCATTGCTTCATTTACTTTTTCTTGAACGTATGGTTCAAGAGTTGTGTAGATTTTCAAGCCTTCATCTAGTGAGTAATCGCCATCTAAAGCTTCAAGTTCATCTTCGACCATTTCCATGAACGCTGTATATTCAGCATTTGGAATTTGTTGCTGACGATTTTCTTCAGCTACTAACGAATCGTCAAGAGAAGCTGCTCTTGCTTGTTCTTTTTCTTCTGTAGTGATTTTGCCATGTTGCTCCATTAAACCTAAAACAACATTGCGGCGTTCTACAGCGCGATCTGGGTTTTTAAAAGGGTTATATCCATTCGGACTTTGAGGCATTCCAGCCAACAATGCAGTTTCTGCTAAGGTTAATTCTTCTAAAGGTTTCCCATAAAAATATTCAGATGCTGTGCCAAAACCATAAATATTACCAGACATCAAAATCTTGTTGAAATACATCTCGAAGATTTCTTCTTTTTCGTATTCTTGTTCTAATTGATAAGCTAAATATGCTTCTTGAGCTTTTCGTTTTAAGGTTTTATCATTTGTTAAAAATGAATTTTTGATAACTTGTTGGGTAATTGTACTAGCCCCTTGGGAACCAAAGCCACCTGTAATATTGGCAATAACAGCGCCGCCTAAACGAATAACATCGATTCCCGAATGTTCATAAAATCGGTTATCTTCAGTAGCTAAAATTGCGGCTTCCATTGTTTTAGGGATATCTTCGTAATTTACATACTCTCGATTTTCGGAAGTGATATAAGGGATTTCAGTTTCGCCATCCGCTGCATAGAAAGTCGGACTGATTGGATCGCGTAGCAACTCTTCGTCAATTTCTGGTGCACTGCTTGCATAATAAGCAAACATTGAGGCACCGAATACAACGCCAGCCAACCCTATAATGATCATCGCCAGAACGATGCGTTTAATCCATAGGAATACAGGGGATTTCTTTTTCTTTTTATTGTTGGTTTTCTTTTGGCGTTCGATTGCTTTACGGCGTTCTTCACGCGAAATTTGTTTGTCGCTCAAGTTCGGTTCCTCACTTTCGTATACATACTGTTGCTTAAAGCTTGTTTAAAAGAGGTAAATAGTCAATTCGTGGAAATGCGCCAGGTGTAATTTCAAAGGAAGTTTCTTCGATTTCTTGTAAGGTAATCGATTTTCTTCCACCTGTCATCATTCGGTTCCAAAAAACCTCAAGTTCGTTAAATGGCATGATGAAATACCGCTGCCAAGAAGAAAAGCGGATAATCATAAACGCTGTTCCATTTTGTTTAACCACTTTAGACATGTGATGAATTTGATGATCATGAATATTCTTCAATGGAAATGAGGTTTTGTTTTGTGTTTCTTTCGCTTCAAAGTCAACATACCGACCGTTCCAAACACCGTTATAATCGGTAGTAGAAGGAGCTTGGAAATAGGCCTCTCGAATAACTGCAGCACTTCTAGAAGGATACTCCACTTTAACAATTTGGAGAGGTACTGGCTTTTTGTGAATAACAGCTAATCCCAGTTGAAGATAATAATCATTGGTTTCATTTAATTCGTCCTCTAATGTCTTACCCCGATTGCTAAAGGATAAATCCTTTTTCTTTTTAGGGTTTGCTGTTTGTTTGGCAGGTTGATCTTTCGGCGGAATAAATTTTTTTCCGTTCGGGTAATTGATTGCCATTGTGATACACCTCGCTTACTCTATCATATCACAAGCTTTTAGACGACTGATAAGATGAAAGGTTTCAACAATTCAAAACCTGTCTACTCGCTTTACACTCTTTTAAGAAATCAGCTTAAGATATTCTTATAATAGCTGATTTTTTTAGCTAGTCAAAGAGTAAGGAATGTCTGTTCGATAAAGTCGTGTCAATTTAGTGGATATGATAAACTAAAAGCAATGGAGGGAATGCAAAATGACAGTAAGAGAACTCTCTTCTACATTATATGATGAATGTGGAAAATGCTTAGACCGCTTTTACGAAATGCGTGAAATGGACGCGGTCCCTGATTTTTATGAAGACGTTAAACCATACGCCGATATTTGGCACGCTAAAATAAATGAGTGGCAAAAAGAGTCACTAATCTATATTCAACAAGAACGACCAAAATATGTGCACAAACCGCAAATCGATACAGCGGCAGAAGGCATGACCCAATTTTTTGTTCAAAGTTTTTATAAAGAAACGAGCAAAAAGCGCTTTATCCAAACGATTCAAGCAGCACAATATACATTGCAAACATTTATTATGGCTATAGATGAAAAGAGCAAAACGCATGATTAGACGAAAAACATTACCAGCTTTAATGGAAGAATGGAAAACAGAACCGGATATGATGGAACGAATTGTCCATTGGCATACAAGACAAGAAAAACCAGCACAATATGCTGATTTTCCACCAGAAATGCATGCGAGCTTAAAAGCTGCTCTTCGTAAAAAAGGAATTGAGCAACTTTATACGCATCAGCGTGAAGCGTTCGACTTAGCAACAGCGGGAAACTCGTTTACTGCCGTGACGCCAACCGCTTCAGGTAAATCGTATTGCTATCATTTACCTGTCTTACACAAAATCTTAAACGATCCGGGGGCACGCGCACTTTATCTGTTCCCGACAAAAGCATTAGCCCAAGATCAAAAAAGTGATTTGCACGATTTGATCGAAAAAACGGAAGAAGCTATTTTGTCTTACACATATGACGGTGATACGTCACCAGCTATTCGGACAAAAGTGCGTAAAGCAGGACAGATTGTTATGACCAATCCAGATATGTTGCATTCAGCGATCTTGCCACATCACACAAAATGGGTGTCTCTTTTTGAGAACCTTCATTATATAGTCATTGATGAGCTGCATACGTATAAAGGAATATTCGGCACGCACGTAGCTCACGTAATTCGTAGACTAAAACGGATTTGCGAGTTTTATGGCAGCAACCCGGTCTTTATTTGTACATCAGCGACCATCGCCAACCCTAAAGAACTGGCGGAAAACTTAACAAATAGCACCCACAAGTTAATTGACCAAAACGGTGCGCCATCTGGAAAAAAACACATTGTGTTTTACAACCCGCCAATTATTCACCCGACGTTTGGTGTTAGAAGAAGTGCGATTTTAGAAGTTCGTGATTTAGCGACGCATTTGATCAAAAACGGCATACAAACCATTGTCTTTGCAAAAAGTCGGGTGCGTGTAGAGATGCTGGTCACGTATTTGCAAGCTATTACCAAAATGAAACTGCAAGACGACTCGATTAAAGGATACCGAGGAGGCTATTTGCCGACAGAACGACGTGCCATTGAAAAAGGACTTCGTGATGGCTCGATTCAATGTGTCGTATCTACCAATGCGTTGGAACTTGGTGTAGACATTGGTCAATTGCAAGCATGTATCATGACAGGGTATCCTGGGAATATTGCCAGTGCTTGGCAACAAGCAGGACGCGCTGGTCGTCGTCAAGACGAATCGCTGGTTATTTATGTTGCACAATCCACTGCACTCGATCAATACATTATCAATCACCCAGAATATCTGTTAGACCAATCGCCTGAAGAAGCACGCATTCATCCAGAAAACATTATTATTTTAATGGACCATTTGAAATGTGCTTCTTTTGAATTGCCGTTTAGAACTGATGATCAGTATGGTGAATTCGAAGTGCAAGAACTTCTCGAATATTTACAAGAAGAAGGGGTGCTTGTCCGGACTTCAGATCGCTGGCACTGGATGAGCGACCGTTTCCCAGCGCATGATATTTCTTTGCGTTCAGCGTCACAAGAAAATGTGGTGATCATCGATCAATCGGTTCCAGCTGATACGCGTGTAATCGGTGAAATGGACCGCTTTAGCGCTATGACCTTATTGCATGAAGAAGCAATCTACTTGCATCAAGGCACACAATTTCAAGTGGAAATTTTGGATTGGGAAGAAAAGAAAGCTTATGTCAGAGAAGTAGATGTGGATTATTTCACAGATGCCAATTTAGCAGTCGAATTAAAAGTAATGAGCGAAGACAAAGACAAAAAGATGAACAAATCCGAAGTTTTTTATGGAGACATTGCAGTTCTTGCGATGCCAACCATATTCAAGAAAATACGGTTTGATTCGCACGACAATATTGGTTCGGGCCCCATATCCTTGCCAGCAGAAGAACTTCATACGTCTTCGACGTGGCTAAGCTTTTCAAAGCCAGAAGATTTTTCAGAGGCAGAGCTCTCGGACACTATGACCGGTGCAGCTTACGCGATCGAGTCGTTTATCCCGATATTTGTCCAATGTGATCGCCGAGATGTTCACGTAGTGCCACAAGTAAAATCGCCGCATAACGATATGCCAACATTTTTTATCCACGATTCTTATCCTGGTGGTATTGGGATTAGCGAACGAATATACGATTTGTGGAAACCATTACTCGATAAAGCGCAACAACATGTGTCTGAATGTCCGTGTTTAGATGGATGCCCCGCGTGCATCGGTGCACAAGATGCCGCTATTAGTATGAAGAGCCATGTTATCCGGCTTTTAGATGATCTTCGCAAAGAGGGGTGAAGCACCATGTCGTTTGAAAGCAAACTTCTTCAAATGAAAGGCATGCTAAAAAACAAGCCCACTAAAAAACAACAATCAAAACGAGCTGAGCGTCCACTTCATGAAGAAAAGTGGAAAGAGATTGGACTTGAACTTGTTGAAAATAAATTCGGCTTTGTTTTTCAAAAGAAAATCACTTATCCGTTTACGACTCGTCATGGGTCAGTCCTACTTAGTGAACTAGATCCAGTATTAGAAGCATGGGGAAAAACCGATTTTGATCACCCATTTAAACTAGATGCACAAGACCCACTTGTGTTTTTTGATACGGAAACAACTGGATTAAGTGGAACTGGGGCGTACATTTTTTTAATTGGAATATTAGTGAAAAAGAGCGATCATTTTGAAATGATGCAATACATTATGCCAGATCCTTCTCATGAAGCGGCATTTCTATACGAAACAGGATTATGGAAAGCAGATGATCCGATTATCTTCTCTTATAACGGGAAAAGCTTTGATTGGCCGCAACTAACTTCGCGGTGGACGATGCATCGACAAGATTTGCCGAAATTACCCGTACCACGTCAAATCGATTTGTTTCATGGCACAAAACGCATATGGAAAAATGAGTTGGCGCGGATGAAGTTGAGCACGATCGAAGAAGAAAAGCTTGGATTTGTGCGTCATGGCGATGTACCGGGCTACTTAATCCCGGCTATTTACTTAGATGCTGTAAAAAGCGGTTTTCCCGAAGGATTGTCAAAAGTTCTTTATCACAATGAATTAGACATTTTATCACTGGTTTCGTTGTATGTGCTGTCTTCTAATTTGTTGATGGAAGACATGGAATCTGAAACAAGTGGAGCTTATACGAATATCGGGAAATGGTATGCGGACTTAAAACAATTTGACCAAAGTGCAGCTTATTTAGAGCATGTAACGAACGATCGAGGAGCCTCATCCGCATTGGCTCGTTATTTACTTGCCATTCAGAAAAAACGTGCTGGTCAACATGAAGTGGCCGTCAAACTTTTTAAAGAAGCAGCCCCGCATTTGCGTGGAAGTATCGAAGTAGAAGCTTGGATTCATGCTGCAAAACTTTACGAGCATCAATTGCGAGACTTAAACCAAGCCGCTATAATGGCAGGGTTTGCAAAAGAGGCTAGTGAACACACAAATGTTCGTCAATCACTTGTGTCAGATATTAACAAAAGACAAGCTCGATTGGACGAGAAAAAGCGAAAAAAAAACCTTCAAGTTCAAGAAGACTAAACACGAAAAATGTGCCGTATGCTATACTTAACAAAAGGTAGTTTTTTATGGAAGGACGATTAAAATGGACAATAAATTTACATCTAAGGATATACTAGAAAAAGATTTCAAAACAGCGATGCGCGGTTACAACCAAGATGAAGTCGATCATTTCCTAGACGAAGTTATCCAGGATTATGAAGCTTTCACCAAACGAATCGAGCAACTTCAAAATGAAAACCAACGTTTACGTGCGGAGTTAGAAAACTCTCCTAAAAAGCAAGCAACACCGGCACCTGGTACAACGAATTTTGATATTTTGCGTCGTCTGTCGCATTTAGAAAACCATGTATTTGGAAATAAGCTAGACAATAACTAAAATCATTGTTTTCTATAGGTAAATAGCGTATACTAAATAAGCCATTTGAAATTCTGGCAATCGCTCTGGCGTTTTCGCTGGAGAGGAAAGTCCATGCTCGCACGGTTCTGAGATGACCGTAGTGATCGCGCTCAGTGAAACAATAAGCTGAGGCAGCTAGAAATAGCTGACGGCGGGTAGAACGCCTAAGTCTTCGGATATGGCCGAAATACCCTGAAGGTGCCACAGTGACGGAGCTGTATAAGAAATTATACAGGTGGAACGAGGTAAACCCCGTGAGCGAGAAACCCAAATTATGGTAGGGGCACTTTTCTGAAGGAAATGAACTGATGAAGAGGCAGGTGCAAACTTGCAGATAGATGGTTGCTGTCCACTAGTACAAGGTGTAAGCCGTTTGAGTACGTGGAAACAAAACATGGCTTATAGAATTTCACATGGTCTTAAAATGCTTATTAAAGGCTCTCCTGTCGGGGAGCTTTTCTTCATATTATGATATAAATAAACAAGTTAGACTGATATAATTTAATCTTTTGAGTAAGCATTAGGCGTTTATATCTAGTGCTAAGCAATTTCTTAATTTATTTTAATAGTATCAGTATGAAAATTAGAAGAAAAGCGAAAGGCGGCGACTCCAGCGGGATAGCGAGACAGCCGAGACCCCGCAAGGAGCAGAGCGACTGAGGAGGCTTGGCGCCCGCCCGCAGGAAAGCGTCCGCCTACAGCGATTTCTGTAATACGTATTTAATTTTAAAAATCTAACGATTAAACGAACACTGAAAGCTGAAATAGTGAATAACTAGAGAGGGAGTCATTATGACAACATTTAAATTGCTCGCAACAGCCGCAATGGGACTTGAGTCGATTGTCGCTAACGAAGTAAAAGAATTAGGGTATGAAACAGAAACAGAGAACGGCAAAGTATTTTTTGAAGGAAACGAGCGAGATATTGCGAAGGCCAATTTATGGTTACGCACAGCTGACCGTGTCAAAATTATCGCCGGTGAATTTAATGCCTATACGTTTGACGAATTGTTTGAACGCACAAAAGAAATCGAATGGGAAAAATACCTTCCAGTAGATGCTGAATTTCCGGTACAAGGAAAATCAGTTAAATCGACACTACACAGTGTGCCAAACTGTCAATCTATCGTTAAAAAAGCAATTGTGGAACGTTTGAAAAAAGCCTATCACCGCAATTCGTTTTTAGATGAAACGGGACCACGTTTTAAAATTGAAGTATCGATTTTAAAAGACAAAGTTCAATTATCAATCGATACGAGCGGAGCAGGATTGCATAAGCGCGGCTATCGTCTAGATCAAGGGGAAGCGCCATTAAAAGAAACACTTGCAGCGGCTCTTGTGAAATTATCTAGATGGACCCCAGACCGTCCGTTCGTAGATCCTTTCTGTGGATCTGGGACCATCGCAATTGAAGCGGCGATGATCGGTCAAAACTTAGCACCTGGCTACAACCGTGATTTCGATAGCGAGGAATGGCCATGGATGGGACAAAAACTGTGGGATGAAGTTCGCGAAGAAGCAGAAGAATTAGCGAATTATGATCAGCCACTGAATATTTTAGGCACAGACATTGACCACCGCATGCTGAAAGTCGCTGAAGAAAATGCGCGTGAAGCTGGCTTTGCAGACTTAATCCAATTTGAACAACGTCAAGTTAAGGATTTTGTGGCAACTGAAGAAAACGGCGTTGTTGTAGGGAACCCACCATACGGCGAACGTATAGGTGAAATTGAAATCATTGAAGAAATGATTGCTGATATGGGTCGTGTATTTGCGAAACACCCAACTTGGTCAGTTTACATGCTGTCATCGATGGGGCGTTTTGAAACACTTTACGGACAACCAGCTACGAAAAAACGCAAACTCTTTAACGGATTTATCCGTACGGATCTTTTCCAATTCTGGGGAGAACGTTCTAAAAAATAAATGAGACGAAACGGAAGGGCACAGGCTCTTCCGTTTCTCTGTGAGGAGAGTATTATGAGACAACCACTACCATTTGCGTTATCAAAAGATAAAACTTTCTTTGAATCACTCAATGATTGGATTGGCGATGTATTTTACGACGAACTACCTGAAAAAGGCTATGATCTTCGCGATGAACAAATTTTTATGTCTTTTCAAATCGAACAGGCATTAAAAGAAAAATCGGTTTTGTTTGCTGAAGCAGGAGTTGGAACTGGGAAAACGATGGCGTACTTGTTACCGGCTATCGCTTATGCTCGTTACACGGGGAAGCCTGCACTTATTTCATGTGCGGATGAAACATTGATTGAACAATTGGTTAAAAAAGGCGGCGACGTTGACCGTTTAAATGAGTTGTTTGATTTGAATTTGGATGTTCGTTTGGCAAAGTCACGCGATCAATATTTATGTCTTCAGCGTTTAGAAGGCGCCAAAAAACGAATCGACGAAGACTTTGTATTTGATATTGAAGACAGCTTACCGGAATTTGTTAACAAAACATTTTCCATGCAAAATACGTATCCTTACGGAGAGCGTTCGAGCTATCCAGAAGTAACAGATGAAGAATGGCAACAAGTTAATTACCACCCCATTCAAAACTGCAATGCTTGTGAATTGAGAAACAAATGCGGACAAACCATTCACCGCAATCATTACCGCCAAGCGACAGACTTAGTGATTTGTTCGCACGATTTTCTGATGGAACATATTTGGACAAAAGAAACGCGTAAACGCGAAGGGCAAACACCACTGCTTCCTGAATTCTCTCAAATTGTATTAGATGAAGGACATTTACTAGAGTTTGCAGCACAACGTGCATTAACGTACGAAGTGCAAGAAAGCACATTGCAAGATGTGACAGAAAGCATTCTTTCAGATGGTATGCGTGAAAAGACGTTAAATATGATCGAGCAAACAATCGATCTTCACAATGAATTTTTCCGTTTGTTACGCATTCATACAGTGAAAAGTGATGAAGACCGTAAAGCCATTACAAAAGATCCTGAATTGGTCAAAGTCGGCAATATGCTCGTTCGTCACATTGATTTAATGCTAGAGGAATTTGTTTTTGAAGGCGAGCTTTTCACCATTCCTGAATACGAATTGCGTTTAGCAGAAGAGTATTTCGAACAATACACATTCTCAATGCGCTTGTTTGTAGAAGAAGGCGACGCAGTAACTTGGCTAGAAATTAAAGATGAAATAGAGACGCTTGTAATTATGCCACGCTTAGTTACAGACATATTAGATGAAAAATTATTTGATGGAAAAATTCCAATCACGTTTTCTTCGGCTACATTATCTATTCAAAAAGATTTCACGTACTTGTCAGATAGCCTAGGAATTGATAAATTCCAATCATTCTCAGTGCCATCTCCATTTGAATATGAAGATGTGATGAAAATCTTTAAGCATCCTTTAGAACAACAACAAAAATTTGAGCGCGTCTACGACTTGTTTAGCACAGGAGATCAAACACTTGTGTTGTTCACGTCAAAAGTAGACATGGACAATTTCAAAAAGTCACTCCCACTAGATCACCAATATGCCATTGAGTTTGAAGGAGACCGCGAATTATCAACGGTCGTCAAAGAATTTCAACAAGGGAAATTCCAAATTTTATGTTCGTATCACTTATGGGAAGGGTTGGATTTACCAGGGGAAGCATTAACAAAAGTAATTATTGTTGATTTGCCGTTCCCACCGAAAGATCCTGTATTTGATGCAAAACGTAAATTTAGTAACAACCCATTAGAAGAAATCGATTTGCCTTTCATGCAACTTCGCATTCAACAAGGAATTGGGCGGTTGATCCGAACTTCAAAAGATTATGGGGAAATTCATTTATTGGTGAACGAAGAAGAACTGCGCGTTGAACATTTATGGGAAACCATATTACCAGTACCTGCTGAAAATTTTTAAGCGAGCTGTAAGGCTATGATACAATGGTCTCATTAAGCATAGGGGGGATTTAGTTGTCACTTGAAAAACGTTTTACAGAACACTTCAGTAAAATCAGAGGCTATAAAGAAGCCATTGCCTTATTGTATTGGGATTTGCGTACAGGTGCTCCAAAAAACGGAGTGGAACTTCGCTCTGCAACCATTGGAACCTTATCTAGTGAACTTTTTAAATTATCGACTTCAGATGAATTTGGTGAATTGCTTTCTTCATTAGAAGCCCAACAGGAAACGATAGATCCTTACATTCGTCGCTCTGTAGAAGAAGCGCGAAAAGAATACAATTTAAGCAAAAAAGTTCCACCAGAAGAATACAAAGAATTTGTCATTTTAAAATCGAAAGCTGAGTCGGTATGGGAAATAGCTAAACGAGATTCGGATTTCTCGCTGTTTCTTCCTTACTTAGAAGAATTGGTCAGCACAACGAAGAAAATGGTTGGTTATTGGGGAGAGAAAAACGGCAGTACGTACAATACGCTGCTCGATCAATACGAACCTGACATGACCACAGAAATTTTAGATGATGTGTTTGGCAAGCTCCGTGAACGGATTGTGCCATTGGTACAAAAAATTGCAGAATCGCCTAATAAACCAGAAACCGCATTTTTGTATGACCATTTTCCAAAGCAAGCACAGCAAGATTTCAGCCGAGAAATGTTGGAGCAACTTGGCTATAGTTTTGAAGCAGGTAGACTAGACGAAACTGTACATCCGTTTATGATTTCAATCAACCGTCAAGACATTCGTGTGACGACTAAGTATGATGAAAGTGATTTTCGCACAGCGGTATTTGGCACAATTCACGAAGGTGGACACGCGATGTATGAGCAAAATCTAGGAGACAATCTAGCGGGATTGCCGATAGAAACAGGTGCTTCGATGGGGATACATGAATCACAGTCGTTGTTTTGTGAAAACTTTATCGGACGCAATGAACATTTTTGGCAGAAAAACTTTGATTTGTTGAAAGAGTACGCTCCTGATCAATTTGCTTCTGTTGAATTGGTGGATTACGTACGCGCAATTAATGAATCTAAACCATCCTTAATTCGCATTGAAGCAGACGAATTGTCGTATGCATTGCATATTATGGTACGTTACGAGCTTGAAAAAGGATTGTTTAATGGAGACTTGAAAGTTAGTGATTTGCCGCAGTTGTGGAACGATAAATACGAGGAGTATTTAGGAGTCCGTCCGTCCAACGATGCAGAAGGTGTCTTACAAGATGTTCATTGGGCAGGCGCAAGCTTCGGGTATTTCCCATCATACGCACTTGGCTATATGTATGCCGCACAATTCAAAAACGCTATGCTAAAAGAGTTGCCAAATTACGACGAATTGTTGGCAGAGCGGAACATCACTCCAATTCGCGAGTGGCTAACGAAGAACATTCATCAGTTTGGCGCTTTTAAAAAGCCTATGGATATTTTAAAAGATGTTACTGGAGAAGGTCTGAATCCAGATTACTTAGCGGACTACCTAGAAGAGAAGTATACGAAAATTTATCAACTAAACGAGTAAGCAGAAACCGCCGTGGTAGTCACGGCGGTTTTAATTTATAAACAAAGTCTTATTAAATTGAATAGTGATATACATTTTTCAACTAGGCTGGCCACTTGGCTTTCCACGGAATCAGTTTCTATCGCTTTGCTGCTCTCAATGTAGTCTTAGTGACAAATTCAGTTAGAAGCTTCCTACTTTTATTAAAGTGAGTTAACCAAATTAACTTCCTAATAATGATGATCTTACTAATACATATTATTTCCTCACTCAAGGATCTGGAGCACCAAGCGGCGACTCCTGCGGAAGAACGGAGTGATGAGACCCCGCAGGAGTTTGCGACGAGGAGGCTCAGCGCTTCGTCCGCGGAAAGCGTCCGTTTGGGGCGGAAGATCCTTTAAAAAAGCGATTAAAGATTTTATGAGTATAAATATTTTCAGTAGTTTATAGAACAGGACAAATAGTGAATGTTGTGACTATAATAAAAATGGAGGCGATTATACATGTTGAAATCATTTAGTTTAGAAAACAAGACGGCTATCGTAACCGGTGCCGGCAAAGGAATTGGCAAAGCAATCGCAATGGCGCTTGCAGAAGCAGGGGCCAATGTCATGTTAGTAGCAAGAACCGAATCAGACTTGCAGCAAACACAACAAGACATAAACAATGATCGAACAACTTACATAACAGCAGATATTACAAAGCGCAGCGACATTCAAGCAGCAATCGATAAAACAGTGGACCATTTTGGAGCGCTTGATATTTTAGTGAATAACGCAGGGATGAATATCCGGTCGTCATTAGCCGATGCGAATGACGCCGAGTGGCATCAAATTATGGATACGAACGCACAAAGCGTCTTTATGTTTTCACAAGAAGCGGTGAAAAAAATGGCAAGTGGCAGTTCGATTATTAACATTAGCTCGGTTGGAGGCGATCGCGCATTAAAAACAGGTGTGATTTATGCGGCGTCTAAAGCGGCAATTATTCAAATGACAAAAGTTATGGCAATGGAATGGGGACCAAAAAACATTCGCGTCAATGCGATTGGACCGTGGTACTTTAAAACTCCGTTAACAGAAAAGATTTTAAGTGATCCTGAATACTTAGATTCGATTCTTGCAGTGACCCCGATGAAGCGTGTTGGAGAATTACCTGAAGTGGCGTCACCTGTTGTGTTTTTAGCTTCAGATGCAGCAAGTTATATTACCGGACAGACACTTTTTGTCGATGGTGGGATGTCGATTCACGGATTTTCATAAGAAACGCAACATCCTTCTCAAATTTGGGAAGGATGTTTTTCGTCGACCCATAAAAATGATATGATAGAGAGCAGTAAGCGGAGAAGGAGATTTCGAAATGACAGTTGTTGATCATAAACAAGAATTACTTGAAACGGCACATCTCTACAAGATCTTCAAAGACAATGAAGACACAGAGCGTGAAGCCAAAGCGCATTTATTTGCAAAAAAGATTTTAAAAAATAATTTCATTATTGGCTTTGCCGGACATTTTTCATCTGGGAAGTCATCTATGATCAACGCATTGACGGGCGAGACCTTGTTGCCATCTAGTCCGATTCCAACGAGTGCGAATATCGTCAATGTCCAAAAAGCAGATACGGATTTCGCCATTGTCAATATGCGCAATGAAAAACCGGTTTACTTTCCAGAGAATTACGATTTTAACGCGGTGAAGGAATTTTGTAAAAATGGTGATGTGACGCAAATCGACATCGGACACCAGGCATCGGTATTGCCAAGTGGCATTACGGTCATGGATACACCGGGAGTCGATTCCACGGATGATGCGCACCGTATGTCAACCGAGTCAGCTCTTCACGTAGCGGATATGGTATTTTATGTAATGGATTATAACCATGTTCAGTCAGAATTGAATTTTAATTTCACGAAAGAATTGCAAAAATACACCGAGCTGTATTTAATCGTCAACCAAATTGATAAGCATCAAAGCAGTGAAATGAGCTTTGAAGATTTTCAACAATCAGTCCATGATTCATTCGCGGCATGGGGCGTCGTTCCAAAAGGCATTTTCTTTACGTCATTAAAGGATTTTGATTTTCCGGGTAATGATTTTGACCAAGTGAAAAGTCTCGTTTCGTCGACGATGAAAAACTGGAAAGGTCATATGGGTTCAGCTTCTGAATCTGCCTTGAGTCAGTTAAAAGACGAGCACATCAACTATTTAGAAGATGAAAAACAAGAATGTTTACAAGCATTTTCAAGTGTTCTGGAGCCGGAAGAGTGGGAAATGCGCGAGGATTTAAAAAAGGAAAATGCGTTAGTTTCTCGTAGAATGTCTGTTCAGGATTTTGAAAATTGGCAGGCCAAGTTTGAAAAAAGCCGGAAAGAACTACTAGAAAACTCGAATATTATGCCGTACGAATTGCGAAATGCATTAACAAGTTACTTGGAATCGGTTCAGCCGAATTTTAAAGTGGGATTGCTATTTAGTGGCAAAAAAACACAAGAAGAACGACAAAAACGGCAACAAGAAGTGGACGAACGTTTTCAAACGACCGTATCTTCTCAAATTACCAATCACTTAAAAAAATTGATGAAATCTTCGTTAAAAGATGCTGGTTTGTTAACAGATGATGAATCGTTATCTATAGATGACATGACTTTCAATGTGCCATTTTCAGTTGTAGAAGAGCAAATTCCGACAGGCGCTTCTGTGACAGGAGACGCGGTATTGAATTTCGCCAATAGCATTTCTACAGGTGTGCAGCGCTGGTTTATCCGGGAGACGGATGGCTGGAAAAAAGCACAAGAAGAAAAGTTTGAAGGTTTAACAGATGACGCTACAACAGAAATTGATATGAAAGCCCAAACTTTGTCTCAAAAAATGCTAGCAATCCAAACGCTTGAAGAAATGGAAAGCAAAATCGACAAAGTAAAAAAATCTTATTCGGCGATGTTGCCAAAACAAAAAACAGCAGCGGAAGAAAAAGTCGACCAATGGCTAAGTGAATTTGAAGTTTCTATAGAAGAAATGACTGAATTTGATCCAGCAATGCTTGAAAAAGATGAGAAAAAACAACAAGAGCAAGAACAACAGGTGCATTCTATGGAAGTGGCATCATTTGATGAAGTAGCTGTACTCGAACGGGCCACTCGTACTGCAGAAGTTATTGACCCAATCAAAGGATTTGCGGAAACTGCAGCTTATTTAAAACGAAAAGCAGGTCGTTTAGAAGGACAAGAATTCACCATTGCGTTGTTTGGCGCTTTTAGTGCAGGGAAATCGTCATTTTCGAATGCATTGATGGGAGAAACGGTATTACCTGTTTCCCCAAACCCAACTACGGCAACCATTAACCGAATTCGTCCAGTAAGTGAGCAACATCCACATGAAACAGCAGATGTTCGCTTAAAAACGCGTTCGCAAATGACAGAAGATGTTCAAAATTCTTTCCAAGCTTTAGGCGTTCAAGTCACTTCACTAGAAGATGCTTTTGAAAAGTCATCAAAACTACCAGAAAATACGCCAACAGAACAACAAGTTCATAAATCGTTTATCACCGCCTTTAACAAAGGCTATCCAGATTTCAAAGACCGTTTAGGCGAAACCCTTCGGACCAATCGTGAAGAATTTGGCTTGTATGTGGCAAAAGAAGAAAAAAGTTGTTTTGTTGATGAAATTGATTTTTATTACGATTGCGAATTAACGCGAAATGGCGTTACGCTTGTGGATACTCCAGGAGCGGATTCGATAAATGCGAGACACACGAATGTTGCTTTTGAGTATATTCGTAACGCGGATGCCATTCTATTTATCACCTACTACAACCATGCCTTTGCACGTGCTGACCGAGAATTCCTGATTCAGCTTGGTCGAGTAAAAGATGCATTTGAAATGGATAAAATGTTCTTTGTTGTCAATGCAATAGATCTTGCTAATGACGAAGAAGAAAAAAATGCGGTTGTTACGTATGTACAAGATGAGCTGCGGCGTTTTGGCATTCGTTTCCCACGCTTGTTTGGTGTTTCAAGTTTATTAGCGCTGAAAGACCGAGAACATTCGGGTATGCCAGAATTTGAAGAAGCTTTTCAGCATTTCTTAAAAGAAGAGCTTAAAGGAATGGCTGTGCAATCGCTCGCAGAAGAAGAGCAAAAAGCAGTCGATCGCTTCCGCAGCTTGATTGAACACACCGAAAAGAACTTATTGCGTAAAGACGAGAGACTAGAAGAGCTTAAACTTCTTGAGCAGCAATTGCGTAAACTTTTCGGTGCATCTATTGCCAAGTTATTAGAACGCGAAGCTCTGCAAGAGTTGGATGAATTGTTGTACTACGTGAACCAACGCGTTTTTTATCGGTTTAATGACTTTTTCAAAGAAGCTTTTAATCCTTCGGTCTTTTCCAACAAATCAGCCCAACAAGCTTTGGATTCAGCCTTGCAAGATTTAAATGAAATGACAGGATTTGATTTTCAACAAGAGTTGCGCGTAACGAATTTCCGTCTTGCTCAGTTTATCGAAAAGAAATTAGATTCGCGCTTTAAAGAAGACACGAGCAAATTGAAAGAGCAAAATGCCGATTTCTCGTTTACACCTTACGAAGTGCAAGAAGCAGGATCTGTCGAAATTTCAAAACCGTTTGTAGATGCTGATTATTCGTCAGTTAAATCGTATTATAAAAACAATAAGAGCTTTTTCGAGAAAAACGAAAAAGAAAAAATGCGTGACGCGCTGCAAGAATTAATGGAGCCGGATGCGCTACGTTATTTAGAGCAAGAGAAAAAAGAATTAACCAACTGGGCAACGTTTTGGATTGAGCAAGAAGCAGAAGGGTTACGTCAACATATTCTACGTCAAGCTGTCGACCAGATTGATTCGGAACGTACCTTACTCCAACAATCCGAGAAACTAGCGCAATGGAAAGAGCTGTATTCAAATTTGATGGACGGAAGGGTGTAATCGATGTCAGTATTTATCGAAACAACGGATACCGAAAACCATAAATGGATTGATGCACGATTTGATTTAAAAGATTCTTCTGCTGGTAAGAAAATGTACGAAGAAGAGCATGTGGCAGGAGCTGTTTTTTGGGACTTAGAAAAGGATATGTCAGATATGACTGCCAGCGCAGGGCGGCATCCGATGCCTTCTGACGAACAACTAACGCAATTAGTTCGGTCAAGCGGCTTGAGCTTGGAGGATTCTATTGTCCTTTATGACCAAGGCGGTTCGCCTTATGCAGCGCGAGCTTGGTGGTTATTGAAATACGCAGGATTCCAACATGTTTACATCAGTCAACAAGGATTTGATGCATTAAAGCAGCGCGGTATTGCAGTGTCTAGTGATATTCCTACAATAGAAGCGTCTACTGTTACACCGAATTTTGTTCGGGATATCTTTGCAGATCAAGCCTATGTTAAGAAAGTCATTAGCGGTGACGAACTAGGTGTATTAGTCGATGCTCGTTCAGCAGCACGTTTTGCAGGTCTTGAAGAACCGATTGACCCAGTTGCTGGACGCATTCCAGGCGCACGTAATTTAGACTGGGCACAGTTTGTTTCAAAAGGAGAATTCCAGTTTACTGGAGATATTAGTACGGTCGTTCAAAAACACGAACCAACTGTTGTTTATTGCGGCAGTGGGGTTACGGCAGCAGCGCTTTATGCCATCATGGCTGAAAAAGGCTATGACCAGTTAAAACTTTACATGGGAAGTTTTTCTGACTGGATTACAGACGCTGAAAATGTTGTAGAGTTTGACCGAGGAGAACATCCTGAAGCAGCAGACGATCAAACAAAAGCGATTCTTGCAAAATTGATCGAAGAAGGCTATTCAGGTGAAATGTTGATGAAAAAATTCCAATATGAAAAATCATTATTAGAAGAAAAATAAAAAATTCCAACAGCAGAAATTGCTGTTGGAATTTTTTTAGGTTTTAAGGTCTGTATGACGTGACAACAACACACGGATAATTTGATGGTTTTCCATCTCACGAACTGTAATCGTATGGTGCGGCAATTCGACCGATTCACCTTCACCGATATCCGTATTTTTCAATTGAATCCATCCACCGATCGTATCAACGTCTTCGCTATCATCAAACTCGATGGCAAAACGATCTTCTAAATCAGATAAAAGTACCCGTCCATTCAATAAATAATTATTAATATCAACGGCTTTAATCTCATCGCGTTCATCTTCATCAAACTCGTCACGAATTTCTCCAACAATTTCTTCTAGAATATCTTCCATTGTAATGACACCAGCCGTTCCGCCGTATTCATCAACAACAATGGCCATATGAACATGTTCTTTTTGCATTTTCAATAACACATCTTGTATGGGTGCCATGTCATGAACAAATGGAATATCGTGAACGACGATGCTGTCATTTAAATCTTGTTGGTACGTGTAATTGGTCAGCATTTCTTTAACATTGATAAACCCGAGAATATCATCTTTGTCCCCTTTTTCAGTAACAGGGTAACGGGTATATTGATGATCACGGACAATCTCCATTAAATCGTCATGGCTCATCTCAAGTGAAATGGTCTCCATTTGTGTTCGTGGCAACATAATATCTTTTGCCAATCGTTCATCGAAAGAAAAAATGTTCTGCATATACGATAATTCCGTTTGATTGATTTCGCCGCTATGGTAGCTTTTTGTCATGATGATTTTCAATTCTTCTTCTGAGTGAGCTTGCTCATAAGCTGCGGGTTCGATACCGAATGCACGTAAAAGCAATCTTGCGGAGCCATTCATCAAATAGATAAACGGTGCGAAAATCAGCCCGAAAAAGTAAAGAGGGCGAGCAAAGACAAAAGCCATTTTCTCTGCATATTGAATGGCTAGCGTTTTAGGTGCCAATTCACCAATCACGACATGCAAAAAAGTAATCATGCTAAATGCGATAAAAAAAGAAAAAATCGATGCAGTCGGTTCTTCGATTCCAAAGTTTTCAAAGACCGGATACAAGAGCCGTTCTACAGTTGACTCACCTAGCCAACCAAGGCCAAGTGCTGTTACGGTAATCCCTAATTGGCAAGCAGATAAATAATAATCCAAATTGCCAATGATTTTCTTCGTCAAGTTGGCATTTTTATGCCCTTCTGAAACGAGTTGATCAATACGGGACATTCTGACACGAATAATTGAAAACTCCGATCCAACAAATAAAGCGGTCAGCCCGATTAAAAGCGCGACCATAAACAAATTGAGAATGAGTATACTGTCCAATTCGTCCCTCCGACTAGGAGGGTTCACCTCTGCTTTCTATAAGTAAAAACAGTATAACATAAATGAAAGTGCTTTTGCTTTAGGGAGGAATCATTGAAAATTCAATCTAAACGTATTGAATGCAAGAGCGATTAAACTTATGATGAGAAGAGAGAAAAGGAGTGGTTAGATGAAAGTGTTATGGCATGGGGGAACAATTTATACATTGGAAGCAGAAGGCGCGACTGCAGAAGCGGTTTTAGTGTCGGATGATCATATAGAAAAAATTGGGACATACAAAGATTTAAAACAATTTGCTGATAAAGAAATCGATTTGCAAGGAGCAACGATGTATCCAGGATTGGTCGATAGCCATATGCACATGATTGGCCATGGCGTAAAACTAATGCGTGTTGACCTATCTATCATTGAAAGCTCAGAAGAAATGCGCGAACAATTAATTGAATCCACAAAAGATCTGAAAAAAGACGATTGGTTTATTGGTGAAGGCTGGAATGAAAATAATTTTGCAGACCGTAAAATTTTCCACCGCAACGAACTAGATGAAATAAGCACGTCACCAATGTTGTTAAAACGAGTTTGCCGTCATGCGATTTTAGCAAACTCTAGCGCATTAGCATTAGCAGGTATTACTAAAGATAGTCCAGATCCTGAAGGTGGTTTAATCGTACGTGATGCGGACGGGGAACCAACCGGTTATTTGTTAGACGCTGCACAAGATTTGGTAGCCAGTCAAGTTCCTGAAGTAAGCGTAGATTATTTAACACGCGCTCTGCAAAAATCAGTGGATCATTTGTTATCGCTTGGATTAACGGGTGCTCACACAGAAGACATGGGCTATTACGGTCATTATTCACGACCACTCAATGCATTTAAAAATGTCATCGGAGACAAAGTGAAATTCCGTGCACATTTACTTAGAGCCCATATTGCTTTTGAAGAAATGATGGAAAATGCTTCTTACGCAGAACCATTTATCGATCCGGGTCCGATGAAAATTTTCGCAGATGGATCCATCGGCGGTCGTACTGCGCTTTTAAGCAAACCGTATAACGATGACCCATCTACTATTGGAGTTGCCATTCAATCAGACGAAGAACTAAAACGTCTTGTATCAATTGCCCGTAAACACGGCGAAGCAGTAGCGATTCACGTGATTGGGGATCTTGGTTTAGAAATGGCGCTAGATGCCATTGAAGCACATCCAGTGCCTCAAGGAAAGCGCGACCGTCTTATTCACACTATGGTCGTACGAGAAGATTTAGTCGCACGTATGCAACAAATAGATGTCGCATTAGATCTTCAGCCAAGCTTTGTCACATCTGACTTTCCATGGGTTGTGGAACGTCTCGGAGAAAATCGTTTGGAATGGTCTTATGTATGGAAGAAACTTTTAAATCACGGGCTGATTTGTGCAGGTGGGTCAGATGCGCCAATAGAAGAAGCAGACCCGCGTTTAGGAATTTATGCAGCTGTTACGCGCAGAAAACCTTATGAAACTCACGAAGGGTTTTTACCAGAAGAAAAACTGACACGCTTTGAAGCGATTCAATTGTATACAAGTGGAAGTGCCGCAGCAATTGGCAAAGAAAACGAGCGCGGCGTCATCCGTGAAGGTTTTGATGCGGACTTTACCATTTTCGATCGCGACTTATTTGCAGGGCCAGAAGAACAAATTTTAGAAGCGGAGCCCGTAATGACGGTTGTGGCAGGCGAAATTATGTACCAAAAAGGTGGGCAATAAAAAATGACTAAAGAAGCTTATATTATAACAGGAGCATCTAAAGGGATTGGGTTGGAATGGAGCAAACAACTTATCGAAAAAGGTCATCTAGTGATTGGCATTGCGCGCACACAACCAGAAAATTGGCCAGGTGAGCATTTTCTTTCAGTAGATTTAACTCAGCTCGAGGCTATTGAAAAAACAATGGAGCAAGCGTTAGGGCAACTGCCAACAGATATAGAACAAATTGTGTTGGTCAATAATGCAGGAACCATTGATCCCATTGGACTGGCTCATACAAACTCCACAGCAGAAGTTAGTCAAAGCATCATACTGAACTTGACCGCGCCTATGTTGCTATGCGGCGCATTTATCAATCAACTGAAAAATAGCCAAGCTAAAAAAAGAATTATCAATATATCGTCAGGAGCGGGTCGCCATGCTTACGAGGGATGGAGTGCCTACTGTGCAGGAAAAGCAGGACTCGATCATTTCAGCTCCTGCATCGATGCAGAAAACGAAGACGTTAAAGTCGTTTCTGTCGCACCAGGAATCATTGATACGGGCATGCAAGAAAAAATTCGCCAAAGCGATGCCACAGATTTCCCGCTCATTGAAAAGTTCTTGGACTACAAAGAAAGCGGATTACTCAGCAGTCCAGAAAAAACGGCACGATTGTTAATCGAGATGAATGAAAGAACAGATTTTAACGAATTGCCAACCATTTTAGACATACGTAACTTACCATGAGAAAAGGAGTGATTGCATTGAGCAAGACACCAGAAAATATCCTGACAAAACTTGCAGACGCAAACCAAGCGGGCATTAACATGACGAGCCCGAAAGCCGTCGTAACTTATTTGCTAAGCCAAGGCGAAAAAGAGTCAATCCTCTTTTTCTACAAACCAAATAGTGTTGAATTCGATTTTGATAAATACGACAAAGCAGTAGCGGAAATGAAAGAGCGCAAAAATTAACCAAACCGAAATGCGTTCGTAAATGTCCTTAGTATCCCTTGAACGTTCGTAAAGCGTGCAGCCACCTTTACGAACGTTCTTTTTTGTGGTTTTGGATTGATTTTAAAGCGTTTGTAATTGTGTACTTTTACGAACGGTTTAAATAAAAAATACAGGTGCTCTATAACGGTGGGAATTAATGTTAATATAAATCTAATGTAAAGATTCAAAGAATATAATTATCAAAAATTCCCAAGAAACGATTGATGGAAAAATTAGTAAAGGAGTAACAACATGGGCGTTAAAGAAATCATGGAGGCAGTTCTACAAGTGGTGGATAGCAACAACGAACGGCGGTTAATTCTAGAAGAGGGGACAATTATCAGGAGTACCAGCACGGTTAATCCCCCGGCCGAGGAAGCGGACATTGCTGAATTTGAACGACAGATCGGCTATCAGCTGCCAAAGGACTATCGGTCTTTTCTGCTGGAATACAATGGCGCATGGATCTTACAACTCGTTACGGATTTAGGAAGCGAAGGTGGAGGCGGATTGAAAATTTTTTCTGTCGAGGAACTGAAAGAGAATCTCTATTACATGGATACCTACCCTGGTTTCTTGCCTATTGGATTCGTTTATGACCACTACTTGGCCATCGGTCTGGACGCGATGGAGAAAGAAGAGCCCAATTACCTTTACCGAATTGATAACGATGACGGGCCAACGGCTTTGACCCTGAACTTCCACCTGTTTTTGGATCGCTTTGTGATGTCCCAAGGGGCTCCATTTTGGGACTGGCCGATTTACAATGCGGCTAGCCGCTATTACTTGGAGGGCGATGAATAAACCAATCAAAGGCACTTTTCAAATAGCAGGTGCTCATTAGGTTTACATATCATGAGGTTATCGGAAGTTCATAATAATTAAATACGAATGCACAAATCTTTTGAATCCCATTAAACAAAAATGGAGAGATACAAATGTATCTGTAGATGATAAGTGAATCCGTAAAGCCCATAATCAATTCTGATTATGGACTTTACACGTTGCTTATTTATAAAGGTAAATCAGCACCAACCTGATACCTGGAATATCAGGTTACACGATGAAACAAACTCTTCTGTCGCATCTGTTTGCAACTTTCTTGGTTCTTTTATTTGTCGACAGTAATTGGAAAGAGTGTACGAAATTTCATCTTAGTCAGTCCGTAATTTGACCGATGGATGGGAAGATAGCTTGAAAGGAAATGGTATGCTTTCCTGCTTGTTTGACGATTAAATCGCCGCCATTCAGCCTCATGATTTGTCTCGCAATAGAAAGTCCCAATCCATCCCCGGCCACAGCACCACGTGAAGGATCCACCCGATAGGTGCGATTAAATAATTTATCCAGTTGCTGAAGCGTCGCTTCATCCGTCTCATTTCGGATTTCCCATACGATCGTCTCCTTTTCCTGATCTTGCCGTACGTCAATACGGACGGTAGAGTTTTTTTGTGCGTATTTTAATGCGTTCGATAATAAGTTTTGACACGTTCGCATCACACCCTCTACATCCGCGCTCACAAATAATGCAGATTCGATGTCCGGAACAAGTTGCATTCCATCCATTTCGAACAGCGGATGGTATTCATGGATAAGCTGTGACGTCATCAGGCTCAAATTAATGGATTCGGCATGCATCGTGATTTGTCCATCCGAGAGGCGATCCACTGCTGATAATTGATCCACTAGACGTTCGAGTTGCTTCGTTTTTTTTTCAATAATATGGAGATAAGCTTGGTCATGCTTGCCAGGATAGTCTTGCAGTAGCTGGACATAGCCCCGAATACTCGTCAACGGAGTGCGCAAATCATGCGAAAGGTTGGAAGTGAGTTGACGATGCTCCTGCTCATGAGAACGCTCTTTCTCAAACAGCTCTTTTATTTGAACGGACATCCGATTCACGTTTTCTCCAAGTGAAGCGAGTTCATCATTCCCTTTGATCACTACTTGGTGTCCAAGATTTCCTGAGGCAATCGCATCGATTTCCTGTGCTAAATGTGAGATTTGCTTTAGCTTGTGCCGTACCATAAAGGAAAAACCGATGATAAAGACCAGAATTGAAAGGAACAGGATTGATGGATAAACCCGATTGACCATTTCAGGATTGAACGAAGCCCCTTCTTGAAAATAGAAGCGCGCTGCAAAATACGCCAGCAAGAAAAAGACGCAGCTCGCAAGAAACCAGTTCAGCAGAATCACGAAAAAAAGCTTCAGCAGCAACTTATTGACACCGATTTTTCTCATAAGCGGTACCCCTTCCCCCAGACCGTCTTAATATAAGAAGGCTGTCGTGAATCATCTTCAATTTTTTCACGCAGTTTTGTGATATGGACCATCACCACATTCTCAATTCCGAGGGCTGCCTCCTGCCACACTGCCTCGTAGATTTGATCCAAACTCAGTACTTGATTCGGATTCCGCATGAAAAATGATAAAATATCAAACTCTTTCGGGGTAAGGCGGATGGATTGACCTCCTTTTAAACATTGGCGCGTCTGGATGTCGATCGATAAATCTTTGTATTGCAAGAGACTTGCATCCATTGCTTCTCGTGCTCCATAATCTTGATATCTCCGCAGCAAGGATTTGACGCGAAGCGTTACTTCCAATGGATTGAAGGGCTTTCGCATATAATCATCTGCCCCAATGGTAATCCCTTTCATCAAATCCAAATCGCTCGTTTTTGCCGTCAGCATGAGGATTGGCATGAAGTATTTTTTTCGAATCTCCATACATGTACTGATACCATCGAGCACAGGCATCATGAGATCGAGAATTACCAATGAAATATCGGTTTGATGAATGATTTCAAGAACTTCTTTTCCATTTTGAGCATAATACAACGTATACCCTTCATTTTTTAGGTAGATTCCTAATAGATTTCTAATTTCCTCATCATCGTCGGCAATTAAAATCGTCGTTTGCGCTTTCACTCTATAGCTCCTTCCTGCATTCGAGTACATAGGCCGGTGGAAGATTGCGAAGCTCACGCTCGTGGGTCACGCTGCCAAATACTCGTTCAAATATTTTTTTACGGTATTTCGAATATTGGAACGCCAAAAAGGTTCCGTTTGCATTCAAAACCTCATGTACACCGTTTAAAATCGTATTTGCTTTCTCAATTTCAAAACTGGAAAACGGCAGCCCTGAAACGATGAGATCCACGTGTTCGATTCCAAGTCCCCGCAAAATCAGCGGCAGGTTTTCGGCTGTTTCCAAAAGAACAAGAACATCTTCTCTAGAGCGATACTGTTCCGCCAATCCTTCTGAAAATAACGGGTTTGTCTCAAAAACGATAACCTTACAGCCATGAGGCTTTTTTCGGACGATTTCCTCTGTAAAATGACCCATCCCGGCACCTAACTCGACGACGACCTTCGCATCACAGAGCAACTTTTCCGGCGTCATTTTCCGCGCCAAGTAAATCGAGCTTGGCGCAATGGCCCCAATTTCTTTTGGCTGTTTCATAAATTCTACTATAAACTGCATATTCAAGCTAAATTCCTCTTTTCTTTGGTTGGGCTACTAGAAAAGAGTACTCAATAGAGTTGAAGAAGAGCTTATCGAGTTCTTAAGATTTCTTAAGAACTCGATAAGCTCTTCTTTTTAAATTTTGCCGATACTGGTTGTATTAACAAAATTTAAGAGGGCAGGGGATTTGATGTCATACCTAATCGCATTAGGAGTTTTGGCTGGCGGGATAATGCTTACGCCCGCTTCCGATGATTTTCTCGTGATTTCGTTTTTATTATATGCTTTTTCAAATGGCGATTCGTTTGCTTTTTCATGGCTCATCTTGTGGGTTGTCTGTTTTATGTCATTTACATGGTTTTATGTTGTGGGTTATACATTCAACCGAGTCTTTTCCTCTAAAAGAAAATCTTCCAAGCATATACTTCGTGCCCAAGCATTAATCGAACGCCATGGTCACCGGATGATTTTCATTTCTTATTTTATTCCAGGTCTTCGTCACCCCATTCATTATGTAGCTGGGTTTTTACGTGTCCCGTTAAAAACATACATTTTTTACAATGTTTCTGCCGCGGGATTGTATACGATGCTTTGGGCCATTATCGTGCAAATTTTTGATGTGGCATCAGTCCTCAATTTCTTCTCTCGATGATGTTAAATACTTCTGGAAACTATTAAGAAACGGCATACGCACTAAAATTTACTAGCTAAGGTCTTGCTATTCTATCCTTCTAGAATTGTATATTTTAGAAATTTATCATTCAATTAATTCTTTCAGGATGGTGAATAGTGTGACAAGAGCTAGAGATTAACTAGTTTATATATGACGAATTACCGGAATCTACTCTCTGTTCCGCTTTAATTTTTTCTACAAGAACTAGGTGAAATTCGAGTCCTTCATATGCATTTATCAAGAATTTTCGGAAGCGAAAGAGCGATCACAGCCCCTTTACTTTCATGTTTTCTAGAGGTCCACTTAAACATAGAACCATACGATAATCGGGTGTTCTTAACTAGAGAAGGATACGAGTTAGTTCTTATTTGAGAACCTCCACCAAATGAATAAAGTGTCACTATCTTCGAAATAGGGGGCAAAAAATAAAATGTAGTTGCTTTATTCATATCCTAATGATAGGATGTAAATAACCTATATCCTATCATTAGGATATAGGTTATTTAAAAAAAGGAGCGATTTTAATGGATGTTTTCTCAATTATTCTTCAGATTTTATTAGGGGTCGGATTCTTGTTATTTGGAATGATGAAGTTCGGTTCCAAACAAATGGTCGAAAATTTTAAGAATTATGGATATCCGAACGGGTTCAGAATTCTTACCGGTTTGGTTGAAATTGTTGCAGCAGCTTTGTTAATAGCGGGTATTTGGAATGAACAATTAGCTGCGATTGGCGCTTTTCTTGCAGTAGCGACAATGATTGGAGCGATATTCACACATATTAAAGTAAAAGATAAAGCAAAAGATATGATGATGCCGCTTGTTTTATTGGTGCTATCAGTGGTTGTCCTGTTTTCAAATTACTCATTTTTACTTGGATAAATTTCACTAAACCCTTATGCTGAAGAGAGAGAAATCGGAGGCGATTGTGAGTGGAAGGAAATTTTAGTCAAGCAGAAATCGATTTAAAATTATTCCGGACTTGGATGAAAACAACTAAAGCCCTTACGGATAATGCAAAAAAGGATATTGCTAGTCATGGATTGACGATTGAAAATTTTATGGTGTTAGAATTGCTTTATAACAAAGGGCCACATTATATTCAAGAAATCAGTGACAAGTTAATGGTACCAAGTGGAAGTATCACATATGTCGTCAACAAGCTGGAGAAAAAAGAGTTGGTAAAGCGTGAGCTTGATGAGGAAAATAAACGTTATTGCCGAGTTTTATTAACCGATAAGGGGCAAGTGTTGTTCGACGAAATTTTTCCAAAACATGTCGATATGATTATGGAAAATTTAGCTTCTTTAGATAATAGCCAGAAAGAGCAATTGAAAGAATTGTTGAAAATAGTGGGTTTAGCTGCAAAAGAACTTTCTAGAACAACAAGTAGTGAACAGGTTGAATGATGCAAGAACAGGCGAACTTAAAGGGAAGATAGAAATCACTAAAAGTCCCCCAAATGGTAGACACTTTGAAAAAGTGATCCATTTGGGGTTTTTCTTTTTTCTGGCCGCGGCATGCGACATTTAGCTAACTTAATCGGGAGAAGATTCCATGAGGAAACTCGTATTCAACGAATACCTATAACAGGTCGTGGAGAGGAATCTATATGTCGCCTCGGTATCCAATTTAGCGATTCAAAACAGGCGGTTATAAAAAACCATTACCGTTGTGGAGGAGCCTGGCGGGCAACTTTCCTGACCAAGTTTAACCCTTATCAAGAAGAGCGATTTTTTGAAGATGACTATAGATAAGGCAGTACTGGCCGACCATACATCAATTACATAGTGCTCGTCGAACTACTGGAAACACCGATGAATCACAAAATCTTTCATTGTCTCATGTGCAAATTCAACCTATTTTCCGGAAATTGGAGAATGTGTCCTGTAGGCAAGAGGCCAAAGCCGTGAAAGATTATTTTTTCTTTTCCAACCTGTTAAATCGCAAATTTGAAAAAGAGGAATTTGGAAATTATTTGTGACCGATATCAAGTAATTGCCAAACCAATCGAATCATATAGGGGAAAGGTGGTGACTTTTTCCTACAATAGGGTTACGATGACTATTCATGTAAAGTTGGTTATGAAGATAATATTGCGTTTTTTAAACCACATTAATGGCTAGGTATTATAAGAAAAAACGGTTAACTGCTATTGTTTTTCAACTTTATTAAGAGAAACATTAAAAAGGTAGGAATTTATGAACATTCATAAATTCCTACCTTTTTTGTCTTTTAATGTTAGTTAATTATGTGACTGACTGCTGAAATTCATCAAAGTAATTTTCATTACGTCGCATCAGTTCTGATGATAATTGATTTGATGAACTCCATTGTTTAGGTGATAGTCCATACATTCGCTTGAACTCTCTACTAAATTGAGAGGAACTAATATACCCAACTTCAAATGCAGCTTCATTTACTGTCATGCCAGTTGCCATCCTCATGGCAGCACTGTTGAGGCGCATTGACTTTGCAAATTGAATGGGTGACATACTTGTTGCCTGTTTAAACTTCCGATGGAAGACTGCTCTACTCATTCCAACTTGTTCAGCCATATCTTCGATTGTAATTGCTTTATCTAGATTTGAAGACAAATATACAATTGATCTTGATATTTCATTGCCTATGCCAAAAGCTCGCATAGCGGAATTACCGGCTTCTCCTTTCAAAACGGCATAGTATAATTCACGGAGTCTACTTTCCCCGAGAATTAAAGTATCTAATGGATTTTCTCCTAACTGCATCAGGCGAAGTAATGCTTCTGTAAAAGTTTCATCCCAATTTGAATATGCTAACCCAGGTGGGGGCTGATTGCTTTTAGACTTACTTAGGGCACCCGATGCGTTTTGCATTTCAATAGCTAATTCGGTCATTACTTTAGTATCAAGGGAGATATAAACACCAAGTAACGGATTTTCAGGTGAAGCTTCAGGTGTTCCAGCCTCTACAGGCATTGTCATTGTACAACACATGTATTTACTACTGTCATACTTAAAAGACTTTCCGTCTAAAACAGCTTCTTTCGTTCCGTTTAGAACGGCTACAACCGTAGGCTTGTATATTGCGGGAGCACAAAGCCTTGTGTCACTGACTCGGAAAAGGTGTACACCTTTGATGCCAGTTTTCATCATTCCATCTTCAGTTATTGTGTTTTCGATTATTTGTTTTATTTTTTGTTTGCTCATACAGTTAATTTACCATGATTATATACATAATTCAACGCACCTGATACAAATAGGCAATTTTAAGAGATGATTACACCTCGTTATTAATGGAACTGAGAGTTAATATATTTGTAGAGCGAGGCTAAACAACTTGCTAGGAAGTTCAAAAGGTATGGAAATGAAAGAAAGTGTATATCCGAAATAAAGAAAAAGTAAACCAAATACTAAGAGTAGATTATAAGGAGATTAAAAAAATGGCAGATTTACAATTTGGAAAAAACGGATGGACACCGGCTCGCATCGGTTCATTAAAAGGAAAAACATACGTTATTACAGGTGCAACAAGTGGTACAGGATTTGAAGCAACTAAAATCCTCGCTTCAAAAGGGGCTAAAGTAGTGACATTAAATCGGAATCCTAAGAAATCAGAAGAATGTATGGGGAAAATAAAAGAAGAACTCGGTGTTGATGTTGATGTCTCATATGTGACCATGGATTTGGGAAATCAAGCTTCGGTTAAGGCGGCAGCAGCAGAAGTTCTTAAAAAGGTAGACCGTATTGATGCACTTCTGTGTAACGGGGCGATTGCTCAAGTACCAGAACAGAAATTTACGGTCGATGGCTTTGAAAGTCAACTTGGTGTGAACTATTATGGTCATTGGACCTTACAGGCTTTACTATTTGACCTGATTGATAAATCTAATGGTCGAATAGTGACTGTAGGGAGTATGGGGTATGATATGGGGATTAAAACCATCAAATTTGATGACATGAATTGGGATAAGGGTTATCAAGGAAATAATGTGTATAGTCAAAGTAAACTGGCGCAAATTATGAGTATCTATGAATTGCAAGACCGCCTGAAAAAAGCAGGTAATACCAATGTTAAGGCTTATGCCTGTCATCCCGGTTCGTCTTCTACGTCATTAATAACAACAAGCGGGAGCTTAGGCATGAGAATTGTATTCGGTTTAATGAAATTGTCACCTATGGTTCAATCAGCAGAAAAAGGTGCATACCCTGAACTCATGTGTGCAACAGAGAGCAATCTAGATGAGAGTGGATTTTATGGTCCTACAGGAAGAGCCAACTGGGTGGGGCCTGTTGGCAACTGTGGTATTAAAGCTCATGCCTTAGATAAGAAAGTATCAAAAAGACTATGGGAAGTCTCGGAAAAGGCAACGGGAGTTAGTTGGAATTTATAAGGACTCAAAAAAATGCGTAACTAGAATGAGGATCCATAATATATAACTTTATATTTCAGCAAGTTTTTGAAAGAAGAAGCTCAAGTGAGAGCTTCTTTTTTTCATGCAGAGAAGTGACCGTGTAGAAACGCTTATTTCTATCGAAAATGTATTGGTTTTAACGTACTAGTGGCTTAGTCACTTTATTAGGAAGCTTTTCTGAGTTAATTCGATAAAATCTTTCAAAGAAGGGGACATCCATTTGTCTTTGTGCCAAGCGATATGGGTAAAAATAGGCGGAATGTTGTTTGCCCACTTCAAGGTTTTCAATTTTCCCGATTTGATATCTTGATCTACTACCATCGTCGGCAATGCAGCAATTCACAAACCGGCAATAACGCACTGTTTGATCGCCTCAATACTACTGAATTCAAACTGATCCATAGGATAAACATTTTCCTCGTGACAAGCATGTTCCAATAGCTTCCGATACGAACAGCCGGTTTCGGTTAATAACAGCGTTTCGTTCTCAATATCTTTCAGCGTTACTTCAGGTTGTGCAGCTAGCACATGATCAGAGGCAACGACTAAAACAATTTCTTCTTGGATTAAGGGTTTGATCGTCAACGCTTCTTCAGGTTTTGAGACATCCATGATGAAGGCTACATCTAACTGTCCGTTCATCAATTGCAATCTCGCAGCTTCATCCGAATGTGCGGGCTTGAAGATTAATTTCACATTCGGATACTGGGTCTTAAATTCTTTCAAAATAGTCGGCAGCCGATATGTGCATTGACTTTCCTGTGCCCCGATAATAAGGGTTTCAAAAGATATCTCTTTTCCACTGATCGCCAGTTTCGCTTCTTCATCCAACTTGATCATTTTTTCTGCATAACCTTTAAACTCTTTCCCAGCTTCCGTCAGGATCAGGCGCTTGCCTAACCGTTCAAATAACGGTTTTCCCAGTTCCTCTTCCAATGCTTTGATTTGCGCGGTGATGCTGGATTGAGCAAAATTAAGGACAGTGGCCGCTTTTGTGAAATTCAGTGTTTCCGAAGCAATCTTGAAGGTGATAAGTTGTTTTGTATTCACATGTATCTCTCCTTAATCGGAAATAACGATTGGTCTAAACGTAATAATCCGTTTTACTGATGCCTGCTTCTAGTTTACGCTAAAAAGAAGAACCTATCAAAAAGGAGAGATTACCTTGAGCATTGCTGTTATTTATGGAAGCACCCGGCCAAATGGGAACACCGAAACGTTGACCAAACTAGCAATTGAAAACATAGAAGTGGATTCCATCTACTTGAATGATTTCACTATCAATTCAATCGAAGACAGGCGCCATGAGGAAGAAGGATTTCCCATTGTAGAAGATGACTATGACGCAATTCTGTCCCGCATGATGCAGCACGAGACATTCATCTTTGCAACACCCATCTACTGGTACAGCATGTCAGGGCAAATGAAAAATTTTGTAGACAGATGGTCTCAAACAATGAAAGATGCCCGTTTTAAGGACTTCAAGGAAAGGATGTCCCATAAGAAGGCCTATGTCATTGCGGTAGGTGGCGATTCTCCTACTATCAAAGGCTTGCCCTTGATCCAACAGTTCACCTATATTTTCGACTTTTTTGGGCTGTCTTTTGAAGGGTACATTATTGGAGAAGCTAACAAACCAGGAGATATCTACAATGATCAACAAGCGATAAACGCTGCAGTACAACTTAGAAAGAAATTAATCTCGCTCTAATGCGTCTCTTGTATAAATAGGAGAGACAAAGGGGGAATAGAAAGTGCTCCGGAATGTGAATGTCTATTATTTGGCCTATCTTTCCCTTGGTGTGATATGGGGAACCAATTTTCTGTTTATGAAATGGGCAGCTGAGTGGATTACGCCGTTACAAATTGTATTTTTAAGAGTAGTAGCCGGTTTTGTTCCGGTGTTTCTCTATGCGCTATACAAAAGTCAATTTAACGTTGCACATCTAAAAAATATCCACCACTTTTTCATTATGTCCTTTCTCGCAACCACCATTTACTATTACTGTTTTGCACAAGGCACCGCTTTGTTGGAGTCGGGCATTGCAGGAGCTTTAAGCGGGGCTATTCCAATTTTTTCGGCCATCGCAACATTCGTACTGTTAAAAGAAGAAAAAATTACGGGAAAAGCAGTAGCTGGCATTGGAATCGGCTTGATTGGCGTGATTATTATTGCCAGACCGTGGGAGAGTGGGGCTGCAGGTCTTGATATCAACGGTGTTTTCTACATGCTGATGGGTTCTCTCAGCATTGGTGTTTCTTTTGTTTATGCAAGGAAATATATAACACCTATGAACATTCCACCCGCAGCACTGACAAGTTATCAAATGCTGATTGCAATAATCGCCATTGGCTTCTTTGGCGATTTACAAGGAATCGGTAATATCCAGTCGGACGGTGTCGCCTTGCTTGGTGTTTTAGTTGGGCTTGGATTGCTCGGAACTGGATTAGCCTACATTCTGTATTATGTAATCGTAAAGTATTTAGGAGCAATAATTGCTTCTACTGCAACGTATATCCCACCTGTGGTTTCTTTATTGATTGGGGCTTTTCTAGCAAATGAACTGATTTTAGTTAGTGATTGGGGCGCGATGCTCCTCATTTTAAGTGGCGTTTTCATGATGAATAAAAAGTGAGATAAAAGAGAGTTATTAATTGAATGAAATAAATGATTTAGTTCACATATTCCGGATTATTGGAAGTTATATAAATAGAAAGAGAGAGAAGAGGCTGATTAAATCGGGTCTTCTTTCTCTTTTCTCTGTGAATTAGATTATTTTAAATAAGAATTACCTTTTCTAAATTTAGTTAAGGAAAGCTGTGGACGCTTTACTTGTACAATACCCTTTACTTCGTCTGGACATATATAGGCGACTTTTTGTATAAACCATTATGCGACATTTTCAACGCTTGATTTAGTAATTTTGCCTTAAACCAATTTATCAGCAAAAATAAATTTTTATCGAGTATCTCTAAGATTATATAGAAAAGCACCGCTGAAAGCGGTGCGAGATGAGATATGAACTCTTTTTTTGTTAGTGTCACTTTAAACAATTAAGTTGAAGAAATTTCATTCACCGGTCGCTCTGGTCAAGAACATAGCGAGTTGAGCTCGCGTCAGCTGTTCCTTTGGCATGTAGATGCCCTTACTGTAACCAAGAGTGATCTGTCGCGAACCAAGTGTACGAATATAATTGTATGCCCAATGGTTGTTCGGCACATCAGTAAATTTTGATGGAACGTATTCTTTTGCAGGTGTTAAATCGAAAGCATTCACTAGGATTTTGGCCATCTGCTCCCGTGTCAGATAACTATCGGGGCTAAATGTTCCATTTCCAGTGCCGTCAATGATTCCAGCCCTATACAATTTTTGTATGCTGCTATGTTCTGGATGATTTATTGGCACATCACTGAAAGTTGTTGCTGAGCGGACTGGCGTTAAATCAACCCCTGCCCGTTCAAGCATCAATGCTGCATGGCTTCTCTTGATAAGCAGGTTCGGCCGGAATGTTCCATCAGGATATCCTGTAACGATTTTAGTTGTTTTCATACGGTGAATCTCGCTAAACCCCATTGATCCGAAGGCGACGTCACTAAAGATGGGGTTTGAATCGTGAAAAGCTGTTATTTCGTATCCTTGACTGATCGAAAGATTTTGGCCAACTAGCCGTATATAATAGCGGCCCGGCTCAAGTTCCGCTGATAAGGTATGGCTACTGCCCGCTTTAATAACAAGGGGGTCATATGTTTCACTTTCAAGAACATGGCCATCAGTGTCTAGTAATTGATAGTTCAAGTCATTTGAACTTTGATTTTTCATCAAGATTTTCAAACTGCCGGTTTCGGATAAATCCAACCGGTAAAAGTCATCCTCATCACCCATTCGACTTAGTTCACCGGTCCATGTTTCATTCAAACTGATTGGGTTTGCTTCTGGCCGTGCATCATTAGGTTCGTTCTCATGAAAACTGATAGGCTTCAGTTCTGGTTTGAATTGATAAAAACCATTGTTGGGTGAGAAGCCGTAGAAGTAGTTCACCTGGGCATAATAAATGCCTTTCTCCACACCAACATTCTCAGATATGAATAAGTCAGCATCTGGCGTTTGGAAAGAATAAGTGTTAAATTCCTTTACCAGTCTGCCTTCACTGTCAAATAGACGTAAGATAAGGTAATCGTATTTATTGAAAGTCAAATTCAATTTCAATTGTCCATCTCGGACTGCTTCTATTTTATAAAAGTCCGTAAACATTCTGTCCTCTATCGAAGCATTGATGGTCTGACCCATTAACACTGTATTCGCAGTTTTTAATGTATTATTGGGTTCTGTTTCAAATGTGTATTTATCAAGGGTTACTTTCCATTTGAATTTATGTGATGCTGAAGAGTTGTTTTTAAATTCAATGATGTATTTTCCCTTTTTCACATTTTTATAAAACCATTGAGTATATGGATTTTTCACATTAAATTCATTTGCAACAGGCACAGGAATTATATTGTGGTTTTCATCAATTAAACGGACTTCAAGAAACTGAAAGTTTACATATTCGGCTTCGATTGCCAATAGGCTATCTTTCGGCACTGTAATCGAGTAACGTTTAGTTCCGCCATTCATCGGGATTGAAGGACCAGATACGGACTGATCGAATAATACAGGTGTAGCAGTTGCGTCATGACTTGCCTCGGTTTTTATAGAAGTGAAAATAAAGAGCAGAGCCAAAAGAGACATGAAAATGAGAGATGTAAATCTTTGAATGTTAACGGAACTAGACAGATAAAGCCCTCCTAGGAAATATATAATGAAAGATTTAAGATGATTGTAACAGATTTTCATTTTCACGCTACATATATTTACTTTAAATGTTACATTTTTACTTTTTAAATTACTAAACGAGTATTGGATACTGACTGCTTAGTTAACCTCTTCCAAAATGGAGGAGATATCTTGATTTGCATACTTAAAAAAGCACCAATAAAAGTGATGAGAAGTAGGTGTGTATTAATATTTTTGCTCCGTGTAAAGAGATTCAAAATTGCACTGGCAACCAAAGTAGTTTATTTTGTACTCGATGCGTTATCTATTTAATCTTATCAACACTTGTACATCGATTATGTGTCATACGATGTTTGCCTTCTTTTTGATAGATTTTTATATATTCGCAAAATGCAATTTTAACGAACAAGCATAAATTTTATAAAGTCTGAAAGCTATGTCTCTAACTATTTCATGGCCTTTTTTATCAAGACTAGTAAAGTTTCTTTTGTTATGTTTCTGTAGCTATCTCCATAGCGGAAATCATCGATTTGTTCACTGCTGTCATACCATGCCGTTAGCTCATGAAGTGTATATGCCGGAACCACCAAATAGATGTTATCTATTGTTGGGAATGGATCGGAACCACAGCTTACCATCTCCTGACACAGGATCTTAATATAAGCACGTGCACATTTTTTAGGAGAAAGGATAGTTAGCTTCAGCTCCACAAAAGTTCTATTGAAGTAATCGTCTACTTCGAATAGGTTAAGCGGTTTTTTTTCTGTAAGGGGAGGATAGAAAACGACACTCGATTATCCATCGAGTGTCGCGGATTCACTTTTATGTTTCATTTTGTCTTGAATATGAGCGATTTTTTCTTCTGTAAGACCATTTTTCAGTAGCCGCAGCGTTTCTTATTTCTCTCGTACAGCTCGTGAAACCCGAGCGCCGTATGCCCGGATTTTAGATATTTTATGATATTATAAAATGGTTGCCTGAAACGATTCAAGCGCTCAGCGATGATTGAAATGTGCATATTTAGGTAGTGGTAGGATTCTATCATCACCAGTTCTTTCGTGTTAAGATGGGTGTAGGTCATTCGCGATCACTCTGATGTTTTTCTTTGGTCGGAAAACACATTGTGAGGTACCCGAATGACTTTTTCAGTTGTCTAGCTTAATTTCACAATCGGCGCATTTAAAAAATGTATACACAAAGCTTTATGAACATGAGCGAGTGGCATATTGGCAATTAGGTATTTAAATACAACTAATTAAAAAGATAGTTAGGAGATAAAGTGAATGACATATGCATTAGAAATAAACGACTTGAAAAAGGTCTATTCTGGCGGCGTTGAGGCTTTGCGTGGCATCGATTTAAAAGTAGAAGAAGGAGACTTTTACGCTCTTTTAGGTCCTAACGGTGCTGGGAAATCTACGACCATTGGAATTGTGACATCTCTTATCAATAAGACATCAGGAAATGTCAAAGTCTTCGGCTATGATATGGACACGCAGTTAATGCAGGCGAAGCTACAGATTGGTCTGGTCCCCCAAGAGTTCAACTTCAGTCCTTTTGAAACGGTCCAACAGATTGTCGTGAACCAGGCAGGGTATTACGGTGTGTCAAGGAAGGAAGCATTAGAGCGCAGCGAAAAGTACTTGAAGCAGTCTGATTTATGGGAGAAAAAAAATGTTCAGGCACGGATGCTTTCTGGAGGGATGAAACGTCGACTGATGATTTCACGCGCCTTAATGCATGAACCAAGTCTACTTATTCTTGATGAGCCGACGGCCGGTGTGGACATTGAATTGAGACGAGAGATGTGGACGTTTCTGAAAGAGTTGAATGATAATGGTACGACGATAATTTTGACAACACATTATTTGGAAGAAGCGGAGATGTTATGTCGCAATATTGGTATCATTCAAAAGGGGCAACTGATTGAGGATACAAGTATGAAATCATTGCTTGCTAAGCTTCAGTTTGAAACAATTATTTTAGATATTGAATCTTCAGGGCAAATGCCGGTGATTAAAGGCTATGAGAGTGAACTTATGGATGAAGGATCTCTTTCTGTGGAAGTAGGGCGTGATCAAGGGATCAACGAACTGTTTAACCAATTGACCGAACAAGGGGTTAAAGTATTGTCGATGCGCAATAAGTCCAATCGATTAGAAGAATTATTTTTAAAACTTACAGAAGAAACTGCTTAATGGAGGATTCACATGTTTAAACTATATTTAACAGCATTAAAGGGTTTGGCGGTCAAAGAAACGAACCGTTATCTTAGAATTTGGATCCAAACATTGGTTCCTCCTGTAATTACAACTTCCTTATACTTTATCATCTTTGGAAATTTAATTGGTAAAAGGATTGGTGAAATGGGAGGATTTTCCTACATGGAATTTATTGTCCCTGGATTGATTATGATGTCAGTCATTACGAGTTCCTACTCAAATGTTTCGTCATCATTTTTCTCCCAAAAGTTTCAAAAGAATATTGAAGAACTATTGGTCGCGCCCGTCCCGACACATATTATTATTTGGGGCTTTGTGATTGGTGGACTAGGAAGAAGTACTTTGGTGGGGATACTGGTCACGATTATTTCGTTACTTTTTGTTCCGCTACAAGTCTATTCTTGGAGTATTGTCATATTAACGTTTTTAATGACGTCTATTTTGTTTTCTTTGGCAGGTCTGTTGAACGGCATTTTTGCAAGATCATTTGACGATGTGTCTATCGTTCCTACTTTTGTTCTTCAGCCATTGACTTACCTAGGTGGTGTATTCTTTGCCATCTCGATGTTGCCACCATTTTGGCAGATTGTATCACAGTTCAACCCGATTGTTTATATGATTTCTGGATTCCGATTCGGGATCCTCGGTGTAATCGATGTACCAATTCTATTCTCTGTTCTCATTTCGATTATTTTTGTGATTTTGCTTTATGGTTTAAATTGGTATCTGATTGAAAAAGGTCGTGGACTGAGAAGTTAATATCTATTTTTATTAATTCAATGAATACTTTACTCTAGTATTTTATCTAAAGGTCGATAGAGTACTAGAGCCGAGCTAGCTAATATAACAAAAGCTCTTTTATTATCCTTACATTTTCATAGGATTGGTTAAACTATGTATGTAGAGCAGAATCAGTTTTATAAGAAGAAAACCAACTTTATAAAGATAGTCTAGTTTGCATATGACTATTTATCAGAAGAAACTCAGCGATGAGTTTCTTCTTTTCTTTTATTCGCTAAAGTGCACTTATACAAAAAATTCTCTAATAGAATGTCTGAATTTTGTACAGTGAATCTTTGCTTAGTAAATTCTTCTAACCATATTTTGATTGCATGAAAAACTTGAATTGGCATATGGTTTGATCTATCTATGATTCAAATATGCCTAAAAGTATACTTGAACTTTTTGTTAATATAGAACGTTATTAATTACTTATTACATTGAGTTAGGTAACTTTTGTAGCTTTTACTCTAGATTAATCATAAATAGTCAAAATTTTTTAAAAATAAATTCGGTTTAATTTAGGTCTTGTTCATTATTTCACATGCCATCTTAAGCAGTTTACTGTTTAAAAAATAAAAAAGTTATGACACAATCAAAAATCAAAAATCGATTTAGTGCGTACTTATTTCTTAAGTAAAGGTTCAATTGAAAATTGTATTGTTAACTCAGTATGATAGCGTTTTCTTCATTAATTCTTAAGCTTATTTTGATACTTAAAATAAATAAAAAACAGTGAAAATTTATAGGTATAAAATATTGGAACGTCAAATTTACGTCTATAAGCTGTATCTTTACAAGGAGTATTATTTCTTATTAACACTTTTGAACGCTTGAAAATATAACTATATAGATATAAAGAAAAAACCCTCGGATGAATAAAATAAGCATCTATGTCGGCAATTCGTAGTTCAATAAAACCTTGCCTGAAAGAGTTTTCATGTGGTTTAATGGGTAACATTAATCTTTTGTAGATTAAATACAAAGAGACGGAGTGTGAAGAGAATATGATAGTACGCCAAACTGAAAGTTTATTTTATACTTTATTGAATAATGAATGGATGGGAAGCAGTAGTGGGGAAACTGTACAAATCTATTCTCCGGATGATCATGAAGTAGTAGGTGAAGTTCCTGCCTTGAGTCAGGAAGAAGTCGCTGTTGCAATTCAAAAAACAGCAGATGCCCAAGAACTGTGGGCAGCAAAAGAGGTTTATGAGCGCTCTGCACTTCTTCATCGCTGGGCAGAAGAATTAGAAAAAATGACCGATGAAATCGGTGAAATGATTCATAAAGAAGTAGGGAAGACATTTTCGGCAGGGAAAAGTGAAGTTGAACGTACTGCGCAACTCATTCGCTATACGGCAGAAGAAGGTCTTCGTACACACGGAAGCTTTATCCAAGGAGATGCTTTTCCTGGGGCTACGAAGAAGACAAAAGCCATCGTACAAAAAGTTCCTCATGGCGTGGTGCTGGCTATATCGCCATTCAACTATCCAGTAAATCTAGCAGCTTCTAAAATCGCGCCAGCGCTTATTACAGGCAATACCGTGATCTTTAAGCCTGCTACTCAGGGGGCAATTAGTGGACTGTTGATGATAAAAGCCTTGGTAAAAGCTGGCCTGCCAGAAGGAGTAGTAAACGTAGTAACGGGACGAGGTTCTGTGATCGGTGATTTCATCGTTTCTCATCCCCTTATTAATATGATTACATTTACTGGGGGAACGGCAACGGGGCAGCATATCGCCAAAAAAGCATCTATGATTCCCGTCGTGCTTGAGCTGGGTGGTAAAGACTCTGCAATTGTATTAGAAGACGCAGATTTGAATAAAGCCGCAAAAGAAATCGTTAGCGGAGCACTTAGCTATTCAGGACAACGCTGTACAGCTATAAAACGTGTGATGGTGGTCAACAGTGTCGCAGATGAGCTTATTGAGAAGGTCAAAGAACTTGTGTCCAAACTGACAGTAGGGAAATCCCATGAAGATGCGAGTGTGACGCCTTTAATCGATCAAAAGTCAGCGGATTTTGTGACTAGTCTGATTGAAGATGCCCAAACTAAAGGAGCTACTGTCGTACTAGAAGGCATTAAGGAAAAGAACCTTCTGGGTCCAACTCTTCTTGACCATGTTACAGAAGAGATGGCTGTCGCTTGGGAAGAGCAGTTTGGACCGGTGTTACCATTTATACGAGTTGAGAATGAACTTGAAGCAATTGCGCTTGAAAAGCGAAACCAGTATGGTCTACAAGCTAGTGTCTTCACTCGTAATTTGGAAAACGCCTTCGCAATTTCAGATAAGCTGAATGTAGGGACTGTCCAAGTGAACGGCAAAACATCACGAGGACCAGATCATTTTCCGTTCTTAGGAGTGAAAAACTCCGGACAAGGTGTGCAGGGAATTGGTAGAAGCATTGATTCTATGTTGCGCGATAAGATGCTCGTTCTAAATCTTTAAATGGCTAATGAATTTATACTGATTAACCATAATTATCGGTATTATTTTCAGAATTTTCATTTTAATAAGTAAGAAAGAAACGAGATTGGCTCGAAAACAATATAGAAATTTGCCCTGAAGTATCCTTTTTTACGGAATAAGGAGAAAAATGCATTGTAGTTTATATGGCACACCTAACCGGAAGTCTATATTCTCTTGTGGGATTATTTTTAGGATCTGCATCAATCGCAATAGTAAGTAGTTGAATAGATGAGGAGAAGCGATAAGCCTGCTCTTTCTCACGGTACAATGCTTAAAACTTGCAGTACATTGACAAGTATCTGTATCAAATAGATAATTTATTTAACTTAATACAAGAAGTTTTCTAGGGTTCCGCGGGCTGTTATATTCCGGTTAGGTCCGAGAGAAAACGCACAGAAACTCTGTGTCCACGGAGGGATAAAAGCCCGGGAGATATCATAAACGATATTTTCCTGGGCTTTTTATTTTTTGTATTAAGTAAAAATGATAATCTGAAGAAATGGAGTTGTTAAGTGTGAAATTATCTGTACTTCCTGAAACAATGTCAGTTTTAAAATTAGATTCTTCTGAGGCTCTTCCCCAATGGGCTCTTAAAAAAAGTAGTTTTGTCTCAATTACGTATACGAACGAAGAACTTTCTATTGTTTGTGCAAAAGAAGCAGTGCCATCGCATGTAGAAGGTATGGAAATAAGCGATGAATGGAGATGCATTAAAGTAGAAGGGCCCCTAGATTTTTCACTGACCGGCATATTATCATCTCTAATTTCACCACTTGCCGAAGCTGAAATTAGCATCTTTGCCATTTCAACTTTTGACACAGATTACCTTCTGGTTAAGTCAAACACTTTAAAACGGACTTTACAGATTTTAGCTGAGCACGGACACTCTATCAGCTAATTACAGTTTGTGCGTAATTTTTGCCATTTTAAGCTAGAATTATTCGGTTTACACATCAAAAGTCATTGTTAAAAAAGAAGCCACAAAGCGTGAGCTTCTTTTTTCTGGATTAGGCCAAAAATAACTTTACGGAAGCTTTAATTTCCAATATTATCTAGCTATTGGTTTGAGTTCTGAGTATATTTAAATAGTGAAGTCGAATTTTAATGTAATTTATTGAGCAGCAGTGATTGTTTCACGCACAAAGTTAAAAAGCTTACTCGATAATAAATTGTTACGAGAATGGAGAAACTTTTATGGAAGTATGGGTACCCTGGCTTGCGACACTTTTGTTCGGGTACTTTGCAATCATCAGTTTATATGCGGGCTTGAAATCTTATAAAAATGATGAGGAAAGAGGATTTGACGACGCTTTTTATGATGGCGATGGAATATTTGCGATTGTTGGGTTATTTTTTGCTTTTGTTTTATGGAGAAGTGAAAAATTATTTTCTGCGAGGTACCAGTTAATCGCTTTTCGTATAATCGCTATTTTAATCGCCTTTTTAATGATTGGACTGATTTATTTGTTTTGGTACTTATACTTTGACTAATAAAAGCTTAAATATTGCAGCGTGAAAAATGGAGGCAAACAAATGACGGTCGGCATTGGAATCGATTTTTATATTGGCAATACAAAAAAAGAGATAGCTCGGTCTGAAAAACATGTGAAACTCGAAGAAGATTTACAGAATTATCTATTGGCAAAGGAGGGCTATCCAGCCAAAAGATACGGTCTCCTTATAAACCTTGATCAATACAGTAATCGAGTGTTTTCAGCTAGAGAAGTGCAGGAATTGGTCATTATTTGCGAACACCTGCTAAACGAATATAAAGTTACAACAAAGAAAAAGTGGGAAGTAGATAAAACAACTTGGGGAATAAATGTATTTGCTGAAGAGTTAAAAGTACTTTGTTTAGTTGCACTAGAACAAAATAAAAAAGTATTTGCCATAGGAGACTAAAGGTAAGCTCTGCTGTTTTTTATTGAAAATAGTATTCTTTAATACTTAAAGTAAAGGGGGATATGCGTGAAGAAAAAAGAAATCCAAGATTATTTATATAATCTATGGGGAACGGTCATAAGAGATATGCAAGTGGATTTATTGAATGATACTCTTACCTTTAATATAGAAATACATAAAAATGACTACACTGATTTTCAAACCCTGAAATTTATTGACGTTTCTGCTTTCTATTACGTGAAAGACAATTTAGAAAATCGTTTTAATTTCTATGATCGAGAAAAAGTTTATTACTTAGAAATGACAACAATCGATCATGTCGAGAAAAAGAAATGCGATTTCCAAATTAAATCTACGAGCGATGAAGAGTGGGGCGAAAATCATACTACGGATGCGAATGTCGTTATTGAAATATGGGATTCTGTTTTGTTTATAGAAGCTAGGAGAGTAGAAGTAGAGAATCAAGTTTTTGATTTAAAGCAAATATGAAGTTTATTTAAATGGATGAATCACTGTAGCAATAGCAATATAATATAAATGAATATGTAGTTTAGAACAGGTGTAATAATGTCATTAATTTTATCATTTATTGTTGAAAAAAATAAGTGTATGAGAAGAGGCATCAGCTTTGAAATTCCTAATGAGTGGGGCAAATGGCTCGAAGAAGTATTTAAGCCTGTTGATATTTCTACTTATTACTGGCAAGTTGGAAGTAGAGAGTTATATACGATGATTGATAATGAGTCAGAGAAAGAACTTTTTCAGAATGACAGAACTGGAAAATCGATTAATAACGAACCAACTGTATATAATTTCTGCTGATTTACAAGCCTTTCCGAAAAATAGAGTGACCCGTGTAGAAACATTTGAAGAATTTGTAGAGAGTGACTGCCAACTAGTCTTACTAGTGATTGATTGCATTTATGTCACAGTATAATGACGCTCCTAATAAGACGAATGGAGCTTATTGCTAAGTCGGTTACGATTAGCACTTCTAGTTTATTGATCTTAGTAAAATACTGAAATTGTAGCGAATAATAGAAGTGATTAAATATAAAGAGAGAAAAAGTGCTGATTTAAGCTGACTTTTTCTCCCTTTTTGTTTAGGCTATATTCAAAAGACTGCACTAAAAGAAATACAAGCTAGAATTTCATCAGAAAATGGATGCTAACAGTTTTAGTAGTCTATTTATTAATTTGCATGGATGTACGAATTTAGTTTGTTTTGTATCGATAAATAGTTGGTTGTAAATAATAGATATGTGCTTTTCTTCGTAACGATTACCACTCTGTCTGTTGTGCCATAGGGCATGCCAATTCGTATAGCAGTTTTTTCTTTACCGCCATACGTGTCATCAGTGGTAATTGTTACTATATCGGCTATTGGAATTTTTATCTTTGTGAATAGCCATTTAATTACAATATCAGTATCAACTTGTTTTACATATACTTCAAACAAAATATCCCTCCTCGTTTTAAGTTAACTTATGTTACATTTCCCAAACAATTAATACTCTCGATTCTCTTACGCAACTAGAACAATTCACATAAAAGTTCAAAAAAGCAGACTGATACATAGCTCAACGATTTGTTTGTATTACAATACTTTTAAGAGTGAAAATAGAACCGCATATAAAAAAGAATAGATAAGATAAAAAATAAGCGCTTTTCTTACTGTGGAAAATTAAAAAAAGACTGTTTAAACAATGTGCAGACGAATGAAGCTGCAGTGAGGGGAAATATAAGGTTATTAAATACTTCTCACTATTCCTTTACGGTCTATCTATGAAAAAGTTTCACAATATATCCAGTTATTTCTAAAAAACTTGAAGTGGTTTATTCATATGGCAGTTTACATATATGGGATTATCACAAGAAGAGAAGCTGCAAACATTTTTTCTCTTTCTTTGTGTTGTGAAAAAGTGTATTTTTATGATGTTGCTCTTCTTTTAGCTATTCTGTGATATATGTATGTAGAGCTAGTGTTATCCCATAAGGAAATACTAACTGATTTGGAGAGAGCGTTTAAAAGCGTTGCATGACTTGAGATTGACGAACTTGATATTGCGATAGGAATGATATGGGCTTGTAAAACAGTTAGCTGCATGTTCTTTCTGGAAAAGCAGTTCTCATGGTTCTTGTAACGAATTGTTACATATAACGAGTAGAATTTAGTTCATCATCTGCAAAGAAGAAAGAGAAAAGCCTTTCGCAACTTACCAAGACATGAACTGGTCGGTAAGATGCGAAAGGCTTTTTGAAGTTGCTATTGGTTTTACTGAAATACAATTCCTTACTTTTTTACTGTATCTTTTTGCAGTGCTAATGAAAATCTTTATTCCATCAATATTTTCTTTATCTCATCAGCTTTTATAGAATAGCCAAACAGCATTTTCTTCAAAAGGCCTTCTTTTTTTAACTTACTCATCAAAAGAGAAATTGTTTCTCGTGAAGAGCCAACCATTGTAGCAATATCTTCGTGGGTAAATTTCATGTTGATCGATTGCCATTCCTTGTTTCGTGTCCCATTTTTTTCACTCATTTTTAGCAACAAGAAAAGCGTGCGATAGCGTACGTCGCCAAGAGCGATTTTTTCACTAAGATCATAAGTTTCCTTCAGGCGATACGATAAAATTTGAATAAGTTTGAGTGATACATCTGGTGTTGTTCGAATAAAAGATTCGAATTTCCCCTTATCCATTGTGCATACGTAACAGTCGGTCATTGCTTCTGCAAAGGTTTGTTTATCCGTCAGCATGAAAGATTCAGTTTCCCCGAAAACATTGCCATCGACAAGAATATCGGTAGTAAATTGCTTTCCTTGAGGAGTCATTCGATATAGGCGAACTTGTCCTTTTTTCAGAAAGAAAAGCACATCCAAAGGTTGTTCCGGAATCATAATTTGCGTTCCTTTTTTGATGGGCGTCATTGTACTGTTTTGATCGATTAAATCCATGTCTTCCTTTGGCAGCTCATCAAAAAGATTGATATGTGAAAGGAGTGTTAGTTTATCCATAATTAAAATCTCCTCTTCTCCTCTAATAATCTGTTAAGTAAGGACATTATAGTTGTTGTGTTAAGTATACTTGATAAATCTAAAAATACTGTAAGATATATTACAAATTGAAATAACAAGCAGTTATTTTGCTTAACGTAACCTAGCTCACATTTTTATTTTCAAATACCTATTATGCTACTTACATAAAGTAAATATCAATTAGAGGAGTGGTTTCAATGTTTGAAAATATTTTATCAGAAGACCAATATAAAAGTGTTATCAGCCAGGAGCAGCCTGTTTTAGTTAAATTTTACGCTGAATGGTGTCCAGACTGTAAGAGAATGGACATGTTTATAGGGGAAGTTTTGTCGGGATTCCAAGATATCTCTTCATATTCAATCGATAAAGATCAATTTGAAGAGCTTGCGAACAAAGAAGATGTAATGGGTATACCAAGCCTGCTTGTTTTTCAAAATAATCGTAAATTAGGTCATCTTCACAGCGCGAATGCTAAAACCCCTGATCAAGTAAGTGAATTTCTGGGGCAATTCTTTAAGAACTAAAGATGGTCATAATTAAGTAAATGGAAGGATTGAGTATCGGAAATCGGTATTTAATCCTTTTTATTTTGACCTATTAAATATTCCGAAATGTTGTGTAGCTTACATTTTTTAAATGAATATTCTGATAAATTTAATGAGAGATACATATGCAGTAAGGAGATGGTGCGGAGGCAAGGAATGAAAGTTCATGAGCAATCAAATGATTTTGAGAGGACTGATGAGAAGATGACTTTAGAAGAACAACAAGATTCAATTCTACCGGTAGGAACAATGGAGGTTAATCCCGAAAATACGGCATTAGTTATTGTTGATCCTCAAAATGATTTTTTACGCGACGATGGTGTAGCGTGGAAATTAGTGAAGGAAAGTGTGGAAGCTAATCAGACAATCCAGAATCTGGAGCTATTATTGAAAGCCGGTGAAAAAAATAACTTGAAGCTTTTCATATCCCCGCATTACTACTATCCTACGGATGGTGACTGGCAATTTGGTGGTCCGCTAGAGAACATGATGCATAAAGGCGGAATGTTCAAACGGAAAGATCCTCTATCCTTAGAAGGGTTCGAAGGATCGGGAGCTGACTTTCTGGAAAGCTTGAAACCATTTATAAAAAAACCTGAAACCATTGTGGCAAGTCCGCATAAAGTCTATGGTCCACAGAATACGGATTTGGTTCTGCAATTGCGAAAACATGGGATCAGCCGTTTGATTCTTGCAGGAATGTCTGCAAACCTTTGCATCGAATCTCACCTTCGCGACTTATTGGAGCAAGGATTTGAAGTGGCCGTCGTATCGGATGCAACCGCAGCGGCAATTCTTCCTGGACTCAACGGAGACCAAGCAGCAAAAGTCAATTTCCGAATGATCGCCAATGCTATGTGGAACACAGAGGAAACCATAAAACGAATGGATGGCGAGTAATTATATGCAACCACTAAAAGCTCTATTTTTAAATACTTCATTAAAAAGTTCGGAGGAACCGTCTCATACCGAAGTTTTTATGAACGATGTCCAAGTTCACTACAATCAATTAGGAGTCGAATCCGAAATTGTCCGGCTGGCTGACTACAAAATTGCCCTTGGTGTGCAAGAAGATATGGGTGGAGATGATGAGTGGCCGAAAATCTTTGAAAAGGTTAAAGCGGCCGACATTCTCATTATTGGCACGCCTCTATGGCTTGGAGAAAAAAGTTCTTTAGCTACCCAAACCATTGAACGTCTTTACGCCAGCAGCGGTAAAACTAACGATAAATGACAAGCAGTTTTCTACAATAAAGTCGGAGCAGCAATTATTACTGGCAATGAAGATGGCGCGAAACATGCTGCAGCTTCTCTTTTATACGGATTATCACACATAGGATTCCTAGTACCACCGAATGTTGATGCCTACTGGGTAGGAGAAGCTGGTCCAGGTGAATCGTACATGGATGCAGGGAGAGATAATGAATTTTCGAAAAAGGCTATTAGAAGACTCGCCTATAATACGTATCACCTTGCGGGAATGCTGAAAAACACACCTATTCCGGCAGAAGGCAATACATTAGCCTAAGCTAAGAGTGCGTCTCTGTTCATAATAAAATAGGATCAAGCATGCATTTAAATTGCTTTTAAAAGAACAGTTGCGATGTATAGCCAGATTAAAGCTGCTGTTTTAGTCGATTTTGAAAGCTTTCGTAACCGATACACAGAGAAACACTTTAAGTAGGCAATGAAAAAAATAGACTTTTAAAAAGAGCTTAAAGAAATTCTTTAAGCTCTTTTCTATTGAAACAACACATGTTTTGAAGGTTAATCTACAAAATAAAGCAATCATTTTCATATATGGGAAGTCGTTGTAAGCCACCTTACATATTTGTTTGGAAGTTGCTGTTAAAGTAAAAAAGAATTAGAAATAAGGAGGAAATTCAACATGGCAAACACAGTAACATTTCAAGCAACAGGTACATCAAGTAAAATGAAAACAGAGCTCAAAATGGGAAATCACGGAATGATAATCGATGAGCCACCAAGCATGGGTGGGACTGATACAGGACCTGATCCACTTTCGACTCTTCTTGCAGCATTAGCTGGATGTGAAAATGTAATAGCAAATTTAGTCGCAAAAGAAATGAAATTTGATTTGCAAGGAATCGAGTTTGATGTAAAAGGTGACTTAGATCCCCGCGGTCTTATGGGGAAAGCGGATGTTCAGCCTTATTTTAATCAAGTTTATGTCTATGCAAAAGTAACAACAGATGAGACAGTTGAGCGTATCCAAGAACTAAAAGAAAAAACGGATGCTCGTTGCCCTGTTTTCACTACATTTCAAGCAGCAGGAATCCCGATCGAAGCAAATTGGGAAAAAGCATAAAGAATATAAAGAAGAAGCTGATTTTTTTCAGCTTCTTCTTTATTTTTCTCATGATTCTTCCTTTCTCTGAAACCTTATTGACAGTCTATTTTGATTTTAGTAAAATAATTCCAATATGGTAAACACATGAATCAAGATTGCTAAGAAAATTTGATTACATAGAGTGCTGCTATTTGCTGAAACGCAACCAATTCGCCTGTGAGTGGTCAGGGTGATAAGTGAGATCAAACGAGTGAAAAAGAGTGGAACGCTGCTAGGAAAACCTATCACCTCTTTTAGAAGGTGGTAGGTTTTTGATTTTCTCAGCAAAGTTAATGAGGAGCGGCAGAATATATCTTTGCGCTAGTATCTGGCGATTCGTTTTCTTATCTTGTTAGGCATTCGGTAGCATATAGCCGAAGAGTTATTCCCAAATGTCTAGACAGGAGATAGTGGAGAAGTGAGGATGGAAATTGATTTATTAACCTACGAATTAAACATAGCCTCTTTTGTATCTAACAAAACCAGGTTTGAAGGAATGTACAAAAAAGGGGACAAAGTTGCTGTCTGGAAATTTGAAGAAGGTCCTGAGACTGGTGATGCAATTGCGGAAAAGATTGTTCTCTTGGAAAAGTGAAATTCGCAGAAGTTTTGACCGTGAACAAATCTATATTGTCATATACGACGGAACCATCACTTCTTATCGATAGAAGAATACAGGTCGACAGCTTACAAGAGGCGATTTTTCGAGAGACTGAATGATATCGAATGATAGTAGAGTAACTTACATAAGATCTGTAGCAGAGAAGAAGAAAAAAGCGCCATTCCAATTAGGAATGGCGCTGACTATCGAAATTAATATATTTAGTTAAATATAAGAATTATTCACAAAGTCTTCCAACTTTCTTTGACTGTTTAGAGGATAATATACCGATAGTAGGAAAAAGAAATACGTTTTATTGGCAGAATTGGTATTTTAGTTGTCTAAACTTCGAGTAGGTATGGGCTGGATTAACTAAGAGAAAGCGCTTTTGCAAATAAACTGGTGACCTCTGCAAACAAATACCGTTATCGCGCAAACAACCAAAGTGAATCTGCAAAGAAACTACAAATTAGCGCAAACAAATCTTCTTATCCCGCAAACAATCACACTTTTTTGTAGTTCGAACTAGAATAAGAAAAAACGTCTAAAGTTTTAGAAAAGAGGGGGGCCATTATGTGGATGTTGTTCGAAATATTTACGGTCATTACTATTCTTACATTTTCGATTTTTATACATGAAATGGGTCATGCCGTTGCAGTAGTTTTACAGCATAAAAAAGCGATAGCAGAGTTATACTTTGGGTCATCTAATAAAGCTAACAAAGTCAAATTGAGACTTGGAAAAATTACTTGTTACTAAACCATACCTTATAAACTATCCCAAGTTTTTAGGAGGTCTTTCAAGCGATGGGTTGCAGATATTCAATTTATTAAAGCAACATCGTAGGGGTTTTAATTGATCAAAAAAAGAAGTGCAGCAAAAGCCGCACCTCTAAAGAGATTAGTGAAATTAACTTGTCGAGATTTCTTCACCAAACTTCAAAAGTTTAATAGAAATGGTATTTAAACATTCTCCATCACAGCAAAATAATTCCCTTCATCGTCGGCAAAGTTAAAGCTCCTTCCGGTACCCATATCTACCAATTCACCTGTTTCGATATTTTTTCCTTTAAATTCTGCATGCAACTTTTCAATATGATCCGAGAAGAACATCAATGAGGGTGTGCCAAGATTTAGGTCAGGTGACATTTTTGAAATAACTTCTTTGTCATGTAAAACTATCGTCGTTGCAGCATCTTCAGTAGGGGCAATTTCAATCCACTTCATTCCCATCTCTTCAGAACCTCCATAAGAAATTCCTTTAAATCCAACTTTGTCTTTCCAAAATGTCTCTGCTTTTTCTTGGTTATGTACATACAACATTACTTGTCCTAACTTGTTAATCATCAAAATCCCCCCCAAACAATTATTTGTGTAGTTGTAACTATTATATACAGAATATTCAAATAAAATCAAAAACAAAATAATTATCAGTTATAATAATAAAGAGTAATTAAAAATTGAAACAACTTAAAAGGGGAGTAATTAATAATGAAGCACCAAATTACGCCGTATTTAATTTTTAACGGTAACGCAAAAGAAGCATTAGAATTTTATAAAAAAACGTTTGATGGTGAAATTTCAGACGTGCAAACGTATGGCGAAGCTGATTTCCCAACACCGTCAGAAGCTGAAAACAAAATTATGCATGCTAGATTTAAGAAAGGTGAATTGTTTTTCATGGTCTCCGACGCATTTCCAAACCAGGACGTTGAATCAGGAAGTAACATTGCGTTAGTATTAGAATTTGAGGAGCAAGAAGAAATAGATACGATTTATAGCCGCCTCGCTGAAAATGGAACGGTCGCAATGGAGTTGCAAGATACTTTTTGGGGAGCACGTTATGCTAAAGTAAAAGATGCTTTTGGTATTACGTGGGACCTTAACTATACGTATTCAAAATAGAAAAGTAGGTTATCTATTTTCAAATGAGAACACTAGTAGAATGAATAGTAAATAGCTGCCTTCCGAAACCTTTGTAGAAATATCAAGGTTTCGGTTTTTTAGTGAAAATAAGATTAATAGACCCACAATAAGGGTATAAATAAGTTTTGTAGAAAAAAGTTAGAGTATTTCTCATGTATGGGTAGATTAATGAGACTTTGATAAAAAAGAAAGGGGGATATAGGGTGTTCCATATTTATAAATCTTCACTTAGTGGAAAACTAGAAACCATAGAGAATTTTGACAAGAACTGCTGGGTCAATGTTACGGCACCGTCAAAAGAGGAACTTGAAAGAGTATCTCAGCACTTTAATATCCCTATGGACTTTTTAGTAGATCCTTTAGATTTAGAAGAAACCGCACGAATTGAGTATGATGAAGAAACAAATAGTACATTGCTTATTAATGATTTTCCGATACCAGATACGACAAACGACCGGTTTAATTCGTATATCACGATTCCGATCGGGATTATTATCGGCAGCGACTATATAGTCACCATATGCCAGCAGCCAAGTAGCTTTTTAACAGGGCTTATTAAGAAAAATGTAAGCACGTTAATGAGAAGTCGGTTTGCTTTAGAGGTTTTATTATCAATTTCAACATTGTACTTGGACAATTTAAAAACGCTCAACAAACAGCGTCTTAAAATTGAAAGTAATTTGCGCGAGTCGTTTACGAACAAGCAGTTGTATGACTTGATGGAAACCGAAAAAAGCTTGGTTTATTTCCTTACGTCGTTAAAGTCTAATGGAGATGTCATTACGAAACTGTTTCGTGTTCATTCCATCAAACTATATGAGGATGATAAAGACCTTCTAGAAGATGTGAAAATCGAAAACAATCAAGGAATTGAAACGACTGAATTGTACACGAGAATATTGGATAGTATCACAAGTTCTTATTCTTCACTGATCTCAAATGAGTTAAACAATACGATGAAAACTCTTACGTTGTTTACTGTATTTTTAACGCTTCCAACACTCGTATTTAGCTTTTTCGGAATGAACGTAGCGTTACCGATAACCGATGACGACCCGTCTTCTTGGATGAGCACACTCGGAATTTCGTTAATTTTTGTTTTACTGATTGGCTGGGCATTGTGGAAAAGACGAATTTTTTAATGCTGTACATAGAAAACAAGAAAGTTATCTAAATGCAAGAGGGATTTTTTTGATAAAAGGTCTCTATGAAGCTCATTTACCTGTCAGTAATTTAAGTCGGTCTATTGAGTTTTATAAAGAATTAGGACTCTAATTTGATCATCAAGTGGGAGAGAATTTGGCTTTTCTGTGGATTGAAAAAGACAAGAGTTGGCTTGAGCTTTGGCGTACCGATAAAGTGGAATTGGAATACCATCCTTCAATAAGGCACATAGCTTTTAACGTATCACTAGATGGATTAAAAAAGTCTGTTGAGTGGCTAAAAAGTAGAGGGATTACGCCAAGAAAGGCTTTTGATTTTGAACCGACCGAACCATTTGTTATGCCAACGGATGATCATGCACATGCTAAAATTCACTTTAATGACCTAGATGGCAACAGTTTAGAATTTATTTGCAAAATCGGTAATCCTCTTAACATTAAAGAACGAATGTATTTAAGTGACTGGGAGCAAGCACAACATTCAGAGTGACTTGATGGAAAGATAAAGTTAAATCCTTTATAAAGACAAAAATAGGAAGCTCCAGTTATTTTGGAAGCTTCCTATTTTTGTGTGTAAAAATATTTCATTATCTATTTTTAGTTTCAAAGTAAAAACTAAAGTGATCATTTGAGATCAAAAAAGAAATTAAAGAAAAACTTAGTTAAAAACAGTTCAAATATAAATAACAAGCTTAAACATAAAGTAGCTTCGCGGATTCTAAACGTAGTCTAACTAAAATACCTATCCATGCAGCAAGTGCGGCTTTTATAAGTCCTACTAAAATGAATGGGAAAAATCCTCCCATAAATGCGCCGGTCCATGAAAGGTTTGCGAAAATCATTAACCAAATCGTCCCGAATGTTAAGGTAATAAACATGCCAATTACATTTGCAATTAATGCGTTCATAAACGTATAGCTAGTTTTTTCGAGGTAATAGCCAATAATAAAAGCGGCTGGTAGAAATCCGATTAAATAGCCACCAGTTGGTCCAAATAAGCTACCAAGACCTCCGGACATTTGGGCGAATACGGGTATACCAATTGCACCTAGTCCTAAATAAACCAAAACAGACAGCGTTCCATATTTAGCACCTAAAATTGTAGCAGCCAGGCCAATGGCAAGAGTTTGTCCTGTAATAGGTACAAGTGGAAGCGGGATAGTGATTTGTGCGAAAATGCCAATGATTGCTGCGAACAATGAGGTAACAATCATCATTTTTAGTTTTACATTTGCTGTTGTCATAATACACCCCTTCAATTGAGTTAACCTATTGATAAAATAAGTTAACTAAAATGGTAGCATAGCCAAATAATGACTGTCAATAAACTGTAAAATTAGAGAACTACTAAGACATTCAATACAAAACCCCAGTGAAATGGATTCACTGGGGTTTTGAAGTACAGCAATTGAGAAATACAAATCGCTAATTAGTTAAAGATCAATTAACTCCTACAGCTGTAAACGCAGCTTTCACACTTGCAACTTCTGCGCTTGAAGCTCCGTATAGGTCAGTTGCCGCTTGGATCGTCGAAACGCGGAAATGACTGTAGTTTGAATTTGGCGTTAAATATTGAGTTAATGTACGGTAATAAATAGCGCCTGCTTTATCATTGCCAATTCCATTGACACTTACTCCGTAATGCGTACCTCCGTTAGCTAACAAATATGCAGCTTTGTTGCTAATTCCAGAATTGATATGAACGCCGCCGTAATCACCAGTACCTGTGTAGCGTTTTGAATAATGGTCAGGATCTCCGCTTAACGTAGGATCTTGCATTGAACGAAGTGCATCACCTGCAATATTTGGTGTGTAAATATCTTCTCCAACTTGCCAATCAGGGTTGTTGTTGAAATGGAATTCAACGAGTGTTCCAAAAATATCAGACATGGATTCGTTAATCGCGCCTGATTCGTTTTGATAAATTAAGTCCGCCGTAGTATCTGTCACAGCATGTGTCAATTCATGAGCAATTACATCTAAAGCACCTGATAGGGGCACAAACGTATTGCCGTCCCCATCTCCATAAACCATTTGAGAGCCACTCCAGAAAGCATTGTTATAATCACGGCCGTAATGGACAGTGGATACTAAATCAGCCCCATTGCCATCATAGCTATTGCGGTTATGAACATCTTTGAAATAATCATAGGTTTGACCGGCATATGCATGAGCATCGACTGCAGCACCGTCATATGCAGCGTTATAAACGTTGTCGCTATCAAGCCATAAAGTTCCTGGTGTCCGTGTGCGATTTTTAGCATCGTATGTGAAAATCCCATTTCCGCGAGTTCTATCTACTAAATATGAACCACTGCTGTTGGTTAAGGTATTGAAGGTTTTTGTATCTCCTAATACACCTTTACCTGTACCAGTGGAGTCGCTTCCTGTTATCCCTTGTCCACCTGTTGAAGGTTTTGCTTCGTGGATTTGGTTATATGAATCTAAGATTTCACCTGTTTTAGCATCGACAAAGTATTGATAATTGCCAGGTTCCGGATAGAGGAATTCAAATTCTGCACTGTAGGCATAGTTCGCATTTCCATCTTGGAAGTAAACGACCAGCTCAGGTGTTACTTCAGATTCTAACTCTGGAGTACTGCCAATTTTTTTATTCAAGTCAGCTTTTGCTTTTTCAAGTGCTACGTCTGCTTTTAACGTAGCGCCTTTTTTCAAGGATTGCTTATTGTATAATTCTGGCGTTAAATTACCTGAAACGGAGTTCAATACGCCGTCTTGATCCACATGCGCATTGATTACTGAACCGAAAACAGGAACGCCTTTAAACATTTGTTGCATTTTCAGTTTTGTAAAGCCAAGATCATCTTTTTCCTGGCTAACAATTTTAAAGTTAGAAAGTTCCTTTTTGCCAAATTTGTAAAGTTCCTCATTTTCTTCTAAGTATGTAAACACAATTTCCTTAGCTGATTTATTGGATGGAGTCGTTAGTTTCCCATATATCATGTCAGGCATTTTGGTTTCTTTATTGATATGAACCTTTTCTGTTGTTTCTTGTGTTGGGGCGGTATTTGCAGAAACCGCTGTTGCTGATAACGCTAGTGATGCTGCCAAACTTAAAGTCAGTAATTTTTTCTTGTTCATCAAATTCACTCCTTCTCGTTTTACCGGCATCGAAGCTCGGTGTAATTAGCATAACTTTTTAAGTATTCTGAATATATAGGGTGTATGGTGTGTTTTTCTGGTTCAAAGAAAGTGATTATATAACCTTTGTAAATTTATGGGTAATTTAGAATTTGAATTTTATAGGTAAATGGATTTTAGAAATTTCGAAATCCGTTATATTTTTGATTAGTAATAATAAAATTATCTAATTAAATTGAATATTATAAATTTTATTTTGATTTTTCATTTTTACATGAAAAAATTGTAAGGATATTAGAACTATGAAAAGTATGAATATTAGTCGATTTAACCCTCATAAATACTGAGTTAAAAGAACCTCCTCAAAAGAAGAAGTCCTTGCAATTTACTCGAATAAAATAGTTTACGGCTAAATTTTAATCCATTTTCAACTTAATAGCTCTCGTCGCTATAAAAGTTTTAATATGATTGTCTAATATTCTAGTTCCTCCAAAATCATCCTCGTAAAAACCTGAAATAACGAATCCGGCTTTTATTTGGCCTTGGATTTGTTCTTCTAAAGTATGTGCATATTCAATAGTTTGATTTGAATTTATGTAATCTTGCACTTCTGAATCAGGTAAAAAATCTAGTGTGGATGAAGGAATAGAGTGTTGTACATCAAGAATCCCTTTTCTTTCTTGAGTATCATCAAAGATCCATAGAAGAGGATTGGTAAATCCTGCAATTAAAGTGCCATTATTTTTTAACACTCTTGCAACTTCATTCCAAACACATTGAACATCTTTAACAAATAGGTTGGAAACAGGGTTAACGACAATATCAAAAGATTCATCTTCAAATGCGCTAAGATCTGACATATCTCCGTGAATGGTTTTTAAGTTTAACCCATCGCGCTTCGCTACTACTTCATCTTGTTCCAATTGTTTCTTGGAAATATCAGTAACTGTCACGTTTGCTCCAGCGGCAGCTAAAATGGGACCTTGTTGTCCACCACCTGAGGCTAAACAAAGGATGTTCAACCCTCTTAATGATTTAGGAAACCAATTTCTCGGTACTGATTTTTCTGTAGTGACTGTAATCTCCCAATGCCCAGTTTTACTTTTTTGGATTTTTTCGCTAGTTACGGGTTGAGTATACCTCGAACCTTCTTCAACTTTTTTGTCCCATGCGTTACTGTTTTGATTGACTGTATCCATTTTCATCCTCCATTAATGAAATATTTACATATATTACTATATCTAAATTAAAATATTCATTCAATGAGTATAGTTGAATTTAGATAAAGGTGTATATAATCAAGTGGGAATTAATGTTAATATTGAATTAGTAGAATATTCGCTTTATAGATAGATCATACATATGAGAAACAAGGAGAGAACACCGTGATAAAAAAAGTGCTAGAGAAATTTGCAGTGCAACCAGCCGCAATGCACAAAGTAGAAGATTCTTTTAGTTCAACCGTATACAAATGCGCGTTACAAGTGAACATGTGTATGTGAAAATTCCTTACACGAAATTGAAGTATCAACGAGAATTGGATGCTTATAAATTGTTGGCAGGAAAAGTACCGGTACCTCAAATGTTAGATTACTGGTCTGGTGATAGCGAATGTCCAGGTGCTTTTTTGTTGTCTGAACTAAAAGGAAAGCCTTTAACTACAGATGTTTCGTCAGAAGTGGCGTTTCAAGTGGGGATTTTGCATGCCCAAATGCATGCGGTGTGCCCACCGGTTGGCCAAGAAACAACAAGTATTGAAAATGAGTTTTCTAATTGGCTCAATTTTATTGAATCTAAGTTTCTTGATTTTGCAGTAGATGTAAAAGAAATTATTGAAACTGAGTTGTATGAAAAAAGTATGAATAAATTTAGTGAATTAAAACAACAATTACCTGCTCCAGTCGGTCCTAGCTTTATCCACATGGATTTTCGTCCTGCCAACATCATAGTAGATGGTAAAAAGGTTTCAGGAGTGATTGACTTTGAAAGTGTGCGATTTGGTTCAATAGATATTGACTTCACGAAATTGTATCGGGATTTTTTAAGTGTTAACGACAGTTTTTATCAAGCGTACCAAGATGGATACCGCACGATTAAACCATTGTTGGACTTGAAAAAGGTCCTGCTGTTTTATCAATTTTTAGATGCCTTTAACAGCATCGGTTGGTGCAGACGTCGAGGCCTTGAAAAAAACGCTGCTTTTCTAGAAGAAAACTTAGTTATTTTAAAGAAAATAGTTAATGGATAAAATGTATTGATTTGGTCAGAACAACTAACAAAAGGGTGGTTTGAGCAATGGAAGATGATAAAAAACTTGAACCTGTAAAAGCAGCTGAATTATTCATAAATAAGTATTTTCCTCAGTGCCAAGGAGCATTGTTAGCGGGAAGTGTGGTTCGAGGCGAAAGTACTGAAACATCCGATTTAGATCTTGTAGTATTTGATCAAAAGTTTTCTTCTTCCTATCGCGAATCATTTTTAGTGTACGGCTGGCAGATTGAAGTATTTGTTCATAACCAATCATCATATAAATCTTATTTTTTGAGTGATTATGAAAGAGCCAGGCCATCCATGCCACAAATGGTAGTCGAAGGTACAATTTTAAAAGACAATGGGATGATTACAGCGATAAAAGAAGAAGCAAGAAGACTACTTGAAACAGGACCAAAAGAATGGTCAGCCGAAACAGTTGTGCAAAAACGTTATTTTTTAACAGATTCTCTTGATGACTTTATCGGTTGCAACAATCGGGCAGAGGGGATCTTTATTGCGGCTACTTTGGCCGAGCTTGTAAGTGAATTTGTTTTAAGAGTTAACAAACAATGGGTCGGCAATTCAAAATGGGTTGTCCGGTCATTAAAAGCTTATGATGCCGAATTTACTCGAGACTTTGTTATCGCTTTTGATGAATACTATAAAACGAGTGAGAAATTAAAAGTTGTTCATCTTGTGGATAGGGTACTAGAACCTTACGGTGGGCGTTTGTTCGAAGGTTTTTCAAATGGTAAAGAATAACTAAGTAGAAAGAGGGAGCATAGTGAGGGAAATGAGATTGGAAGCAGCGCTGGAGCATGCAGGTCTTGTGTTAGTGGGATTTCTCGGTGAAGGTGCATGGCATTGCGCTTGGCAAGTAAATCGAGGCGAACAACAATTAGTTTTAAGAATACCGAAGACGATAGCGTACGGAAAGCAAGTTGCATTTGATGAAGTTGCATTAAAAGCAGAGTATGCTGGAACTAAACTTTACTATCAGACTGTAAACAAAGCACAAGAAGGAGCGGCACCGTTATTCTTTGACTACTATGTCACCCCTGAATTGACTTATACGATAGAAACTTATGCTGGTAGTCAAATTGATTTGCACACGATAACGCTAGAAAAAGCTTATAAAATAGGTTTGCAAACAGGTGCAATTCACAAGGCGACGGAAGAGATTCCTCATGGGTTGACTGGGTTTGGTTATTTAGCTTGGTCTGAAGAAAAAGGGTTGCATGGTACTTTTAACGGTGATGTTAGGAAGTTCATATATGAAGAAAGCGAAGAGCATCTAGCGGATTATCAAGCTCTTTGCGAAGCGTTTCTAGACTATGATGACATCCTAGTGAAAAAAGCACTTCAATTAGCTGCAAACTTGAGAAAAAAGGCATTCACCAAACCACTCTTAGGAAATCAAGATGTATCGCCGGAAAATATTTTATGCAATGGTGAAAATGTATGTTTAATTGATCCTTATCCAAGCATTTATTATGCCAGAGGAATGGCAGGGAATTTTATGAACTTATATGAAACGTACTTTGTCACGTTAGCCGATACAGAAAGGTATAAAAAACATCATTTTCAAGATTGCATAGAAAATTTAAGAATGATCGCTAAAGGATTTATAGAAGGATATAGTGCAGGAAACCAGCAAATAGTCGGTGAAGTTAGAGGAGAGCAGTTGCTTCAATTGCTCGAAACGGCACATAGTCATTTTCGCTTGCTGTCAGAAGACATAGCTAAAGAAACTGAAATTCGGTATGGCAATAAGGAACAAATTAAAAAAAGACTTGTAACGCTAAGTAAAGAATTAAAAGAATTAGCAACTTCTCAAATCAAGGTGCTCGTGTAATCTGAAAATCTTCATAAATTTAGGGAAGAAACGCTTTTAGACTTTTGTTACTCTGCTGAAGATTTGAAAGAAGAGTTGGAAGTTTACACATTTGACCAAATTCTAGAATATATTGATTTGGCAGTTAATGCAGTTCTTGAGAACGATAAGTTAATCAATTTAATCGAGAGGAGAAATTGTATGAGTGGCAAAGAAATACTTTCAGCATTCAGAAACGATCTTAGCAACTATTCTCCAGAGCAACTAACACATATTCACGAACCAGGCGTTTGGTCGATTGGGCAAATGTATGACCATATTATTTTAGTAGCACATGAGTATCTCGACAATGCAGAAGCTTGTGCTAGGTTAACAAAAGAACAGCCTTTAGGAAAAACTCAAATGGGTAAGCAGTTAATGAAAGATGGAGGATTTCCGCCTGTCAAAATCAGACTTCCGGATGAAATGAATACCCCTCCTAACAATACGGATAATAAAGAAGTGCTCGCTAATAGAATCGACAAAGTGATTGAAAGACTAGAACAGTGGGAAGTGGATATAGATTTAGTAAATCCAAATTACAAGATTGAACATGGAGGATTTGGCTGGTTAAATGCAAAGGAATGGGTTGAACTAGTTGAAATGCATTCTCGACATCACCTGCGTCAACAAAAAGAGCTAGAGCGTTATATTTAACGAAACCAATTGAAAAATCTTGTTATTTTCTCTGCATCTCAAAAAGCCGCTAATTAAATTGGTGGCTTTTTATAGACTGTTATGAGTGAAAAGTTAAGGGGGGAAACAATTGAGATTTTATGTGGCATCAAGTTTTAAAAACAAAGAACAAGTAGAGTATGTTAGTCATCAATTAACAATGAAGGGATATGTGCATTCGTACGATTGGACGAAAAATGACCGTCCGACAACTTTAGAAGCATTAACAGAGATCGGAATTAAAGAAAAAGAAGCTGTGATGAATTCAGATATTGTGATTGTTTTGCTGCCAGGAGGAAAAGGAAGTCACATAGAATTAGGAATGGCAATTGCTGCTCAAAAGAAAATTTTTTTGTATTCTCCGGATACTGACATTGATGATTTAGCATTAACAAGTACTTTTTATCAGTTGCCAGAAGTTCAAAAAGTAATCGGAACGCTAGACGACTTACTAGAAACCGTTTGCTCAAAATTCCAAATGAGTACTCAGGAGAAAGTGGGAATAGGGAGGGAGGTATGATCATGAAATATGATTTAAAAACGAATAAAAAGAATGCGAAGGAATTTTATGAAATGGCTTATATGGGCAAGCCAGCTGAAGCTGTTCAAAGATATGTAGGGAAAGAATACATTCAGCACAATCCGGATGTCGAAAATGGCAAAAAAGGCTTTATAAAATATTTTGAGAAAATGCATAAAGAATTTCCCGACAAAAGTATTGATTTTGTTCGGGCGATTGCAGAAAACGATTTAGTGTCCCTTCATACCCATCAAGTTTGGCCAGATGAAGAAGAGTATGTAACTATGGACTTTTTCCGTTTTGATGAGCAGGGAAAAATTGTAGAGCACTGGGATGCCATTCAAAAAATTCCACAAACCTCGAAATCAGGAAATCCAATGTATTAGTTGTGGAGACAAATCATTAGCAAGTAGATGAACAGATTACACGTTACAGACGACAATATTTCGTGCTGAGGTGGAGTTAATGAACCAATTGGAAGGGAAAATCGCGATAGTAACAGGGGTAAGTCGACTTCAAGGGATTGGAGCCGCGATTTGCCGAGAATTAGCAAAAAACGGTTGTCATATCTTTTTCACTTACTGGACAAAGTATGATAAGCAGATGCCTTGGGGGCTGGAATTAAACGAGCCAATGAGCTTAAAAGAAGAGTTAAAGAAAACAGGCGTAAAAGTAGCATGTGAAGAAATAGATTTAACTCAATTTCATCATTTAGAATCCCTTTTCGATAAAGTGTTAGAAGATGTAGGAGAGCCGGACATATTGATAAACAATGCAGCTTATTCCACTAACAATAACTATAAAAATTTGACTGCAGAGGAACTTACTCAGCATTATATGGTGAACATTGGAGCTACCACGCTGCTCAGTAGTGGTTTTGCCAAGCGCTTTAAGAAAAAAACAGGCGGAAGAATTGTCAATATTACTTCTGGTCAGTTTCAAGGGCCGATGCCAGGAGAACTAGCCTACGCCACTACTAAAGGGGCCATTGATGCATTAACCATAACTTTGGCTGCAGAAGTTGCTCCGATCGGAATAACGGTCAATGCGATAAACCCAGGTCCAACTGATACAGGGTGGATGACTGAAGAAATCAAGCGTGAATTGGAGCCGAGCTTTCCTTTCGGTAGGCTAGGCGAACCTAAAGATGTTGCGAAAACGATTAAGTTTTTAGTAAGTGATGATGCGGAATGGATTACAGGTCAGATTATCCATTCGGAAGGGGGATTTAGAAGGTAAATTTTTGCTGTATAAATATAAAAGACGTGTAGAAGGGTGTATTGCGCCTTCTATACGTCTTTTTATAAAAGGTAAAAAATATGTATTATTAGATTCAGTTAATTTCCAGTAAAAAGAATATAAGATGCTAAATAGAAAAAAATTTGAAATTTTATGTCTTAATTTTCAGATAATATGGTATTATAGAACTTATAATAGGAATTTATGTAGGTTTATAGTGCTGGTTCTGAAAATTACTATTATTAATAGGTCAAAAGGCTTTGATAGGGGCTTTTTAATTGTCTGGCCTGGTTGACGCTAGTTAGTGGTATTCAGTTAAACAGAGCTGATGCTAATAGTGTTTTACCGTTAAATATACACATTAAAATAATAAGTAAAAGAAGGGTGATGAGAATATGAATGTAAAGGGGAAAAAAGTAACGCTTCGTGCGCTAGAGAGAACAGATATGGAAGAATTGAGAAGTTACTATAACGATCCAGCAATAGCACCCTTACTTGGAGGCTGGACGATTCCGATTTCTTCTGAACAACAAAATCGGTGGTTTGATCGATTAGAATTTGATAACCGAAATCTACGCTTGGCAATTGAAACAGAAGAAGATGGGTTTATCGGCATCTCAAATATTTTAAATATCGATTACCGAAATCGTTCTGCACATCATGGAATTTTAATTGGTAAAAAAAATATGAGAGGCCACGGTTATGGACGCGATACAGTCATGACTACGATGAAATATGCATTTGAAGAACTTCAACTTCACCGCTTAGAAGGAGATATTCTAGAACACAATGTTCCTTCGTATAATTTATTTATGAAAAAATGCGGGTGGGTGGAAGAAGGCAGAAAACGAGATTATGCATTTCGTAATAACCAATATTACGACCAAATCATTGTGAGTATTTTAAAAACGGAATATGAACAATTATGCCAAGAACTCGGATACTGGAAGACAGAGAGTTAAAATCTTTTGAGAGTCGTTTGTTTGGAGGAGAAGAAATGTCGTTGAAACTAAAAGGAAAAGTAGCCGTAATTACTGGAGCGGCAGGAGATCTTGGGAAGGCTATTGCAGAGATTTTCTTAAAAGAAGGCGCGAAAGTAGCTTTGGTAGATCGCGACCAGCAAGCTCTTTTCAGTTGTGAAAGTTCACTAACCGATATTGGTGAAGTGTTTGGAATAGTGGCAGATGTTACTTCTGAAAATGATGTCGCTTCTTGTGTAGATAAAGTCATGAGTAGATGGGGAAGAATAGATGTATTCGTCAATAATGCGGGAATTTTAGGGAAAGTTGCTCCTTTAGTCGAACAAACTGTTGAAGATTTTGATGCGATTTTGAATATCAATGTCAAAGGAGTTTTTCTGGGGTTGAAAAAAGTGATGCCTGTTATGTTTAAACAAAAAAGTGGCAGCATCATTAATACCTCTTCTGTTTCAGGGTTGATGGGCAGTAGTGGAAATTCACTTTATGCTGCTTCGAAACATGCCGTTGTTGGTTTGACAAAGACAGCAGCTTTAGAAGCAGGATACCACTCAGTTAGAGTGAATTCGATTCATCCTGCGCCACTCGATTCAACCATGATGAGAAAAAATGAAGAAGGGATAAATCGTGAAAATCCATCAGAAGTCAGAAAAGTCATTTCTTCTCGTATTCCTCTAGGAAGATACGGGGAAATGTCTGAAGTAGCAAAACTGATTTTGTTTTTAGCAAGTGATGATTCGCAATTTATTACAGGCAGCCAATATCGAATCGATGGTGGTATGGGCGCGCGTTAGTTATCAAACAGGAAGAAATGCTTTTCTAAGCGTTAAAGTAAAAGGGGATGAGGTCATGAAGGTAGGTATTATGCAGCCGTATTTCTTTCCTTATATCGGTTATTGGCAACTTATCAAAGCGGTAGATAAATACGTTGTATATGATGATGTGAATTATAAAAAAAGAGGCTGGATCAACAAAAACAACATATTAGTAAATGGAGAAGCAAAACCAGTTTCTTTAAGAACGTTTAAAGTCAGTCAAAACAAACGAATCAATGAAATTGAAATTGATCATGATCTTGTTTATAAAAAAAAGCTACTGAAAACCATTAAAGAAGCGTATAGTAAAGCACCTTATTTCCAAGAAGCTTATAGTGTAGTTGAAAAAATAATAAATCAAAACGAACCCAACTTGGCGGCATATCTAGCGAATTCGATAAAAGAAATCTGTGCGTATTTAAACATACGGACTGAAATTATTCTTTCTTCTGAGTTAACAAAAAATGAACATCTGAGAGGACAAGATAAAATCTTAGAAATTTGTGGACTTTTTTCAGCGGAAGAATATTTAAACGCTGCTGGAGGACTTTTGCTTTATTCACCGCTGGATTTTCAAACACAAGGAATCGAGTTGAAAATCATTAAGACCAATCCTATTAGTTACCAGCAAAAAGATGTAAGAGAGTTTGTTCCTAACTTATCAATTATTGACGTTATGATGTTTAATAGTCCTGAAGAAATTGATGCTATGTTGGATGATTATACTGTGCTGAATAATTTTTCTAATCTACTTCAAACCAGTACGAGTGGTTAAACTGACATATATAAACAATGACAATAAAGGGTGAAGGGTTATGGGAAAAGATGTTTTAGTAAGTGTAGATTGTTTAGCATACAATCATGAAGATTTTATAGCGGAGGCAATCGAAAGTTTTTTAATGCAAAAAACAAATTTCAAATTTGAAATTTTAATCAATGATGATGCTTCTACCGATAAGACAGCTGCCATCATCAAAAGGTATGAAGAAAAGTATCCTGATTTAATAAAGCCGCTCTATCAAAAACAAAATTTGTTTTCTCAAAGCGCTACAATGCTTCAAATCAATCAGCGCAGAGCAAAGGGGAAATATATAGCCATTTGCGAAGGAGATGACTTCTGGACCGATCCATACAAATTACAAAAGCAAGTGGATTATTTAGAAGCAAATCCAAAATGTGACTTATGTGTTCATTCGGCTTATCAATATTCAGAAGCTTTAAATAAGGTCGTAGGAAAAGTAAGACCAAGTCGGAAAAGTCGAGAATTTTCTGCAGAAGAAGTTTTTTTAGGTGGAGGCGAGCTATTTCCAACCAATTCGATGGTGTATCGTCGTGAAAAAGCTGATAATGTACCCTCTTTTTATTTCGATGCAGGGTTTGGAGATTATCCTTTAGCGATCCACTTAGCGCTTCATGGGCAAGTCCATTATTTGGACGAGCAAATGTCTGTGTACCGTGTAGATGTAAAAGGAGCATGGTCTGAAAAGACATTAACCAATACGATAAACGCAACAAAACAAAATGATGCAACTGCAGACTTATTAGACAAGATTAATCACCACACAAACTTCCAATACGATAAAACAATTGAGAGAACAAAAAAGAAAAATCATTTCTATTTGTTAATAAGACAGCAAAAATTCAAAGAAGTCTTTAATAAAGAGTATGCTAGGTTTTATGTCGAACTCGAATTTATAAGACGAATTTGGAAAAAAGTGTTGAAATCTCACTACTATATGAAAGATAAGGCTGATTTTGATTTAGTGAAACCGCGAAAAAAGTTAGCTTGAACAAATTTTCACGCAAAAGGTAGTTATAGCACTACGTAGTTATAGCACTACACCGAGCACCTTTGTTTTATTTGATTGACATGAGTACATCATGAAATCGAATAAAGTGAAGGTGTTTTGCTATGTCATCAAGATTGTTTGTTCAATTTAATACTATGTAAAAAATTTCATATTTTTTTATTTAAAAAGTAATTATTTGAAATGTTAATAACGTATACTGTAAGTAAAGAAGATAATTTATTAAAAGTAAGATAGGCATGCTATTTTTAAAAAATTTTTACAAACACAGCTGAATATCTAGGAGGAACTGCATGCGGAATTTAAGAGAAAAAGGAATAAGGTATAAATATTTAAAGTTAACCTTTTCTTCGGTACTTATTTGTACGTTAATGATAATTGGGATTTATTTTTATATGCACGAGCAACAACTCGAATTAGAAGCTGAATATACAGAACTGAGAGAAAAGCAGGAAACGTTTAAAGATCTTTCTCGGTCATTAAACCAACTGTTTTTTAGAACTAGAGGATTTTATGCTTTTCAAAATGAAGCAGAATTGGATATGGCTTTTACAGAACTAGAAACCTTAAAAAGTGCCATAGCCAAAATGAATAATTTATCCATAACGCGACAAGAAAAAGTTCAAATTATCGATTTGAGTAATTTTGTTAGTACTTTTGAAAAAGATGTATTTCCTTTAGCAATTGCACTAGTACGTGACGGAGATTATGAAGGGTTACGAGAATTATCTAACGGCGGTACAAACTCGACAGTAAATGAGTTTGTAAACTTTTCTAAAGAATATGAGGCTGTTACAAAACAAGCTTTACAACAAGTAAATGACGATATGTTAGCAAAATCTGAAAACTTGTCTTTTGTGTTGATTTTACTTTTTATTCTTTTGTTTATTATTACCGCCTTAATCATTTTACGAGCACTCAATGATATTGTGAAGCCAATCGAAGGCATGCGTGAATCGATAGAAGGGTTTGTAAAAGGAGAAGAATTAACTTATAAGCCGCTTAAACGCTCAGATGAACTAGGGATTTTATCCATGACTTTTCACAATATGATCAATACAATTCAAACCAATCAAGAAAAACTTACTTCTCAAAATGAAGCATTGTTGCTGAATAGAGGCGAATTACAGGAACAACAATTCAAATTAAAAGAGTCGTTACAAGAAACAGAGCAAACAAAAGATCGATTGATTCGATACAACGATTTAAATCATATTTTGTCTTTTACATTAGACAAACAAAAACTAATTGATGCAACGCTCGAGTATTTTAGCGAAACTTACAAAATCGATACAGGCGCACTATGGCTGCCTAGGTCTAGAGAGTATGCGTTAAAGGGATACACGCCTACAATGTTTAAGCAGTTAAAAGAAGAGCGCATTGAATATCTTTTAAACCGATTAGAAGAATGTGATTCATTCACAGTCAAAAGAGAAGCACAGTTAGAAAAAGGGTTCGCAATAGAGACGGTATATATCCATGATTTATATGCGGCAGTGAAAAATGAAGACCAAGATACCGTAGCGTTAATCGGACTATCTCGTGTGGGGAGAACTTTCTCGACAGAAGAAGAAGTAGATATTAGCGGGTTGTTAAAACGTATTCATTTGGCAATTGACCGCATTCAATTATACGATGCTGCTGTACATGAACGTACACTCAATGAACGAATCATTAATAACATCAATGAAGGCATTCAGTTTATTTCGAAGAATGGAGATATGGTACAACACAATGCTACCATGTGTACAATGTTGAATTGCGGGAGTGGCCCGCTCGATGCTTCTGTTCCTAAAGGAATATGGATCAAGAGAATGGCTGAACAAACCACAGCTCCTGAGTTAATGTACAAATTCTTAAGCAATTGCATACAAATAAAGGATAAGGAAGCCAATACATTCCGGTACACTGTGAAAGAACCATATGAACGTGTTATTGACGTATATAGTACACCAGTAATTGTAGACGGTGAAAAAACAGGAACCATTTTTGTGCACAGAGACATTACACGAGAACACGAAGTGGATAAAATGAAGTCAGAACTTGTTAGTACTGTCAGTCACGAGCTTCGCACGCCATTATCAAGTGTTCTTGGATTTACTGAGTTATTGTTAAACAAACAACTAAAACCTGAAAAGCAAGAACGCTATTTAAAAACCATATACAAAGAAGCCAAACGATTAACCAACTTAATAAACGATTTTCTGGACTTGCAACGAATGGAATCTGGTGACCAAGTATATCGGATGGATAAATTTCCAGTAAATGAGTTGATTATTGAAACAGTTGAAAAATTCCGTACGCAAAACATGCATTCAATTATTTTTGTAGATGATGCTTCGGATGTCATTGTAGCGGGAGATCGTGAGCGTATAGCTCAAGTATTGATGAATTTAATCGGCAATGCTATTAAATTTTCTCCTCAAGGTGGCAATGTCACCATTTCAATGAAAAACGACTTAAACAAGTTGTGTGTATCAATAAAAGATGAAGGAATTGGCATTCCGACTGAAGATATACCGAAATTATTCTCGAAATTCCAACGTATTGATAATAGCTCAAGACGTAAAATTGGTGGCACTGGTCTTGGATTGGCAATATGCCAAGAAATCATTCATCAACATGATGGGGAAATTTGGATAGATTCAGCAGAAGAACAAGGTACAACGGTACACTTTGAATTGCCACTTGTTGCGGAACCTCAAGAGTATACAAATCATGAAGGGACAGAAGAAAGTCCGCCTGTTATGATTGTAGAAGACGACATGAGTTTAGCACTTTTACTTTCAGAAGAGTTAAAAGTTAATGGATTTAAAGTGATTTATCATACCAATCCAAAAGAAGCATTAAAAGAAGCGATACGTACACCGCTTGTCGGTGCAGTAGTTGACATTATGCTAGGCGAAGAACTAGATGGCTGGGATTTAGTTGATATGATGAAAGAAAATCCTTTAACAAAAGATATTCCAATTGTGATTTCATCAGCTTTAGATCCATCGTCAGATGCACAGAAGATTAATAAAATCAGCCATTATTTAACGAAACCATATGCACCGACAAATTTATCGACAGTCATGAAAGAATTATTGGATTCTCAAAATCGTGATGGGGCCATTTACTATGCATCAAAAGATTTTCAAGGAACAGAAGTGTGATTTAAAAATTCAACCAAAAAACGTACAAGTCCTACATGGACTTGTACGTTTTTTTATGATGCCAATATATTCTCAACCAGTGATAATAACTCCATCGGACTAAAAGGTTTAGACATAAAGAAATCGGCTCCTTTTAAAATGGCTTTTTCTCTATCCGCATCTTGTGCTTTAGCTGTTAACATCAATACTTTCGTATCGTTTTGATCTTTTCTTACTTCTTCTAACACTTCTAAACCCGTTAAGTGGGGCATCATATAGTCGAGAACAATTAAGTCATAATCATTTTGTCTAATTTTTTCTAGCGCTTCTTTGCCATCCTCAGCTTCTTCAATTTCGAAGTCGTCTTCCAAAGTATCAGCTATTAAGATACGTAAAATATCTTCGTCATCTGCTATTAGTATTTTTTTCATAATGATTCGCCTCCTATTTTAAGTAGAAATTCCTTTACGTTTCATATCGCCCCAATGAGCTTTTTTGTGGAAAGCCGCGAAAATCCCCTGGACTCTCCATATAACCATAAGCGGACGATACCAAAAGGCTTCTGTTAAAGCCCAAAAATAGAGACGCATTAAATGCGAAATTCTTGGATATTTATGAAGTGTTAATTCTTCTAATAGAACTGCTAATGCTGAAATAAGAGAGCCATACAAAATCGTTACTACAAACATAACTAAAGCCACATTCGGGTCAATTAATGAGAAAAAGAACCCACCAAAAATCATGAAATAGCCTAAAAGCTCAAAAACAGCACCAAGTAACTCGATGAACAAAAAATAGGGCATAGACAGCATACCGACAGCACCATATTTTGGGTTTAACATCATTTTCCGATGAGTCCATAACGTTTCAAATAACCCTCGCTGCCAGCGTATGCGTTGGGAGCGGAGTACTTCTAACGATTCAGGTGCTTCAGTCCAACAAACTGGGTCAGGGACGTATTCAATTCGTTGTTTCGATTTTTCTTCCCTGAGCAGGCGGTGCAGTCGTACCACCAATTCCATATCTTCGCCTACGGTATTTTTGTTATAGCCTCCTGCTTGGATCACACGTTCTTTGTTAAAAACACCAAAAGCACCAGATACTATAAGCAGGATGTTGAGTTGACTTAAAGCTAAACGACCTATTAAAAATGCACGGAAATATTCAACGATTTGCATAATCACAACCGGATGTCTAGGGAGGTCTACAACTTCTACCTTACTTCTTGAAATGGTAGAACCATTTGCGATCCGGACAGATCCACCCGTTACAATAACCTGTCCATCAGACTCAATAATAGGTTTCATCGTTTTGATAAGCCCATCATTTTCTAAAATAGAATCGCCATCAATTGCACAAAAATAAGGAAAAGCAGATAGATTAATACCCGCATTCAATGCATCAGCTTTTCCGCCATTAGCTTTCTTAATGAGGCGGACATATGGGAATATAGATGATTGATAAATAGCGACAATTTCTGCAGTAGGGATATGCGTTCGAAAGGCAAAAGGAATTTGAACCATTTTAAACTCTTTAATCATTTCCGCAGATGTCATATCTTTCGAACCATCATCGATAACAATGACTTCTTTTTGAGGGTAGTCTAAAGCTAATAAGGATCGTACCGTGCTCACAACACCCACTTCTTCGTTATAAGCAGGCACCAGAATTGAAACGGGATACGTATTTTGGTTTCTTAAAAAAACTTCTGTAGATTCACGATGAACTAGGTTGTTTTCGTTTTTTACTTTTTGGAACGCAAGAGCAAAGAGACCTAGATAACTTAAGCTTGAAAAAAGTAAATAAGCAATGATAAAAGAAGATAATATTAAGAAAAAGCTGTTCATCATTCTTCACTTCCTAAAAGGGAGGCTTCCCATTGAGTCGCCATGTCTCGCGCATAGCGATCTGGGTGAGTGGCTGATAAATGACTCAGTAAAATATCACCATCTGCAAACTGTGTTAACGCTTCGGCAGATGAATAACGAACCCACCAAACAGAATCACCAAGTAGTTCACTCAAAACTTCTTGGAATCTAGATAATTGAAGCTTTCCAGCAATGCGTGCTGCAAACATTCGCTCTTGCCAAGAAGTCGAATGGAAAAAAGGTATTAACAAGCTTGGTGAGGAGATGTATTGCAAATGCTGGATAGATTTTAAGGCTTGGATTCTGAGTTCTTCATCATCACTTAGTAATTCTTCTTCAATGCGAGGAAGAAATCCCATTAATCCAGTCATGCCGATATAAGAAACAGCAGCATGCTTCAGTACCTTATTGTTATGTCCATGTTTTAATGCAGCATCTAGTTCTTCTAATTGAATATCTAATTCTAACCTTTTAAAAACATCGATGTACAAGCGAACAGGTGCATCGGCGTAGCGGGCAAGTGCTGATAGTGTCATAGGTTCGTTTAATGAAGTTAAAGTTCGAATAAGTTGTTGCGTTTCTAAATTTAAGCGAAAAGATTTTTGTAGCTTTTTTTTAAGTAAAGGAGAAAGTGATTTCATATGAAAATCTTCAATGAAATAAAGGGTGTTCATCCGAATTGCCCAATTATTACACTTGAGTTGTTTTTTATAGCGTTCTGTTAAATATTTCTCGGATAATTGTGAGACTTGTGAAGAAGTGACGCTTCCTTTAGTAATAGCTACATAGTGATTTAGCAAACGTTCTAAAACAACTGATTGGTTAGAGACAGTGTCGATTTCTTTAAGAAATCGATCATCAGTTGGATCCATCATATAAGAACTGAATGATTCAGTTAACCTGTCGTACTGCTGGCTAATTGTTTTTTCTTTATGGTTCATTAGTAGTTTGCGTAAAGATAAAGCCCCCAATAGAAATACTTGGCTCAAAAATAAGAAGGCGATCAGTGCCCAAAAGAAATAGATATTCATTTAAATAACCTCATTGTTAGTCGTTGAACACGCGCTACAACTTCTTGTGCATAAAACGGCTTAAGTATGTAATCATCTGCTCCACTACGCAGAGCAAGAACAATGTCCGATTCATTTGAACGTGAAGTAAGCATAGAAATGACTATATTTTCATTTGGGTATTGGCTTCGTACATGATGCAAAACTTCTAAACCATCCATTTTTGGCATCACTCCATCAAGTAAAATCATGTAGTTTTGTTCTGGTTTGTACCAATCAAACTCGATAAAACTGACGCCATCCGCAAATTCTTCTATGGTTATATCAAAGTCATCAGGTTTCCAACCTGCAAATTGTTTTGAAATGAGTTTACGAACTAGAGAATCATCATCAACTATAATGATGTTAAGTTGTCGTCTCACATCATGTGTAGAAATCTCATATAAAATAGTCTGGTTACGACCATTTTTTTTCGCTTGATACAAAGCTTGGTCAGCTTTATCAACTAAAGTGTCTTGTTTTTGACGATATTCACTAATTCCTGCAGAAAATGTTACTTGAAATGGGTTTTTGGATTGGTCCGTGAAAGTAATTTTAGTCAAAGCTAAACGAATTTGTTCAACTAAAGATATTGCATCTTTTGCTGTAGTATCAGGAAGGATTAAAGCAAACTCTTCACCCCCGTAACGGAAAAAGTAATCCGCTTCTCTTTTTGATTTCAACAGCAGTTGACTGAAAGACTGTAAAACTTCGTCCCCTATGGGATGTCCAAAGCTATCATTAACTTTTTTAAAATGATCTAAATCAAATAAAACAAGTGTGAATGTTTTTTTAGTTTTCTCGGATAAAGTAGTCATTTGTACCAAGACATCATTAAAGTACTTTCTGTTTCCTGCGCCTGTTAACTCGTCATATAGTGTTTCTTGCAGAATCATTTGTTGCTGACGCAGACGATTTAACACATAAGGTACAAAAAATAACATATTCAAAGGTGTGGCAAGAAAATCAGTTGCCCCGATTTCCATCGCTTTTATGTGATGTTCAATTTTACTTTCTGAACTGACAATCGCAAGAGGTACATACTGATCTTTAGCAGACTCATGTATTCTAGAAACCAAATCGAACCCATCTATGTCTGGCAGATGTAAATCGACAATAACCATTTGAGGTTGAAGAGTATAAAATAATTCAATTCCTTTTTTTCCATCAAGTGCTATGACTACTTGTATGCCATGTGCTTGCAAGGATTCTTTTATATAGGTAGCTAATTCTGCATCAGAATCAATAACTAATACAAATAAATCATTTGTAGGGATCTCTTTGTTAAAGTTAATGGCTTTTTCAGGGCTTACTAAAGGATTTTCCTGGGTAAAGTAGCTTCTCAAAGTAGACATTAAATCTTGCAAAGAATGAGCTGGGAGTAAAATGTCACTGTCCTCAGCAAAAAACGCTAATTGTTCGCCACAAAAATCAGACAAATCCATTAATCCAATCGTACCTGAAGTACCTTTCATCGTATGTAAAAATCGGTATATCTCTCGTTCTGAGATCTCTTCATGCTTAGTCCATTTCGCAAAATCTTTTTCCATTCGGTCAGAGAGCAAAGCTCTGTAATTTGTTCGGGACATATCTTTCACCTACTCAAAAAAAATTATCTATATACTTCCACTATACTATATAAATTCCTATTATGCGTTTCTTGGTAACTATGAAACCGTAACTATTATGTGAAACCTGATTAAGTTTCACGTTTCGAGCACGAATAGACTAAAGTTTGCTAAATATGGGATGTAGCAAATGTCGCACGTGGAAAATTAGCTTGTGTATGTAATAACTACTGCGTGCAATAAATAGGGAGTATATTATAATGGGTTATACCTTTTAGTTAAGAATTCAACAGCAAAAACAGACCGTAGGAGGAAGTTTAATGCAAGAACCAGTAATTATTGTCGGAGCAGGTTTAAGCGGCTTGCGTGCTGCGTCCTTGCTCATGGAACAAGGAATAGCCTGTAAAGTGATCGAAGCAAGAAATCGAATTGGAGGCAGAGTGTTAAGTGCTTCTGTACGAAACCAAGAAAGTTTAGGGAGATTTGATCTTGGACCGACCTGGTTTTGGCCACAGTACGAGCCAAATATTTCAGACTTTGTGAAAAAGCTGGGTTTAGAAACTTTTGTTCAGCAAAATGATGGTGATTTACTAGTTGAACGTTTTCAAAGAAAACCTCCTGAACGCTGCAAGATGCAAGAAAACGTTCACGAAAGAGGCGTTCGGATTACGGGAGGAATGCAATCGTTAATAGATGCATTAGCCAAAACAATTCCTTCGTCTATTATTGAGCTTGAAACGCGGGTTAAAAAGATTTGCTTGAATCCAGCAGGCAAACTAACAGTGGAAGTGGAAAAAGCTGAAGGAGAGAGACAACAACTTTCAGCGGCAAATGTCATTTTGGCATTGCCGCCTCGTCTTGTAGCAAATCACATTGAATTTTCACCCGATTTGCCTGCAGAACTTATGGTGGATATTACAGAAAAGCCAACATGGATGGGGTCACAAGCTAAAGCAGTTGCTGTGTACAATCGACCATTTTGGAGAGAGTCAGGATTGTCAGGTCTGGTGTTAAGTTCAGCAGGTCCACTGCAAGAAATTTATGATGCCTCGCCAATTGACGGAGCAGGTGCATTATTTGGGTTTTTTGGTATAAATTCAGAAGTGCGACATCAAATGGGGCAAGAAAAAATTACGGAATTAGTTACCAATCAATTGATTAAGCTTTTTGGCAGTGAAGCTGAAAATCCACTAGAAATCCTGTACAAAGATTGGTCGAACGATTCGGAGACGGCAGTTGTAGAAGACTCGAGTCCATTTAAGAATTATTTGAGTTATGGAGAACCACAGGTAATTGGGGTTTGGGAAGAGAAAATAATATTTGCAGGGACAGAAACAAATGCTCAATTTAGTGGGCATCTTGAAGGAGCGCTTCAGTCTGCTGAAACGGCAGTCGATAAAATAATGGCCTTGCGAAAATAGTTTATTTGGTTGTCTTATTATTTAATGTGGCGGAAAAAAAGTTCCTATTTTCTTTCAACTAGCTAAACGTAAAACACGGTTGTTACTCGTGCTGACTAATATAGGGGATTATCAAACTAGAAGTGGCTATTTAAAATTAAAAAGAGAGACTGAATAATTTCATCATCACTTATTTCACATCAAAACCTTCTGACGTTAAAACAGTTCAGAAGGTTTTTTGTTGTTTACTTATTACTATGAAACTCCTCTAAAATTTTCGTGCGGTGTATTTTCGATATAAGTCCAAACTCCATAAACAACGATGGCCCTGATTATCGAAAAAATAGTCAAGTAAAATAGGAAATCAATATCTACCGCTTTCGTAATAGTTGGTTTGCTAAGTGAATCTGTAGCTGAGCATGTATAAGTTATCCAAGGTGGTTTGTAATCTAAAAATAGCATCGTCGTGATCGCTGCGACTAAAAAACCAACAACGAGCGATAGAAATATTTGATTCATCAAGATCAGCTCTTTTTAAAGTCAATATTAATGTGGGAGATTCATATGAATTTGTAATGAGTCTAAGTGCTCGGATAATTTGCATATTTATAGTATAATATGAATGATTATAGAAATAGTTCCTTCTAAAATTGCGGATGTAAATAAAAGAAATGTCATTTTAAAAAAAGAAAAAGTTGTTGAATTATCAGAATTGTAAGATACATTACTTTTTTATCTCTTGCTGTGATGTATATTAATAAAAAAAGGAGTGAGAAAAATGGTAGCACCTCAACAAACATCTAGTGTTTCTAACTATTCCAGCGTTGTGAAGGCTTCACTAATCGGGAGTACAGTAGCGGGCATATTGTTCGGGATCTACATGCAAATCATGGGTATGATACCTATGATTGCATCTATGGTCGGAAGCGATAGTTTAGTGCTCGGATGGATTATGCACATGATGATTAGTTGGATTTTCGGTCTAGGGTATGGCGCAATGACCCTTTTCTCATCTCGTTACTATGTACTTGGGGTAATTCATGGAGTGCTTATTTGGATAATTGGCCCACTTCTTGTCATGCCAATTATGATGGGTATGGGGCCGATGTTTGGACAAATGTTTGCGAGTGATCAATTGATGAGCTTGGTTACACACTTAGCATTCTCATTAATTCTAGCAGTCGTATTCAGTAAACTTGTTCATAAACATGCATGAAATACAGTGGAAAACCTTTCAAAAGCTACCTAGAGACATTTAGGGTAGGTTGGGAAAGGTTTTTCTTTACTAAAGTGTTGTTTCTTTAACGGTGGGTTTCTACTAACAACTTTAGTCCATAATGATTTTTTTTATTTCGTCTGCTTTTATGGAATAACCGAAAAGAGTTTTCTTAAGTAGGCCCTCTTTTTTTAACTTACTCATTAAAAGAGAAATGGTTTCTCTAGAAGAACCTACCATAGTAGCAATGTCTTCATGTGTAATTCTCATATTGATCGTTTGCCATTCCTTCTCACGCTTCCCGCTTTTTTCGCTCATTTTTAGTAATAAAAACAGCGTGCGATAGCGAATGTCTCCAAGCGCTATTTTTTCGCTAATATCATGTGTTTCTTTTAATTGGTTCGATAATATTTGAATGAGTTTAAAGGAAACGTCAGGTGTGGCCCGTATAAATGCCTCGAATTTTGCTTTATCCATCGTGCATAAATAACAGTCAGTCATGGCTTCGGCGTATGTTTCTTTGTCTGTCAGCATAAAAGATTCCGTTTCACCAAAGACATTTCCATCGATTAAGATGTCTGTAGTAAATTGCTTTCCTTGTGCGGTCATTCGATACAAGCGAACTTGCCCTTTTTTAAGAAAAAACAATACATCAAGTGGCTGTTCAGGTATTAAAATTTGGGTACCTTTTTTCATAGGCGTCATCGTACTGTTTTTGTCAATTACTTTAATATCTTTCATAGGCAACTCATCAAATAGATTTATTTGCGAAAGGAGTGTCAATTTATCCATGTTTAAATCCTCCTCTTCTCGTCCTAAAAAACTGTGTCTAGACTCTATTCTTTTTATCCTGCCAGGGTGTAACAAGTGTAAAAAAGCCGAGAGCAAGCTGCGGGAACTAGGGGTTTCATATCAAGTTTATAACATTTTCGAACATCGTGCATTGTTTCAAAGTGTGCCGGTAGAGAACAAGAACCAAGGGTTACCACTGTTAAAGATGAAAGAAAATTATTATTCATTAAATGAAGTGTTGGAATGGAACAAACAGCCTGTCAGTCTATGCAATAAATAGGTTGTTCAAATAACTTATAATAGCGGTTATTTTCCGCGTTAATCAGATTTATTTGCTCAGCAGGAATCTGCTCTATGATTATCGAATATTCTAAAAAGAACAATAATTATAATTTTCATCTATTAGCAGTTAATTACACAATAGAAACATGAGTGAAAATTGTGGAAAAGGGTAATAAAAAATATACCGCCAAAGCAAGTTTGGAAATTTGAATGTTCTACTACAAAAAGGAGATGCCATTGATGCAAAAGAAATTTGATTTAATCGTAATTGGAACAGGGTCAGCTGGTACGGCAGCAGCCATGAAGTGCAAAAAAGCTGGATGGGAAGTCGCAATCATCGACTCAAGACCATTTGGAGGTACTTGCGCATTAAGGGGATGTGATCCGAAAAAAATATTGGTTGGAGCGGCAAACATAATAGATAGCGTCGACCGCATGAAAGGAAAGGGAATTACAGGTGCCCCGACAATAAACTGGAACGACTTAATGGAATTCAAGCGGACGTTCACGGAACCTGTACCTGAAAATCGATTGGAAGGTTTTCAAAAAGCTGGAATTGTCACGTTTCACGGAGAAGCTTTTTTTGTCGCTGAAGACAAAATTCAAGTTGGAGAAAATGAATTGACTGCGGAAAAGATATTAATCGCAAATGGCGCAAAGCCAGTTACATTACCCATAGACGGGGCAGAACATCTTACAATGAGCGATGAATTTTTAGAACTTGATAAGTTACCGGCGAGATTAGTTTTTGTAGGTGGTGGTTACATTTCGTTCGAATTTGCGCATATAGCAGCACGAGCAGGTTCTGAAGTACACATCATTCATAGAGGAAAGCGACCACTTGAAAATTTCGAGGCGGATTTGGTGGACGTGTTATTAGAAAGGTCGAAAGAAGTCGGCATTCATATTCATCTGGGCACGGAAGTAAAGTCTATCGAAAAAATAGATTCGTCTTTTAAAGTCATTGGTGAAAATGGTTCTGAATCACTTGAACTAGATTGCGACCTTGTTCTACACGGAGCAGGAAGAGTGCCAAATATTGACGAGATGCAATTGGAAAAAGCAAATGTAGAACGTGAACCCTCGGGCATTACGGTGAATGATTATCTTCAAAATGTTAGCAATCCACGTGTTTATGCGGCAGGAGACGCGGCGGCAACAGAAGGACTTCCCTTAACGCCTATTGCTTCAATGGAGTCTCACGTAGTCGCATCGAATTTATTAAAAGGCAATCAAAAAACACCAAGTTACAAAGTCATGCCAACAGTTGTTTTCACCATCCCCAAATTAGCAGCTGTAGGACTGTCAGAAGATCAAGCAAAAGAAAAAGGTTATAACTATAAAGTTCTGCAAAAAGACATTTCAAGTTGGTATACCTATAAACGGACGAATGAAAAGCATGCAATGGTAAAAGTTATCATTGATGAGGATTCTGACCAAATACTCGGTGCGCATTTAATAGGCCAAGAAGCAGATGAACTTATCAATCATTTTGCATTAGCGATTCAATTTAATTTAACAACTTATGAATTAAAACAGATGATTTTTGCCTATCCAACTGCGGCTTCTGATATTGCTTCAATGCTTTAAAGTCGTACCAAAATACAAACAAAAAATAGGGGGAAAAAACATGAATAAAAAATTAGTGGGAATGACCTTAATCGCTTCATCAGCTTTATACGGATGTAGTTCTGGAGAAGAAGCAACTGAGCCGTTAGTAATTGGCGGCAAGCCTTGGACTGAGCAATATATTTTGCCTTATATTTTGGGTGAATACATAGAGGCGAATTCTGACTACACCGTTGAATACAAAGACGGTTTAGGGGAAGTGGCAATTTTAACACCAGCTTTGGAAAAAGGCGACATTGATATGTACGTTGAGTATACCGGTACAGGATTTAAAGATGTTTTGAAACTTGAATCCACCCCGGGACAAACTTCTGAAGAAGTTCTTCAAGCGGTTCGAGAAGGATATGAAGAAGAGTTAGGGGCAACTTGGTTAGAACCGTTAGGATTTGAAAATGGCTATACATTAGCCTACTCGAAAGAAAGTGGATTAGACGTCGCAACTTACTCAGAACTAGCTGAACTTTCTCAATCACAGGACGTTGCTTTTGGCGGCCCGCATTCTTTTTATGAACGACAAGGGGACGGCTATGATGCTTTGACAGAGGCATATAACTTTAATTTTTCCGCTACGGAAAGTTTTGATCCTTCAATCATGTACGAGGCAGTGAAAAATGGAGATGTCGATGTGATAACGGCGTTTACTACCGATAGCAGAATAGATTTATTCGAGTTGAGCACAACAAAAGATGATTTAAACTTTTTCCCGAAATATGATGCCGTACCAGTTATCCGCATGGAGACGCTTGAAGAATATCCTGACTTAGAAGAGCTATTAAATGAACTTGGTGGTCAAATCAGTGCAGAAGAAATGTTGGCGATGAACTCTAAAGTAGATGTGGATAAAGAGCAGCCAGAAGACGTGGCTCGAGAATTTCTAATCGAAAAAGAATTGATTGAAGAATAGAGTAGCTTCTTAACATGTAAAGTAAGCAGAAAATTTTTAGTAGGTAAGGGGAGTTATTCGATGAAAGCAATAGAAAATACATCTATAGCAGAGCGCTTTGCAGAAATAAGAGGCGTTACGATGAAACTAATCGAGCCTTTAGAAACAGAAGATTTTATAATCCAATCTCACGAGGATGTGAGTCCAGCTAAATGGCATATCGCTCATACAACATGGTTTTTCGAGCGTATGATTTTAAAAGAGTTCAAATCGAATTATGAAGAATTCAATCCAGCTTTTGATTTTTTGTTTAATTCATATTACAACACGATTGGACCTTATCAACCGCGTCACCAACGCGGCGTGCTATCACGACCCACAGTAGATCAAGTTATTGAATATCGCAAATATGTGGATCAGCAAGTGTATAACTTACTTGATGAATCAGCTAGTGAAACAAAAAAAGAAATAGAAGCTTTACTATATATGGGACTTCAACACGAACAACAACATCAGGAATTGATCTTAATGGACATAAAGTACAACTTTTTTGTTAACCCCCTTTTACCTACTTATGCACAAACAAAAAAACGAACACTAAGCAAAACGCAGGAATCGCAGTTTGTTGAGTATGATGGAGGGTTGGTCGAAATTGGTCATGATGGCGATGGCTTTGCGTTTGATAACGAAAGTCCGCGCCACAAGGTTTGGCTTGAACCTTTCAAGTTGGCAACAAAACCTGTAACTAATGGAGAATTTCTTGAATTTATAAATTCCGGAGGCTATGAAAAACCGGAATATTGGCTTTCGGATGGGTGGAGTATTGTTAAAGAGCATAATTGGAAAGCACCACTTTATTGGCTGAAAGATACAGAAGAAAAATGGCAAATCTTTACCTTAGCAGGCATACAAGACCTAGAACTTGATGAACCGGTGAGTCATGTGAGTTTTTACGAAGCAGATGCTTTTAGCAGGTGGAAAGGCAAAAGGTTACCTACTGAAGCAGAATGGGAATATGCTTCTCAAAGCGTTGCTATTCGCGGAAATACGATGGATGATGGAGTTTACCATCCGGTGGCAAGTAGCGAGGATTTACAAAGTTCATCGCTATCAAAAATGTTTGGAGATGTATGGGAATGGACTGCTAGTGCCTACTCACCATATCCTGGCAGTAAACCGTTAGAAGGCGCATTAGGTGAGTATAATGCGAAATTCATGTGTAACCAAATGATTCTTCGTGGAGGTTCGTGTGCAACGCCTGTAGATCACATTCGGAAAACTTATCGAAATTTCTTTCCTCCAGAGAAAAGATGGCAATTTAGTGGTTTTAGGTTGGCAGAAGACCAAAGTTAATGTTGGACTTCCTCTTATATAAGTTAAAAAGCAGACAACCGTCTATCGGTTTGTCTGCTTTTTTTGTTTTATAAATAATTCGCATTTTTTATTGCAATTTCTCAAAAAGAGAGTATTATTCCTTAATAGACATTGTATATCCATAATGGATATTGAAGATAGATAAGGGAGAGGTGTTAGTTTGCAGTTAACTAAAGGGGTAGAACAAGCAATTTGTATTATCGTGTTATTAGCTACACAAGAAAGCAGCGCGCCGCTTGCTTCCGATGAAATTAGTAAGAGGCTAGGGGTATCACCTTCTTATATGAAGAAAATTACAAGAAAGCTAGTTGTGCAAGGAATTGCTGTGTCTGTATCTGGGAATAACGGAGGCGTTTCTTTGGCAAAATCAGCAACCGACATTACAATGCTAGACGTTATTGAAGCGATGGAAGGGCCAATCAAGATTTACCCAGATACGGGTTTAATTCGGCTTGCTTTTAAAGATGGTGAATATGCAAAAAAAGGACAAGAGATTCTTCAAAATGTCTTTGCGCAAGGAGATCGATTATTAATCGAATATCTCTCGAAAGTAACCGCAGCAGACTTATTAAAAGAAGGGTTAGGCATGTCTAACTTGCCAACATTAAATTGGAACCAAGAAACCTTAAGTGATGTATTGAACAAAGAACAGGATGATCAAAAGTGAACATGTTGAAAAAAGAGTGGAAACAATTATTTTCAAAACCTTTACTACTCGGAACTATGATTGTAATGATGTTTATACCGATTATTTATAGTGGTTTTTTCCTCGGCTCTTCGTGGGATCCATACGGCAAGACAGATCGCTTACCAGTAGCGGTGGTAAATGAAGATGTGCCGGCAGACTATGAAGAGGAAACCTTATCTATTGGGGATGAATTGGTCGAAAACTTAAAAGAAAATGACGCACTCCATTGGTATTTCACGGATGCAAAAGAAGCTGAGCAAGGAATGGAAGATGGCAAGTATTTTATGATACTTACCATTCCAAAAGATTTTTCAGCTAATGCAGCATCTGTTATGAACGAGCAACCAACACCAATGAATTTACAGTATGAAACCAATCCTGGCCGCGGATTTTTTATCGAATCGGTAAGCAAACAAGCAACAGCTAATATAAAAGAAGAAATTGCTGAAAGTGTGACTAAAGAATACGTAAAAGCGGTATTCGCTCAAATTGAAACAATAGGCGAAGGAATGGAGGAGGCCGCTGACGGGGCGGAGCAAATCGATTCTGGAACTGTGCAATTGCAAGAAGGAACTGCCGACTTAGTTGCAGGACTGGGAACTCTTTCAGAAGGAAGTTTGAGTTTTCAAGAAGGCGCAGAGAAATTAGAGGTTGGTGTGAGTCAGTTTGCAGCCGGAACAACCGAACTAAACGAAGGGGCAAACTTTTTAAACAAAGGAATTATTTCGTATACAGCGGGTGTAGGCAAATTGCAAACCGGTATAAATGGGCTAGCTGAAGGAACTGCAGAATTAACCAATAAAGGTCCACAGCTTGTGAAAGGTTCTCAAAAACTGACAGAAGGTCTTAGTTCACTTGTCCCTGGAGCTGAACAATTAAACCAAGGGCTTTGGAAAACCCAAGATGGCAGTGCACAGTTAACGGAAGGACTACGCGAGTTACAGGCGCAAACAAGCCAACTAACAAATAGCTCTTCTGGTATACAACAATTGGTGTCTGGACAAGCAGCTTTAGGAGATGGGCTTTCAAAACTTTCTTTCGGTAGTTTAACTCTTCAAGAAGGACTTGGCTTGCTAGAAGGTCAACTTCCTTCAGCAGATCAAATAACGAGTTTGCAGCAAGGATTAACAGCAATTCAAGAAAGTACAAACCAATTAAATGACGCTGTCTCTATAGGCGATACACCAGGTGTATCGCAAATTCAAGCTAATTTGGCAGCAGCACAGCAAGCTATTAATGATCTTCAAGGAACATCTTCACAAACCACGATTACTGCTTTAGAAGCAACACCAACTTTTAATAGTTTAACGCCAGAACAACAAGCTGAACTAACTGGAGCAGTTAGCGGAAGTATAGAAAGCCAATCAGCCACTCAGCAAGAAACTGTTGAGAAGCTAAAAGGAAGTTTGGCAGCAATATCAGCTAATCTCAATGAGCAACTAGTTCCCGCATTTCAAACTCTTGGGTCATTGCCAGAGAAAGTGGCTGAATTGAATAGTGTGGTAGCGAAAGTAAATCCAGCGGCGTCATCAGCACTTGGTGGCTATTCAACCGTTCAAAATACACTTTCCACACAACTTATTCCAGGTGCAAAAAATTTGCATGCTGGATCAGAAAAAGCTGTAGAAGCAAATGAAAAACTTCAAGTTGGAGTAGATAAAACAGCTGATAATTTACCAAAACTTGCAGCGGCAGTTGATCGCTTAGCACAAGGAAGTTCCTCTTTAACTGAAGGGGTATCATCGCTTGCTTCAGGTTCACAAGGACTTGTGGAAGGGGCTAATTCACTCCAACAAGGTTCTGAAGAATTGCAGCAAGGAACCGTTGCTTATACAGCCGGAGTATCAGAAGCGGCACAAGGTGCAGGTCAACTGCAACAAGGAACCGCAGAACTTGCTGCAAACTCCGACAAACTAAACTCGGGTTCTGCTGACTTGGCAACGGGTACTGACCGTCTAACAAAAGGCGTTCAAGCATTGTCAGGCGGAGCAGGTGAACTTGCAGGAGGAGCTGCTGAATTGCACGATGGTGCCAGCAAACTTGAGGACGGTTCAGGAGAATTGGGAAATGGCATTGGAGAACTTGAGGAAGGGGCCGCCGAATTAGCTGGCAAACTTTCAGATGGAGCTGAAGAAGTTGGGGATGCTTTAGTATCCGATGCGAATTACGATATGATTGCCGCACCTGCAACAACAACCGAGAGTAAAAAAAGTGAAGTGCCTAACTATGGTCATGCGTTGGCACCTTATATTTTATCACTTGCCCTTTTTGTTGGTGCTTTGTCGTTTAATTTAGTATTTCCAATAAATGCTCCAGCAGGACGACCAACCTCGGGGTTCGCTTGGTGGCTCAGCAAATTCTCACTTGGGTTTATCCAAGCGACTGCCGCCGCATTAATTGTGGATGCGATTATGTTGTTTGGCTTTCATCTTCAAGTAGAACACGTGGGTGAGTTTATTATAGTCTCTATTGTTACTTCGCTTACTTATATGTTCTTAATTATGTTTTTAAGTATTACTTTTGGAAATCCAGGACGCTTTGTTGCCATGATTATTCTGGTTCTTCAATTAGGTTCGAGTGGCGGGACGTTCCCGGTCGAATTGACAAACAAATTCTTCCAAAGTGTTCATGATTTTGTTCCGATGAGCTATGCAATTTTAGGCTTCCGAGAAGCCATGTCTTCGGCATATGGGACCGAGACCTTACTAATGAGTCTGTCAGTACTTGGTGCTTTCATCTTCGTCTTCAATGTACTGTTGTGGGGCGTCTTGAGTTTAAGAAGCCACAAAGCTTTTAAATTAGCAGAAGAAAATTAATAAAAAAATTGTATAGAAATTTATACATCACAAACTGTAGCTAGCTCTTATTACTCGAGTTAGCTACAGTTTTTTATTTTAAAAGAGGACTTTTCAATAAGAAAACGAAAATAAGATGTGGGACGAAAATTGGATAAGTTTTCTAAACGCATTTTGTTAGGAGGTAACACAAATGCCATATATTCAAACAAGTCGATTGACCCTAGTAACATTTACGACGGAATTGATGCAAGCAGCGATTATTGACCAGTTAGAATTAGCCCAAATAACACCTTATAAAGTGGCTGCTGGATATCCATCTGAAGAATACAAAAAAATCATTCCGTACAAAATTAAGCGCTATAGCGAATATCCATGGGAAAATGAATGGGAAGGAATTATTATCCATAACGCTTCTCAGACAATAATGGGGGACATGGGCTTTAGACGAAAAGACGGAGATCAAGATCAGTTGGAATTAGGGTACAGTATTGCACCGACCTATCAAGGAAATGGATATGCAACTGAAATGGCAAAAGCAATGGTAAAGTGGGGGTTAAAACAGCAAGAGATTAAAAAAATTGTAGCAAGCTGTGATCCTAGCAATATCGCTTCAGTACGAGTGCTAGAGAAAGCCGGACTCAAACAGATTAAAGAACATAACAACAAAATTCACTGGACAACTTAACCCTATAAGTTAACAGCCGTTGCCTGATTGAGTATGAGGCAACGGCTGTTGATCTAAATAAGTTAGTTAACAGATGGGGAGTTCGCCTCTTTTTCCACAAAAGCAGCAAATTCATCTCCCCAGTTACAAATAGAAGTAACGACTGGCTCTAGCTGAAGACCCATATCACTTAGTTGATACTCGACTTTTGGTGGGACCACTGGATAAACAAATCGTTTGATGAGTTTATCTTCTTCTAGTTCTCTCAATTGTCGAATAAGCATACGCTGATTGGCTTGAGGTAATTTTTTTTGAATTTCACTTAGTCTTAGTGGAGACTCTTGCAATAAACACCAAATAACGGCTATTTTCCACCGCCCGCCGATTGCTGATAAGGCCAAGTCTTTGCCAGAGAAATAAGTTTTATCTTTATATTGAATTTCCAAGTATTTCACTCCTTTACGTAAATCATAACCCATAGTGACAAAAACGTCAGTATTGTTTAATGCATTTTTCTATGTGAACATGGGTATAGACGAAAGTAAAACAAAAAGAAAGTAGGAATATAAAAATGAAAAGTAAAGCAGCAGTTGCATTTAAAGCAGGAGAACCCCTTCAAATCGTAGAAATCGACGTAGAGGAACCAAAAGCAAAAGAAGTCATGGTCAAAATTTTATATACATCAGTTTGTCATACTGATGCGTTCACGTTATCGGGTGATGACCCAGAAGGTGTTTTCCCAGCCGTATTAGGCCACGAGGGCGGCGGAGTTGTCGTCTCAGTTGGAGAAGGCGTAACATCTGTAAACCCAGGAGATCACGTAATTCCGCTTTACACAGCTGAATGTGGCGAGTGCAAATTCTGTTTGTCTGGTAAAACGAATCTGTGTAGTGCCGTACGTGAAACACAAGGAAAAGGTTTAATGACTGATGGCACAACTCGTTTTTCTTATAACGGCGAACCCGTTTATCATTATATGGGCACTAGTACATTTAGTGAATATACGGTAGTTAACGAAGTAAGCTTGGCAAAAGTCGATGAAGACGCACCGTTAGATAAAGTTTGTTTACTTGGTTGTGGCGTTACAACTGGGATGGGCGCAGTGAAAAACACTGCCAAAGTTGAAGAAGGTGCAGTAGCTGCCGTATTTGGAGTAGGCGCAATTGGTTTAGCAGTTGTTCAAGGACTTGTTAAAGCAAATGCTAGTCGTATCATTGTAATTGATTTGAACGAAGATAAATTTGAATTGGCGAAAAAAATGGGCGCAACTGATTTTATCAACCCATCGAAATTTGATAAGCCAATTCAAGAAGTGATTGTGGAAATGACCGATGGCGGCGTAGACTACAGCTTTGAGTGTATTGGAAATGTTGACGTCATGCGTTCAGCTCTTGAATGTTGTCATAAAGGATGGGGCGAGAGCATTATCCTAGGTGTTGCGGGTGCCGGAAAAGAAATTAGCACGCGACCATTTCAACTAGTCACTGGACGCGTATGGCGCGGATCGGCATTTGGCGGTGTAAAAGGTCGTACCGAATTACCAGGAATGGTTAAAGATTTTATGAATGGTGATATTGATTTAGAATCATTCATCACGCATCAACTAGATTTCCAAGATATCAACAAAGCGTTTGAACTTTTGCATAAAGGTGAATCGATTCGCACAATTTTAACTTACGGAGAGTGAAATGATGAATCTCAATATTAGTGAAACGAAAATTGCTTTTGGTGGCGAACAACGTAAATACACACATTACTCAGAAGCCTTACAGTGCGATATGACGTTTAGTATCTACTTGCCATCTACTAATGAACAACAAAAAATTCCACTCGTTTGGTGGTTATCAGGCCTCACTTGTACAGATGATAATTTTAGTCAAAAAAGTGGGTTTCAGCGATTAGCAGATCACCATCAAGTAGCAGTTATAATTCCTGATACTTCTCCTCGAGGAGAAAATGTGGCGGATGACGCTGCATATGACCTTGGACAAGGTGCAGGCTTTTATGTAGACGCTACTGAAAAACCATGGTCTGAGCATTATAAAATGTATACCTATATAACAGAGGAATTAGCGGAAATTGCCACTTCTTTAGTGCCTAATTTCTCAGGGAAAGAAAGCATTATGGGGCACTCGATGGGTGGCCACGGAGCTTTAGTAATTGGCTTGAAAAATGCAAAACGTTTCAAAGCCATTTCTGCATTTTCTCCTATTTTGAACCCTATTCAAACTCCTTGGGGCAAGAAAGCTTTCTCGACTTATTTAGGTGAAGACCAAGAATCTTGGAAATCGTGGGACGCTTCAGAACTGATTAAAAAAACGAATGCACCCCCAATTATGATTTCACAAGGAACAAAAGATGGTTTTTATCCAGAGCAGCTAGAAGAGTCGACATTTTTGAAAAATGCTAAAGAATATAACCAGTCGGTAGAGTATATAAAACACGATGGTTATGATCATAGCTATTTCTTTATCTCGACATTTTTAGATGACCATTTTGCTTTTCACGTGAAGCACTTAAAATGATACTCATTTTAAAATAAGTTCTAAAAGGGGACATCCCTACATTTCAAGCAAATGTAGGGATGTCCCATTACTTTGAAATTCTTGAAATAACTTGTTTTTGAGAACAATTTAAAAGTATAGGCAATAAAAAAGAACTTCTACCAAGAGTCATGTATAATCGGCTTATATTGTGTTATAAAACTTGGAATTAACCGGGAAACAAAGTCCGAACACATGTAAATTTAAAGGTTGTGATAATGTGGATATTAAAAAATTATTAGAAAACGATCGAGTAAAGCCCTATGTATTAAAAGCCCGTTATGGTCTTGAAAAAGAAGGACAACGAGTTGATTTGACAGGGAAGCTGGTTAACACAGATCACCCAGCAACCATTTCAAAGAGCGATGATCATCCGTATATAAAACGGGATTTTGCAGAAACACAAATGGAGTTAGTCACACCTGTTACAGATACGTTAAAAGAGCTATTTGACTATTTAGAGTCGATTCATGAAGTAGCTTACCGTTCATTGGATAAAAACGAAATGATTTGGCCATTGAGTATGCCTCCAGAACTACCTGAAAAAGAAGAAGACATTATCATTGCTAAATTAGCAGATGCTGAAAGTGTTCGGTACCGTCATTCGTTAGCAGAATCGTATGGTCGACGTAAACAGATGATAAGTGGAATTCATTATAATTTTGAATTTAGTGAGGAACTGCTTCACGCTTTGTTCGCTGCACAGTCTGAAATTGCAGAATATCATTTGTTTAAAACAGAAATCTACATGAAACTGACGAGAAACTATTTGCATTACCGCTGGTTAATTACTTATTTGTATGGTGCATCACCTAGTAGTGAAAAGAACTTCTTTGAAGACAACTCTTTAGTAGAACCGGTGAGAAGCATTAGAAGCAGTAAGTTCGGTTATGTAAATCGGGAGAATGTTCAAGTTTCTTATAGCAGCTTGAAAAAATACATCTCAGATATTTCTGCACTCGTAGAAAAAGATGTGTTAGTTGAAGAAAAAGAGTTTTACTCAGCTGTTCGTTTACGAGGCGGCAGTCAAGTTGCAGATTTAGAAGAGCGTGGGATTGGCTATATCGAGTTAAGAAATATCGATATTAATCCTTTTGATAAAAATGGAATCAGCTATGAGCAAGCAGAATTTCTGAATCTATTTATGGTTTATCTACTATGGAAAGATGAAAGTGCTCATCATGACGAGTGGGTAAAAGAAGGAGAACTTACGAATGAAAAAGTAGCGCTTGAGCATCCACTAAAGCCCACTCAGTTTAAAGCAGAAGCTGAAACGATTTTAGATGAAATGGAACAATTGGTGGAAACTTTAGGTTTATCTGTTTCAGATAAGCTACTTGTCACTGAAAGAGACATGTTGGATGATCCGAGTAAAACGATAGCTGGAAAACTTTATAAAGAAAGCCAGCAAAGCAGTCAAAGTCAATTAGCAGTAAACATTGCAAAAGAATATTATGAAAAAGCATGGGATATGCCTTACCAATTAACGGCATTTACAGACATGGAGTTGTCTACACAACTATTAATGTTCGATGCAATTCAACTTGGTATTCAAGTAGAAATTATCGATCGACAAGATCAATTTTTGAAACTGAAGTTGAAGGACCGTATTGAATACGTTAAAAACGGCAATATGACGAGTAAAGATAGTTATATCGCTAGCTTAATCATGGAAAACAAAACCGTGACTAAAAAAATTCTTCAAAAACGAGGGTTCCGTGTACCTTTAGGTGATGAATTTAATCATATTGAAGAAGCTCTACAGTCATATGCTTTATTCGCTAGTAAAGCTTTTGTTGTAAAACCAAAATCAACAAATTATGGTCTTGGCATATCAATCTTCAAAGATGGTGCAGCATATGAAGATTATGAACAAGCTTTAAAAATTGCTTTTAAAGAAGATTCTTCTGTGTTAATTGAAGAGTTTTTGTCAGGTACAGAATATCGCTTTTTTGTTATTAACGATAAAGTAGAAGCCGTTATGGCTCGAGTTCCTGCAAACGTAACAGGAGATGGAAAAAAGACGGTCGAAGAGTTAGTCGCTGAAAAAAATGAAGATCCATTAAGAGGGAAAGATCACCGGACGCCACTTGAAAAAATTCAATTAGGCGAACTCGAAATTTTAATGTTAAAAGGTCAAGGTAAGCAAATAGACTCGATTCCGAAAAAAGGCGAAGTTTTGTATTTGCGTGAAAACTCTAATGTGAGTACGGGTGGGGACTCAATTGATGTGACCGACCAAATTCGCGAAGATTACAAAATTATCGCAGTTGAATCAGTTGCTGCGCTTGGTGCAAAGATTAGTGGACTTGACTTAATCATAGAGGACATTGAAGTACCTGCTTCAAATGACAAAGCATATGGAATTATTGAAGCAAACTTTAATCCTTCTATGTACATGCATGTTTTCCCGTATAAAGGGAAATCCCGACGTCTAACGATGAATTTGCTCTACTATTTATTCCCTGAGCTCGGTAAAATGAATTAAAAATTATAGAGGACACCGGTAAACTACCGGTGTCCTCTATTTATTGTGGGAATCTAATCGTTCACTAGTTAACTTGAAGTAATAACACCAGGATTATTCAAATGCGACATTATGTTGAACTTGATCTTGGTTTGTCCAAACGATTGTTGTACCAGGAGCAACAGTGATGGTTTCTTCGCCAAATTCATAATCTGCAATATCAACTTCGATATTATCCATGGCTTCTGCACCGTCTTCTACTAGTACCGTCATTTGCATAACAGGATGTGGCTCACAGAAAACCGAAAACTCACCAGTTTCGTTAAAGACAAAACTTGTCGTTTCCCCATTAGATAAAAGATTCGATGCTGTTCCGCTCTTTGCTTCCGGTGCGTTTTCTACTACGGGTTCTTCTGCCGTTTCTTCTGCAGGTTCTTCAGTCGTAGCTTCTTCTTCGGTCGTTGTTTCTTCTTCAGTCGCAGCTTCTTCGGTCGTTGTTTCTTCTTCGGTCGTTGTTTCTTCTTCAGTTGTCGTTTCTTCTGCAGTGTTTTCTTGTTCTTCAGCCATAGGTTCTGTTGATTCCTCAGCTACCGGTTGTTCTTGTCCACAAGCTGCTAGTGATAAGACACCAGCGGCAAGGATAAAGCTAAATTTTTTGTTAATCATTATATTTCCTCCTCGTTTTTTGTTCTTGTTAATAGAACGCAAGAAGATGAAGAATAGATTACTTTTATGTAAAAAAACTTAAGATATTGGCTTTCTTCTATATAAAGAGAGAAAAAAGATTAATCATCTATGTTAGTTTATCAAGCAAAAAAGAATTTTAATTTAATTTCAAAAAAAGTGATCTAAAGTTAAACCCGTTGCGTTATGCCTGTATAACGAAAAAAAAGAAAAAAGGGAGCGATTTTAGATGAAATTAAACAAAGTACTTTTAGCCGTACCACTTAGTCTAGCATTATTGGTACCAACGGCGGCACTTGCCGACAGCCACGGAGGCCATTCTACAGCGAGTGAAGCATCTATGGAAATGGCGACCGCAACACCTGCAGGGGAATTGCGCATTGCACTGGATACAACTTTAACGGAGCATGCGTTCCTTGCAATCGAAGCAATGCGTAAAGGCGTCGACGGCGCAGAAGATTTTGACCAAGCAGCGGGCGCGTTACTTGCGAACGCCGATGACTTATCTGCCGCAGTTGGTTCGGTTTACGGCGACGAAGGCGCTGCGCAATTTGACGAAGTATGGAAGTCACACATTGGCTATTTCGTCGATTACGTAACAGCTACCGCTGAAGACAACCAAGAAGGCAAAGACCAAGCGTTAGCGGAACTGGAAAAATACAAAGTCGAACAATCGAAATTCTTTGACTCGGCAACAGGCGGCTTACTGCCAGCGGCAGCGGTTCAAGAAGGACTGGACATGCACGTTGATCAGTTGATCAACGCGTTTGACGCATACGTTGCCGGCGATTTCGAAACAGCATACTCATTAGAGCGTGAAGCAATTCACCACATGAGCATGTTCGCAGAAAGCTTGTCAGTGGCGATCACAACACAGTTCCCAGACAAGTTCGACAACACAAGTGCCGATACACCAGCGATTGATTTGCGTGCCACGTTGAACCAAACGTTCACTGAACACGCTGGACTTGCCGTGATGGCCATGCAAGACGGTGCCGATGGCGCAGAAAGCTTTGACCAAGCAGCGGGCGCGTTACTCGCGAACGCCGATGACTTGTCAGCGGCCGTTGGATCCGTTTACGGCGAAGAAGCCGGTGCACAGTTTGAAGAAACATGGAAGTCACACATTGGCTACTTTGTGGATTACGTAACAGCAACCGGTGAAGGCAACAAAGAAGGACAAGAACAAGCCCGTGCCGAGCTGGATCAGTATATCTTAGACCAAGCGGCATTCTTAGACGCAGCAACTGAAGGACGCGTACCAGCGGATGCACTTGAAGAAGGCTTAACTGCCCATGTTGGGCAACTACTAGGCGCATTTGATTCGTACGTAGCAGGCGACTTTGACGCAGCGTACAGCTCAATTCGCGAAGCGTATGCACATATGCAAATGCCAGCAGCCGGCTTGTCAGCGGCCATCGTCGATCAATTCCCAGATCAATTTAACGCAACGGAAATGCCATCTGAAATGCCAAAAACAGGCATGGGCGGCATGGCCGATCAAAACTCATTCCCAATCTTGTGGGTTCTTGTAGGCTTGATGTTAGCTACATTGACAACGGTAGTAGCGGTTCGTACACGTAAACAGTAAATAGCTACAATCTTTAGAGTATAGAGAAAAGGGTGTTGGAATGATTTCATTCCAACACCCTTTTTATGTGTAAATATAGGTTACTGTTTTGATTAAAAAAGCGCCATTCTAAACGTCTTAACGACTTTTAGAATGGCGCTTTTGGCTAACTTATTTTATTTTTTTTAGTTCGTCTACAACTGTTGAAGGTTCTACACGGTCTCTGTAATCTGATTTCGTGTAGCCATATGCAATCGTTCCATCTGTATCAATAATATATGTCGCAGATACAGGAAGTTTCCATGAATCTTCACCATTATATTGATCAACATTTAGGCCGCTACTTTTATAAATCTCTACCAAGTATTCTGGTAATTGGTAAACCAAGTTGAATTGGTTAGCTACTTCGTTGTTTTCATCACTTAAAACGATATATTCCAAGTCGTGCTTTTCTTGAATCGACATAGATTGATCTGGTGTTTGTGGGCTAATCGCAATCAATTCAGCATTTTGGCCGTGAATTTCCCCGATAATTTGTTGGTAAGCACGTAGTTCCATATTGCAGTAAGGGCACCAGTTTCCACGATAAAACGTTAGAACGACAGGTCCTTGTTTTAACTGTTCGTATAATTCAACGGTTTCGCCTGTAGCATTTGGTAAGTTGAAGTTTGGCGATTTTTCGCCTGTTTTTAACCCCTTGCCTTGGTCAGAGGCTTCTAATTCGTCAATTGCATTTTGCATCTTCTCTTGCGCTTCAACAGGCTTGTTTTTCTTAAAGTTCTCGATATATTCCTGAATTTCTTCTCTCATGTTTGTAGTCATTAATAAAAACTCCTTTTCAAAATAAAATAGTTTACTTTAGTTGCATATTAATTTATGAGTGCATTTTTTATTTAGATATGTTTTTGAGCAGTCGCAAGAATTTCTTCTTTTGGTTGGAAGCCTACAGTTTGCTCCATCAATTCGCCATTTTTAAAGAAAAGAAGTGTTGGAATGCTCATCACACCAAATTTTTGTGCGGTTTCTTGGTTGTCATCGATGTCTACTTGGATCACGCTTATGTTGTTGTGCTGATCTTCGTTGATTTCTTGTAACGCAGGAGCGATCATTTTGCAGGGAGCACACCATGCTGCACCAAGCTCTGCAATTACAAAACCTTCTTTCGTTTCATCGACAAATGTTGAATCTGTAACGTCTTTAATAGACATAGTATCTCTCCTTTTAATTGGTTTCTAACCGCTTTAATAAATCAAGTGGTTAGAAACAAACTTTACGATATGTTATGATGGAAGTCAATCATTCAGTCTTAAGGAGAAATGATCATGACAATAACCAATGAAAATTATTATTCATATGTAAGTGACTATTTATTTATAAATTTTTTAAATACGATTAATATCAAAAAGATAGCGGTAACAGATTTTCTGGAAGAAGAAAATGGATTAGAAGATTGGCTATCGTATATGGCGAAACAAGGCATCTTGAATTCCCAACAAGTAGAGCAACTTAAAATGTCTCCGATTGATGCGAAGAAGATGAAAGCGTTTCGTGAGGAGTGGCGAAGTGACTTTGAGAGATCAGGAGAGTCACAAAACGCTTTTGAATCATTAGCTATGTATACAAAACAAGCGCCTTTGTCTTTCGATGCTTTCCTTAAGCCCATTCCAAGTAAGGGCGGAACAGAAGGGCTTCTTGCCATTTTGTCGTTTGAAATGCTTCTAGCCTATCAAAGTGGTATTTTTGAGAAACTAAAAAAATGTGATAGTTCCGTTTGCTATGCGTTTTTTATAGACACCAGTGGTAAGCGCAAATGGTGCTCTATGGAAGTTTGCGGAAATCGTGAAAAAGCAAGAAGACATTACGCTAAAAAACTCAATTCATAACAATCGATAAAAGACAAAGTGCATTTTCAAATGCCTTTGTCTTTTTTTACATTTAACTGAAAACTTTTCTGTTTACAAATAGCGTTAAGAAGTATAAACTAAAGAAAAGTTTCCTGAGGGAAAAACATTTTAAAAAAGAAAATAAATGGCGGAGGGGAAGTAACATGGTTCCTGCACTTAAATTACAAAATGTTCACGTCTCCTATTACGGTAGAACCGCAATTGAGGGAATAGACTTAACACTCGAGCAAGGAAACGTACTTGGCATTATTGGTCCTAACGGTGCCGGGAAGTCTACGTTACTAAAAGCATTATTAAACCTAGTTTCTATCGATAAAGGAAGTATTGAAATTCTAGGCGAAACCTTAAAAGAAAACCGAAAAAAAATAGCTTACGTGCCACAACGTAACGAGTATGATTGGGATTTTCCCATTCACGTGCTAGACGCTGTTTTAATTGGTACTTATCCAAACTTAGGCATTTTCAAGCGTCCGAAGAAAAAAGACAAAGAATGGGCTTATGAATGCTTGAAAAAAGTAGGCATGGAAGAATTTGCTCATCGACAAATAGGGGAACTTTCCGGCGGGCAACAACAACGTGTTTTTCTTGCAAGAGCACTAGCGCAAAAAGCAGATATTTTCTTTTTGGATGAACCATTTGTTGGGATTGATATATCAAGTGAAGAAATGATTGTTAAATTATTAAAAGATTTGCGAGATCAAGGAAAAACCGTCGTTGTGGTTCATCACGATTTAAGTAAAGCACATGAGTATTTTGATGAATTGCTTCTATTGAATAAACACGTAATTCAGTTTGGAAATCCACAACAAGTTTTACGACCTGAAGTTATGCGGAAAGCATATGAAAGTGAATTATCTTTCTTGTATGAAGTTGGGGTGAACTGATTATGGCTTTTATCGAAGGGCTTATTGAATATGACTTTTTGCAAAAAGCGTTACTTACCTCGGTTATGGTAGGAATCATTTGCGGAGTCATCGGTTGTTTTATCATTTTAAGAGGAATGGCTTTAATGGGTGACGCGATTTCCCATGCGGTTTTACCAGGAGTGGCCATTTCTTATGCAATTGGCATCAATTTCTTCTTTGGTGCAGTATTTACAGGCGTGTTAACTGCAATTGGGATCGGCTTTGTTAGTCAAAACAGTCGGATCAAACAAGATACAGCAATTGGTATTATGTTTTCTGCAGCATTTGCGTTAGGGGTAATACTTATTACGGTTCTTGAAAGCAGTACCGATTTGTACCATATTTTGTTTGGTAATGTGTTAGCGGTAAGGCCATCAGATATGTGGATTACGCTTGGCATCGGGCTGACTGTTTTAATTTCTGTTTTTGTTTTTTACAAAGAACTTCTTGTAACCTCGTTTGATGAGACGATGGCAGAAGTTTATGGCCTTCCAGTGAGAATGATTCATTACTTTTTAATGACACTTCTGACGTTGGTGACAGTAGCTTCGCTTCAAACAGTCGGAATTATATTAGTAGTGGCGATGCTAATAACACCTGCTGCAACAGCATATTTACTGACGGATCGCCTATCAACGATGATTTTCCTATCGGCTACTATTGGGGTGAGTGCAGCTGTAATCGGCTTGTACTTTAGTTTCACTTACAACTTGGCATCAGGGGCTACTATCGTGCTTGCTGCGACGACGCTGTTTTTTATAGCCTTTGTGTTCTCGCCTAAGCAAGGCATGTTATGGCGGAAATTAAACGAAATGAAAAAAAGAGCCGCAACAAATTAATTTTTTAAAAAAAGGGAGAGTATTTATTTATGTTTAAAAAGCACAAAATGTTTATCTTTAGTATCGTCCTACTGTTTTTATTGGCAGGATGTTCAAGCAACGAAAGCGAAAATAACGAATCTACAGATGACAAACTACAAGTAGTTACAACTTACTCAATTCTTTATGATATTGTCAAAAATGTTGGGGGAGATCAAATTGACATTCATAGTTTAGCGCCAATTGGCTCTAATCCACATGAATATGAACCATTGCCATTAGATGTACAAAAAGCAACAGACGCAGATGTCGTTTTTTATAACGGGTTAAATTTAGAAGCAGGTAATTCATGGTTTGAGAAGTTAATGAATACTGCTGGGAAATCAGGAGATTCAGCACCTGTCTACAAAATGAGCGAAGGCGTAGAGCCGATGTATTTAACCACTGAAGGAAAAGAAGGCGAAGAAGATCCACATGCATGGTTAGATGTTCAAAATGGCATTAAATATGCGGAGAATGCAAGAGATGCATTTATAGAAGTAGATCCGGATCATAAAGAAGCATATGAAGAAAATGCACAAGCGTATATTAGTGAGTTAGAAGCACTTCATCAAAAGGCCATCGATCAATATAGCAAAATTCCAGAAGAAAAGCGGATTTTTGTAACAAGTGAAGGGGCATTTAAATATTTCAGTAAAGCTTATGATTTCCAAGCTGAGTACATTTGGGAAATCAACCAAGAAAACCAAGGAACACCGGATCAAATTACGCAAGTGCTTGATTTGATAAAAGAACAACAAATTCAAGGCTTGTTTTTAGAAACGAGTATTGATCCGCGCAGCATGGAAATGGTAGCAAGAGAAACGGGAATGGACATCAAAGGAAAAGTCTTTACCGATTCGATTGGGAAACCAGGTGAAGATGGCGATACGTATATCAAAATGATGGAATGGAATATTGATACGATATACAAAGGATTGACAGAGTAAAAAAAGAGTCAATATATAAATTTACATGAAAAAAGCCGGGTTTTATACCGGCTTTTTTGTTTATTGTAAATTCATAAACAGTATTTATGAACTTTGGAGCAACCTAGTTTCCTGAAGACTCATATTCTTTATCTGTTCCGTCAGCATACGTTACATCGATTTCTATAGATTCATAATCCGGTGCAATATCAAATACTTCTGTAACTTTGCTAATAACATCTTCATCAGACATATCCGGGGTCAATTCGAGTTGAGCTAAAAAAGGTTCGATCTTATCGAATGCATTATTACCTGACAGCATTTCTTCAGCAGAGGAATTTTCATACTCAGCCTCTACAAGGTCACGGTCTTCCTCATAAGAAACTTTTAATTTCTCTTCTGGATCCGTGTATTCAACTTCTAACTCGAACTCAGTAAAGCCGTAAACTTTACCCCCAATATTTTCATCCTCAAGACCTCCGCCAGGATTAGCATCCACAACACCTTCGTAATCCACAGCATCTTCTGTAACGGTATCTGTTACTTGGTCATCATTGCCACAAGCCCCTAGAGAAAATACAGCGGAGAAAAGAAGGCCTGTTGCAATTGCATTTTTTCTGATCATTATTTTCTCATCCTTTCTTTCTTCGATTATTAATGTTGTTTCCCGAATTTGAAAAAAATATGCTTTCAAGTGAAAATCGATATATATAATGACGAACAAAAAAGTAGATGTGATAACAATAAAGTATTAAAAGTTTAAATAGATACGTTTTTTATGAGTCCAAGCGGGTAAGTGAATAACAAGGCTCATAAAAATCCAGACGAAATGGAGGGATTCGAATGAGGCAATCACAGGTTTTAGCAAAATGGGGATTAACTTTCGTATTGTCTCTTGGTTTTCTAGCTGCTTGTAATGCAGGAGAAGAGCTAGAAAAAGAAGTAGAAGAGGAAGAACTAGAAGATGCGATAGAAGAAGACGTGATAGAACCCGTGGGTGAATTAGAAGAAGAAATCGATAATCAAGGCGTGGAAGATGCAGTAGAAGATGAAGACGTTCAAGCAGATGAGGAGTAAGATAGGATGACCAAATTGTATTTGGTTAAATAGATGTTTTAAGTTGTTTAACACTTCTGCGTATCGAGCTAATAACGTGACCATAAAGCAATAGAAGTGTTACAGATAAGTAAGTTATTTTGTTTATGAAGAAATAGTAGTACGAACCAACATTGGTTTGTTCTACTATTTTTTCACTATTTCTAAAGAAAGTATTTAAGTCAGAGTTCGAGGAGGGTTCCCCATTTCATTCGAATGGTTTAGCACAGTAAGCAACATTTTTGTTGTGATCAATGTAATGCTAGCTGTTTTTATTTTATTTTTTGAACGAAAAGCAGCGTCGTCTGCATGGGCGTGGATTTTAATATTATTTTTTATACCTATCGTGGGTTTTGTTTTATATTTGTTATTCGGTAAATCGTTACGACCAAAACGCTTAAATAGTACAGCTGTCTATGACAATAAAAAATTTAAAGAAAATCAAAAACGGCAACTTGATGAAATACAAGAAGGTAGTTTTCGCCCATCTTCAAAAACTATAGAAAAGTGGATAGATCTTATCCAAATGAATTTGTCTAGAACAGATGCCCCACTGTCAACAGCTACAGACATTCAAATTTTTAACGATGGCACTAAAAAATTTGATGCCTTGTTTGAAGATATTCGTATGGCAAAAGAACACATTCACCTGCAATATTTCATCTTAAATAACGACGATTTAGGTCGTCGGCTAGTTGGTTTGTTAACTGAAAAAGCGAAACAAGGCGTAAATGTACGTTTTTTATATGATGATCTCGGTTCTAAAAACTTGCCGAACGATTTTTTTGATGAGTTTCATAGTAATGGAGGAATAGCAGTTCCATTTTTGCCAGCACTGATGTCGAGTATTAATCCACGGCTGAACCATCGAAATCACCGTAAATTAGTAGTGGTAGATGGTGCGATTGGGTATATCGGTGGTTTTAACGTTGGTGATGAATATTTAGGGAAAAAAGAGTTCGGATATTGGCGAGATACTCACCTCCGTCTTGAAGGTAGTATCATTCATTCGCTTCAAAATCGATTTTTCATCGACTGGAATCAAGCAACTAAGAAATTCCCATTAAAGTTTGCTGAAAGTTTTTTCCCTGTTAAGGGTGAAGAAACAGGCACGGCAATGCAAGTGGTTGCTAGTGGCCCTTTAGAAACACATGAAGACATTAAAAATGGCTATTTGAAAATGATTTATCATGCTCGAGAAAGTATTTATTTACAAACACCTTATTTTATACCAGACAAGTCGATTATGGATGCACTAAGAACAGCTGCACTAGGCGGAGTTGATGTGCAAATTATGATTCCGCATCAAGCGGACCATATATTTGTTCACTCAGCTACACTATCGTTTGTGCGTGAATTGCTACGGGATGGAGTCAAAGTATATAGTTATAAAAATGGCTTCTTGCATGCCAAGACGCTAGTCGTTGATGGAGAATCTTATTCAGTGGGGTCGGCAAATATGGACATTCGCAGTTTTACATTAAATTTTGAAGTGAATGCATTTGTATACGATAAACAGTCAGCGCAGGAAATGGAGGATTTATTCTTTCGAGATAAAGAGCTTTCCGTTGAATTAACGGAAAAAACATTCAAGAATCAATCGTGGATCGAAAAAGTTAAACAAGATGTGGCGAAGTTAGTATCACCGATTTTATAAGGTGAACGGGAATAATAGAGGGAGAGGCTATTTTATGGTCTCTTCCTTTATTGCTTTTAATAGAGGAATGAGAAGAAATATATTTTGTTTAGAGGAGTTTATTGCTCATAAGGGAATTATAAAAGAGTGGAATAGAATCCAAAGCTCTACTAGAAAGAAGGGAAATCGATGAATAGCGAAACCGTAATGCAAGAACTTGAGGCATTAGGAAAAGAGCGAACGAAAAAAAATTATTTATCAAACGGTGCACGGGAACCTTTATTTGGTGTAACGACCGGCAGTATGAAGACAATCGCGAAGAAAATAAAAATAGATCAACAGCTGGCAGAACAATTGTATGCAACAGGCAACTACGATGCGATGTATTTTGCAGGGATTATCGCAGATCCAAAAGCTATGACCGCTGAGGACTTTAATCGCTGGATCGAGGACGCGTATTTTTATATGATCGCTGATTTTGTCGTTGCGGTAACTTTGTCAGAGTCTGATATTGCACAAGAAGTAGCCGATCAATGGATTGCGAGCGGAGAAGAATTGAAAATGTCGGCGGGATGGAGCTGCTATTGTTGGCTGCTGGGAAATCGTTCAGACGAAGAATTTTCCAGAAGTAAAATTTCAGACATGCTTGATACTGTGGAAAAGAACATACACAGTTCACCGCCACGCACCAAATCTTCAATGAATAATTTTTTATACACTGTCGGAATTTCTTTTCAACCATTAAATGATAAAGCAGTCGAAGTTTCAAAACGAGTCGGGATTGTAGAAATTGAACGGGATAATAAAAAAAATAGCCGTTTAAATGCCTATGAAAGCATTCAAACGGCTATGGAAAAAGGCAGATTGGGGTTTAAGCGAAAATATGTCAGGTGTTAAAAAGCTAATTTATTAAAGGGTTAGCTTTTTTCCTCTTTTTCAGAAACCTCCGCCATTAAAGCTGCTAGCAATTGAGCTTCTTGTTTTTCTTTTAATCTCAAATGAGCTTCTGTATAACGCGGATTGATCGAGCCGCTTCCGAGTCCTTCATTAATCATTTGATCTATGGCATTAAACCGTTCCAGAGCTGTTTGATGTTGTTCACTCATTTTTGGTCCCTCCTTATTCATATTTTGTGTGCAAACAGAATGGAAATTTCAGTTGGACCGACCAATAATCCCGATTAAGTAGTGAATCTATTCTCTATACATTATATCATATTTTTATAATTTTCTGATAAAATTAACAAACTGATTTAAGGTTTTTATCCAGGTAAAAAATCAAAACATCACGAATTCTTCAATTTATATCACTGCGCGTGTTATACTAAAGAACTTAGGGCAGATATAAGTTTGCTCTTTAGTGAACGGATGCCAAAAAGCCTCCGCTTACCGTTAGTATATGGAGGTGTAACAAAATGAACAAACGATGGACAATTAAAGAAATTAAAGCATTTGTTGAAAAAAATTCAGACAGCAAACTATTGTCGACTGAATATCATGGGTTTTCTCAAAAATTGCTCTTTAAATGCGCATGTGGGAATAACTTCGAAAAAACGTTTACAAAATTCAACACAAAAAACCAACGTAAATGTGACGTATGCCAACCACCAAAACCGCCACGTGGCAAATAATGAACGACTTAAGCACTGATTTCTTTTTGAAATCAGTGCTTTTTTATTTGGACACTATGTGCCTATGAAATAACAACGGCAGAAGTCTAGAAATAGTGTATACCAAGCAAAAGAATAAATGGTAAAGTTTAATAAATACCGATTTTGCATAGTATATTGAAGTTTAGGAGATGGGCTATGAAACAAAAAGTAGTAGTAACGATTGTAGTAATAAGCGTATTGATCGTTGGCGTTGTAGCAGCGTTAGTATTTCTTGGCAAAGACGAAACCGTTGTGATGGAAAAGTATGTGGAAACAACCAATGCAGTTTACGACATTTCGATTAATATGGATAGGGAAAATGATTTTCAAATACAAACAGCGATTGATGTGACAAACGATTCAACAGATGCTTGGGCAGATATCGGATTTTATTTGGTTCCCAATGCGATGAATGCTGAAGAGACAACGTCTTATGAAGATGATCGAGCACAAATTGAGGTTACTTCCATAACAGTTGATGGAAAAGAAGTATCTTATACTTTGGAGAACAATAAATTGCTAGTCGAACTGGAAACACCATTAGAATCTGGCTCTTTAGCAAATGTAGTGGTCGATTATTCAATGACCTTGCCACAAAACGGTATGCGCTTGTCTCAAGTAGATGACAACTATTACTTGGCTCATTGGTATCCTATGCTCGCACTATATCGAAACGGCTGGGATATTAACGATTATGATGCAAAAGGAGAGTCTTATAATACAGATTATGGAGACTTTACCGTAAGTTATGAGTTGCCCGAAGATTATTTAGTTGCGAGTTCTGGAAATGATGGCCCCATTAAAGCAACATCGAAGGGCACCGTAAAAGGAGACAACATTAAAGATTTTTACATGGCCATTATGGATCCTGATGAATGGGAATATGAAACGATTCAAGCTAATGACACTAAGTTGAATGTGTTTACTCGCGCCACACAAAATATATTAGAAGAAACTTCTTCACTCGCAGTTGATGCGTATCTCTATTTTGAAGTGGAAATTGGTGATAATCCATTTACAGGGCTTGATATTATTGCAAACGATGGCTATATGGAATATCCGAATATTATTGAAGTAGCTGCGGATGGGGAATCTCAAGAAATGGTGCTCGTTCATGAGATTGCTCATCAATGGTTTTATTATATAGTGACGAACGATCCGTATTATGAATCTTGGTTGGATGAAGGGTTGACCGAATTTAGTAGTTCGCTGTTTATTAGCGATTACTACGACGACGATGAGTATGGATTTTGGGGCGCTTCTACAGCGGAACAATATTCCCGTCCAGAAAAATACGTAAATTTGCCGCTCTCCAAGTTTACGGACGAATCGTATTATTCCACGATCTACGGCAAAGTTCCGATGGTGTTAAAAGAATATTTTGAAGAGCACGGTGGTAGAGATGGAGCACTTTTGTTTCTGTCCGCTTATTACAAGGAATTTCAATTCAAGCAAGTCAATACGCAAGAGTTTAAAACGTTTTTTGAAGAGTACTTCGAAGGCGACCAAAGTAAGTTTTTGAATAGCTGGCTGAAGTGAAATTTGAATTAGAGTAGAAGCTGCAGTTGCAGCTTCTTTTTTTATGCATTTTACTAGTTGGGTAAATTTTAAAGGATTTATTTGGGAAATGGTGAATAGTACCATATAGCATTTCACTTTCATTCGACAGGAGCGATTCACTGTGAATAAAATATTGATGGCATTATACGGGGTGTCCGTCATTTTAACATTCGCTGTTTTTTACTGGATGAATTATTTAACTGCTCCGGTTCTTAATAATGATTACCGGGGAGGAAATGGCAACCCTGCTTTGTTTTTCCCTGTAGTTCTTATGCCCTTTCTATTTTATTTTCTTTATGGAACTGTAGAGTTGTCGATGCGATTGGCAGAAAGATGGCTTAGTCGAAAAAAGATCATTATTATGATTTCGTTGAGTTTGATTTATGTAATAGTCGTAACTTTATGGACCATTCATGCAGCTGATCGCTTTCGGACTTATATCGTGGAGACGAAAGATGCATATAACGATCCAACAGAATTTGCATTGTTAAATGTATTTTCTAATCATATATTTTTTAATCCATTGACGTTTTCCGGAGTCGTCGGCATTTGTTTTATCGCAGGAGCGGGATGGAGTTTGAAGAGAAGGGCGAGGTTGTAGAGTTATGGGGTGGAGGGATTACTGGTTTAGCAAATAAACTTGAAGTTTTTGCAAACAAAGTGGAATTTCCCGCAAACAAATAGAGTGTTCCTGCAAACAAAATAGATCCATGCGCAAATAACGCCTTGTATCGTGCAAACAACTGCAGCAACTAGCATCTCCAAAGGAGTGTTCAAATGACTAAAGCGAGTAAATCTTGGATTGGAGCGGCCGGTATTGTCGTGTTGGACAACAAAATCTTGATGGTTAAAGAAAAAGCGACAAAAAGATGGAGTGTGCCGTCAGGCGAAATTGAAAACGGAGAAACTGTGGAACAAGCGTGTATAAGAGAAATACAAGAAGAGACAGGGTTTAGCGTGTCAGTGGGAAAAGCTATTCACACCAAAAATATGGTTATCGGAAATTTCAATGTAACAACTTATTATTTTTATTGCACAATAAGTACTGGAGAAATCATAAATACAGACCCAGATGACGAAATTGAAGAAATCGCTTGGCAAAACTACGACAATCTTTTAGCAATTGAACATGATTATCCTGAAGACTTGGAATTGCTTTTGTCATTCGTCACTGCACCAAATTGTATAGAAGGGAGAAACAAGCATGTCTTATGAAACCAATTGTCCTTTTTGTAATCCAACAAAAGACCACAATCAAAAAATTATAGTTGAAAATAAAAGCTGCTATTTTCTCCAACATGACAAGCAACAAGATGTCCTAGAAGGCAGTGGAGTAATCGTGCCGAAGCAGCATCGTGCAACAACGTTCGATTTAACAAAAGACGAGTGGAATGATACATATGAGTTATTGCAAAAAGCGAAAGAATACTTAGATCGAATCTATGCCCCAGATGGCTATACACTTGGCTGGAATGTGGGCGAGGCTTCGAACCAGTCGATTCGGCATAGCCACCTTCATGTCATTCCGCGTTATCACGATGAACCTTTAGCGGGGAAAGGATTGCGTCATTGGTTAAAACAACCGGAGAACAAACGAGTGAGAAAATAAGGGCGCTTTTCAGTTTTGCAAACAAAACGCAGTTTGCCGCAAACAAATAACAACTTAGCGCAAACAACTAGAGCCAATCCGCAAACAACCAAGTCTATCCCGCAAACAAACACCATATTTCCGCAAACAACTGGATGATGAAACCAATAAATGATATTTATTTTTAAAAAAGGGTGGAAGTAGAAGATGAAAATAGAAACTGAGCGATTAACATTAATGCCATGTGATAGTGGTTTAATTGAAATAATGGAAAAACAAGGTTACGACAAGAGTCCTCATTCGCTTAATCAAATAAACGAGCTATCGAAAGACCCGACTTTATATGGATGGGGTAGTTGGTTAGTTATGCGGAAATCAGATGGTCTAATTGTTGGAGATGCTGGATTTAAGGGAGCGCCAAATTCAAATAAGGAAGTGGAAATCGGTTACGGGTTTCTTGAATCTTGTTGGCATCTGGGGTATGCGACCGAAGCTGTTGAAAGCCTTGTAACGTGGGCATTTAATTTATCTGTGGTAGAGAGAATCATTGCAGAAACAGAGGTAGAAAATATCGGGTCAATCCGTGTACTGCAAAAAATTGGAATGAACCAACTAGAGAAAAAAGGCGATATGCTGTACTGGGAATTACGTAAAGTAGATAAATAGAATGATAAGGGCACAACAGATTTATTCAAAGCACTTTTTAAAACCGTCTTTCTAATGGAAAACGGTTTTTTATTGTGAAAAATTATAGCTTTTCTAGTACTCGATCAATATTTTTCCATTCATAAATTAGTTCGTTTACTACTTTTTCATCAAACTGAAGTTGCACCGTTCTAATCAATTGAGCTCCGTAATATTCGTAGAAAAATCGTGTTGGATTGTCTTCAAGAACTTCGACAAAGATTTTTTCATAATTCAGTTGTTTAAAATGAAGAAATAATGCTTTCATCAGCAGTTTGCCAATGCCTTGACCGTGATATTCATCAAGCAAGTAGATAGAAGTTAAATCTCCGGAGTTCGCTACCGTATTCGTCACTCTTTTCGAAGCCGTACCGAAGCCAGTGATTTGGCCAGCATCCGTTTCTGATACAACGATGTAATTGGTGTTGTCGGCAATGTTGTTTTCCCAAAGAGTTGTCCGTTTCTTATAGGATAAACTTGTTAAATATTCGTGAGGCAAAATTTCTTTATACGTGGACCTCCAACTATCAACATGTACTTTCGCAATCGCCGGCGCATCTCGTTTGGTTGCTTGTCTAATTATCATGACGTCACTCCCATTTTTAAAAAGCATAGCATAAATACTGGGAATTGGTCGATTTGCAAACAAACTAGTATTTGCCGCAAACAAATAACAACTTAGCGCAAACAACTAGAGCCAATCCGCAAACAACCAAGTCTATCCCGCAAACAAACACCATATTTCTGCAAACAACCTCAATTATCTTCTAACATGAAGTATTCTTTTCCCAAATAAAAATAGTAAAGACGCCTTTGATCCGAGAAGAGATCAAAGACGTCCATATTTCATTACCTAATTTAGTTTAATATTACCTACCACCTAGTAAATCAAACAATCCACCTGCGGCACTGCCTTCACCTTTTGAACGGCCAGCAGGGTTTTGAGGAGCTGCCGCAAAGACGCGACTGGCTAAACGACTAAATGGCATTGACTGAATCCACACGCTACCAGGGCCGCGTAATGTTGCAAAGAACAAGCCTTCGCCACCAAACAAAGCGGTTTTAATGCCAGGCACAGCTTCAATATTATAATCAACATCGCCAGTCATGGCGACTAAACAACCTGTATCCACGCGAAGTACTTCACCTTTTTGAAGGTTTTTGCGGTAAATGGTACCGCCGGCGTGAACAAATGCTAAGCCGTCGCCTTCAAGTTTTTGCATAATAAATCCTTCGCCACCAAAAAATCCAGCACCAATTTTACGTTGAAATTCGATGCCTATTGAAACGCCTTTAGCAGCTGCTAAAAAAGCATCTTTTTGGCAAATGATTTTGCCGTTTAATGTGCTTAAATCCATAGGAATGATTTTTCCTGGATAAGGAGCAGCAAACGAAACATGCCGTTTGCCTGTTCCGTTGTTTGTGAAAGTCGTCATAAACAAACTCTCACCGGTAATAATTCGCTTACCTGCACCCATTAGTTTGCCCATCAAGCCACTACCGCCCGAACTTTGAGAACCGTCTCCAAATATGGTCTCCATCACTATGCCATCTTCCATCATCATTAATGCGCCGGCCTCTGCAATGACTGTTTCTGCAGGATCTAGTTCCACTTCGACAAATTGCATATCGTCCCCGTGCAGTTTGTAGTCTATTTCATGATTGTTCATTACTACTCCTCCTTTTTTCTCATAGTATTTCTGTTATATACTAAATACGTCTTGAGCGATAGAAAGTTTCAAAATATTGTGTAGAAAAACGGATAGGAGATGGAATAGATGAATGCACAAGAATGGATTACGCGTCTTGATATGACGGCACATCCCGAAGGTGGGTATTACAAGCAATCATTTGTATCGCCAGAAAAAGTTACAACAGCAAATCATCCGCAAGAACGAAATTTATACACGAGTATTTATTTTTTACTGCAATCACATGATATTTCGCATTTTCATCGATTAAAATCAGATGAACTTTGGTATTTTCACGCCGGCGAAGCTGTGACGGTACACATAATCGACGAAAAAGGAAGTTACCGCGCAGAAAAGCTTGGTTTAGATATCGCAGCTGGTGAACGACCGCAAATTTTAGTGGAAAAGGGCAGTATATTTGGTTCGACAGTAGATGCAGAAGCGACATTTTCATTAGTCGGCTGTATGGTGTCACCAGGCTTTGACTTTGCTGACTTTGAATTGCTGTTGCAATCAGATTTACTGGAAGATTTCCCTGAACACAAAGAAATCATTAAAAAAATGGCTTGCAAAAAAATTCCGGGTACTCTATCGGAGGGGTAAGATAAATGCTAGACTTACAGTAGACAAAGCAAAAGGGTGAGGGAGAAAAATGGGAAGTCTTTTATTGATATTAATCATTGCTGTGGCAATTTTTGTCGGCATTGCGTCAAAAAAGTTTTACAACAAACCGTATATTGTGAATTTTGGTATCGCTGTCATGATGGCATTACTTGTGATTCAAACATTTATGATGACACCAATTAGTACGCTTGGTTACGCCGCCATCGTTATTTGTTCAATAGCGTTTGTATTCCAACTGGTTATGGGCTTCAAAAACTTAAAAACAGTAGCACAGTAAATAAGAAAAGGCTTCTGATCGCTGATCAGAAGCCTTTTTTGTATACGAAAAAAACTAAAGTTGGTTAAGTGCCGTCTCGATTTCGCGATCACCTGAAACAACTGCAAAAGTTTTATTAAAGACATGTTCATTGTCTAACGAATGGAACAAAACGTGTGCTACATCTTCACGTGAAATTTCTCCAGAGTCTAAATCTTCTACTGCCAAAACTTTACCGGTAGCGGGTTCGTTGGTTAAAATCCCCGGGCGGATAATGGTATAAACCAATCCGCTCGCTCGTAAAATATTATCAGCATGATGCTTAGCCACATAGTAATGGGCCATATCTTCTTTCCACATTGCCCGTTTGTCAGCATTTATCGCGCTGATCATAAGGAAGCGTTCGGTTCCTGTGCGTTCAGCAGCTTCGATGGTTTTGGCAGCCCCATCCAAATCAATCAACAATGTTTTGTCGGCACCAGTGTTGCCACCACTGCCGGCTGCAAATACGACTGCATCGCAACCTTCCATGGCTTCTGTGATTTCTTCAACGCTACCTTCTAAGCTAGTTAGGACCGTTTCCACACCTAAACTATTAAAGAAACTCACTTGCTCTTCTTTGCGGATCATCGCTTTTGGTGTATGTTTGTCACTAGTTGCAAGCATTTTTACAAAATGTCTTCCGATTTGTCCGTTTGCACCGACGACTAAAACTTTCATCCACAAAACCCCCTTGATATTTTCACCCTATCTCCATCATATACGCTCTAAAGACTATTTCAAGTAAGGCTTCTTTTAGTATGTTCTGAAAAATGACAATTAGTCAAAAAGGGGACTATATTCTCAAGTTAACTTTAGTATAATGGTAAATATATTAAAAACTTTATTGCTAATGATTCAAGGAGGAACACGATGAACCCGATGTCTGAAACAAAAACAACGTACATGAAAAAAACGACGCACAGAAGAGAGACTCCGCCAGATTTTTCCCAGTTTAAAGGGGAAAGACTTGATAAAGAACCAAGCCAGTTTCTTGAAATGGTTAAACATGCTTTATGGTTCTGTGCAGGAGCAGGCATTTTACTAGCGATGATTTTTTCGTTATTTTATTTTGTTTAAAGAAAAAGGGGGACTATTGAATGATTCGGTATCCTGCAACAACTATTAAGAAAATTGGAGTGACTGCGCCGTCATCAGGAGTGGGCAGTGAACATCACGCGCTATTAAAACAAGCAATCAAAAGACAAGAACAAAACGGCTTTACATTTGTGACGGGTGATACTGCTTGGACTCAAAACTTGGCAAAATCTGCACCTGCTAAAAAGCGTGCCGATGAGTTGATGGAAATGATGACGGATCCGACTATTGATCTGATTCTGCCGCCATGGGGTGGGGAATTGCTGATTGAAATATTGGAATACCTGGATTTTTCGAAAATGCAGCCAAAATGGATTCTAGGGTATTCAGATCTTAGTGTCCTATTACTAGCTTTTACATTAAAAACAGGAATCGCCACAGCACACGGTACTAACTTGATCGACTTGCGTGGTGAACAAAGTGACGAAACTACAGGTCGCTGGTTATCGATTTTACAAACCGGGGCAAAGGGCTCTGTTGCCCAAAGTTCATCTACGTTGTATCAAAAAGAGTGGAATCATTCGGTTCCATCTCCTGTCGTGTTTCATTTGAGTGAACCGACTGTATGGAAAACCGTTTCTGGAGGGGAAGAAAACTTCTCAGGCCGACTGTTAGGCGGCTGCATTGATGTAATTCGCCATTTGATCGGAACTTCTTTTGGCGATGTTCAAAATTTCAAGAAAGAACATATTCCAGGAGAACCCGTTGTTTGGTTTTTGGAAAATTGCGAGTTGCCTGTAGCAGATTTAAAAAGGTCACTAACCCAAATGAAGTATGCAGGTTGGTTTGATCATTGTACCGGCATCATTTTTGGTCGAAGTCCTGCAAATGAGCCAACCCAAGAATATACGGTGGAGAAAATGTATGAGGACTTATCAGAAGAACTTGATGTGCCGATTGCTTACGATATTGACTTAGGGCATGTACCGCCACAACTCACCTTTATTAACGGGGCGTATGCAGAAGTTCGAGTGGCAAGTGGAAAAGGAACTATCACACAGCAATTTATATAAAGGATGTTGTTTATGGAATTTCGCCAACTCACCATTAAAGATACGCAAGCGTATTATGACTTACGGATTGAAGCTTTAACAAACAATCCAGATGCGTTTGCAACAAGACTAGAAGATGCGCTAACAAGGCCAATTGAAAAAACGGCACAAAATTTGGCGATGAAAAATGCTTTTACATTTGGCGCGTTTGCGGAAGGCAGATTGCTGGGGAATGTTACTTTAATGCGAAATTTAGCTCCGATGTTACACCATCGTGGTGCTGTTCTTGCAGTCTATGTAACACCAAGTGAAAGAGGCAAAGGGTTGGCCAGTCATTTAATGCACCAACTTCTAGAGTTTGCCAAAACTTTGCAAGGTCTAGAACGTTTAGATTTAGCGGTCGCAACTGAAAACAAGGCAGCTATCGCCTTGTATGAAAAACTTGGTTTTGAAAAATACGGAACAGACCCACGAGCGATGAAAACACCTGAAAAATATATTGATGAAAACCTGATGGTGAAGTTCTTATAGCAATTACAAAAGGTGTATTGGATCATTCCAATACACCTTTTTTTTATTCATTCAATTTATATAGCTTATCATCGTCGTCCGCTGGTGTACCGCGGCCGTCGGTATTGTTGGTTATAAAGTAAAGCGAGTCTCCATCCGACAACACATCTCGAACACGCCCAAAGCCTTCAATCGAATCTGTCACTTCAGCATTTTCAGGATTCACTACTTTTATGGCAGTACCACGAAGTGCAGCCACATATAGGAACCCGTCGTGCATCGCAATGCCACTCGGAGCCCAAGTGTCATCTGAGCCGGTAGTGAAAAATGGAGATTCTAATTCATTTTCAGTGGCAGTGCCTTCAATGGTTGGCCATCCGTAATTATTACCTTCTTCTATAATATTAAGTTCATCATTAGCCGATTGTCCGTGTTCAGAAGCGTACATGATGTCTTCGTCCCATGTAATTCCTTGAGGATTTCGGTGACCTGATGAGTAAATTTCAAATTCATCGGAAGAATTGAGCTTTAAAATTTTGCCATTCACGGAGCCTAAGTCTTGAGCAAGCTCTGGAGTAGAGGCATCGCCAACCGTTGCAAAAAGTGTGCCGTCTTTATCTAATGCTAAACGGCCGCCGTGATGAACATTGCCCGTTGGAATGCCTTCTAGTAAAACTTGGCTTTCTTGCCATTCACCATTTTCTAACACAAGTGTGATAATTTTATTGAAATCTTTGCCGTTGCGTTCGTAAACATAATAACCATACGCTTCTTGGCTGGTTTCAAAATTTTGTTTTAAGACAAATCCTAAAAAGCCAGCTTCTGATGCACCGGAAAGTTTATCCGAAAAGTTAACTGGTTGATGTGTCACTGTACCATCTTCATCAATATAAGCGACGTTGCCAGTTCGCTCTGAAATATAAAATTCATTACCCAATTTGTTAATTGCCCATGGTGTCTCTAATCCTGTGGCAATTTCTTCAAAAGGTGCCGTTGCTTTTTCGGGGTCCGCAGCTGAATTGTTGCAACCGGCTAAAAACAATAACGACAGTGAAGCTATTAAAATCTTTTTCATGAAAAAAACCTCCTTTTTATTATTTTAATGGAATTGGACGTTGATAGGAAACAAAACAAAGAGTGGTCGTTGTTAGATCGAGTAAATGTTAGTTTCTTAATTTTCTCCACATAAAAAGAAGACCTTAGCCGACTTGATGTGGCTAAGGTCTTCCGTAATTTAAACTGGCTTTTTTTTCGTTTGCATAATTTCTACAATGACAAATCCGAGCGTAACGCCTAATAACACATTAATGATCAATGGATTTAAGTATTGGTCGCGGAAAATAGTTGCGACTGTCAAAATGTAGAAAGCAGCTTGGGTGAGTTTTGCAATAAACGGAATCGCGTCTTTTGGGTAGCGAGTACGTGCCAACTGAAACACAAGAAAAGCCAGCAACAAAACCAAATAATGAGGCCATGAGAAAACGGAAAATACATTATTGATTATTGCGAAAAGCACGAGCGGAATAAAATAAAACAAAAGCGATTTCACGTGAAAAGCCTCTTTTCTGCTTATTTTTTCATATTGTTTTGTTGCTTACGACCGAATAGCAAATACAAATTGTAGATTGAGAATATAACTGCAACAGTTACAATCACTACCGAAACCATTGGATAAACGGATACTCCATTTTGCATCATTTCATTGATTCGTGTGTAGACGATCCACGGTCCAATGACCAGTATAAAAATATCAAGTGCGGTACCAAGTTTTGTTCTCATGAGCTTCCTCCAATAAAAGATGATATTTTAATCTTATCAGACTTTAGCACGGACGTATGCATAGAAAGAAAAACAGCCGCCCATAAAACATAAGGGCAACTGCAAGTTTGTATCCTTATTTATGTGCACGAAGTTCAGTTCTTGCAAGGGCGTCCGCCGCACGGTTTTGAGAGTCCGGAATCCATTTTATAAAGCAATACTCAAATTGATCGCCAATTTCTAACGCGCGTTCCAGTAAAGGTTTGAATTTCGGGTTTTTAATAAACCGTCTTTCAAATGCATCAACCGTTACTTGTGAATCTGATTTGATCGAAATCATGTGAGGCGCCAATTCTTTGGCAAGCTCCAAACCTTTAACGAGCGCCGTAAATTCCGCAGTGTGATTGTCCATTTCACCCACATACTCGCTCCAGTGAATAACATGACCTTCCCCGCGAATAAAAACACCAACAGCACTTACTTGGGGCGTGCCAGCACTTGCGGCGTCTACAAACACTTCTAACATCCAATCACCTACTTTTCGTCAATGGGCGTAATCATTTTTGCTAAATAGCCGAATGGCGTATCTAGAATAGAAACAATAAACTTCAACACATAAGTTGAGAAGAAAATTTGGAGCCATACATCAAAGGGAAATACTCCCCAAAATGCAATCGAAGTAAAAATTAACGTATCTAATAATTGGCTTAATAAAGTAGAACCGTTATTGCGAATCCAAAATTGACTATCTTTCGGAAAAATTTTGCGAAGCGCCTCGAAGATGATCACGTCTAGATGTTGACTAGCTAGATAAGCAATCATGCTGCCGATAGCAATTTGCGGAATAAGCCCAAAAATCGTTTCTAAAGAGCTTTGTGCAAAATCACTGTCCGCGGGTATAAACTTAATGCCAAATTGCATCACTAGCACCATGATTAGCAGGGAAGAAAAGCCGAGCCATACCGCTTTTTTTGCTTCTTTTTTGCCGTATTTTTCATTTAAAATATCGGTTGCTAAAAATGTGGAAGCATACAAACTGTTGCCAAGTGTAGCAGTCAAGCCAATGATTTCAATCGTTTTTGTAACTTGAATATTGGCAAGGACTGTTGAAATCGCCACCCATGCAAACAAGCCTGTTTTCCCGAAAAACTTATACATGATTAGTAATAGAACAAAATTGAACAAGGCAAAGCCAAGTCCCCAAAATTCATTAAACAAAAAACTTCCTCCTTAGTTTTGGTAAAGCGGGAGTTTGCGAACCGCTCAGTACATGAAAATATCCTCAGCTAGTATAACTATTGTTGGTATAAAAAACAAATGCGTAGTAGAATGAGAAAATGATGTTTTGCTAAGAGGTGACTACGTGAAGAAAATTTCTATTATAAAAGAAATTGATGACATGCTGACGACTTATTGTGATGGGTGTTTTGTGAAAAACCAACTTCGCAAAGACGATGGAAAAACAGCGGCTCATCGATTTTGCATTAGCAACTGTACAGTAGGTGCACAATTGCAGTTTCTAGGCAATGAACTGAACAAAATCGGAACTGGCACCAACCAATAACTGTTTTCTACTGACATACAAAAAGCAGGAACGGAATTTCCGTCCCTGCTTTTTTCTATTTTCTAGTTGTTATTCCGAATCGACTTCAATAACATTTGCAGCCTGTGGTCCACGGTTGCCATCAATAATATCGAAAGATACAGTTTTGCCTTCAGTTAATGTACGAAACCCGTCACCTTGGATGCCTGTAAAATGGACAAATACATCATCGCCATCATTATACTCAATAAATCCGTAACCTTTTTCTGAGTTAAACCATTTTACTGTCCCTTGGTTCATACAAGTTCCCCCTAGTATTGAGTATGTCATGGACCTATAGACGCCATGTTATGGATGGCTATACTATACATGAAGCCTATGTATACGTCAATAATCGTTGGGGAGACAGGTATTTTGGAGTCACTTCAGGTTATAATAGAAGAAACAAGCGATAGGAGCGGGAGAATGAATCAAGAAAAAATCAATCAATGCTTAAAAGAAGTTAAGAAAATTTATGAGCAGTTTGATGCGAGCCACGACTGGCAGCATATTGAACGCGTCATGAAAAACGCCAAAATGATTTTGGCACAAGAAAACGCTGATGCTTATATCGTTGAGTTGGCGGTGTTGCTACACGATGTTTCAGATCCAAAATACAAAAAGCCGGATGAGGATTTAGAGCGGGAAATATTAGAGCGCCTCAACTTGACTGATGCCCAAAGACAAGAAATACAAGAAGTTATTGCTTCTGTCTCGTTTAAAGGTGGAAACGGTAAGCCTGCAACAAGCATCGAAGCTAAAATTGTTCAAGATGCAGATCGCTTAGATGCAATCGGTGCAATTGGCATTGCGAGAGCTTTTGCATACGGGGGAGCGAAAGGACGTAAACTATACGATTGGCACGAAAAAGCACGAACAGAAATGACCGAGCAGGAATACCGAGAAGCGCAAACAAGCAGTGTTACGCATTTTTACGAAAAGCTTTTATTGCTAAAAGATCAAATGACAACGGAAACTGGTAAGCAGATGGCTGAAGAACGCCATGAATTTATGCTATCCTTTTTAAAGCAACTTCAAACAGAAACGGATGGGAATAAATGAGCCACTTAAATATTACGAAATTAACTAAAACAGTTGGAGCCAAAACATTATTCAAGGATGTTGAATTTTCATTGTATCCTGGAGAACGTGCCGGATTGATCGGCGTAAACGGAACAGGAAAATCAACCTTGATGTCGATATTAGCAGGATCAATGGATGCAGACAGTGTTGTCATGGATCATCCAAAAAAATATCAAATTACGTATTTGATGCAAGAACCTGAATTTGATGAGTCATTAACAGTACTAGAAACAGTATTCTCAGGAAATTCTCCAATTCTCGCATTAAACCGCGCATATGAAAATGCACTAAAAAATATGATGGTTGATTCCAGTTCGACACAACTTCAAGACGAATTGATGGATATTCAAGAAAAAATGGAGCAAGAAAATGCGTGGGACATTAACGCACTTGCTAAAACTGCGTTGTCAAAATTGGGAATTGATATGTACGACCAAGCAGTAGGTGAATTATCAGGTGGTCAGCGCAAACGTGTCGCCCTTGCAAAAGCATTGATCGAACCAGCTGATTTAATACTTCTGGATGAGCCAACCAACCATCTTGATGCTGTTTCAACAGAATGGTTACAAGAAACGCTATTACGTATGGGATCAGCTATGCTTTTCGTAACGCATGATCGCTACTTCTTAGATGCGGTATCTACTCATATTTTCGAAATTGCGGATCAAACGATGTATACGCATAAAGGAAACTATGGCGATTATTTAGAAAACAAAGCCATTCGCGACGAAATGAACGCTTCGTCTCAACAAAAACTTGAAAACCGTTTTCGTTCAGAATTAAAATGGATTCGCCGCGGTGCAAAAGCACGTTCAACCAAACAAAAAGCACGGATTCAACGATTTGACGAAATTAAAGAAAGTGTTCAAAAAGAAAACGACAATACGTCGCTTGAACTATCAATGCAAAGTCAACGTCTTGGTAAGAAAATCATCGAAGGCAAAGATATGGGCGTTGCTTATGGCGACAAACAAATTTTCAGCGGATTTGATTTCCTTCTTCAAGGTGGAGATCGCATTGGAATAGTCGGACCAAACGGAGCTGGTAAATCTACACTAATGAAAATGTTAGCTGGAGAGTTAGAGCCAACAACTGGCAAAATGGAATATGGCAGTACCGTGAAAATTGCTCACTTTACGCAGCATTTGCCTGAAATGGACGAATCACAACGTATGATTGAGTATATTCAAGAAACGTCGAGTGATTTTGAAGCGGAAAAAGGGGTTCGATTATCTGCCACTCAAATGCTTGAGCGTTTCTTGTTTCCATCAAACGGTCATGGTACACAAATTGGCAAATTGTCGGGTGGCGAGCGTAAACGCCTATACTTGTTGAAACTGTTAATGGAACAGCCAAATATTTTATTTTTAGATGAGCCGACAAACGACTTGGATATTCAAACACTTTCTGTGTTAGAAGATTTCTTAGAAAACTTCCCAGGCGTTGTCATCACCATCTCGCATGATCGCTTTTTCTTAGATCGTATCGCACAGAAATTGTGGACAACGGGTACTGGGAAAATCGAAGAATACCAAGGACTGTATTCGGAATTTATAAAAGAAAAAAACAATCCGGTGGCTCTTGCTGAACAAGAGTTAGTGGAAACAGTTGTACCTGAGCCCGTTAAAACGAAAAAAAAGATGAGCTATAAAGATCAACTAGAGTATGATGGCATCTTAGATAAAATCGCTGAAGCTGAATCGAAAATCGAAGCTCGTGAAGAAGAGATGGCTTTGGCGGGAGCAGATTACGATAAATTGCAAAAGCTAACAGAAGAAGTGAATACGTTAACTGCAGAGTATGACGCCTTAATTGAACGATGGACATACCTTCAAGAAATCGCAGAAGCGTGATCGACTAATTGCAGGAGGGATTTTTGTGAAAATTTTAACCATTGAACCGACACCAAGCCCGAATACGATGAAAGTAATCATCGATCAAGAATTGCCGTTTGGCAAAAGTCATAATTACAATAAAGACAATATAGAAACAGCTCCAAAAGAAGTTCAAGAATTGCTAGCGATTGACGGTGTCAAAGGTGTTTATCACGTGGCTGATTTCCTAGCTGTTGAACGCATTTCGAAATTTGATTGGGAAGCCATTTTGGCACAAGTGCGCAATGTCTTTGGGGAAGATCGTGAACACACAGGTGACGAAATTGAATTAGATGAACATTTCGGAGAAGTATATGTTCATGTTCAGGAATTCAAAGGCATTCCGTTACAAGTAAAAGTTTTCGACAATGCTTCAGAAGAGCGTTTTGGTATGCCTGAGCGTTTTATCACAGCGATGAAGCACGTAATGGACCCGACTGAAGAAAACTACTTGATGCAACGTAAGTGGGCAGATTATGGCGTCCGTTACGGCGATAAAGCCGAAATCGGCAAAAGCATGGTAGAAGAAATCGAAGCAGCTTACCCACAAGAGCGCTTGGATTCACTTACGACGAAAAAAGACGAAGAACAGCACGAAGCAGCACCGCGTGGGCGCAAAATTTCTCCAGATGAATTTAATGCGCCTGACTGGGAAACTCGTTTTCAGCTACTCGATCAAATGATCGAAGCAGACCTAGACGATTTGCCATTATTATCACTAGCGCTTGATGATGAAAAAATGTCAATTCGTCGACAAGCGGCTATTTTCCTTGGAGACATTGATGACAAAGCAGTCGTTCCTTATGTAGAACGTGCTATGAAAGATAAAAGCTGGGCTGTCCGAAGAACTGCAGGGGACACCATTAGTGATTTAGGATTTGAAGAATTTGAGTCAATTATGATTGAAACCTTAAACGATAAAAACAAATTGGTTCGCTGGAGAGCGGCAATGTTCCTGTATGAAACGGGTACAGAATCAGCATTGCCAGCGTTAAAGCAAGCAGAAAATGATCCTGAGTTTGAAGTGAAATTGCAAATTAAAATGGCCATTGCACGTATAGCAGAAGGTGAAGATGCAAAAGGTTCAGTTTGGAAACAAATGACCGAAGCGCGACAAGCGATGAAAGGTGAATAAAAAATCCGGTGACTTTAGAGTCGCCGGATTTTTATTTTTGCTTAGATTTTCAATAATATGTTTTTAACAGATGTTTAAGAGGTAAAGAGCTTTTAGTTGATTTGTTCAGAAAGTCATCATTTACGAGGAGGAATAGCGAATGAACACGAATGTATACTCTGTAGAAATTTTATATAGTGGAAAATACGAATCTTGGGAATTTGCGAGTCGTGAAGAGCGTGATGCTTTTTATGAAAAAGTAATTCGCGAATTTAACGATCAAAAAGTCGACAAACAAGAAGGGGAAATAGATGATACAAAGATTGTCCAATTGTCATCAAATAATTTGGAACTCCAAGAAAATGGAGAATACGTTCAAAATATGACTATTGAATGGTTCGACTATGATGTTTTTAGTAAAATGCTTGACTATATCAATCATGAATATATTTAAACTCAAGTCTTAAGTCCTAGAGTGGACAATAACATTAAAAGTTCCTTTGAAAAAAAGTATCAATCAGCGTTTTTTGTAATGGTCATAGTCAACAAATTAGAAAGAAATACATGTTGAAATGGCTCCCTACTTGAAGTGTTGGTTTGATCGATTGGTATACAAATAATAAAAAACTACCCAAGCAGGGTAGTTTTTTTATTGCTAGAAATGTGCTGTTGCATTGGAATTAATATTATAAATATAGGGTATTCTAGGTATTTAAAATCATTTAATGATACAAAAGACAAGAATATACGCATTTTCCTTAAAAAAATTTAAAAATATTAGGTCCATGTATACGTTTTTTGTTAATAAGTTTATGATATCTTTTAAATATACATAGGAGGGTTTCAGGTGAATCTTACGGTCAATGGAATAGTATTGAGTCAAAAAAGAAGTTCGTTAATTATTAGAGAGCTAATCAGAGAATCAGTTGCTGAACATGCAAAAGACGTAGAAGAATATTTAAAAGATTATACGGTAGAAGAAATGGGGAATACCATTACTCTTCGCCCACCATCAGCTGAAGGTATTCAAATTTCACTATTCAAGTCATCCTAAAGGGTGGCTTTTTAAATTGTCTTGGAGTTAACAGTACGGAACTTTAACGTGTCTAACCGAAAGTTAACTATTCCTATACAGGCTAATCAACTGTCTAGGAATGAACAATAATGTATTCCAAATAGCAGTAAAAAGCATTTCTAATGCTAAACCGACACTAAGGTCTTTTAAAAAATCTGCAAAACAATAATCTTTCTTCTTTTTCTTCATAAAATTCTCCCGTTATTTAGACTCTTGTTAAGAACTACCCACATCATACTCATTACTACTTTAATCACGAATCTCTTTAATACTTTTTCCATCTAAAAAAGCATGACCCGATTGCAACGTATGAATCGTAGCAAAGCCGTAGCGGTTGTAAACTTTTTCAACTTGTTCATTTATCGGGTGAACCCATAAATGTTCTAGCTTCATCTCTCGAGCTTCTGTTTGTATTTGTTGTAATACAAAACCTATCAATCCTTGCCCTCTAAATTCTTCAATTGTTGCAACACTTTCAATACGACCTTGCTTGTTATGCACAAACAAGCATGCTGTCGAACTCGGATTGCCATTTATTTTTAATAAGTAATGCGTATAGCGACTATCTTTAAACTCTGTTTCAAAAGCTTTTTCGCGAACGGCTTTTCCGCCAAACTCCTTAATCTGACACTCTACCCACGATGCTTCTTTGTAATTGGTACTGTTTACTTTTTCAACTGTGACATGTTCAGGAATTGAAAGCGTAGTTATTTTATTGTTCCATAACTGGATTGGTTGAGGAATTTCTTCATATTGAAATCCCTTGTCTTTTAATTGGACAATAAAGCTTGTCAGCAAATCGACATCACCCAAATAGAACCGTGGCGTAATGGAATAAGATCTATAAAATGCAAGCACTTCATCGATGACTTTTTCAGGATGCTCGGGTTGTGAGTTTAGATAAGCGTGATTCGCATCATAATAATCTGGCTGGTCGGCATTTAAAAACAACGTTCCCCATGACCGGTCAAGTTTAGTGGAAAAAGACTGCAAAAGCGCAAAATCTAATTCGTTGATTTGTTTTGTTAATTCCATCTAGTTCACCCTCTTTCTTTTTGCTTAACGTTAATCATACAGGACTAACCGATTAAATTCATGAAAAAAATCATATTTGAATCCGCACACTATGAAATTACAGAGAATCTAGGTTACACTAAAATAGATAAAACCTAGAGTTTTAAGAAAAGCTTAATTGAAAAGGGGCGAAAAGCATGAACGCATATGATGAATACATGAAGGGCATTGTAGTTCCAATGCGCCAAGAATTGGTTGGAGCAGGATTTACAGAATTAGTGACAGCTGAGGAAGTCAACGAACATATGAGCACTGCTAAAGGAACTAGTCTTGTAGTCATTAACTCAATTTGTGGCTGTGCAGCAGGATTGGCACGTCCAGCAGTTATAGAAGCACTTCAAACGGTAGAAGCAAAACCAGAGCATTTAGTGACGGTCTTTGCGGGTCAAGATAAAGAAGCAACAGCGCAAATGCGAAATTATTTTGAAGAAGTGGCTCCATCGTCACCATCGATCGCGGTAGTAAAAGACGGCGAATTGGCTCATTTTATTCCGCGTGAACAAATAGAGGGCTATCCAATGGAACAAATTCGTGACCATTTGGCACAAGCGCTTGAACAGGTGGCTGCTCAGTGAAAACGATCGTCACAACAGCGTATCGCCCAACTTCATCGATGATGGAGTGGGCGGAGCGTGTTTCAACAGAATTATCGCTTCAGCAAGTTGCACGCAATAAACGTTCCATCGAGAAAATGCATGCAGAAGAATCGGCTGATTTGTTGATCTGTTTAAAAGAACGGCTTGAGTTTTATCCACTGGGTAAATCAGAGCCGTTCTTTTTTCATCCGAATTCAGCTGCTTATCGAACAAAGAGACCGCTCGAAAAAGACCCATTAATTGTGGTTTCGAATTTAAAGTCGGGGGACTCATTTTTAGATTGCACGCTAGGTCTTGCCTCTGATGCTCTAGTTGCTTCTCAGCGCGTAGGAGATGGGGGGCGGGTGATTGGTTGTGAAAGCCATCCAATTCTTTCTTACGTCGTACAACAAGGATTAAAACAGTATAGTGAGACGCCACACTTAATGGACGCAATGAGACGAATCGAAGTGGTTGCTTCGGATGCTGTTTCGTTTCTTCAAAAACTTGAGTCGGATTCTATTGATGTAGTTTATATGGATCCGATGTTTACAGAAGAAATTGCAGAAGCCACAAACTTCACAGCGCTAAAAGGTTTGGCAGATAGCGGTCAGTTAACAGAGCAATGGGTAACTGAAGCTAAGCGTGTTGCGCGAAAAAGTATTGTGTTAAAAGCACATTTCCGCTCACACGATTTTGAGCAGTTTGGTTTTGTTCGACGTGTGCGCCCGAATACCAAATTTCATTATGGTGTGATTTCGCTCGAACAAGAAAATAACTTTTAGAAACGAGATTTAAAATAGCATCGATTGTCGCCAAGTTTTCAAATCTGCTTTGCGAAATAGGATGCTATTTTATTTTGTTTAGTTACTATATTAAATCGTAAAGTGGAGTAAGAAATGAATGCTAAGCAAATCTCTTGAAAGAATATACCCCCTATGGTATATTTTATTTACTTTCAAAAGCCATTCTTTATTAGGAGGAAGCGATTATGACAAACAAAGTTACAGTCTATTCAACAAATACGTGCCCTTATTGCACAATGATGAAAAATTTTTTAGACCAGAATAATGTGGCGTACAGAGAAGTAAATGTCCAGCAGGACCAAGCAGCTGCCAATCGTCTTGTCCAAGAAACTGGCCAAATGGGTGTCCCCCAAACGAATATAAATGGTGAGTGGGTTCTTGGATTCGATCCGAATCGTGTTTCAGAATTATTGAACGCATAAACAAATTATGGTAAGAATAAAGTACAAACGAAAAACCAAATTACTAGGAGGAATTTTTAATGAAATCAATTTCTACACAAGAACTACAAACGTTATTAGCAGAAGACAAAAAAGTAAACGTAATTGATGTGCGTGAGGCGTCAGAAGTGGCTACAGGTAAAATTCCTGGAGCGGTGAACGTGCCTTTAAGCTTATTGGAATTCAAGATGAACGAGTTGGATAAAAAAGAAGAATACTATGTGAACTGCCAAGCTGGCGGACGTAGTAGTTCAGCTTGCAAATTTTTAGATGACCAAGGTTATAATGTGACAAATGTTGAAGGTGGTATGAATGCGTGGGAAGGCGACGTCGAGTAATGACAAAGCGACTTCTACTAACGCTCGCAATCTTCAGCGCATTGCTATTAGCAGCGTGCGGACAAGAAGCAGATTATGAAACGATCCAAATCGATCAAGTAGCTGAAAAGCAAGATGCCGGCTACACTGTTTTGGATGTTCGCGAACCGTCTGAATTTGACCAAGGCCATATTCCGGGGGCTCAAAACAAGCCACTGACAGGAATGCAAAATGGTGATTTTGACGGTCTTCAAAAAGACACAAAATACGTTGTCATTTGCCAGTCAGGCAACCGATCTCAGCAAGCGAGTGAATTGATGCTTGAAGAAGGCTATGAGTTTGTAAATGTGGCTCAAGGGATGTCTTCATGGGAAGGCGACGTAGAAAAATAGTCGCTTATTGATTTAGCTGAACAGATGCAAAGAAATAACAGCAGGAGGATTGATTCATTTACAAATCAATCCTCCTTTTTTTTGTGTGATTTAAATTGTAATATTCAGTAAATTAGATTAAAGTGAAACTATTGAATTGTTCTTATATCAGTTGTGTAAAATACAAGGTTAATGAAGATTAGTGGAGGGGGTAAATTATGCGCGCAAGTTACTGGAGAAGACATCGTAAATTATACTTAATTACATTTGTAGGTTTATTATTGGTTTATTTTACTTTACCTAATACTTACTTGAAGTTTTATGTTATAGCGTTTTTACCCCTCATTATCTGGCTGCCAAATGATATAAAAACGATAACAGAAAAAATAAATCAACGAAAAAAAGCTTGAACCTTATTTGCAATCCGCTTTTTAAAAAACCTCAATTTAACTTTGCCACTTGGTATGAGCGATTACGTCCGAAATTAAAGCAATAAAAAAACTCCCTAAAATAGAGGGAGTTTTTTTATTTGTTATTAGTCTGTAAACGAAAGTGAAGTCAAGTATCCGAGCATAAACAGGAGACCCAATCCGATCAATAATGATGCGTCCACGAAAATTCCTCCTTTTCCAAAAAAAACAAGGCGTTGTTAATGACTTTATTGTACAATGAATTTCAAGAAGATGAAACCTTTACCCATGAAAATCGTATAAATAAGCAGACGTGTTACTAAAATGTTCATAAAGAAAAGGTGATGTTCATGAAAAATTGGTGGCAAAAGTCGCTGATGATTGCAGTTGCCGTTTTGACATTGGGCGCAATCTCTCCAAATCATTTAATTTGGGAGTCGCTTTTAGACGATAAAGGTCAACCAAAATCACATGCAGCGGAAAGTGACAACAAACAATATATTTATGACTGGGTCGACCCGAGTGAATTTTACGATACAAGTGATTCGATACTCGATTTAGTTTATCAATCTGCCGAAGAGCAATCTTATTTGAAATTCGGTTCGCGAATTGGACCTGTCATTCATGATGAATTTCAAACAATGATTTTGCCTAATATTCAGCGTGCAATTGATGTTCATCTAGCTAGCCTTGACGACAGCAAACTTAAAAAGTTAGCGATTTCCGAAAAACCTTCCGGTGACTACGCTGAAAAAATCTTCCATGTTTATGATGCCGAAACCAATAAAGACGAAATTCGTTTTCATGTTCGAACAGAGAAAAAGCCGCAAATAGGCTATTCGTTTAACTTCCATTACCATATAGCTAATGACAACTTCCAAAAACATATTACGTTGGGAGATATTTATTGGTCTAAAAATACACCACCCAAATGGCTTTCTTAAACCGTTCACTTTGTGGCGGTTTTTTGTTTTGAAAAATTTGTGGGCAGGTAATATTAGTTCAAATGTGTCCTTGATCATATTTTTTGTTATGATTAAACATAACAACGGAGGCGAATTACATGAAGCAATATTTAGACTTATGCGAACATATTTTACATAACGGCGCAAAAAAAGAAGACCGAACGGGTACAGGAACATTAAGTGTTTTTGGCCATCAAATGCGCTTTGACTTGACGCAAGGCTTTCCATTAATGACAACAAAAAAAACAGCGTTCCGCTTAATTGTTTCGGAACTTCTATGGTTTATTAAAGGCGACACAAATGTACGCGCATTGTTACAAGACAATAATCATATATGGGACGAGTGGGCATTTGCCCAGTGGATAGAAAGCGATGAATATACAGGGCCAGATATGACAGATTTCGGCCGTCGCGCCCAGAAAGACTCGGAGTTTGCAGAACTCTATAAACAGCAAATGCAAGCTTTTCAGCAAAAAGTGATTGAAAACCCGGAATTTGCCGAAAGGTACGGAGATTTAGGTCCGGTTTACGGCAAACAATGGCGTTCATGGGCAACGACAACAGGTGGAACGATCGATCAACTGAAAAATGTTATCGAATCCATCAAAAAAAATCCGGATTCACGTCGCCACTTAGTGACCGCCTGGAATCCAGAATTTATAGATGACATGGCATTGCCACCATGCCATATTATGTTCCAGTTTTATGTAGCTGATGGTAAACTCTCATGTCAGCTGTATCAACGAAGTGCAGATGTCTTTTTAGGTGTGCCATTTAATATTGCATCTTATGCGTTGTTAACGCATCTTATTGCTCGCGAATGCAAGTTGGAAGTTGGCGATTTTGTCCATACGACAGGGGATACACATTTGTATTCAAATCATTTATCGCAAGTGCAAAAACAACTAACAAGAGAGCCTAAACCGCTTCCGACTTTACACATTAACGAAGAAGTTGAATCTATTTTCGACTTAACACTTGCAGATATCACCATCGAAGGGTATGATCCGCACCCGCGTATTAAGGCACCTGTTGCGGTTTAACGAGCAACAGAAATTCATTATATAAAGTTTAACACCCGTAAAAAGCGGGGTAGGAGGAAGAAGTATGATTTCATTGATGGTAGCGCATGATCCTAATCGGGTCATCGGAAAAAATAACGAATTGCCTTGGCATATTCCTGCAGACTTGGCTTATTTTAAAGAACATACAATTGGTAAAGGCATTGTAATGGGACGCAATACGTATGAATCTATAGGTCGTCCACTTCCAAAACGTCGTAATATTGTCGTGACACGCAACGATCATTACGAAGCGGAAGGGGTAGACGTGGTTCACAATTTATCAGATGCCATCCAATTGGCAAAAGAAGCGCATGAAGAAGTCATGGTTATTGGTGGAGAACAAATTTTTGAGTCGGTTTTACCAGATGCTGACCGCTTGTATATCACGTTAATCCATCAGGAATTTGATGGCGATACTTATTTCCCGGAATATGGTCGTGAGTGGAAGCTTGTTTCAGAGTCAGAGCAGCAAATTTCAAAAGAAGTCGCTTTTTCCTACTTAGTGTATGAAAGACGGAAAAAGAAAAATGACCATGCTTAATTCAATTCGAACATTTTCGTTTTTATTTGGCTATTTGCCGTTTAGTGCAATAAGTTTAAAAAAATCCATAAAACAAAAGCAACACATGACTCTAGAAGAATATGATCAATTAATTCACAAAGAGCCTCAAAAATGGGCAACTGGTATTATGAAACGGACAAAAAGTACCGTGTCTATTAATGGTTTAGATAAACTTCCTAAAGGACCTGTGCTTTTTGTCAGCAATCATGAAGGGAATTTTGATATTCCAACTTTACTGTCTACAATTCCGAAACCATTTGGCTTTATCTCTAAAAAAGAAGTAAAGAAATTTCCTATCATCCCGATGTATATGGAAGAGATGAACTGTGTGTTTTTAGACCGTACCGATCGCCGGAGCGCTTTGAAATCGATTACAGACACAGTAGAAAAGTTAAAAGAAGGTCATTCAATCTTGATATTTCCTGAAGGAACAAGAAGTAAAGGGGAAGGTCTAGGCGAATTCAAAGCAGGGTTTTTACGGATTGCAAAAGATGCGAATGTATCGATTTTGCCCATTGCCATTCACGGAACTGCAGATATTATGGAAAAAAACAACAATAAAGTAATGCCGGCAACTGTACAAGTTCAACTTTTAGATCCAATCTCCAGTGAAACGATAAAAGAGATGAACCCAAAAGAAGCAATTGCAATGATTCATTCCCAAATTGCTGACGCGATTGTTACATTGTCTAAGCAAAAATAAAATTTAGATTGTTCGTCCTAAATTTAAGTGAAGAAAGAAGTGATTTCATGTCCAAGATTCATATCGTGACGGATTCGACCGCTGATTTAAAGCCAGAGGTCATAGAAAAATATGATTTACATGTGGTTCCATTGAGCATACAGGTTGGTGGAAAAACGTATTTGGACCGAGTAGATCTTGAGCCAGAATCTTTTTTGGAGCTAATGAAAAACACGAAAGAAATGCCAAAAAGCTCTCAACCAGCACCAGGTGTTTTCAAGGATTTATATGACAAGTTAGGTGAAAATGGCGATCAAATTTTATCTATTCATATGACGGGAGGAATGAGCGGGACGGTTGAGTCTGCCCGAACAGCAGCACAACTCTCTGATTCAGACGTTACGGTCATTGACTCTCGCTATATTTCGCACGCCTTAACTTTCCAAGTGTTTGAGGCAGCTAAAATGGCCAAAGAAGAGAAGTCGATGGACGAAATTATTGCACGCGTAGAGCAAGTTCGCCTGAACACAAAACTGTTTGTTGTTGTGGATACATTAGATAATCTTGTAAAAGGCGGACGAATTGGTAAAGGTCGTGCATTGTTAGGTTCGTTAATGAAAATCAAGCCGATCGCTTCTTTAGATAGTGGTGAATATACGCCGGTTGCTAAAGTGAGAAGCCATAAGCAAGTGGTCGATTATTTAATGAATGATTTTCTTGAACGGACAAAAGGCAAGCAAGTAAAAGGTGTTGGCATCGCCCACGCTAACGGACTTGCAATGGCCGATCCGTTGCGCGAAAAAATTAAAGAAACTGGGTTTAGTGATATTCAATTTGACTTTACAACGCCCGTAATATCAACGCACACAGGAATTGGTGCAATAGGATTCATGTATTATACCGATTAACTCTAAAGTACAGTTCCACTTAAAAAAGGAGAGACGAATTTGAAACGCATCCTGTTGTTAATCGTCATTTTGTCCATGGGTATAGTAGCGGGGTGCAGTCCAACGTTTATCTTTGGTAACGAAAAGGCGGAACCAAGAAATGAGCCGTCCATCGGTTCTTATACGGTCCCGCCGAACTTTAAACCTCAAGCCGTAATTATAACGGCTCTTGGTGATTCATTATCTCAAGGTGTTGGAGATGAAGAAGAGTTAGGTGGCTACACAGGTAGATTGGCCGCCGAAATTCAAACTTGGCAAGGGATTGAAGGTGTTGCAGTTGAAAATACTGCGAAAAGGGGCCGTCGAAGCGATCAATTGCTAGCAATGTTTCAACAAGGTAAACTGACTGGCCCTATTACGGAAGCGGATTATTTAACAATGACCATAGGCGGAAATGATGTCATGCGAATTGTGAAACGCGATTTGTTTTCGCTGAATATAGAAGCTTTTGATGATGAACTGGTATTATATGAAAATCGTTTTGACACAATTTTCACTTCAATCCGAGCAATTAATCCCACTGTTCCCATTGTGATGATGGGCATTTATAACCCGTTTTCACTCGTTACAGACGAAGTAGAGGAATTTGATCAAATTATTGACTCTTTCAATCAAGTGATGAAAGAAAGAGTAGAAGAAGATCCTCAAGCATGTTTTGTGCCTGTAAGTGATTTGTTTATAGGCAACAAAAACTTAGTTTACCATTCCGATTTTTTTCATCCCAATAGTAAAGGTTACGACTTGATGACAAAACGTATGTTAAAAAGGATGGAAGAATGTGGATTGAGTTATGAAGAATAGGGTGATGATATGATGAGAAAATGGCGATTGGCCTTTTTTGCTTTACTAGCGTTAAATGCCTTGGCATTGGTAGGAGCAGTACTTTATGTCACCACTCCACCAAAAGACTATACATCGTATCAGGCCTTAGAAAATGGACCTGCTGCTGGTAATACAGTAGTCGTCAACACAACCAAAGCAGATTTTGAAGGAATTGCCAATACCTATATTCAAAGAGCCATGAAAGATCAGCCGATTCCTTTAGCTTTATCGGTTACAGATGATGTCAGCATCTCCACAGAACTAACGGTATTTTCGGTGACTTTACCAATCTTGATGAAATTTGAGCCGCTTGTTCAAAAAGATGGCAATTTGTTGCTGGAACAAAAGTCTGTCGAAGTCGGCATGCTGGATATTCCGCCTGAATCTGCGTTAAAGTTACTTAGAGATTCAGTTGATCTTCCAGATTTTATGGAAGTAATGCCTAAAGACGAAGAAGTGGTATTAAAGCTTACAGAAATTCCGTTAGATGGTGGAATTTCTGTGCGAGCGGCATCGTTTAATTTAGAAGATGACGATATCCGATTATTGGTGACAATCGAACCATAGGGAACGGAGTGAGTAGATGAAGACAGAAAAAGCAACATTTGCAGGCGGCTGTTTTTGGTGCATGGTCAAACCTTTTGATTCATTAGATGGCATCGAAGAAGTAGTAAGTGGATATACAGGCGGGGAGTTAAAAAACCCAACTTACGAACAAGTTTGTTCAAATGCTACGGGACATGTTGAAGCAGTTCAAATCACTTTCCAGCCCGATATTTTCCCATATGAAAAATTGTTAGATGTTTTCTGGACCCAAATTGATCCAACAGATGCTGGCGGTCAATTTTATGATCGTGGGGAATCTTATCAAACGGCAATTTTTGTTCATTCCGAAGAGCAACGAATCGCTGCAGAAAAATCCAAACAAGAACTAGATAATTCGGGGAGATTTGAAAAAGCTGTTGTGACCCCGATACTTGAAGCAAAACCATTTTATTTAGCAGAATCATACCATCAAGATTACTATAAGAAAAACCCTGCCCATTACAATCGTTATTCGGTTGGATCGGGACGGACCGCGTTCATAGAAAAGAATTGGGGTGGACAATTATGAAAGACGAATTAAAAGCAAAATTAACACCGATGCAATATCATGTCACGCAAGAAAGCGGGACGGAGCCGCCATTTCAAGGTGAGTACGACCAACATTTCGAAGAAGGTATTTATGTAGACATCGTTTCTGGAAAACCGTTATTTAGTTCAAAAGATAAATTTGATGCTCATTGTGGATGGCCAAGTTTTGCGAAACCGATCGAAGCGACTGAAGTAAAAGAAAGCTTTGACACAAGTCATGGCATGAGAAGAACTGAAGTTCGTTCGGCAACTGCCGACTCGCATTTAGGCCATTTATTCCCTGATGGACCATCTTCTTTAGGTGGACTTCGTTATTGTATCAATTCTGCAGCTCTTCGTTTTGTACCGAAAGAGCAGTTAGATGATGAAGGTTTATCCGAGTACAAGAAATTATTTGAATAAAGGGTGGCCCGGACAAATTGTCCGGTTTTTTTTGCCTGAAATTCGAAAGGAGTTCGACCATGGAACGTTCTTTTTATCAATTTGCATTGAAATACCGTGGCAAACTCGAGGCAGATGACTTTTCACGTTTTTCAGATTCAATGTTTTTGGACCATTCATTTCCGAAATCCGAAACTGATTTTGAACGACTTTCTAAATACATTGAAGAAAAAGCACATCCAGTCATGAGAGCAAGCGTTTTCGATGAAATGTGGCGAGATTACACAGACGAATAAAGCTGGTCGTTGCACTAGTAACAAAAAAACAGTATGATTAAATCTACTATACAAAAGTGAGGTTTTTTTAATGAGTGTTCACATTAATGCAAAAAAAGGCGATATTGCCGAAACAATTTTACTACCAGGAGATCCGCTTCGCGCAAAGTACATAGCGGAAACTTTTTTAGAAGATGTAACGTTGTACAATGAAGTCCGCAATATGTTCGGTTACACAGGAACATACAAAGGAAAACGTATTTCTGTTCAAGGAACTGGAATGGGTGTACCATCGATTGCTATTTATGTAACAGAATTGATGCAAGAATATGATGTAAAAAAATTAATCCGTGTAGGCACATGTGGTTCAATCCATAAAGACGTTAAAGTTCGTGATGTAATTTTAGCTCAAAGTTCTTCAACTAACTCTAAAATGAATGAAGTTATTTTCAATGGCATTGATTATGCACCAACAGCAGATTTCGATTTGCTTTTAAAAGCATACAATGCGGGTCTTGAAAAAGGATTAAACTTGCGTGTTGGGAATGTCTTCACGGAAGATATCTTCTATAACGAATTTGCAGAACATGAAAAGTGGGCTCAATACGGTGTACTTGCTCTCGAAATGGAATCTGCGGCACTTTATACATTAGCTGCTAAATTTGGTCGCCAAGCACTATCTATTTTAACGGTTAGCGATCACTTATTAACGGGTGAAGTAACTACAGCTGAAGAACGTCAAACAACATTCAATGATATGATTGTTGTAGCTTTAGATGCAGCTATTCAAGACTAGTAAAAATGCGGGTACCCTAACCTTTAGCGTTTAAGTATCCGTTTGAAAAAAAGACTGTTTCGACAGTCTTTTTCTTTTCATGCTCACAAGTTTTAAGCGCAATTACGAAAGTGGTGAAATAGATGGATGACAAACGTCCGGAAGAACAGCAAGAATCTACTCCTCCGGTAGAAGAATCACCGTCGCACACTATTAAGATGAAAACATTCTCGTTTATTATGCTAGTGTTTCTTTTAATAATAGCAACGGCTGGGTTAACTGTTTTCGCTTTAACATTTGGTGACGAAAAAGCTGTGGAAGTCAATTCTCCAGAGCGACGTGAATTCGAAAAACTGTATACAGCATATGATCAAATACAAGACCAATATTATAAAGATGTTGATCGCAATGTATTAGTGAATGGTGCCATTAACGGCATGGTGGATTCGCTAGAAGACCCTTATTCAGATTACTTGGATGAAGAAGAAGCTTCACAATTTCTTGAAGGAATTTCGTCTAGTTTTCAAGGGATTGGTGCAGAAGTGCAAGAGCGCGGCGGATTTATAACGGTGGTTTCACCAATTAAAAATTCCCCAGCTGAAAAAGCAGGCATCTTGCCAAATGACCAAATTATTGCTGTTGACGGAGAAAGCATTCAAGGCTTCACGACTACAGAAGCGGTTATGTTGATTCGTGGTGAAAAAGGAACTGAAGTTACATTAACCGTTAAACGCGGTGAAAACGCAGATCCGATTGATATTACAATCGTACGTGATGAAATTCCAATTGAGACTGTTTATGCAGAAATGATTGGTGACAATGTAGCCCATATTCAAGTGACTAGTTTCTCTGAAAATACGTATCAAGAGTTGCTTGATGCTATTGAAGAAATGGAAAACGAAGGAATGGAAGCACTCGTCATGGACGTACGTGGAAATCCTGGCGGCTTGCTGAATGTGGCACTTGATATCTCCGACTTATTTATCGAAGAAGGAAAACCATTGTTTGAAGTTCAAGCAAAAGGTGAAGAACCTGAAGTTTATATGTCTTCATCAGGAGCTAAAGTTGATGTACCTGTTACGCTGTTAATCGACGGTGGCAGTGCTTCAGCTTCTGAGATTTTAGCTGGAGCGATGAACGAATCTGCGGATATCCAATTAGTTGGAGAAAAAACTTTCGGTAAAGGAACTGTCCAAACGGCTAATGACCTTCAAGATGGTTCTAATTTGAAGTTTACAACAGCTAAATGGTTAACACCGGATGGTAATTGGATCCATGAAAAAGGAATTGAACCAGATGTAGAAGTGGAATTTCCAGCTTATGCTTCTCTTCCGGTCTTGGATACTTCCATCGAATTAAAAGATGGCGCAATTTCTGAACAAGTCAAAACAGCAGAGCAAATGCTCGAAGCGCTTGGCTACGATGTTGGTGAAGTAGATGGCGTGTTTGAAGAGCAAATGGCAGAGGCAGTTAAAGCTTTCCAGGAAGACAAAGAACTAGAAACAACGGGTGTCTTAACTGGAGATAGTACATTTGCTGTCATGGATGCATTACGTGATAAAATCAAAAATGATGACCCGCAATTACAAGAAGCGAAAAAGCTTTCAATGGAAAAAGCAGGCATTACAACTTCTGAACCAGAAGAAGTTGAAGAAACTGAAGAGTGATCCTAAAGGTCCGCTTATGCGGGCCTTTTCTTAATTAGTGATGGGAAGGGTGAGTTGATGAAAGACGTATATTTGTTTAGTGGATTTTTGGGGAGTGGGAAGACGACGCTTTTAAAAACCATGATCAGCCAAATGAAAGATAAAGGCTTAAAGCCGGCAGTTTTCATGAATGAGCTTGGCAAAATGAATATGGACTCTGATTCAGTTGAAGACGGAGTACCGCTAAAAGAAATTTTGGATGGGTGTATTTGCTGCACCGGTTCTGAAAAATCAGAAGCACAAATTCAAACGCTGTTAGCAGAAGAAGATTTTGATGTGCTGCTTATTGAAACAACCGGTGCTGCACATCCTGTAGAAGCATTAGATGCCATTTTTTCTCCGTTATTTGCAGAGAAATTAAACTTTAAAGGTATCGTAACCGTAGCAGATAGCAAAAGGTGGATGGATCGCAATAGCTTGTCTCCACAAATTCGGTCATTGTTTTTAGAGCAAATTCGCCACGCGGACTTAATATTAGCAAACAAAATGGATTTATTAACCGACAGTGAACAAGGAACAGTGGTTTACGAAATTCAGTCGTTAAACTCATCTGCTCAAATTATTCAGACGGTTCACGCGAAAGTACCATTTTCAGCATTGGATAAAATAACAGCATCTACCGCAAAAGACGTCGTAAAAGCGCCCGTTTCGAAACTAAATTTAAATGCGAAAGTGTTGCAGTTTGATGCGCCTGTTCAACGGGAAAAGTTTGAAGAGTGGCTACGAACCTTGCCGGATTCAGTTTATCGGATCAAAGGGTATGTGCCACTTGAAGGCGATAAATACCCACATGCCTTTCAATTTGCCTATGGAATGGCCCAATGGCTTCCGGAATATATGAAAATGCAAAACCAAATCGTAGTCATTGGTGAAGGGCTAGAAGGAGTCGAACTTCCATGATTGAACTGTACCAAAAACTTTGGCCTCAACGAGCGGCAACAGCGCAAATTCGTACACAAGAAGAGCTTGAAAAATATATGCTTATCGAGTTAAATGATGAGCTGACGCATCCACGAGTACGCAAATCGAAACAACAAAAATTAGACCTCGCATTATTGCGTATTTCAGAATCCGACTTATCGGAGTCTGAAAAAACGAGTTTAGCAGCTTTGTACAAAAAATTAGCATCTCAATAAAAATAAAAAACAGGCAACGAAAATCATTGATTTTCGTTGCCTGTTTTTTTAGTGTCATGTAGTCGTTTGACCTGCAATTCTTTTTTGGATGCTCAATAAACGAATAGATAACGTAATGGCGCCTGCAGTTAACCCTACGATTAACCCGATCCAATAGCCAAATGCGCCAAATTCAGTGTAATTGGCTAACAAGTATCCGCAAGGTAAGCCGATGACCCAATAAGAAATAACGGCCATAATAAACGTAATATTAACATCTTTATAGCCACGAAGGGCCCCTTGAACAGGCGCTTGAATAGCATCTGATAATTGGAACAAAGCAGCAAATACTAAAAATTGAACGGCCAATTCAATGACAACGGGATCAGATGTATACAAAGCCGCAATTTCAGCACGCATAAAGTAGAGAATACAAGCTGATACAAAACTAAACGTCACTGCAGTTAACACACTCAACCAACTATATTGTCTTGCATCACGGAAGCGTTTAGCGCCAACTTCGTAACCAACAAGGATAGTAGCACCCATCGATATGCTAAGAGGCAACATATACAAGAGAGAAGTGAAATTTAAAGCAATTTGGTGAGCGGCAATGGTGTAAGTACCATAAGAAGCTAACATAAAAGTTACTGCTGAGAATATGCTGGTTTCTACAAAAATCGAAATGCCGATAGGAACACCAATCCGACTAATCTCAATCCACCGGCTTAAGGATAGCTTTGGCCATTGGCGGAAAATGCCATAAACAGAAAATGGATTTCTTGTATGAATGATCCATACGGCGATCGCCAAAATTAACCAATAAGTGATGGCTGACGCAAGTCCCGCACCGACACCACCAAGTTCAGGAAAGCCAAATTTCCCGAAAATCAATAAGTAGTTGAAAAGAATATTGATTGGTGTTGATAAAAGAGAGATGACCATAGTAACGCGAGTGGCACCAAGTGCATCAATATAAGAACGCAATATAGTATATGCAAATAAGGGAACTAACCCGATGCTCATTGCTTGTATATAGCGACTGGCAACGTCGGCAACAGCTGGTTCAAGATTCATAAGTGCAAGCAAAAGATCAATTCCAAAGTAGAAAAAAGCAAAAACAATTGCGGCAAGCAAAAGAGACAAATAAATTCCTTGTTGGACAGCTTGTTTTACTTGTTCTTTTTTCTTAGCCCCCATCAATTGTGCTACAATTGGGGTAATGGACATGAGGATACCAGCTAAACCGATGTATACGGGAACCCAAAAAGAGGATCCAATCGATACTCCTGCTAAATCTTCTGTTCCGTAGCGGGAAGTCATATAAATATCGAAAAATGTCACCATATACATGGCTACTTGTGTAACTAGAACCGGAAAAACAATCTTCACTAATAATAAGAGTTTTTCTTTTTTAGTGTGCGTTTCGTGCATATGTTCTTTCCTCCCACAACTTACGTATAGTAATTCTTTGTCGCTATATTACTAGAGATTTACTAAAATGATACGTAGAGTTACTTGTTTTTCTTATGTAGTAAAATGAATTCAACTAAATTTAACCCATAAATTTCAGTATAGCATAGTTAGCCTTCCTCTTAAGGAGAAACTAGCTTTAGCAAATTATTAGATGAGAGTAGGACGAATGATGAACAACAAAACAATTTTATTGACCGGAGGCGGGACGGCAGGGCATGTCTCGCTAAACCAGGCATTAATTCCAGAGTTGAAAAATTTAGGTTTTCATGTAGAATATATCGGCTCTAAAGAAGGCATTGAAAACGAACTTATTCGAGAATCGTTTCCGTCGGTTCCATATCACGCCATATCGAGTGGTAAATTAAGACGTTATTTCTCTACAAAAAACTTCTCGGATCCATTTCGGGTAGGTGCAGGATTGGTGCAAGCATTAACTATCATTCGCAAAACGAAACCTGTAGCCATTTTTTCAAAAGGTGGCTTTGTATCGGTTCCCGTTGTGATGGCGGGACGAATGATGTCAATTCCTGTAATTATTCATGAGTCGGATGTGACTCCAGGACTAGCCAACAAGCTCGCTTTGCCTTTTGCGGATCATATATTCACTGTGTTTAAAGAAACATTAGCTCACGTCCCGAATGATAAATCTACATGCACAGGATCCGTGATTCGCAATGAGCTGATGGAAGGCACCGCAGAAAAAGGACGAGAAATCAGTTCGTTTTCAAACAAATTGCCTGTTTTAATGGTGATGGGTGGCAGTCAAGGGTCTGCAATGATCAATTCAGCGATTCATAATAACCTAGAGCAGTTGCTTAAACAATTTAATATTATTCATTTGTGCGGCAAAGGAAATCATGTGGCAGAATTGGACATCCATGAAAATTATCGTCAGTTTGAATATGTTACACACGAATTACCGCATTTGTTGCATATGACGGATTTTGTTGTGTCGCGTGCGGGTTCAAATTCCATATTTGAATTTTTGGCATTAAAAAAACCAATGTTACTTGTACCTTTATCTATCCAAAAGAGTCGCGGAGATCAAATACTGAATGCGAACTTATTTAAAAAACAAGGATTCGCAAAAGTCGTGGAAGAAGAAGAGTTGTCTGCCGAACGCTTTATGAAAGAGCTCTCACAATTACAATCGGATAAAGATCAGTTAATCGAAACGATGACACAGGCTGAGGCACCAATTACAGCTGCAGAAATGGCTAAGTTGGTAGCAACCTTTACAAAATAAGATTATTAATTTATAAGAGGTGACCGGAATGGAAATGACAATGATAAAAGTCCATGGCTCTATGAATACGTTTTACATGTTTGAAGGGGAAGAACGCGAAGATTATGCCCAATTAGCAATCCAACTTTCGGCTTTAGATCAAGATGTGGACGGCATATTGGTGATTTTACCATCGGCTGTTGCGCATGCGAAAATGCGTGTTTTTAATAATGATGGTTCAGAAGCTTCAATGTGTGGAAATGGTCTACGTTGTGTTGCACGCTATGTTTGCGAACGTGACAACGTTCAAGAAGCAGTAATCGAAACGATGAAAGCTTCCTTGCGTGTCAAAAAAGAAGAAACTTTAAACGAAGGAATTGAAACATATGCTGTAGAGATTTCGCCGGTGTCATTTTCATTAAACAGTTTGCCAATGAACTACTTAAATCATACAGAATGGGTTCAAAAACCATTACCTTTTGTTTCAGAAGACATTCCTTTTTCAGCGGTCTCTGTTCCAAACCCTCATTTGATTGGAATTGTGCCTGAAGAACTTCAAAAAGACATTAGCCACCAGCAAAAATGGGCACAGCATTTTAATGGAGAGAACGAGTATTTTCCTGATGGGGTCAATGTTAGTTATGTAACCCCAGTAGAGCAGGGAATATTTGTTCGGACTTACGAACGAGGTGTCGGCTTTACAAATGCATGTGGCACAGCAATGACAGCTTCAGCATTAATTAGTTGTATGGCAGGGTTGGTACCGTTTGGCGAAGTATCCGTATATAATCCTGGGGGACTCGTGAAATGTTCCGTTATAAAAAATGGGGACAATATTCAACTTCAACTTACAGGGAACGCAACTTATCTGTCAATTTCGACATTCGATTGGGCCGACGAATCGGTCAATAGCAGCATATCATCAACTACTGAATTACAAGAACAACCAAGTTACGAGAAATTTATTGAGGAAGTTACTACTTTCTCAAGTCAATTTGTGTAAAGGAAAGCGGTGAATTAGATGTTAATGCCTTTTACAGTGGAGCAACTAGATCTACTTTATAAAAACGCTAAAGATCCGGTTTATTTCATGAGGCAAAATGGAGACACATTTGACTATTTGTATGTTAACCCAGTGTGCTTTACGCTTTTTAATAAAGAACTAGTCGGTACCAATTTAGATGAAAGTATGCCACTGCCCCTCGCAATGGAGATTAAAAAACAATATTTGATCGCTTTAAAAGTAGGGAAAAAACACACGTATCGTGATTATAGTTTGTTCAGTGATTTAGAAACTGCCATGGAAACAGAGCTTACACCGATGGAATATGGAAATGAGCGATTTGTTCTTGCAGTTACCAAAAATGTGACAGCTCAAAAGAAAATAGAAGAAGACTATTTGTTTTTCGAGTCATTAGTTCAAAACTCCGTGGATCCCATGATTATGGTTTCGGCAGAATTTATGATTCTCGATTTAAATCCAGCTTATGAAAACACATTTGGCGTATTCAAAGGCCAGTGGGTTGGTCGCTACTATCACGAGTTGCCGGATAAGCAAAAAGAATTGTTTGGAGCGGGGAAAAACTTGCTCCAACAGTTTTCAGCACAATCTAAGAGTACGTCGATGATTATGAAACGTATAAAACAAGATGGTACCGAAGCGAAGTTTTCGGTCAGCTATTCACCGGTAAAAGAAAACGGAATGATCCGCGCATTTCACATTGTTTTTCGAGAGTTAACTAACGAATTATTGTTAAAAAATGAACTGAAAAAGACCGAAAATATTTTGGAAAGCTACAAAGAAGCGCTTAATTACGCAGCACTTGTCGCCATTTGGAATGTCTCTGGTACGGTAGAGTTTGTAAACGATAATTTAAACGAATTAACAGGCTATAAACCGTCAGATATGATTGGGTTGAATATATCTGAAATTGGAGAAGCAGTTGTATCTCCAAAATTATACAATGAGATTCGTGAAGTGACTTTACGAGGTGAAATCTGGCGCGGCCAAATTAAAAGTATGAAACGCAATGGGGAGTTTTTCTGGGTAGACGTTACCATCATTCCACTATTAGATGTAGAAGGAGAAATTTATCAATTTTTATCTATTCTTTTTGATATAACAGAACGAAAACAATTAGAAGAAAAATTGCATTTCATGGCATATCACGATAGTTTGACCAATTTACCTAATCGACGTTTTATGATTCAACAGTTTCAACAAATTAGAGAGCAAGCCGATGCCAAAAATGAATTTATCGTTTTACTGTATTTAGATGGAGATGACTTTAAATTAGTTAACGATCAATTTGGACATGACGTTGGGGATGAGTTTATTTTTCATTTCGGCGATGCAATCAAAAGAAGCTTGCGAAAAAATGATTTAGTTGCAAGAGTTGGTGGCGATGAATTTTTAGTCGCATTACGTGATGTGGTACCGGAAAATAGTGAACAACATATTGAAAGTGTTATTAATCGAATCAATGAGTCACTTTTAGAAGGATGGACAATCGCTGATCATCATTTCACCCCAACATCGTCTGTAGGGATTGCTATCTATCCTGAACACGGACAAGATTTTGATGAATTGGTTAAAAAAGCAGATGCGGCACTTTATTTGGCCAAAGGTAAAGGGAAAGGAACTGCTTATTTGTATTCTGTGCAGTAAAAAGCAGTTGAAAATAGCTAAATTAAAGCGATAAACTGATAAAAAGTACTTTATTAGTTGTTATGTGAATCTTTTCACGAAAATGCTTTGATTTTCGTCATGGAAGTAGTAAGATTGATAGGGAATTTTAAACTTATATTGCCTAAGCGCCTTCTGCTTTATGTCTAATCGGAAGCGTGATAAAATAGGCAAGACATATACAAAAAATAATGACTGCCGTCAAACAAATAGTTGGAGGTTTTTTAATGTCTAGCAATTATCCAGATGCAAAATCCCCGTGGAGCTCTATTACTGGCCCGAACTTGGGATACGTAATGGAAATGTATGATCTGTATCAAGAGTCACCTGAATTACTTGACCCAGAATATGTTGAACTTTTTAAGCAATACGGACCACCTACTGAAGTTCCTAAAGAACAACAAACTTCAGGTGCAACAACTGTAGAACCAAATAATTTTGAAAAAGTGTTGGCTGCTGTTCATTTAGCTGAAGCGATTCGTGCGCATGGTCATTTAGCATCAGATATCTATCCGCTAAACGATCAGCCAAAAGATACTTCACGCATGGAACCTTCAACTTACGGTCTAAGTGAGCAAGATTTAAAAGAAGTGCCTGCATCATTTATTTTGAACAATGTACCAAACAATGTAAGCAATGGTTTAGAAGCTATTAATTACTTGAAATCACTTTATACAGACAAAATTGCTTTTGAATTTTCTCACGTTATTCAGCCGCAAGAACGTAGCTGGTTGCAAGAAAAGATCGAAGCAGGCATAGCAAAACCATCACTAGATGCAGATAAGAAAAAACAAGTTCTTGATTTGTTAACGCGTGTAGAAGGTTTTGAGAAGTTTGTACATCGTACATTTGTTGGACAAAAACGCTTTTCAATCGAAGGTGTTGATTCATTAGTTGTATTAATGGATGAGCTTGTTCGCATGTCCGAATCAGCAGGAACGAAAGACATTATGATCGGGATGGCGCATCGCGGTCGTTTAAATGTGCTTACTCATATTTTAAACAAACCTTATGAAATGATGTTTGCTGGATTTGCCCACGTTGGCGATGAAGCATTTCTTCCGAAAGACGGTTCTCTTCAAATCACTAAAGGGTGGTTTGGTGATGTGAAATACCATATGGGTGCAGCTTATAAATCTGCAACTGGTACGAGCGTTAAATTAGCATATAATCCATCGCATTTGGAAGTTGTAAGTCCAATCGTAGCTGGACAAACTCGAGCTGCACAAGAACTTACTGACCAAACGGGTATTGCTAATATGGATCCGAAAAAATCGTATGCTATTTTAGTGCATGGCGATGCGGCATTCCCAGGTCAAGGGATTGTCACGGAAACTTTGAACTTTAGCCGCGTCAAAGGTTATCAAACAGGTGGATCTATCCATATTATTGCTAACAACTTGATCGGATTTACTACAGAACAATTTGATTCTAGATCCACGCATTATTCGTCGGATCCTGCAAAAGGGTTTGAAGTACCGGTTATCCATGTTAACGCGGATGAGCCAGAAGCAGTAGTTGCAGTTGCTCGTTTAGCGTTTGAATACCGTGAAAAATTTGGTAAAGACATCTTAATTGATTTAATTGGTTATCGTCGTTATGGACATAACGAAATGGATGAGCCATTAGTTACCAACCCAACTATGTACCATGGTATTCACCAACATGATACCGTCCGTAAACTTTACGGTAACAAATTAGCAGCTGAAAACGTACTTTCTGAAGACGATGTTCAAAAGCTTGATGCAGATGTTCAAAAAGAAATGCAGGAAGCATATGATCGCGTTAAAGAAAACAAATCAGAAGATTTCCCGAAATTGGAAATCCCTGAAGCTGTTTTAAACGGTTATCCTGAAGTTCCAACAGGAATTGATAAAGATATTTTGACTAAAATGAACGAAGAGCTATTGTCTTGGCCAAGTGATTTTTCTGCTTTCGGCAAATTAGCAAAAATCTTAAAACGTCGTGAAGAACCTTTTAAAGGCAAAGGGAAAATTGATTGGGCACATGCTGAAACACTTGCTTTCGGTACAATTTTACAAGATGGCAACCCAATCCGTTTAACTGGTCAAGATGCGCAACGTGGCACATTTGCTCACCGTCATCTAGTGTTACATGATGAAAAGAACGGCAATGAACTTGTGCCGTTGCATCATATTTCAGATGCTAAAGCATCATTTGTTGTGTACAACAGTCCGCTTAGTGAAGCATCAGTATTAGGCTTTGAGTACGGATATAATGTTGAGAACGATAAAGCGTTAGTTATTTGGGAAGCTCAGTATGGCGATTTCGCTAACATGGCTCAAATGATGTTTGACCAATTTATTTCTGCTGGACGTTCAAAGTGGGGACAAAAATCAGGTTTAGTTATGCTACTGCCTCACGGCTACGAAGGTCAAGGCCCGGAGCATTCGAGTGCGCGTTTAGAAAGACATCTTCAAATGGCTGCTGAAAACAACTGGACAGTTGCCAACCTTTCTAGTGCAGCAAACTATTTCCATATTTTACGCCGTCAGGCAAAAATGCTTGGAGAAGAATCGATTCGTCCATTAATTATTGTGTCACCAAAATCATTGCTGCGTCATCCTCTAGTGGGTGCATCCGTAGATGATTTGTCAGAAGGACATTTCCAAACCATTATTGAACAGCCGAATATGGGCGAAAATGTGAAAAAAGTAAAACGTATTTTGTTTGCAAGTGGTAAAATGGCAATTGACTTAGCTGAACGAGTTAAAGATGGTACAGGCTACGAATGGGCGCACATTGTTCGTGTAGAACAATTGTATCCATTCCCAGCTGAGAAGATTAAAGCGATTGTAGATCGTTACCCTAATGCTAAAGAGTTGGCTTGGGTACAAGAAGAACCAATGAACATGGGGTCATGGACATTTGCAGACCCTTACTTGCGTGAATTAGGTGACGGCAAAGAAGTGAAATACTTCGGTCGTATCCAACGTCAAAGCCCAGCAGAAGGCGATGGCGAAGCACATAAAGTAGAACAAACACGTATCATTGACGAAGCATTAGCTAAATTGTAAGGATAACCTAAGGAGGAATTTTTTGTGGCAGAGATCAAAGTACCAGAATTAGCAGAATCGATTACAGAAGGAACAATCGCTCAGTGGCTTAAACAGCCGGGCGAAACAGTTGAAAAGGGAGAATTCATCGTTGAATTAGAAACAGATAAAGTAAACGTTGAAGTTATTTCTGAAGAAGCTGGAGTTGTTCAAGAACATTTGGCACAAGAAGGCGATACAGTTGAAGTTGGACAAGTAATCGCAATCGTAGGCGAAGGTTCTGGCGAATCTGCTGCTCCTAAAGCAGAAGAAGCTCCGCAAAAATCAGAAGAGCCTGCTAAAACAGAAGCTCCTGCTGCTCAAGAACCTGTGGCTGAAGACAAAGCGGCTGAAGAGCAATCTTCTTCTGATCGCACAATTGCAAGTCCTGCAGCGCGCAAATTAGCTCGTGAAAAAGGAATCGATCTTGCAGCAATTACCCCAGTAGATCCTATGGGACGTGTACGCGTTCAAGATGTAGAAGCGCATGGTTCAAAACCTGCAGCAAGTGCACCTGCTGCTAAAGCGGAAGCACCAAAAGCAGCAGCACCTTCTTCAGACGAAGAAAACGGCCGCGTTGTTCGTGAAAAAATGACTAGACGTCGTCAAACAATTGCTAAACGTCTTCTTGAAGTTAAACAATCAACTGCAATGTTAACTACATTTAATGAAATTGATATGACGAACGTTATGGCATTACGCAGCCGTAAAAAAGATCAATTCCTTAAAAACAATGATGTGAAACTTGGCTTTATGTCATTCTTCACAAAAGCAGTAACTGCTGCATTGAAAAAATACCCTTACGTTAACGCTGAATTAGATGGTACAGACGTATTGCTAAAACAGTTTTATGATGTAGGTATTGCCGTTTCAACTGAAGAAGGACTTGTTGTACCAATCGTTCGCGATACGGACAAAAAGAACTTTGCAGAAATCGAAGCGACAATCGGCGAACTTGCTAAAAAAGCTCGTGACAAAAAACTTTCAATGGCTGATATGACAGGCGGTTCGTTTACAATCACGAACGGTGGCGTATTTGGTTCATTGATGTCTACACCAATTTTAAATGGTACACAGGTTGGTATTCTTGGAATGCACACAATCCAAAAACGTCCTGTTGCAATTGGTGACGAAGTTCAAATTCGTCCAATGATGTACGTTGCACTTTCTTATGACCACCGTGTAATTGACGGAAGCGATTCTGTTGGTTTCTTGAAAATGGTTAAAGATATGATTGAAAACCCAGAAGATTTATTGCTTGAATCTTAATATTTTTTAAAAAAGATAGTCCTGCGTTGCAGGACTATCTTTTTTTTGTCATGATATAGGAAAGAACACCTAAGGCGGTCGAAGTCCATGGATATTTCGTTTCTTCTAGAATTGGTGCAAAAATATGGGTATTTTAGCATGTTTGTGTTTAATTGGCTGCTGTTATTTGGTTTGCCGATTCCAAATGAAGTGGCAGCAGCATTTTCAGGCGTCTTAACTGAGATTAGCAACTTTAATCCTTATTATGCTTTTTTATCCGCATATGCAGGTTTGATCACCAGCAATACATTCGCGTACTTTATCGGTCGTAGCTTAGGACATCGATTGCTAAATCGCTTGAATAAAACTGCGTTAAAGCAGGCAATTAGCCGTTTTAGCCACTTTTTGGAAAAGCACGGAGAATGGGCAATAGCTTTTAGTTTTTTCCTTCCAGGAATCCGTTGGGCCATGCCGTATGTAGTGGGAGCAAATCGATTTCCGATCATGCGTTATATGTTGTTTGCGTATTCAGCGGGATTTGTTTGGATGTTTATTTATTTCAATGTCGGCAGAACGTTTCCATATGCCTATGAAACCATTCTCGATCACATACAAGCATTTTTAGTTTCGTTGACTGTTCTTATCGTTTTTATTTTGGTGATACGGTATATTTATACAACGAAGTTTCCTAAAAGTGATGACTAGCAATAAATGTGTTACGCATCTGAAAAAGAGACTGTTTGAATTTAGTTGAATTTTTCCTTATACTAAAAGATAGACAGATAGAAAAGGGTGATGATGATGCTTCACAATGAATGGTTAAATAAAGAAACAATCAAAACCGTGACATGCAAACATACAGATGCAGCTAAATTTTTAGTATCAAACGTTTTAACTGCAGGGAAAGAGTACGAAGTTAAAAATGAAACCGAAGAATTTATCTTTGTAGTAGATAATACCGGAAAAATTGGTGGCTTTTACAAAACGTATTTCGAATAATCCACATCAATAAAGTTGAAAAGCCGATGGAAACATCGGCTTTTTCTATAGGAAAGAGGGATACTCTATGTCATTTATAAATGAAGATATAGCCAAACGACAAAAACAGTCAAACGAAGAATACGATAAACTGATCGGAAAAACAGGCTATATCGCTCCAGATGAGCATTTGTGGGAAGATATTTTATCAGCTGTTGTTTTGAGAAAACCTGTCTTGCTAAAAGGGCCAACGGGTGCAGGTAAAACCAAACTGGCAGAAAGCATATCAGCCCTTTTCAAACAACCTATGCAAAGCATAAACTGTTCAGTAGACTTGGATGCAGAAGCATTATTAGGCTTTAAAACATTGGTGCAACGTGATGGACAAAGTGTGATCGAATTTGTTGAAGGTCCAGTTGTAACCGCAATGAAAAAAGGGCATTTTCTATATATCGATGAAATCAATATGGCTAAGGCAGAGACCTTGCCCATTTTGCATAGCGCATTAGATCATCGCCGTATGATGACCAATCCGTTTACGGGTGAAGTAATTGAAGCTCATCCAGATTTTGGTGTGATTTCCGCGATAAATGAAGGCTATATTGGCACAGCGCCTATGAACGAAGCGTTGAAAAACCGCTTTATCGCTTATCCGATTCCTTATTTAACCGGCCAACAATTAGCTGAATTGTGGAATCGTGAATTTCCAGATGCTGAAAAAGAATTGAAAACATTCATGCTGAATTTAGCAGAAGATTTGATGAAGCAAGTGGAAAATGGCTTGTTGTCGGAAGAAGCTGCTTCGATTCGGAGTTTGCTTGATGCGACGGCTTTAGCACAACATATGGACCCTTTGCGAGCCGTTCAATATGCAATTGCAGAGAAATTAGATGATGAAAGTGAACGTGATTTGTTCATGGACTTAGCGAATACTTGGAAAAAGTAGGTGAAAATGATGACATCAGTTAACCGCTTTATTCAATTTAATAACGAAACCATTGATACGAAGTTGCTTCATCAAATGGAGTTGCTGGCTGCCGCTTTAGCAGATGCACCGTATTTAAAAGTGACGACACGTAAATTGATCGAATTGCGACCATCTGAATTAGCCATGTCGATGAGTGTATTTTGGCGACACCGAACGAAACGAATAGAGCGCAATGGTTATTTGTCGGATATCTATTTACTAGCGGCAGGGTTTTGGCGTAACTTCGACTTAACGGTGTGGCGTCATTTTAAAAAAAGTAAAACGAAATTGCCAAGCCTTCGTGAACAATTATTGTTATGTGCTGAAGAATTTAGGCTTTCTGAACACATTAAAGCGAATCGACCTGGAACAATGACTGCTTTTCAAACCCGCGAAGTGGTTTATACGGAATATCATGAAGATCAGGCCAAGCAAAATCTTAAAAAAGGATTTAAAAGCGACCTTCTTATCAATGCAGCATATTTACGTTTGCGTGGAGTTGAAGTAGATATAGGCGAGTTGACGGATGCACTCTCTTTAATGTGGACAGAGTTGTTTGATGCGAAATCGACAATGGATTCTGTAAGAATTGTAAACCGGATTATGGACCGCGCAGAGTTTTTACTAGAATCAGATGCGCTTCATACGTATTATACGTTCGGGGAAGCACTGGAGAAGATCCCACCATTTCATTATCATGAAGGCATAGAAGCAGATGAAGCAGAAGAACCTGAAGAAATCGAAACGATTGAAGAATGGTTTGGGGCGTGGCATCGTGAAACAGAGTTAAGCGATTCACCTGCGATGGAATTTGAATTAGAAAGTGGAGATTCGCAAATTGCAGATGGTGGTAGAGAAGAAGCAGGCGCTAGTGAAGTGGAACAAACGGCAAAAGGTGATTCAAGCGGTGATCATTTAGAAGATAGCGATAAAGACGATCGCCAAATGAAAAGCGAACCGAAAAAAGCAGAAGGGAAATTTGGTTCCGCAAATGATCAAGTGGTGTATCACGAATCGAGATTAAAAGCAGTAGGCGATCACCGTTTGGATATTGAAAATTGGCGTAGGAAACAAGCACCTCATGTTCGTGCTTTGTTAAAAGAATTAAAAAAGCGAATGACTCAACGACAAGAAGGCATTCGTACAAATTTAAATGCAGGAAGACTGTCAAAAAAATTAGTACCCCTTGCGATTGAAGAGCGACCAAAGCCATTTTACCGAAAAACCGCACCATCTAAAGAACTGGACGCCGTATTTTGTTTGTTGATCGATGGATCTGCATCAATGCTAGATAAATTAGATGAAACAAAACAAGCGGTTCTGTTGTTTCACGATGTGTTGCGCGGGTTGAATGTGCCACATGAAATTGTGTTGTTTTACGAAGATGCGTACGAAGCAAGTGACGCCGAACAACCCAATTACTTTGAGTGGATGCATAAATTTGAAGATCGCAACAAAGACCACGCCGAGACCATTGCGTCACTCGATGCACACGAAGACAATCGAGACGGTTTTGCTATTCGTTGGATGAACAACCGATTAAAGCGACGCGCTGAAAAACATCGCTTTTTACTGGTTTTTTCAGATGGCGAACCATCTGCTTATAATTATGCAGAAAACGGCGTAGTGGACACTGCGAACGCCGTATCCGAAGCGAAAAAGACAGGGATTGAAGTGCTGCACTTATTTTTGAGCAGCGAATCGATTTCAGAAGATCAAGCCGCCTTTTACCGGATGATGTATGGCAATAAATCCGTCAGTGCTGATTCGCTCGAACAATTTGTCGAACAGACCTTGCGATTGCTAAAAAGAAGCTTGCATTTGGTCATACAGGCGGGTTGAAAGAAGGTGCTCTCCGTGGAGAGTGCCTTTTTAGGGTTTATTAGCGTGTTGAATTTCCAATTATTTGGATATACTGTCCGGATTGCTGCAAATACTGTCCGATTTAGCCGGAATACTGTCGGAATCATGCCCAATACTGTCCAAATCGATAGAAATACTGTCCAAACGGTAAAACAATACAAACCCCCGGTAGCTCTGAGCTACCGGGGGTTTGTATTACTCATTATTTTTTTCGTGACCATCATGAATTGCGAGCAATCGTTGTTTTAAATCTTCTTCCATTCGACCAATCTCAAGCTCTGCAGCTTTTCGGTTTCTGCGGCCTTCTGCCTGGATTTTCAGCGTTTCTTCAATTGTTTCTAACAAGTTTTCTTGCGTTTTCTTCAATGTATCAATTTCCACAATACCGCGCTCGTTTTCACGAGCGGTTTCAATTGAATTCATTTTTAGCATTTCTGAGTTTTTCAGAAGCAAGTCATTGGTTGTCGCGGTCACTTGTTTTTGTGCCTCTACAGCTTTAAGCTGCTTGTTCAACGTTAACGCAATCGCAATTTGGTTTTTCCATAGCGGAATCGATGTCATAATAGACGACTGAATTTTTTCTGCTAAGGTCTGATTGGTTTGTTGAATCATGCGAATTTGTGGTGCGCTTTGAATCGTAATTTGGCGTGATAGTTGCAAATCATACAATCGTTTTTCTAACCGATCCACATATTGCACCATGTCATTTACTTCTTGATACACCATTTGATCTTGTGAAGCTTCTGCTTTTTTACGAAGAGCCGGGATGGTTTCGTTCATAATTTCATCGCGTTTTAGTTCTGCAGCTGCGATGTAAACATTTAATGCTTGAAAATACGTTTTGTTTTGGTCGTATAGTTGTTCAAGCATTTGAATATCGTCAAGCAATCCTCGTTTAGAATGATCGAGTTGTATGCTGATCCGATCTACTTGGCTACTGAGCTTTTGGTATTTTGTCATCATTTCCTGTACCGAATATTTAGCTTTTGAAAAAAGCTTGCGAATTCCGGCACGTTTACCTTGTGTCAATTCTTCAGGGTTTAACTCTTCAAGCTTTTTCATCAAGTCATGAAGTATATCGCCAACAGGACCGATGTCTTTACGCTGTACATGATCCAACATTTTATGTGAAAACTGGCTTAATTGGTTTTGAGCGTTGGCTCCGTAAGTAAGAATCGCTTCGTTATTCCCTACTGGAATTTGCTTGGCAAGTTCACGGGCTTTTGCTTGTTCTTCTTTTGATAAGCGGTCCATTAACGAAACTGGGCGTTCTTCTTTTTGTTCAACTACTGACTGCTGTTGTTTTTCCATCTGCATGCCAAATGGAGACTCCAATAAATCATCTAATTCACTCTGGTTTGATGGTTTCTCTGTCATCTTCCACGTCTCCCTCATGTTCTGATTCTGGCTGAACGAGTAATTTCTGTTCGTTGTGCTGATCAACGGCCAATTGTGCGTAATCTAACTCCATGCGCAATCGTTCGATATCACTGGATAATACTCGTTTCAAATCTTGCTCCATTACTTTGTTTAGCGATAAGAGCATTTCCCGTGTATCTTGCAACGTAATGCGCATTTCGGTATCTTTAACAGGTTGTCCAACCAATAACGTATACTTTTCGGTTAGTTCTATCGCTGAATCCAAATGAGAATAAAAAAATGGTTCAGCTAAGTAAAATTTTCTAGGGTTTTGTTGAACCACGAGAATGATCTTGTTTGCTATTTTTGTCATATCTATTAATTGTTTAAAAGAAGAAATAGAACGGACTTTATAATAATTCCCTTGAAGTTGCTTGATTTTTTCTTTGCCTTCTTTTATTTGCAGTTGCACATTTTTGTATTCACTTCGTGTCATGCCGAAATTTTTCGAGTCTGAAGAAAGTTGAACTTGTTTCATTGTGCTATTGCTCGCAATATATGTGCCAGCGGCTACTGCTCCAGAAGCGATGAATCCAATCTCAGCGCCCAAATATAAAACAGGAAACATTACAGCCATAATGGGTAAGCTGACAGTTTGCCTCTTGATAAAATTTTCAATCGGCTTTAGGGGCTTCATGCAAAGGACCTCCTTCACTACTACTTAATCTATACGTCCTGCGCATTAAAAAGTTTCATTTCAATGCATTTGCTCTTCTATATTTTACGTGAAACAACAGGTCAATACAAACTTTGGAATCCTACTAGAATATGATGCATAACACTTTACAAGTACAAGAGGATTTGGCACAATGCTAATTAGGAAGAAAAGAGGCCGGCAGCTATGCATGAAATTATCTATATGAGAACAGATTACGAACCGTGGTGGATGTTGGATGGTTGGGAAGAAAAAATTATGACTCGACATGAATTTAGTTCACCCGAAAAAGCTCGGTCTTATTTAGAAGGTCTCAAAGATGATTTTAGTCGCCGTTTTCCGAATCAAAAACAAAAGAATCATGCCTTTACGTGTTATTGGAATGAAGAAGAAACGGAGTACTGTGAAGATTGCGAAGAGGATTTGCAAATCTTTCATGGGCTAATCTGGCTAGTTAACGGAAAACCAAATATAAGTTTTTAGATTTGTTTGACTTTTGTAGTCAATTTGCTATAATAAATGAAACAATATGAAATCTCGACCAATAACAGCTATTCACATATTCCCAAAAGTGATCAGCACGTGATGGTACTTTCGGGAATATGTGAATTTTTTTATTGCAAAAGATTCCATATTGAAAAATTTTTCTTACCACAGGAGGTAATTTACATGCAAGAAGGAACAGTGAAATGGTTTAACTCAGAAAAAGGCTTTGGTTTTATCGAAGTTGAAGGCGGCGACGATGTATTCGTACATTTCTCAGCTATCCAAGGCGAAGGCTTTAAAACACTCGACGAAGGTCAACGCGTTGAATTTGAAGTAGAAGAAGGCAACCGCGGACCTCAAGCAACAAACGTAACTAAAGTCTAATATCCCAAAGAACCGCTTCTTTAGAAGCGGTTCTTTTTTTGTAGAAAAATGTTAGCCAATACCTCGTTTTCTAAGAAGGTTTTTATTCATTCTCAACTGGGTATAATGAGAAGACCGGATCAAGAGAAGGTGGGAGGTTTTAGAAATGGAAGGCAAAGTAAAATCATTTGATGATAACAAAGGAATTGGCATGATTACTGGTGACAATGGAGAAGACTTTTTCTTTGAGGAGATCAATATCAATGTGGATGGGTTCCGAAAACTAATGCCTGGACAGCCAGTCAAATTCACAATTTATGATGGGGTAGCCGATAAAGAACGCGTTGCGACAAACGTAACTTTAATCTTTTAATTGTTGTGCTCGAAGTTAGATAAGATGTGCAAAGGGGACATGAAAATGACGAATGATTATTTAAAAAAGCCAATGCCTAGTCAAGAAAAACAACAAGACTTCTACCAAAAACTGCGACAAAAAGTACAAAATTGGGTAGATAACAAGCCGGGTGTGGTCGGAACCGTTAGTGGTTATGTATTGTTCGCACCTGATTTGTTTCACTTGTTAACAAGATTGATGCTAGACAACCGAATCGATGCTAAAAGCAAAGCAGCAGTCGGAGCAGGGATTATGTATTTTATCGCGCCTATCGATTTTTTGCCAGAAATCTTAGTAGGGCCCGGTGGATTCCTCGATGATGTTGTAGTTGCTGTATTTGTTATAAATACGGTACTAAATAAGTTCCCGACAGAAGTCATAACAGAACATTGGACAGGTGATGAGAATTTGTTATCACTTGTTAAGAAAGTCTCCAACTCCGGAAATAAATATGTTTCGAAATTACCGGCAGGTCGTCTGGTAAAACGTTTTACCAAGTAAAAAAGTCACTTGAGTTAAACAATGTTAAAAAGAAAACAGCAGTCCAACTCAATGAGTTAGACTGCTGTTTGTTTTAGTTGGTGATTCCTTGTGTTTCTTTCCATTCCAAAAAATCATCATAAGTTAATTGTTTATCTAAAATTGATCCATCTTCACGGATTTCAATCACGCGATTTGCAACCGTTTGGATAAACTGATGGTCATGAGATGTGAAAACCATAGCGCCTTTAAAAGCGATCATGCCGTTATTTAAAGCCTGGATAGACTCAAGGTCCAAGTGGTTAGTTGGCTCGTCCAATAAAAGAACGTTTGCGTGAGATAGCATCATTTTTGAAAGCATGCAACGCACTTTTTCGCCACCTGATAAGACAGAAGGTTTCTTTTTAACTTCTTCACCGGAGAATAACATTCTGCCAAGGAATCCGCGTAGGAAAGTTTCGCTTTCATCATCTGGAGAATATTGGCGTAGCCATTCTACTAATGATGTTTCGCTGCCTTCGAAATAGCTTGAGTTATCGATTGGTAAATAAGCACGTGAAGTAGTTACACCCCAACGACATTCTCCTGATTCGGGTTTATCTTCTTCAGCTAAAATACGAAGAAGTGCTGATTTGGCAAGCGGATCGCCAATCAAAACAATTTTGTCTTCTTTGCTCATGTTAAAGCTGATGTTATTTAATAATTTGTTGCCGTCTACAGTTTGACTAAGATCTCTAACTGTTAGCACGTCGTTGCCGATTTCACGACCAATTGTAAAGTTAACAAATGGATATTTACGAGAAGAAGGACGAATGTCGTCCAATTCAATTTTATCAAGCATTTTCTTACGTGACGTCGCTTGCTTCGATTTTGAAGCGTTGGCTGAGAAACGCGCGATAAAGGCTTGAAGCTCTTTAATTTTTTCTTCTTTTTTCGAGTTTTGATCTGAAGCTAAACGTGTTGCCAATTGGCTTGATTCATACCAGAAGTCGTAGTTTCCGACATATAGTTGGATTTTTCCGAAGTCAAGATCGGCAATATGTGTACATACTTTGTTAAGGAAGTGACGGTCATGGGATACAACTACAACCGTGTTCGCAAAGTTGATCAAAAATTCTTCCAGCCATTGGATTGCTTTTAAGTCCAAGTGGTTGGTAGGCTCATCCAGTAATAGAACATCAGGTTTACCAAACAAAGCTTGAGCTAAAAGCACTTTTACTTTATCAGAACCGGATAGTTCGGCCATTTTTTTGTCGTGAAGATCTTCAGTGATTCCAAGACCTTGAAGTAAGATTGCTGCTTCAGACTCAGCTTCCCAACCGTTCAATTCAGCAAATTCGCCTTCAAGTTCAGCAGCGCGCATACCATCTTCATCAGAGAAATCTTCTTTCATGTAAATTGCGTTTTTCTCAGACATTACTTCATATAATTTCTTATGTCCCATAATGACAGTTTCAAGAACTACATGCTCTTCGTACTCAAAGTGGTTTTGCTTTAGTACAGCAAGTCGTTCACCAGAACCCATATAAACATTTCCGGATTGGGGTTCAAGTTCACCAGAAAGAATTTTAACAAAAGTGGATTTCCCAGCACCATTGGCACCAATTAATCCGTAACAGTTACCAGGGTTAAATTGAATATTTACATCTTCGAAAAGTTTACGGTCACCAAAGCGAAGACTTACATCATTTGCAGCTATCATGTATACGTACCTCCTAAATTTCACAATAAGATTAGTATACCACGAATTCCCCGAAAATCGATAGCATTCAGCCGTGGTCTCGGATAAACTGAGAATATAAGGTCTTTTTATCTCGATTTACGCTCTAAGTATGCTTCAAGCGAGCCAAGTTCTTTGTTTAATAAGTATTCCATTTGCACATATTCTCGCCGGCCAGGAACATGATCTTTCGTGAGACCTTTCATGGAATAGATAAAGTAATAGCCACCAATTTGACGAAACAAAACGACGACGTGTGGGAAATCATCGAAAATCGCTTTTATATTGTAGCGTTTCGCATAACTCCAATTTACGAGTTTCATTGACAAACCGCCTTTCACTCCTCTATTTTAAATGATTGGATAGAGAGAACACAAGTTTGGGGTTTTCGTCAATTCAAGCGCAATTTTTAAAAAGTTACTAATGAAATTTTATTTTAGATTGCTGTTTAAATAAGGCATTTGAGTGTTAGTTACTGGAGGGCAAAACGTGTCTAAAAACAAAAGAAAGTCAGCGCTCGGATTAATGGTCATCGCAATATTGTTTGTCGCGTTAAATTTACGTCCCGCAATATCATCTATTGGGCCGATGCTTGATCCCATTCGAATCGATTTGAATTTGAGTAGCAGTGAGGTTAGCTTACTGACAGCTATTCCTGTTTTTTGTATGGGGCTTTTTGCACCACTTGCGATCGTTTTTGGTCGGAAATTCGGCTTGAGACGATCAATTGCTTTCCTATTAGGTGTAATCGGTGTGTTTACTTTAGGAAGAGGGTTTTTACCAAATTATCCGGTATTGCTCATCAGTGCATTTTTTATTGGTGTCGCCATTGCAGTAATAAGTCCACTTTTGTCAGCGATTATAAAGCATAGCTTCCCAACGCGAACGCCCGCATTAATCGGTGTTTATTCATTTGGAATGGGTCTCGGGGCAACATTGGCTGCAGGATTAACAGGTGTGTTTTATATCATTGCGGATTGGCCAGCAGCCATTGCGAGTTGGAGTTTGTTGTCAGTAGTCGCGATTAGTATTTGGTTGCGTGTGGAGCAACCAACTGAAGAAAAAGTGGAGGAAGTGGATTTCGAAATTAGACGCGTGTCTCCACTTAAAAATAAACGAGCTTGGTATATGTTACTGTTTTTCGGTGCGCAATCAGCTTTGTTTTTTTCAATGCTTACGTGGCTTGCACCAATTGCGATTGATAAGGGAATGACCGTGCTAACCGCAGGTGGAGTTCTAACTTTAATGACAGCAGTACAAATAGTTGGGAACATAAGCATTCCGTTATTTTTTAATAAGTTTCCGAATCGTTTTATATGGACTGTTATCGTTTTAAGTTCGGGTTCGATCGGTGTTCTGATACTGATGTTCGGTTCTCTGAACATGGTCTGGATAGCGGCTGCCTTTATCGGTGTGGCGTTAGGTGGTCTTTTTCCAATTGCCTTACTGATGCCATTAGATGAAACCACAACAGCTGACGATGCCAATAGTTGGACCGCCATGACACAATCGGGTGGGTATATGATATCGGCTTTTATGCCTCTCGTTATTGGTGTTATTTACGATCAAACCGAGAATCATGACATTACATTATTATTGTTTTTAAGTTTTATCGGGTTAATGCTAATTTTTGCTTTCTTACTTCATAAAAAAAATTAATCGAATTCTCTTGGTTCTAGAAGAAAAAAATTTTTAATGTTTTGAAGTTGCATGAGTATATACCAAGATAGGTAAAGAGATATTAAAGGGAAGATGATGCACCAGGATGAAATCATCGTAAATGAAAGCTTGGAATCAGGGAAAAATGATGTAAAATACCAATAATTGTACGTTAGTGTTAAAAGCATGGTTGTGATTGGGCCAATATAAACTTTTTTAGAAAGAAGTGCTAGCCAAATACCAATGCCAATAACAAAGAATGGAACAATAATCAATTGCATTATAATGGGATCAATAGATTCAATGAGTTTCAACCGAGTACCTCCCTAAACTATATAATAAAATGGCGAATTGGTCGAATAATCAAAAAATTCAATAGGGTAAAAAAAGCTGACGCGTTAGACGTCAACTTTTTCCCATGTAGAGGAAAGAAATTCATCGCGGCCAGAAGCTGCACGATCGTTTTTATAATATTCAGGGTTTTTCTTGTGAAAATCTTGATGGTAATCTTCTGCTGCATAAAATGGTGTTGCGTCGCGAATCTCGGTCACGACAGGCTTATTGAAACGACCGCTTGCATCAATCTCTTGTTTTGATTTTTCGGCAATAACACGTTGACGTTCGTTGTGAACAAATATTGCTGCACGATAAGAAGGTCCGCGGTCTTGAAATTGTCCTTCATCATCAGTAGGGTCTATTTGTTGCCAAAAAATATCTAACAATTGTTCGTAAGAGAAGACGTCAGGTTGGAAAGTGATTTCCACTACTTCTAAATGGCCTGTTGTACCAGTCTTTACTTGTTCATATGTAGGATTTTCGATATGGCCACCGCTATAGCCTGAAACGATCTGTTCGATGCCATCAAATTGATCGAATGGTTTGACCATGCACCAAAAACAGCCCCCTGCAAATGTTGCTTTTTCAGTCATAATTAAGTCTCCTCTCAAGTTGCTAAGGAAATATTACCACTTTCGCGGTTTTCCGACAATATAAATGTCTTTTACATAACTAAAGTCATTATAATAGTAGCAGTATTAATAAAAAAAAGCGATTTTCCTATTTAAATATTAGTCGGATGGGAAAAGGTAGTTGAATAGAGTTGATCGTGTAAATTTTTAATTGAAATACCGAAACTTAATGCCCAACAATGCGTCATATTGACGTGAAAGTTCAGAAAGGAGTGGATTTATAATGGAAGAAGAATTACAACCGATTAAAAGAAAAAGACGCAGAAAAAGAAGATTTCGGCTGCGCGGCATCGTCTTCCTGCTCCTGGTCGCTTTAATCGCTATTGGCACTTATGCATTCCTACAATTTAAAGAAGGTAAAGACATAGCAGATACATCAGCGCAAGAGCCTGTTTTGTTCGATGAAGATGAGGCAAACGAAGATTATGAAAACATTTTGGTGCTAGGCATTGACTCACGAGGAGAAGAAAAATCACGCACGGACACAATGATGTTAGTGACACATGATAAAGTAAATGGTGAAATAAAGTTAACTTCGTTTATGAGGGATATTTATGCAGACATCCCAGGTTATCAGTCTTATAAATTAAATACAGCATATTATTTAGGTGGAGTGGACTTACTTGCAGAAACACTTCGACAAATGTTTGGAGTTGAAATTCATCATTACGCATTAATCGACTTTGAGAGCTTTGAAAGCCTTGTCGATGTAGCTGTACCGGGTGGTGTAGAAATTGATGTTGAAAAAGAAATGTCAGAAAATATTGGTGTTTCTTTAACCCCAGGAGTTCAAAAGCTAAACGGGAAAGAATTACTAGGGTATGCGCGGTTCCGAGCAGATGAAGAAGGAGATTTTGGCCGCGTGAGAAGACAACAACAAGTGATTGCAGCAATGAAAGATGAAATGGCGACCGTCTCTACCATTCCAAAATTACCTAAATTAGCAGGTACTTTACAAGGGTATGTTCAAACGGATATGCCTTTAACAGATCAAATCAAGTTAGCGACTCAATTAGCTATGAGTGGTGGTGGGGAAGTTGAACGATTAACCTTGCCGATTAAAAATGGTTATAGCTATGGCAATTACGCACATGCAGGTTCAGTTCTTGATATTGACCTTGACATGAATAAGCAAGCTTTGAGTGAATTTTTGTCGCAACCCTTAAACTAATTGTGCGATGATTATGATAAAATGAAAGTATAACGTTTAATCAGAAAAGAGGAAGCTTATGGAGCCAGAGGACAAGCCATCATTTTTTGCCACTAATTATATTCGGTTTTTGGGTGGTAGAAATACTTTATTTACATTGTTCTCCTTGTTATTGCTTGGATTCGTCATTTTTGTTTTCAAGGAAGTTTCATTTATCTTTCATCCGGTAACGGTATTTATGAAAACCGTGGTCTTGCCAATTGTTTTGGCATTGGTGTTTTTTTACTTGCTCAGACCTATATTACGCACGTTAGAGAAGTTTAAAATTCCTCGGATTTGGGGTATTATCATTATCTTCCTCGGCGTAATTGGTTTGATCACGTTACTAAGTGTGTTGGTATTTCCGTTTTTACGTTCTCAATTTCAAAATTTAATCGCAGATTTTCCGGAATATTTTATGCAATTAGTTACAGCAGTGGATGGATTTTTGAGAACTTCATTTGTTGGAGATTATTATAGTGAGTCTAATTTTACATTAGATACTTTACTTGCAACGTTGCCAGACAATGTTGCGGACACGCTTCAAAATACAGTAACGGGGATTATCTCTGGTATTACTGGATTAATTTCAACAATTACGGGTGTTATTTTATCCATTGTTATTGTGCCATTTATTTTGTTTTATTTATTAAAAGATGGGGAAAAATTGCCGGAGTATTTCTTGAAATTATTGCCTCCGAGATTTCGTGAAGATACGCGCGAAGTGTTTTCAGAAGCGGATAGACAATTAGGAGCTTACATACAAGGTCAATTGATTGTGGCTTTTTGTATTGGTGTGATGGTCTATATCGGGTTTTTGATAATCGGTATGGAATATGCGTTGTTACTCGGCGTTTTAGCCATGGTTACGAGTGTAGTTCCTTATATTGGCCCAGCGATAGCGATTGCGCCAGCGGCTATTATCGCCTTGGTGACCTCACCATTTATGTTAGTTAAACTAGCAATTGTGTGGACGGTTGTGCAATTAGTAGAAGGGAATTTGATCTCCCCGCAAGTTATGGGTAAAACCATGTTTATCCATCCGGTGACCATTATTTTTGTTCTATTAACAGCAGGGTCTTTGTTTGGTGTAGTTGGGGTAATTCTTGGTATACCAATGTATGCTTTGTTGCGTGTGCTCGTATCTCATTTCTATAAATTGTTTAAACGTCGCTATAATCGGCATGAAACCAATTTATCAAATCAATATGATTATACAGAGCTATAAAGTAATTATAAAAAAAAGTTGTATTTTAACAACTAACAAAATTTGGGGGTTTCAAGTTTATGAAGTTCAAAGATTTTTTATCATCTATTGGCATTGGTTCATTAAAAGTAAATACAGTAGTGGAAAGGCCTCATCTTGAAGAAGGCGAGACATTAAATGGGACAATTTATCTTGACGGCGGAGACGGGGAACAAACCATTGATTTTATCGAATTGAATGTAGTGCGTCTTGTCGAAGACACGCGTGAAGACAGTGATTTTGATTTTTACGAAACAATTGTGGCAAAACAATCAATGGAATTTGCGGGATCCGTAAAATCTAAAGATACCGTTATGCAGCAGTTTGAAATTGTACCGGACGAACGTTGGGTATTGGACAATCCAAACGCAAAACTAATTTTACGTACGATTGTCCATGTAAAAAATGGCGTAAATGCAAGAGATGAAGACGCCATCACATATGGAACATTAGAGAGCTGAGAAATCAGCTCTTTTTTTATTGCGTTAATATTAAATATAATTATATTATGTAAACAAATAACGAAAAAGTAATTTGAAATTAAAACAACATAGTTTTCAATGGTAAGTATGTTTTTTTGTTCCCATGTAAACAACTACTTAAGGATATAATCATAAGTTCAAAAACTAGCAATCAAGAAAAAAGAGCAAGATAAAAAAGGGTATCCATAAAGTTAGGATTTCCTTTTTGTGTTTATATAGTTCGTCCATAATTTACATTTTATTAATGATCTATTAATACCTGCTATATATCCATTGCGTACACTAAAGTTGAAAAACACTAAAGGAGTGGTTAGTTGAAACGGATGGTGACAATTTTAGCAGCAAGTCTTGCAATGACATCCTTTACCGGATCTGGACTTGCAGCTGAACAGGGAGAAACAGTAAAGATGGTATCGAAACAAGAACAGCAAGAAATGGTGAACATCGCACACCGTGGTGCTTCTGGACACGCACCTGAAAATACAATGGGAGCCTTTCAAAAAGGGGTTGAAATGAAGGCGGATTATATTGAAATTGACGTGCAAATGACCAAAGATGGAGAGCTCGTCGTTATTCATGATACGACTGTCGATCGTACAACAAACGGAACCGGCAAAGTTGGCGATTTAACGTTAAAAGAAATTAGGCAGTTAGATGCCGGTAGCTGGTTTAGTGAAGCCTTTACTGGTGAAAGTGTTCCTACTTTTGAAGAAGTATTGGCTGAGTTTCAAGGGAAAGTTGGTATTTTAGTCGAATTGAAGGCGCCAGAACTTTATACAGGAGTAGAAGAGAAGGTTGCGGATGCTTTGATTGAAAAGAATATGAGTGCACCGAACAATAATAAAATCATCATCCAATCTTTTAACCATGAATCTATTAAAAAATCAAAAGAGCTTTTACCCAACCTCTCTCATGGCGTTTTGACAGGAGGAAGTTGGGCAAACGTAACCGAAGAACAATTAGCTCAGTTTGCGAGTTATGCTGATTATTTCAACCCAACAATGAAGATTGTAACGGATGAGCTGGTTAGTAATGTTCATGAGGCAGGAATGGACATTTATCCATACACTTCAAGGTCACAAGAACAAGCTTTACGACTATTCGACTTAAATGTAGATGGAATTATTACAGATTATCCGGAGCATGTTTACTCCCATCCTGTAAAAAACTCATAATTTTATAGTGGAAAGACAGGTAGAGAGCTATCTACCTGTCTTATTTAATTTCGTAGGAATTCAACAACTACTTCAATATGGTGCACGAAAGAACACCTCCATTCATAAGTAATTCCTGCAATTTTAGAACATCTTCGAAAGGGGTATTTTTCTTGTTTTATAAAGTTATGTTACTTCAGCATTCTAGATTATAAAGAAAGCAGGGAATTTCGATAATCCCAAAATGAATATTCTATTTTGATAAATGTTAAAAATAGCAAAATAATTTATATTAGATGAAATTATTGTTAAATTTTAATACTTAATTAACAAAATAGTTATACAATAATAAAGGGCTTGATGAACATTGAAACACAAAAACAAAAAGGGGATTAGAAAATGAGAAAACCGTTACATTTTGCATTGATTTTTGCACTGATTATTTCTTTTATGGCACCTAGTATCGTGGATCAAAAAGTACAGGCAGCGACGACAGGCACGGTAGCCATCAATGAAGTTGCCTGGATGGGTACGAGTTACAGCTATAATAGCGAATGGATTGAATTACATAACACGACAAACTCGGCTGTTGATATGAGCGGCTGGACTTTAAATGCTGCCGATAGCAGTCCCGAAATCCGCCTCTCCGGCACCATTGCAGCAGGGGGGTATTATTTGTTGGAAAGAACCAATGACAGTTCTGTTCCTGGCGTTACTGCTGACCTGATTTATATAGGGTCACTGGAAAATGGGGGAGAGATCCTTGAACTGAGAGATTCTTCCGGCACTTTAATAGATAGTGCAGATGCTTGGTATGCAGGGGATAACTTGTCAAAGGCAACAATGGAAAGAGCCGATCCGCTTGTGGCTGGCACCCTAGCCACCAACTGGATTGATTCTACAAAAACCTATGACGGAGGAAACGGCACTCCGCGGGCAGTCAATTCAAAAGTGAAAGGCTGCACCGACAGAACAGAACATTTAAATAACGTTTCTGAAGCGGAAGGCGCAATTAACGTTTACTTTAATAAATGCGCGGACATTTCCTATGCAAGTTCGGGGAATGAAGCAAACTATAACGTGAATTTGGAAACCCGCTTGATCGAACGCTTGAATCAAGCGACGACTAGCATCGACTTTGCAACATATGAAATTAATCTGCCGGGCATTGTGGATGCATTGATTGCGAAAGCGGCAGAAGGCATAGATGTCCGCGTGATAGCGGATGCAAAAGATGCAGCTGATCCGAATTATGTTGAACGGTTCAAAACGATGCGATTGCAAGTAGAGAAAATGGTAAGGGGACAAGATGGAAAAGTTGGAACTGCGGATGACATTTATGTATTCTCAGATTCTCCGATGTTTGCTGTAGAAGACAGTGCAGCCAGAACCGATTTGGGCTTGCCTGCCACTCCAGAAGATTTTCCACTTAAAACCGTTGCAGTCGGAAATGGGGACGAGTCAGGTTATCTGTTTGTAGAGGCTGAAGAAAAAAGCACCGATGCCTACTATAGCCCCGGAACACAAATGCATAATAAATTTGCCATCATTGATAATCGCTGGGTATTTACAGGAAGCTGGAACTTCACAGTGACCGGCTTGTACGGCACTGAAACCAATATGGAACAAGGCGTTTTGGATGGCAACCAGCAACATGTAGTCGAGATTAACTGGCCGGCATTAGCTGATGTATTTGAAGTTGAATTTAATGAAATGTGGGGCAGCTCTACGCTATCGCCTGATAGTGAAGCCGCTAATTTCAACACCCGGAAGATTGACAATACGATACATGAAGTTGATGTGAATGGAAAAATCGTTGAAATTTACTTTTCCGCAGGTGATGATGCGGTTGGGAAAATGAGAGAGTTTGTTAAAACGTCTGCTGATGTGAATACTTACTTCACCATTTTTGCCTGGAGCGATCAAGGCCTAGTCGATGAGTTAAAGAAATTATGGGAAGGATCATATAATGATCTGGAAGGTACATTGACGGGTTTTGATATCAAAGGTGTATTCGATCAAAGCTTTTGGAACCAATGGTGGTCTGCAAGTGTGGATATGACAGGACGCACCGCAACACAGGAAAGTGTTGATAACCCGAATACTCGTTGGGCTAACCCCGCACCTGTTTACACGGGTAATGAGTCTCGCAAACTTCACAGCAAAACGATGTTGATCGATGCAGACACAAACAGTGATCCAACAGTCATTGTAGGTTCCACGAACTGGAGCAATAATGGGAATAACATCAATGATGAAAACATGCTGTTTATACATGATGGAACCATTGCAAACCAATTTGTGCAAGAGTTCAATGTCAGGTATACGAATGCTGGCGGATCAATAAACTAAAGGAACAGAAAAGTAGGGGGATGACTGTTAAGAAGGAATAGTTCTTAACAGTCTTTTTTTATAGGTATTCAGGACAAACGGAATAATCATATTATGTAAACATAAAAGAAACTGTCATTTAAATAAAGTCGTTTAAAACATTTGAAAGATTGATATGTTTTTTATTTACTATGTAAATAACTACTTAAGGATATACTTCGAAGTTCAAACCCAAGTAAGCAAGAAAGTAGAGCGTTATAAAAAAGGAAATCCACATAAAACTTGGATTTCCTTTTTGTATTCTTTAGCTCAACCAAATGCCACCAAGGCAACTAGTTAGTAAAATCGTTAGAAAAACAAAAGACATCAATAGATCTGTACGACCTAAAAGAATTGGGCGGTAGTAAGCGTTTCTTGGCTCACCGGTAAATCCACGCGCTTCCATAGCAAAGGCAGAGCGTTCCGCTTTTCGAACAGCGCCTGCGAGCATTGGGATTAGCACACGGCGCATAGATAATATTCGTTGCCAGCTATGCTTTTCTACTACAGCACCGCGTAACCGTTGCGCTTGTTGAATTTGAGTAAACTCATCTTTCATCACAGGTAAAAACTGATAACCAACCATAACGCCATATGCCAGTTTTGGTGATAGTTTTAATTGTTGCATTAAACTTAAAATAAATTTTACAGGATCTGTTGTAAAAGCGAACATGAGGGAAAGACTAGAAAACGCCATGACACGAAAAGATAGCGACAAAGCGTGCGCCCATTGTTCGTCGGTTACATTGATTCCTGCAAACGACCAAATGATTGTGCCTCCAGTATCTGCGCCAAAAACGACAGTCGTCCATAAATAACCGAAAGCACCAATCGAAAAAGGTAGCATGAACAACAACCATAACTTCCAATTAATATGGCTCATGGTTAATTGCAATAATAGAATACTGCCAAAAAACAGTAGAGGCGTCCACGGATTGAAAAAGAAAGCAATTGTAAGCATGGATAGTGTGACTGCGATAAACTTCACTGAAGGATTCATGTTATGCAAAAGATTCTGCAAAACGATCTACTCCTTTCGGTGTTAACAAATGATGAGACTCTAGCAATTCTTCATTATGCCAGACATCTTTAGCATCAAATTTCCCAGTCAGTTCACCGTCTTTAATGAGCAACACAGAATCTGCTATGCTTGCCGCAAATTCCATATCGTGTGTCACGATTAAAAATGTAGTTCCTTCTTTAGAGCGCTGATCGATTAACTCAAAAAGTTCTACTAGTGCAGCTTTGTCTTGACCTGAAGTGGGTTCATCCATTAATAGAACTGGCCTTTTATCAGCAAGCATTGCTGCAATCGCAACGCGTCTTTTTTGTCCGTGACTAATCGCGAAAGGGTGATCTTCACAAATTTCATCGAGACGTAAACGAGTCATTAATGAAGTAATTTCAGTAGGGTTTGAACTACCAGAATAAGCAACTTCTTTTTGGACTGTTTGTGTTAAAAACAAGTATTCCGGTGATTGAGGCACATAACCGGTGCCATCTGATTGAATTGTGCCGGTTGTCGGCTTGTAAATATCACATAAGGATTTAACCAATGTCGATTTACCGCTACCATTTGGTCCAGCGACCACCACGATTTCGCCTCGACACACTGAAAACGATAGTGGTGTGAGTAATTGTTTGTTCTTAATCGTGACTGACAAATTCTCAACTTGTAAAGCCGTCTGCGGTTGAAGTACAGATGCCCGTTCCGGAAATAAAATCGGTTGTTTTGGTGAAAAACATTGATCGTTTACGAGACACCCGTTCTCATCTAATTGGATTTCGCGTTCGAAGAATGTTCCCCAACTGTCTAAGCGATGTTCTACTGCGACGATTGTCAATTGCGTTTTAAGTTGCAGATCTGTGAGCCATTCAACAAATTGCTTTGCCGTGTAGGGATCTAGATGGGACAATGGTTCATCGAGCAGTAACACTTCTGGCTCCATAATAAGTGCACAGGCTGTTGCAACACGTTGTTTAGTTCCTCCAGATAAAGATTGAATTACCGTGTGTCTCAAATGGGTTAGACCCGTTAATTCTAATACGGCTGTGATTCGCGTTTCCATGTTGTTAAAAGGAACCTGCAAATTTTCTAATGTGAAAGCCAGCTCGTCTTCAACAGTAGGCATACAAAATTGAGAGTCTGGATCTTGAAAAACGGTGGCAACGCGATGGTTGATTTCACCAGGCGCATAGTCTGTTGCTGGTTTTCCGAATAACAAAATTTCCCCGTCAACAGAGCCATCGCAATTATCAGGATACAAACGGTTTAACAAATACAAGAGAGTGCTTTTGCCACAGCCACTTGGACCAGAAATAACAAGTTTCTCGCCTTTTGAGACGGCGAAAGAAATATCTTGTAACGTTGCCGTTTGATCTTCTGGAAATCGAAATGACAAATTGTTTAAAGAGAGGATCTCTTTAAGCATTCACATCACCTTTTTTCGTACGTGCAATGGCATAGCCTCGCAGCGAACCTGTCGCAAGTAAGGCATCTCCAATATACTTACCACCAATTCCTGCGATGATAGTACCGCTAAGCACGCGAATAGTAAACATTAACGCAACAAATGACGGGTCAAGCGCAGCATAGCCTGAGACAAAATAGCCATATACAAAACTGAAAACTGCCGAACCGATTCCGGCAAGCATTAATACCAAAATATTAAAATGCTTGTAGCCAGTTAATGCAAAAGCGGCTTCTGCGCCAAGTCCTTGAACAACTCCAGTTAAAATTAATCGAGGTCCTACAGCGTTGCCGATTAAGACTTCGATGGCAGCTGCCATTGTTTCTGAAAGAAATGCTGCGCCAGGTTTACGGATAATGTACATGCAAATAATGGAGACGATAAACCAAATACCAAACATCCATTCATAAGCAAGGGGGCCTATCACAGCTGCCCAAATATTTGCAGCATGAACAAACAATAAATATACAATGCCAAAGACAACAGCAAATAACGACATTAAGACAACTTCTTTTAATTTCCACGATTTTAGCATGTTAAGCACCTCCATGAGATGGGCTGTTAATGCTCATCGATACGGTCATGACTAAATGGCGGTGTTCCTCAGAGCGAGCATTCGTAAACGCTTCTTCGTAAAAATCAAAAACATCGTGAATGTCCCCGTGGATACCACTCGCATAATGCATCGAATCGTTAAAAACGCCTTGTTGCTTTGCCCGATCGACTTCACGGTAAATCACGGTCATATAATCCGGATTGTTCATTGGGTATAGTGCAAATTGCGAAGAAACATATTGTTTTGTGTCGTCAGTATTCAGTAACACATCGTCTTTATTTAAAAAGACATCACCTGAAGAATCACCAGGACAGCCAATTGAAAAAGTGCCAGACAACGCGACGTGTTCACCAGTTTTCGCTGCATGTAGAGTTAAAGCTTTGGCAACATTAAAGACATGAATTTGTTTGCCACGAATAACAGTAGAGACATCGTCTGTATGCATCCATACGTTTGAAGTATCCGTTTCGTTTAAAGCTCCTTTGATTACTTTGATAAAATCGCCTGTCATTGGATGTAACGAAAAGCGAAATCCAACGATTGGACTGGTACCGCATTGCAATGGTTCCATGTAAAATTCCTCCTTAAAAATGTGCACAAAAAAGACCGCATCCGTGAAGATGCAGCCATAATCTACAAATAATCAAAAAAGGAATTATTTCAGAAATGCGCCGCACTTCCTCACGCAGGTATTATCCTGATCGAGTTTTGAGGGATCGAAGCTTGCGCTTGCATCTCAGCCAAAGTGGGCACCCCTAGTGCAGAAAACGGTATGCGGTTTTTGTGTTCGGGTTGTTCCCGATGGGTTTAGTGTAGAGGAAGTGGTGAGGGATGTAAAGAGGGAGCTTAGAAAAATATGTGAGGTGTGGAAGTTTGAGTGGGGTCTGGGAACGCTTTGGACGCTTTTGGCATGGCTTTCGCGATAAGCCAGGAAAAACGCCTGTCTTATCGCTTCGCCTAGCCCGTCGACGCGCCGGTGCTTAGTGAATTGTTACACCAGTAAATATAGTTTTTATATGATAAAAGTGAAGTAAATGCAAAAAACAAGAGTGAAACTAAAAGGTTTCACTCCTGTTTTTTATTGGGCTTTGTGTAATTTAACCATTAGTTTTGACTAGTAGTTTGTATATGGTTACGAACAATGGCCGGTCGTGTTAATGAGAATATGGCACACCCAAGTGCAATAAGAACAATAACAGCGCCAACCCAAGGCATGCTTGAAATTGAACCGGTTTGCGCTAATGCGATACCACCAATTGCAGAACCTAGAGCAATACCAACTTGTAGAGCTGAGTTATTAAAACTTTGCTGAACATCTGATGTTGCTGGGTCTATTTCAATTAGGTAGCTTTGTTGCGGTGGAGATAAACTCCAGCTAAGGGCTGCCCAAATGACCATTACAGGCAAGAACACGACTAACGAGAATGTTGTGAGTGGTAGTAAAAATAGGGAAACAGCAAAAGTTGAAATGACGATGATGATACTTTTTTTCGATCCAATCCAATCGGACAACGCGCCACCGATTGCACCACCACTAACTGCTGCAATACCGAATAACAAGTAACAGACACTAACCCAAAATGAATTTAAGTTAAGAATAGTTTCAAGAAACGGTGTGAAATAAGCGTATACCGTGTAATGTCCGGCTAACATAAACATTGTCGCGAGATGCGCAGAACCGATTTTTGCACTCGCAACGGCTTTTAGTTGTTGCTTAAGCGGAACTGCTGTACCACCGGCAATTGGCTGAATATAGAGTGCAATCAATGCCATAGATCCGATGGAAAGTAGGGCGATGCCAAGGAAAATAACACGCCAGCCGAACAAGTCTGAAACAACAATTCCAATTGGCACACCAAGAACGAGTGAAGAACTGATTCCCATAAAGATAAAACCAATTGCTTTTGCTCGGTATGGAGGGTCAACAATTTTAGCGACAATGGTGAGCGACAAGACGACAATAAGTGCAGTGCTTGCAGCGGTTAACACACGGGCGATCATCATCCACGTGAAATCAGGACTAAAATAAGTCATAATGTTTCCGAGGAAAAAAATGAACATGGCAATCAAATACACTTTTTTTCGTTCGAATTTGCTGGTTGCAACAAGCAATACAGGACCTGCAATAGCAATAATCATTGCAAAAACTGTAATTAATTGTCCGGCTGAGCTTAGAGATACATCAAACTCTGCAGCGATTGTCGGCAAAATTCCCCCGATAATCAGTTCGACAAGTCCCACAGCTACTGTGGATAAGGCTAAAATATACACTTTTAAATTCATTGCTTTTAACGCTTCCTCTCTTCTTTGCATTTGTAATAGATTTAAGGTTTGTTAAAAACACAAAAAAATCCTGATTACAAAAAACGAACGGATCGTTTTCTGTAATCAGGATTTTGAGGTTCCTGGTAGAGACCCCTAAGCCATATCCTTAGGGTTATACAGATGCATATAATTTATTCTTAGAAAATCTTACTATAAACAAAGTTTTTCTGCAAGTGCACTCGAGAATTGATATCATTAATACTGTAAAATAATAGTAACTTTATAAAGTAGCTGTATTTTTTTGAATTTGGTTACATTTAGAATGAGGTGAAATAGCAGTGGCAGAAGGATGGAAGTTAAAAGAAGGAGCAGCCACCTATAGGACTGTATCAGCTGATCAGCTATAGGCTCTATGCATGAAGGTATTATCATCTCAGGCTGTAAAAACAACTTCTTATAAGTATGTATTGCTGAGAGCTATTATTGAGAACCTTTATAAGACTAATGATGAATTTGAGCTGAGTTTTAATCAATTGGCAGAGTCTTTTGCCAGACTGTACTGGAATTTAGTTGTTCGAAATGGCTATTCTCAAGGATACCAAACGAGTATTGAGAAGGGTTTAATGGAGTTCAAATTAGAGTTTGCTATTCCAGAAGGGGCTTCTTTTGATGGACTACAAAAAAATCACCAAGATGAATTGATTCGTCGTATCGAGGTTAGTATTTTGCGTAAATATGTAGTAGGTGCGTTGTATGCTGATACGAACGGACTATTTTACGGTTTTTCTAAAAAAAGTCGTAAAATAGTGCTGACCCCAGGAAGTTATGAATTTTTACTGAAGTACCAAACAATCCTTTTTAAACTTATCAACTATGAAATGGCAAAGTTTCTAGAAAAGAAAAATCCGAATTTAACTCAAGGAATTTTATTGCATGAAATTGAGAACATTACAAAACGCGAGTCGTTAAAACAATTTCAACAATTGATTGTGGAACACTCTGGCCACCATTGTTTTTATACAGAACAACCATTAGTGAAAGCGCCACGGACAATAGCGGTAGATCATTTTGTACCTTGGAGTTTTGTTCATAGCGATGACTTGTGGAATTTTGTTTTAACCTCTTCAACGTTAAATTCTCGAAAAGGTGTAAAACTTCCTGCAGAGCGGTTCTTAGGGAAACTGCATGAGCGCAATCAATTGTTAAAACAAAGTGGCAATGTTTACGTGAAACAATATATGGAAAACTATAGCTTTCACCAATTTGAAAAAATTTATAATTATGCAGAGTTAAACGGCTTTGAGAAAGGCTGGTTACCATAGATAGGTTTATAGTGAAAAAAGGTTCAACCCAAGTTCGTTATTCTTGGATTGAACCTTTTTCTTTTGCATCGCTACCAGTATCTTTAGTAGCTTCTTTTCGTTTAATGTAAAGATTAATCATCTCTATATCATCTTTAGTTAACATATCAACTTCTTCTATAGTCTTTAGGATATCAAGAAGTTTTTTTTCGTGTCCTTTAGCGATTTCTTTATTGAAAAAGCTTGTGATAGAAGAGGTTAAAGTACCGATAATCCCGATTCCGACCATCATAAGAACAACCGCAAGGATACGACCAATGGGGGTCTCTGGTGATAAGTCTCCATATCCAACAGTTGTGGTAGTGACAACAGCCCACCACAATGCATCCGCAAAAGTTTCGATTGATGGTTCTAGAATGACAATAGGGATCGGAATTAGGAATAAAAGAATGAGCGCAACGATTAATACTTTTTCTAAGCCATTTGTTTTCAGTAATTTGTATACGGGTTTCATGTACCGCGAACCAATGCCAATTAAGCGAACTAAACGCATCAGTCTGGCGATACGGGCAGCTCTAAAGAGAGCATCGAACGGAATAATGGCGATCAATTCAAATGGGTGCTTTTTAACATAGGTCCATTTGTTTTTGGCATTGAATAATCGAACGGTGTAATCAATAACAAAAATCCCCCAAATGATTCGGTCCAGTAGGATAAAGCTTTGATCTTCTGAAAAAGCAAAGAAGATAGATATTAAGATAAGAACGAACATAATGCTTTCATATATTATGACACCTTTTTTCATTAGGTTGCTCCTCTGCAGTAAAGGTATAATTAAACAAAAGTTTAATAGACAGAAATAAAATACTTAATTTAACTGTAACGCAAATATAGTGTGGTTGGTTAGGTTTTTTTATTTGTCATAGGATACTAATAGTAAAGTTGATGTCATAAGCAATTGGTAAACTATAAAGTAGTGATGAAAATTAGGTGGAAGGTCCAAACTAAAAGAGTCAAAGGGGGAAAAACATGCCATTCGAAATTGTACGAAATGACATTACAAAGATGAAAACTGATGCAATTGTCAACGCGGCGAATACTAGTTTGAAGATGGGGGGCGGAGTATGTGGGGCCATATTTTCTGCTGCGGGGTCTCATGCCTTACAAGAAGCTTGCGATCAAATTGGTCATTGTGACGTAGGAAGTGCGGTGCAGACAAAAGCCTTTTCATTAGATGCCAACTACATCATTCATACTGTTGGTCCTGTCTGGCAAGGAGGAGGAAAGCACGAAGAACAATCGCTGAGAAGTTGTTACGAAAATTCGCTCAAACTGGCACATCAGCTTGGTTGTAAGTCAATTTCATTTCCGCTTATTTCTACGGGAATTTTCGGTTATCCAAAAGAGCCTGCTTTACAAATTGCGGTTTCTGTCATTGAAAAATTTTTAGCGGACCATGAAATGCATATCTATCTCGTAGTGTTCGATAAAAAGTCTTTTGGAATCAGCAAAAACCGTTATCAATCGATTGCGGCTTTTATTGATGAAAATGAAGTTCGAATACTAGAAGAACAAGATATGCGATATCGCAAAAAAAGTGACAACGAACATATCTTCTATAGTCCTGAGATTGAACTTAGTTTAGATGACGTGTTAGGGAATTTAGATGAATCTTTTTCAGCGCGATTGTTTCGTTTTATAGACGAAAAGGGCATGACGGACATTGAAACGTATAAAAAAGCAAATATTGACCGAAAGCTGTTTTCTAAAATACGCAATTCGCCTAATTATACACCGATGAAAAAAACCATAATTGCATTTGCTGTAGCGCTCGAGCTAGATCTTTTGGAAACGGAGGAATTGCTTGAGAAAGCTGGGTATAGGTTATCTAAAAGTCATAAATTTGATTTAATTATTCTATATTTTATTGAGCGGGGAAACTACAATATTTATGAAATAAATGAGGTTTTGTTCGCTTTTGACCAAGTACTACTGGGTGCGTAAAATGTCGCTTTAGGAGCGACCCATTGGCGTGTTGAAAATCATACCCTTAAGTTGTAAAGAAAACTTAAGGAGGAATGTATGATGAGAAATGAAACGACAGAATTGGTTTTTATATTGGATAAGAGTGGGTCGATGGCAGGGCTAGAGAAGGACACAATTGGTGGATTTAATGCATTGCTTGAAAAACAGCGGAAGTTACCCGGAGAAGTTCGTGTCACGACGGTATTGTTCAATCAGGACTATGAGTTGCTACATGATCGAATTCCGGTAACAGGAGTTGCTCTAATTACTGAAGAGGATTACCAAGTGGGTGGAATGACAGCCTTGCTTGATGCGATCGGTTCGACCATCCAGAAAATAAGCAATGTGCAAAAAAGCACTTTGCAAGAACAACGGGCAGACAGGGTATTGGTAGTAATTACGACAGATGGTATGGAAAATTCCAGCTGTGAATACTCGTATAAAAAAATTCATGAAATGATTGCGATGCAGAAAAATACGGCAAATTGGGAGTTTATCTTTCTTGGAGCGAATATCGATGCCGTCGCCACAGCTAGGCAGTTCGGGGTAGGAGAAGATTTTGCGGTGAATTATCATGCGGACGCTGAAGGTACCCAACTTAACTATGATGTGGTGAGTGAAGCTGTCAGTTCTTTTCGAACAGGTAAAAAAATGAATCGCAGCTGGAAAAAAGAAATTGAACAAGACTTTAACTCTCGCCAGAAAAAATAAGAGAGGCGCTAACTAGAAAATTTAGATAGTCAAGTTCTTGATTTAACTTTGTAAAGAGGATATATATAAATTCTTAGAGTAATTAATGTATATTGGTTTGCATCAATTACTCTGAGAAGTTTTAACTCAAGAAGTAGGCGTTACTATCTTTTTATTGAGAAAGGGAGATAAAGATGAAACGATTAAATTGGGGTATCATCGGACCAGGTAGTATAGCTGAAGACTTTGGGAAAGCGATTCATGACGTGAATGGTCACGTGTTTGGCGTTTGGGGCAGAAATTATGAAAAAACCAAAGCTTTCGCTGAACATATAGGTGTAGAACACGTTTATAAAAGTATGGACAGTATGCTTTCAGATAAACAAATTGACATTGTATATATCGCAACACCTCATCACCTTCACTATGATATTATGTTAGCGGCGTTAAACAAGAACAAACATGTGCTCTGTGAAAAGGCGATTACGATGAATACAGAACAGCTAAAGGTAATTATGAAGTTGGCAAGATCCAAAAATCTAATTGTAATGGAAGCTATGACCATCTATCATATGCCGATCTACCAAGAGTTACAGGATCGAGTCGTTGCGGGTGATATTGGCAATGTGAATATGATTAATGTAACATTTGGTAGCTGTAAAGAAGATGATCCAACAAACCGTTTTTTTAATCCGGATTTAGCGGGGGGCGGTTTGTTAGACCTTGGTACATACGCATTAACTTTCATGCGTTACTTTTTATCTAGTCACCCAACCGAGCTGCTTACGACTGTAAAGAAACATGATACCGGGGTAGATGAACAATCAGCAATCGTGATGAAAAACGAGCAAGGTCAATTGGCTGTTGTAACGCTTGCTTTGCGAGCAGATCTCCCAATACGTGCAATTATCGCAGGAGATAAAGGTTACATAACAGTAGACAATTTCCCAAGAGCAGACCTGGCCACCGTCACATATTCATCAGACGGTGCTATCGAAACGATTAAAGCGGGCGAAAGTGAGAGAGCTCTCCACTATGAGGTGGAGGCTATGGAAGATTTGGTAGTACATAAGAAAGAAAGTTGGACGTTAGCTCTTTCGGAAAATGTGATGGAGTTAATGGATGAAGCTCGTAAGCAATGGGATTTAACGTACGATTTTGAATAAGAGTCTCTTAATCGCGACTTTTTTTGTAGAACCTCTATTTAAAAAGGTTCTGGTAGTTAATCCAGAACCTTTTTTCTGTAAATAATTTAAATGCATCATAGTACATGGCGAAAGTCATTTCTGCAAAGCTTGATAAACCTCCTCGTAAGGCTGCACCACAACAAATCCATTTCCGGAAAACTTCATCTGTACGGACTCGCCGCTTCCTCGTCCAAACAAACTTTTCAATTGAATGTCTGTCACAAAATCAGGTTCTAAACTACCTGACCAAGCAACTGTTGCATTTGGATCAGTGTAAATAGGCTTGTCAGGCGTCACAAGTAAAGTGAGCGGTTCGTAATGAGAGGTAAAAGCCACAAGTCCTTCACCTTCTAATCGAATATTAAACAGCCCACCAGCCATCATTCCGGCAACACGTCGCATGAGTTTAATATCCCATACTAAACCATCTTGAAAAGCAAGAAGATCATTTCCGTTGATGTAAATACTTTCGCCTTCGAGATCCAACACAGTAATCTTTTTGCCGCTGTCAGCAACATAAAGTTTGCCTTCACCATGTGCTTTCATCAATTGTGCGCCTTCACCACTGAAAGCTTTTTTAACAAATTTTCCAAGTCCATGCTCGAGCATGCCTTCACGCTCAAATTTAATATTGCCTTCGTAAGAAATCATAGAGCCGGCTTTTGCCCAAACAAGCCCATTCAAATTCACTTCTAAAAGACGATCTGTTTCGAGTTCGAAAAATTCACGTGCATTTTCGTCTTGTTTTGTTTTTTGAACAAATTGGTGAATTGAGTACTTCGACATTGGATGACCTCCTTGAGTTGTATAGTACTATATACGTTTGCTTGCGCAGATAGTTCCAGAAAAGTAACAACTTATATTCTTTTCAATCATACAGGTTTTGCAAGTTTTTTTATGATGAGTCTTCAAACAGAAATATTTACTTTAATTAACGACACTGCTATTCTAATGTGGATAGTTATTATCCATGTTAGTTAAAACAATACAACAGTCAGGTGGAACAAACGTGAACAATTTTCAATCTCATAATGGGTTTGCACGAACGTTTAAAGAAAACAAATTAACGCTCGGAATTTCGTTTCCTTTTGAAACGGCTAAAGATTATTCTCAAACAATGGATATAAGCTACCAAATGAGGCTTGCTAAACCAAGCAGAAGAAGCTGGTTTTGCTTCTTTATTTATAAGGGATTCGCCACTTTTTGATCCGAACTTTGGAGACACAGGAGTTATACACGATCCTTTTCAACTTCTTGCTTATACAAGTGCGCATACAAAAGAAATTGCTTTAGGAATCGCCAGTGTAATTACGACTTTACGTCATCCCCTTCATTTAGCTAAATCGGCTGCATCTTTAGATGCATTGTCGAGTCAGCGTTTTTTATTTGGTGCTGCGACAGGGGACCGTCCAATCGAATTTCCAGCGTTTAAAGTAGATAGAGAAAATCGAAATGAGTTATTTAAAGAGTCAATTCACGTAATGAGAAAATCTTGGAACGAGTCTTTTCCTACTATACAATCTGCACGGGTTGGGTTAACTGAAGGAGATGTTATTCCAAAACCACAGTTAAAAAATATTCCGATTTTAGGGACAGGTTATTCTGGGCAGACAATTGAGTGGTTAGCAGAACATACAGATGGCTGGATGTTTTATGGTCAAGAGGCTAGTCGACAAAAGCGGCTAATTCAGCAATGGAGAACAGCAACCAATGAATTTAAACCGTTTTCGCAACCTCTAGTTATTAACTTGTCCGAAAAACCAAATGCACCACCAAGTCCAGTACCCATTAAACTTGGATTTACATCAGGGCATAAATTTTTAATTGATTATCTATATGCACTCGAGAAAATTGGAGTTAATCACGTTATTTTAGCAGTAAAAAATGGTCACCGCCCGTTGAATGACGTACTGCAGGAATTAGGAGAGTTTGTTATTCCGCATTTTCAAGCGCATCCCAAACCTATAAAAAAGGAATGAATTTTTATAGGTAACTGACTTTTGGGTTTAAAGTAGCTAATTAAAGCGCATAAAAAGTGGAGGCCAGTACTAGCGAAAAGTGAGGAATTCGAGTGGACAAATCTTTAGTATGTATAACCGCCTACTCCAACAAGTTTTGGAGAATTAAAGTTCAAGGCAATATGTTTATTGTGTTATACGGAAAAATTGGAAGTCGAGGCTCTGTAAACACAAAAAAATTTGTTTCGGAGGAAATCTGTTTAAATGAAGCGGATAAACTAATTGAATCAAAGTTGAATAAAGGATACTGGGAAAGTGATCAAGAGGAAGCGCGGTCTAAACGTTTTTTAAAAACCGATGCGACTTATTCACACAGTATAGGTTCTTTGAAAAAGAGTTCCAATATAGGCCCATGTAAATAGAAATTGGAAACTAAAAATATTTAATAAAATTTCGAAATTTCCTTATTTTAGTAAAGTATTCTTGAATTGGAATTCATAATGCAAGCATATAAAAATATAAAAATACGAAATTATATAGGATAGCTTGTAAAGAGAAGGTGCGAATTACTATGCATCTTCTCTTTCCTTTTATTACATGCTATTTTTATAAAAATTAAATAACAGTCAAAAAAATCCCAGTAAATATAAGCAAAGTTTAAGACAGATGGTCCATATATATGGAGCTTGTTTGTGAAGGGTTTCTTTGTTAGTGGGAATTTTATAATGAAGTTGTAATTTTTGGGAATTTCGCATAAAATTATTCATATGCGTTTATTTGCATAAAAATTATACGAGAAAAACATTTAATTAGTCAGAATTAAAAGAATATTCTATAACACTTTACATATTTTGTCTTGTATTATAGTCTAAATGTATTGCAAATGATTTTTTTAAAAAATTATAAAAGTATTAAAGAGTATAAAAGTACTACGATTAAAAAAAGTAGTAAGTATTTGTGTTTATTAACTATCTTTTTTGACAGAATTTTCAAAGACATTTTATCGTATGTATTATGTAAACTTTTTATCAAGGGTTTAGCTGGTTGTAATTGGATATACACCTAGAATCTATTTTCAAAGCGTTTAAAGGAGTTGTTAAAATGGTAAAAGTGGATTTGCTAGAAAAAACGCCACAAAAAGTTAGTGAATTATTAGGCGGAGAAATGGAATTTTATGACGGGTTCTGGCACCTTGAGAAAAAGCGAGAGGTTAAAGCGCACAGGAGATCAAGGTTGTGTGTGTGTTGGTCATTAGACTTGTTAGTTGCTTATCAAATGACTGCAGATGACCAGAAAGCTATTAATCAAGCTGAAATTTTTCTGCTACCTGAAGAATTATCCGTTTTTATCGGCGAACTGATTAAACATCCAAATTTTTTACCTATTAGTTACTCTCAACAATTGTCAACAGAACGAGGAATGTATTGTTTAAGAATTTCGTCCCTGGAACTACCAGAACACTTCGCCGAACGTCTTTCAGATTCGCTCCAAGCGCTTGGTGAGAAAAGCATATTGTCCAAAGGAGAGTAGAGATAATGGAACAAGTTTTGTATTTGCCACAGGAAAGAATCACCTATTTTTTTCTGAAATCTAAAGATGTTCATGTTGAAGAAGGAAATACGTACATCACTTGCTTTGCTCGCTTAACAAGAGAAGTGCTAATTGAAAAAGACGACGAAGAACAAACACAGATTCAAACCTTTTGGGTCGATATAAATGAATTACGGTTTGATCAAGCATCAAAGAAATTACGAGATTTACCAAATTGCATGCATCGATATGAAATCACTAAAGAGGTATTTTATAACATGTATCAGTTATCCAAGAAATGCCCTGAAGAAATTTTTCATGTGATTCCTTATCACAAAAAATCTACATGTGAAAAATTCGTCAACTGAAGGATAATTGTAAATCCCCATCGCACAATATTTTAACTACTACTCAACACACAGAATTACCCATACTGAGGAGGATGATTTAGATGACTACAATGATAAATAAAGGAAGAAGAAAGAACCAGCTTGCGAAAACATATTTAGGAATGTACAAGGAATATATCGAGGGATATAAGCAATATAAATTAGAAAAAGCTGCTTTATACGTAACAGAAGAAAAAACTAAAAGAGCGTAACTAGATCAGATTTATTGAGTAAGTAAAACACAGCAAAAAGCACTTCCTATTCACTATCGATAGGAAGTGCTTTTTGCTGTGTTCGTCAGAAAATTATTAACTATACTGAATGGAATCCTGATTAGAATGGCATGATAGTGTAAAAAACGCCCCGAAGGACGTTTTAGAGTTACCTGCTGCGAATTTTTGATAACAAACGAAGAATTTCTAGGTACAACCAAACCAATGTTACAAGTAATCCAAAAGCTCCGTACCATTCGAAATATTTCGGTACTTGTTTTTCGGCAGCATTCTCAATGAAATCAAAATCTAACACTAAATTCAAAGCGGCAACGATAACAATAACGACGCTAATGGCAATGCCCAATGGTGTCGCTTCATGTAAGTGAGGGATGTTAAAACCGAAAAATCCACCAATAAACGAAATGATGTAAACTAAGAAAATAGCTCCTGTAGCTGCAGCGACGCCAAGTCTGAAGTTTTGCGTTACTTTGATTAAGCCAGACTTATAAACAACTAGTAAACTCAATAACACACCGATAGTGATCAATACGGCTTGGAACACGATGCCTCCATACTGAACTTCGTATTGCGCAGATACTGCACCGAGGAATAAGCCTTCTAATAGCGCATACACTGGCGCTGTGAAAGGCGATATTTTGGGAACGAAAATCGTAAATAACCCAACAATCAATCCGCCGATTGCTCCAACAAGAATCAGTGGCAATACGCCAGTTGGATTGCTGACAAACTGATTCCAAGAATAAACAAATGTTACGAGTAATAGCAAAATCAAAATAAATGTTTTATTAACGGTGCCTTGGATGGTCATCTTTCGGCCCGCATCTTTACTCTTGAAGTTTTCAAACGCTTCGGTCTTTAAACTTGGATTTCCACTTCTCAAACTGATCACCTCATAAATTATTTCAAGCAAAATCAATTATATCCTTTAACCTACAAAAAATATACGATGAACCCACCAGTTCTAAAGTCCTTCTCATGATAACTCAAAAAAGCTGTAGCCCCAAAACGGGAGCTACAGCTTTTTTGAAATGTATATTAATGATGTGTTACATGCTCGACGTGAAATGCCTTTATACCGATTTTAGCCAATTTTTTTTGACCTGCCTTGGTAGGGTGGATGTCTTGTGGCAATACGTACTTTTCTTGATTGCTCCCAAACGCACTATAAGCATCAGCTATGTGAACATCATTAAAGCTATGGGCTAATTCAGCAAAAGTAGCATTAACTTGAGGCAAGAAAAGATTAGCGATATTGTGTAACGGATCATTTGTTTGGAATGGATTATACATATTATACAATACAATCGGAGCATCACTTAATGTTCGTATTTCGTTAATGATTTCCGCTAAGTTATTAAAAGCTTTACTGGTAGATAACTTTTGCTGAATTAGAAATTTAAACAACTCAGGGTCTCCGCCACTTTCTGCATTTGCTGCTCTTAAAATCTCAATAAAATCATTTCCGCCAATTGTAATTGTAATGTAATCAGCGTGATGAATCGCTTTTTGGTATTTTTTGTTTGTTTTTATAGCAGTCAACAAATCAGAAGTTTGCAATCCATAAGCACTGAGGTTACGGACGCGTAAATCAGCTTTTTCACCAATCAAGTAAGGAAACGCTGCTTTAGAAGGGTGATTATTATTTTTACCTAAATTATAGCCGTAAGGTACAGAATCACCTAATGAGACAAGCAGATCTTTGCCGTGATTATGTTCTGCAGATACGGATGGGGTTCCAAGTGCCAAAACTAAAAAAACAGCGATAAGTAATTGAAATAGCTTTTTCATCGGTGCAACTCCTTTTCCATTTTTTAGTTTATTATAAAACAAATAAACTGAATTGTCAGTATTTTATTAACGAAATCAAAAATATTTTAAAAGTAGATTCAAGCGAATATTAGTACCTATTACTAATAGTTGGTGGTAGTATAGTGGTAAGACATTAAAAGGGGCGATTTAAATGACCACTTCAAAAGCTCGAATTACAGCTATCGGCTCATATGTACCTGAAAAGAGGCTGACAAATCACGATTTGGAAAAATTAGTTGACACTAACGATGAATGGATCGTCCAACGGACTGGTATAAAAGAACGTCGTATAGCGCTTGCCACTGAATTCACGAGTGATATTAGTGTGAAGGCTGTAGAAAATTTGAGGGAGCGCTTTAAGAAATCACTAGATGATGTGGACATGATTATTGCCTGTACAATGACCCCTGATTTCAAAACCCCAAGTGTTTCTGCTCTTGTGCAAGCGAAACTTGGTATTAAAAATACTGGCGCGATTGATTTAAATGCAGCTTGCTCTGGATTTGCTTATGGACTTCATATCGCCAATGGTTTAATCACAGCGGGTTTAAACAAAAAAGTTTTAGTAATCGGCGCAGAAACTTTCTCGAAAATTTTAGACTATAGTGACCGTTCAACGTGCATTTTGTTTGGAGACGGCGGTGGAGCGGTTCTGGTAGAATTTGATGAAAAAAATCCAAGCTTTATTGAAGCGCATATGGGTACGAACGGAGAACAAGCACATAATTTGTATTGCACCGATCTTTCACACCAAATGTTTGGAAATGAATTAGAGGTTAATGGTTTTGTTAATCAAAATGGGCGTGAAGTATACAAATGGGCAGTAAACACCGTTCCTAAAGGGGTAACCGCATTACTAGAAAAAGCTGGATACGAAACAAAAAAAGTGGATTGGTTTGTTCCGCATAGTGCAAATCTTCGAATCATCGAGTCGATTTGTAGCAGGACTGGATTATCTCTTGAACAAACAATTTACAGTCTTGAATACTATGGCAACACTTCTGCAGCTTCAATTCCGTTATCGTTAGATAAAGGACTACAGGAAGGAAAGCTGAAATTCAATGATACAGTGCTTCTCTATGGATTTGGTGGCGGCTTAACACATGCAGGAATGCTGATTAAGTGGTCAATTTAATCGTATACAATCGAATAAATAAGGTCTTAAAATAGTTGCAATCTCTCGAACCCTAAAATGGGAAGAGGGGTTGTTTTTATTTTTTCTCAACTTGAACATATCTCGAATGTGAGGCAAATAAATTGAGTTTCTTAGTGGAGAGACGTAAAATTAACACTAGTAATAAGCTTAGTAGAGAAAACTTCTCTACTTATTCTGTCTAGAAAGATAAAGGATAAGGCAAATTACTATTCTACTTGCTTAGCGAAAACTATAGAATAATGGCGTATGACGTTTGCGAGTGTTTAATAAGGGAAACAGTAATAAGAATCTATAATTCGATTAGTGTTTAATAAGTAGAGAACAAAAATATTGTAAAGTAGGTGTATAGATATGGGTACGAATAAAACGATTTTAAAAACAAGTGATTGGGTAAAAGGGAAATCACGCCACGACGAACTAATTATCGGTTTCATTGATTCCCTAGACGTTCTAAAAGAAGCAGTTAATGTAACTGTTGTAGAAAGTGACAATGAGGACATGATCGGCATGACCATTCCAATGTCTATACATCAAGTTGACAGCATTCCAGAATCTTCAAATAAAGATATAGCACAACTGAGCTTCCTGATTGATTTAGCATTGGCCACTGACGACAAAGAATGGTTCCAAGAGCTTTCGTCTCAATTAAATGAAAAAAAACAAACGGTTAATTAACAATAGTCAATCAACTTTAAATAGTAAAGAATGATAGCAAGCACTTTAGTCCAACAGGTTTACTCACCTGAAGTTATGGATTAAAGTGCTTTTTTATTATCTTTAAAGAGAGTTAGCAAAGCATAAACTGCTAATAAATCAGAATATTTTTACAACTTATATTTGACCTCGCTAGCTCCTCTATTTATAGTTACGTTATAAGACAAGATATATAAACTTTCTATAAGATGAAGTATTAAACGGGTTACAATAATATTTTTTAATATTGGCTTAACAATAGCTTTATAAACTAGCTCTATACTAATAAGGAGTTACAACATCATAAATTTTACAAAGGCCGATACAAAATTTGAGGAGGAATAGAGATGAAAAAAATCTTTTTTGGTTCGGCATCATTTTGTATAGCAACATTACTCGCTGCTTGTGGGGGCGAAGGAGGCGGTTCGTACTCCAGTACTTCGAAAGAAGGAGAAGGAGTTTCAGGCACTTTGGATTTTTATACTTCACAGCCAGATGCAGATGCGCAAGGATTGGTTGATGCCTTTAAAAAGCAAAATCCAGATGTTGAAATTAGCATTTTCCGCTCAGGAACAGAAGAAGTTGTATCAAAAATCCAAGCTGAAAACCAAGGTGGCAATATTCAGGCAGACGTCTTATTGGTAGCTGATTCGGTAACGTTTGAAAATTTTAAGGCAGAAGAATTATTACTAAGCTATGAATCTCCAGAAGCAGCATCAATTGATGATGCTTTTGTGGACCCTGATGGTACGTATGCCGGAACGAAAATAATGGCAACGGGAATTATCGTCAATACAAACGAAGTGACCGATCTGCCGGATAGTTGGAGTAGCTTGACTGACGGAGCGACTAAAGGACAGGCTGTAATGCCAAGTCCTTTGTATTCGGGTGCTGCAGCTTATAATTTAGGTGTCATCACGCGTCAAGATGATTTCGGTTGGGAATTTTATGAAGCACTCAATGCCAATGACATAATGATTACACAAGGGAACGGAGCAGTGTTAGAAAGCGTGGCAACGGGTGAGAAGAATTATGGGATGATTGTCGATTTTTTAGCAGCTCGTGCTAAAAACGATGGTTCTCCAGTTGAATTGATTTACCCGAAAGAAGGAGTGCCAGTTATTACAGAACCGGTAGGAATTCTCGCTAACACTGAAAATGAAGAAGCATCTAAAGCATTTGTCGACTTTATACTTTCAGAAGAAGGTCAGAAGTTAGCTTCTGAACAAGGTTATACGCCAATTCGTGAAGGTGTTGAAGCTCCTAAAGGGCTAAAAACGTTAGATGAAATGACAATTTTAAATGCTGAAGCGATGGAGCTATTAGAAACGCGCAACGATGACAAAGCGAAATTCGGAAAGATTTTCGGAGAGTAAAATAAACTGAATTTCGATGTGAGGAGTTAGTGCTATGACAGCAAAACCGCCAAAGGCAGAAGAGAGAAAAAAGAGGGATTCCTCTTTTTCTCTCTTTTTTCAAAGTAAGAATTTGTATAAAATTGCTGGACTGCTCGTTATTTTCGTGTTTTTTCTGCTGCCTGTATTGCGGCTTGTTTGGTTGAGTTTTGTAGATGACGGATCGCTAACAATGCAGTATTACACCGAGGTACTGAAGGAACCAGCAACGTGGAAAACAGTGAAAAACACAATAATCGTTGTGCTAGGTTCAACCACATTAGCATTGGTGTTAGGCATCTTATTTTCTTGGATTGTCGCATATGTTCAATTGAATGGTAAACGCGCCATGCAGTTGTTTATTTTCTTGCCATTCGTGATTCCTTCTTATATAACCACACTTGCTTGGACACAGTTTTTTAGTGCTTCTGGTCCTGTAACAGCGATGCTATCTTGGCTGCCAGGAGAACCGCAAGCACCAAACTTGTACAGCATTGGGGGGATCATTCTTCTTCTTGGAATATCTCATTACCCACTTGTGTATTTGTTTACGGTTAACGTTTTCAGAAAAATTCCGCGAGAACTTGAAGAAGCAGCTGCAACGAGTGGTTTATCGAAAAAGCGGGCGTTTTGGAAAATTGTCCTTCCTTTAGCGCTGCCTGGAATCGCTAGTGGGGGCTTGATTGCATTCTTATCTAATCTTGATAACTTTGGGATTCCAGCATTTCTTGGAACACCTGCAAATATTCGAGTATTGAGTACGTATATTTATGAGCAAGTGGTCGGATTTGGGCCATCGGCATTTTCTCGTGCCGCTGTTTTATCTGTAATTCTTGGCGTGATTGCATTATTGGGCACGGTGTTGCAATGGTTTTTGTTACGCCGCAGCCGGGTCAACGAAACGAATAGAAGTGATTCAACACCGCGTATTTATTTGTCGGCAGGAAAACAAAAGTTCCTGGAAGTAGCCTTATGGATCTTCCTCTTCGTGACAAGTTTAATGCCACTGATTACAATGGGGGCATTATCGCTAATTTCTGCCTACGGCGTACCATTCAAATTAGAAAATTTATCGTTACGAAATTATGAATATGTCTTTTTAACTGATTCTAAACCGCTCTCGGCTTTATCGAATAGTTTGCAACTGGCCTTGTTGACGATGTTTGTTTGTTTAGTAATCGGGACGGCTGTCGCGTATTTGCGCTTTAAATATTCGGATTGGAGCACGAAAATAGCCGAACTGTTTATGACCATTCCATATGCACTTCCTGGTACCGTGTTTGCATTATGTATGATTTTTATGTGGCTTGAGCCAATACCTGGATGGAACCCTGGAATTTACGGGACGGTCTGGATCCTATTTATCGCTTATGTCACCCGCTTTCTTGTATTGCAAGTGCGAGGAAGTTATACAGCATTTTTGCAAATCGATCCGTCAATGGAAGAAGCAGCACGAACGTCTGGTGCAGCAGGTTGGGTAAAGTGGCGCCGTATTTTATTGCCTTTGTTGTTTCCAGGAATCATCAGTGGTGCGTTACTGGTCTTTTTAATGGCACTCACGGAATTGACGGTATCGAGTTTGCTATGGTCTTCCGGATCTGAAACAGTGGGCGTAGTCATATTTGGTTATGAACAAGCAGGTTATTCAACGTATTCAACAGCCTTTTCAACGGTACTCGTGCTGGGTATATTGTTTGGTGGAGGTCTGTTTATGCTATTAGGGAAGCTTTGGGATAGAAAGGTGCTGAAAACCAAATGATTAAAGTAAATAATGTATCAAAAAAATACGGTTCTTTTTCTGCGTTGCATGACATTAACTTGGAAATCGGCGAAGGAGAATTTATCGCAGTGCTTGGTCCATCGGGATGCGGGAAAACAACATTACTTAAATTATTGGCAGGGTTTATGGGGCCGAGTGACGGCACGATTGAAATGGATGATCTTCTGCTCGCTTCAAAAAGACGAGTGTTGCCACCAGAGAAACGCAATATTGGCATGGTTTTTCAATCATTTGCACTTTGGCCGCATATGACCGTTGCTGAACACGTGAAGTTTCCACTATGCTATCATCCTAATAAAATCAAAGAAGGAAAAAAAGAACTTCAAGAACGAATCTTTGAAGTTCTAAAACTTGTTGGTTTAGACTCAATGGCTGAACGATACCCTTCAGAGCTATCAGGAGGTCAAAAGCAACGCGTAGCGCTAGCTCGGGCTATTGCGCCCTTACCGAATTTATTATTAATGGACGAGCCCTTAAGTGCGTTAGACGTTGAGTTGCGCATGGAAATGCGCAAAGAAATTCAAAAGTTGCACCGAGAAACAAAAGCGTCTATTGTTTTTGTTACTCACGATCAAGGAGAAGCATTGGCTATCGCAGATAAAATTGTCGTGATGAATGAAGGCCGTATCGAACAAATTGCTCCTCCAGAAATTCTTTATACACGTCCCGAAACGGAATTTGTAGCTACTTTTGTTGGAAAATGCAATTTAGTTAAAGGAGATTGGCAAAACGATCAATTTGTCCCTGCGATTGACCCTCAAAATGTTTGGCCAGATCTTGGTGTGACAATTAGTTTTAAAGAAAACGGCATTTATCCCGTTCGTCCGGAACAATTTCAACTCTTGCCTCCAGAACAAAATGGCTTACAAGGTATTGTCTCTTTTGTACAGTATCAAGGACATGAAATTCATTATACTGTTGAAGTTGAAAAAGAAACATGGACCATTCATGAATCGGTATTTACAACACGATTCACAACAGGTGATTTTGTGAATATTTCCTTAAAAAATGCTCCGGTTCAAAAGGAATCACTTGTGCCCTATTAATAAGTTAGATGTCGAAAAGAGAAGTGCGCTACAAGTTGCATTTCTCTTTTTTTATGAAACATTCTAGCTCTGACTGATAAAAGATTGAAAAATCAGTTATAATAAAGGCATAACGAAATACAACTATCTTCTATAAATTAGAGAAGATTCGGATGACTAGTATGCTTCTCATAGGAGGAATGCTCAGTGAAAATCGCTATTTTATCGGATATTCATGAAGGGTTAAACCGAAAAAAAACGGAGACTGATATACTGTCACTTTTAAGAGACAGTTTAATCCAACATGCGCCGGATGTTTTTATCATGTGTGGTGATATGGCGGGAGGACCTGAAAAAAGCCTGGATTTGCTAAATCGGCTACAAAGTGAGTTACCAAAAGTGAAAGTTTTGTTTGTTCACGGCAACCACGATATATACCACGAAGATTCTACTGTAGCTTACGACACATTACTAGAATTTCAAGGGAATTTAGGAAGAGGACCAGTGGAGTTAAATGACGAGTGGGTCGTCATTGGGGACGGGGGATGGTACGATTACTCATTGGGCGTTTCGGGGTTTACTGAAGAAGAATTTGAACTCGGCCGCTGCAGTAATTTTACGTGGCCAGACAAACTTCATGCCCATTGGCCGGAAAAAGATAAAGCTGTTACCGACAAGTATGTAACAAAGCTAGAGCAGTGGTTAATAGAACATCAAGAGAAAAAAATTATTTTGGTCAATCATTTCGTTCCGTTTGATCATTTTATCCAAATTAAAAACGAGCCAACGTGGGATTTTTTTAACGCCATGATGGGAAGTTCAAGATTTGGGGAACTGGCCGAAAAATACGGTGTGAAAAAACTGGTTTTTGGTCACACACATTCACGCTACCATGAAGAATATAAAGGCATTGAGTGTATTTGCAATCCCCTTGGTCATTATCCAAATGAATGGGTTCTGGACTCGCCAAAAGAAGAAATCCATACTGCAATGAAAATTATCGAAATTTAATGTTGTCTTATTTCTGTATTTATCAATATTTATTAGTTAACATCAAAAAACCTGTAAGCCATAGACGGCTTACAGGTTTTTTGGTGCTAATAGTTTAGTTGATACCAATAGCTTCTGTGTTTAGTAAAGTAATAACGCTATAAATAGAACCTTATAATTTTTTGCTTGTTAAACGACCGAGTAAAAATGCGCCAGCTACAACGCCTAAAGCAGTATTCGTTTTTTTCGTGAATACTTGTTTCACCACTAAGTTCAAATTTTGAGGACGTTCAGCAAGTCTACGCATGAAATAGCCGTACCAATCGGTACCAAAAGGAATATATGTGCAGAAATTATACCCTTGTGCTGCAAGTTCAAATTGCATTTCTTTACGGAAACCATAAAGCATTTGGAACTCAAACTTATCATTTGAAATGTTGTGGTCAATAACAAATTGTTTAACGTGGTTAATGACGTTGTGATCGTGAGTGGCGATCGATGTAAATTTACCATTCAACAAATGATATTCAATTAATTCGATGTAGTTGGCATCGATTTCTTCTTTTGTTTGGTATGCTACTGCTTCCGGTTCTTTATATGCACCTTTTACAATGCGAAGACGGTAATTGCTATATTTTTTGATATCTTCTTGAGCTCTTAGGAAATACGATTGAATTACTGTACCGATGTTATCATAGTCTTTAGACAACTCTTCCATCAAGTCAAAAGAAGGTTGTAGGCGATCGTAGTTTTCCATATCTATATTGATGAAAATTCCGTAATGAGACGCTTTATCTACAATTTCTTTAATGTTTTCAAAACAGAAGTCATAGTCGATATCCAGACCTAATTGTGAAGGTTTTAACGAAATATGCGCATCTACTTCGTGGTTATGAATCGCATCCACTACACCTAAAATCTGATTTTTTGCTTCTAATGCTTCTGCCTTATCGTGGACGAATTCTCCAAGATTATCAATGGTGCAACTAATGCCTTGTGCATTTAGTTCTTTGATGCTGCCAATTGCTTCTTCAATGTTGGTGCCAGCAACGACGCTATGAGCTCCAAGTTTGAAACCGTAATTTTGAGCAGCTTTATTTAAAAGTTGGTTTTCTGAAAGGTGGATAAAGAAGTTTTTTACGATCATTTTTTATTGCCCCAATCTTCTCTGTATTTTATAACGGAACAAATCGCTGAAGAACTAGTGAACCTTCAACATAAGTAGAATAAAATGGTAGACGCAAAATTTTTTTGCATTAATAATTATCCCTATCTATAATAATGCAAAAAAATGCTGCATATTGCAATCTTTATTTTCAAAATTTCTTTATTATTTTTATGATTTATTAAATAATGCTGTGATAGGTGACAATTACGTGGCCAGTTTTTAATCATGACAAGCTTTGGTAATATAGAACAGAAGAGAACAACTGTAGTAATTTATAAAGGGGTGAAAACTTTTGGTGGACTATTTGTTTGAATCAAAAAGGTTAAGGTTTCGACGCTGGAAAAACACAGATCGAGACAAGTTTGCTGATATGTCTAAAGACGTCGAAGTGATGCGTTACTTTCCGAAAACAATGTCGAAAAAACAAGCTGATCAACTGATCGAGCGTTTTGAAACGCACATGGATGACAAAGGTTATACAATGTGGGCAGTAGAACGAAAAGAAGATGGGGCATTTATGGGTTTTATCGGAATGCTTGAAATTACTATGGAGATTGAAGGAAAAGGTTCAGCAGAAATTGGCTGGCGGTTAGATAAGAAGTTTTGGAAAAAAGGCTACGCAACTGAAGGAGCGGAAGCTTGTCTGGCATATGCGTTTGGGCCATTAAACATGAACGAAGTGTATTCCTTTACTGCATTGATCAACCAGCCTTCTGAAACAGTGATGAAAAGAATTGGCATGACTAAAGTAGGGGAGTTTGACCATCCGAAATTAGAAAAGAATAGCCCACTTGAGCGACATGTATTGTATAGAATTAAACGATGAGATTGGGGAGAAAGTATGAAAAAGCAAGTTGTCGAAGTATTTAATGACCTAGCAGGCATCTATAAGCAAATGGGAAATGTCGATAATTTATACAATACACAATACGAAAGACCGGCAATGATGGGACTCATCCCACAAGAGTTGACCGGATTTCATATACTTGATGCAGGATGTTCTGCAGGTTGGTATTCTCAGCAATTTGCTCAAAGAGGTGCACAAATAACAGCAGTAGATATTAGTCCAGAAATGGTCAACCACACGCAAAAATTACTAGGAGAGAAAACCTCTGTAATTTGTTTAGATTTAGAAGAAACCTTACCTTTTCAAGATGAAACGTTTGATTTTGTAGTTAGTTCATTAACGTTACATTATTTAAAAGATTGGAGCGTAACATTCCAAGAACTTCACCGAGTATTAAAACCTGAAGGCAGCTTTCTTTTATCAATTCATCATCCACTAACAGATCTCAAACTATTAGATGACGTCGATTATTTTAGCACGGAGCTAATTGTGGATTCGTGGAACAAAGGAGGAAAGACGTACAATGTGCCTTTTTTCCGTAGATCTTTGGGAGAAGTTTTTGAGTCTCTACTTGCTCACTTTACAATCGAAAAAGTAATAGAACCAAAACCAACTGAGGTATTTAAAGAACTAGCACCGAAACAGTATGAGAAGCTATTAAAAAGTCCAAACTTCTTAATCTTAAAAGTTCGTAAAAGTAAGTAAGAAAAATGTTTCGTTACGCGTATACAAGTTCAAATTTTATTCTGCGAACCGAATTAAAAAACACAAGCCACTCAATTTCGAGTGGCTTGTGTTTTTATTCGTCTTTATTGCACATGCAGCGTTCGCATTCATAAATGATTGACTGTTGTTGTTCTTTGATTTCGCATCCGCACTCGCGGCATTCTTTCATTGTGCGTGTCTCATACATTTTATTCGTTTTCATAAGGATCTCCTCCAATAAGTTAGTTTTGGTTTTGAATGCCGTGGCTAAGGAATCATGCTAGTCAAATGATAAGTTTCACTTAGTTGTTGAGAACTGAGCTGTTTCGGTAGAACCTTTCATCGCGGTTGTTGAGCTGGTGCCACCAGAAACAATTTGTGAAATCTCGTCAAAGTAGCTTGTTCCGACTTCGCGTTGATGACGAGTGGCTGTGTAGCCTTTTGATTCGTTCGCAAACTCAGCTTGTTGAAGTTTTGAATATGCAGCCATTCCGTGATCTTTATAGTCATATGCTAGTTCGAACATGCTATGATTTAATGAATGGAATCCAGCTAGTGTAACGAATTGGAATTTATAACCCATTTTCCCAAGTTCAACTTGGAATTTTGCAATCGTTTCTTCATCAAGCTTCGCTTTCCAGTTGAAGGATGGCGAACAGTTATATGCAAGCAATTTACCAGGGAATTCTGCGTGAATTGCATCGGCAAACTGTTGTGCTTCTTCTAAGTTCGGGTGGGACGTTTCACACCATACTAGATCTGCATATGGCGCGTAAGCTAAGCCGCGTGCAATGGCTTGGTCAATGCCAGGGTTTGTGCGATAAAAACCTTCAGGTGTACGTTCACCTGTGATGAATTTATGGTCACGAGGATCGATATCGCTAGTGATTAAGTCAGCTGCATCGGCATCTGTCCGAGCGATGATTAATGTCGGAACTCCGAGTACATCTGCTGCCAATCGAGCTGAAACTAAATTTCTTACAGCGTTTTGAGTTGGTAACAATACTTTGCCACCCAAGTGTCCGCATTTTTTCTCGGATGCTAATTGGTCTTCAAAGTGAACACCAGCTGCTCCAGCTTCGATCATTGCTTTCATCAATTCGTAAACGTTTAGCGGTCCGCCAAATCCTGCTTCTGCATCCGCTACGATTGGTGCAAACCAATCAAATCCTTCTGTGCCTTCAACGCCGTCAATTTGATCCGCACGTTGAAGTGCTTGGTTAATTTTCTTTACCACATCGGGAACAGAGTTAACAGGGTACAAGCTTTGGTCAGGATACATTTGACCTGCAGAGTTAGCATCTGCAGCTACTTGCCAGCCGCTTAAGTAAATGGCTTTTAAGCCAGCTTTTACTTGTTGAACTGCCTGGTTACCAGTCAAAGCACCTAAAGCATTTACAAAATCCTCTTCGTGAATCGAGCGGAATAAACGTTCTGCGCCTCTTCTTGCTAAAGTATGCTCGATTTGAACAGAGCCGCGAAGCTTTACAACTTCCTCTGCTGTGTACATACGCTCAATGCCGTTCCAGCGACTATCATTTTCCCAGCTCTTATTCAGTTCTTCGATTTGTTGAAGTTTGTTTGCGACCATGTCATCCATCCCTTTCTGATTTGAAAAATTTAATGTAACAACTGTATTAATACAGTTTGTTTTCTTGTTAATTAATATATAACAGTAAGGGTGTTTTGTCATCAGAAATGGATAAAAGCGAATATATAATGACAAAAGCAGTTATCGAGCGATAAAGTCTCGTTTAAGAATGTTGGAGGAGGTTATAGGGGGGGGTGAGAAGTTGTTATTTACTAGAAATATCGAGAAAGTTTAATTTTATAAGGGTGAAATAGCAGTTTATTAGGCTAATTATTTAGTGAAATCGAGTTTGTTTGCAGAATAGAGTAATTTGTTTGCGGAATTCAAAAGCTAGTTTGCGGAATAGAGTAGTTTGTTTGCAGGATAAAATTCATTGTTTGCGCGATGTACACCTTTGTTTGCAAAATCTAAAAACACAGAATCCCCAACCGGAACTTACTACATACACAAGAAAAGAATGACGTTTTTATTTCAGTTCCTTCTATATAATAGAGCGTTTTTAAAATTTTAGAAATCTACCGTAAGTAAGTTACCTTTACACAATAAAAAAACAGTTGCGGAGTACCCGCAACTGTTCAGCTTGTAGACAAAAGAATTATTATGTTAGTTAACGAATGTATTATTCATCTCATCCTATATACTGGATCCTTCGCTCCATGCGGACGCTTTCCGCGGACGAAGTGCTGAGCCTCCTCGTCGCAAGCTCCTGCGGGGTCTCATCACTCCGTTTTTCCGCAGGAAAGTCAGTGACCGAAGGGACTTCGGGCAGTGGCTTTGCGACGAAGCTAGCGCAGCGATGCAGGAGCATATCTTTGCCCTTCGCCGCATTGCGCTTCGGATCCTTGTGTGATTACTCATTAATTCTCTTGAAAAGTGGAATCACTGGTTACTCTCTCTAATTAGAGCAATATGCTAACAACCGTTCTGGCCACGAAGACCATGCGCGTCAACTTAAGCTGTTTCTTAAAGCTATATTTCCGAGTAAGTGAAAATTTCACACCTTTTCTATCCTTCGTTCAAAAGAGGTTTTATCTTTTTTCGAACGGGGGATAGTATGACTAATAACGCTGAACTTGAGGGCGCGACAAATAAACATTCTCATTTCCCCAAATTTTGAGTGTCTATCTGTCTTTTAGGCCTATAGCCAGTTGATCGGACCGGGTTTCCAGACTTTCTTCCGACCAATGGCGTTCAGGGTTAGCTCGATTTTTTGATGGATGCATTGCCAATCCGTTCCGTCACGGATGCGCCAATGCATCCCTATTTTTTTGGAAATTTCGTGGATGGCAATCTGTTCGCTTAACACAAAATGCCGCTCTTTCCAGAAACGGACCCGTAATTGATAGGCAACCAACGTACTGAGAAGTAACAGGATCAATTCTGCATAGATATGACATTCCCAACGAGCTTGTTTCATGCAGCGAAACTGATCCAGTTTCAGGTTGCTCTTCCAGGAGCGAAAGAGGAGTTCGATTTGCCAACGATACCGGTAGAGCGCAACGATTTCTTCTGTGGGAACCTTGTCTGGAAGGTTCGTCACTAACATGGATACGCCCACTAAATCTAGCGATTTTTGTTTAATGGTACCGTGTTTGGTCTGGTCACGGCGTTTCACTCGATAGGCTTGGGGTCGCTGTTCGGCCGCTGTCATTCGATAAAGCACGAGACGACAGGGCAACTTCTTATGCCTGCCCAGATAGACCCGTGGGTAATTGCGTATTTCTCCTGGGTGAAGTGTCTTCATTTCTTCTTTTATAAAAAGTTGCTCATATGCAGACCTTTCCACCATTTTTCCATTTGGGTGGTAGCGAGGCGTTGGATGGTCGATATAAAACATCGTATCGGTCCGGGCTCGGCTAACATAAAAAGCATGTTCCTCATTGATTTGTTCAAACGTGGTGTATTGATAATACCCAAGGTCTTGTAAAAACAAGTCCCCCTTCCGTATCGTGGCCAACCGCTCGCGACCAGCTGGACAATCTGCAGCTTTTGCGGGTTGAATCTTCACATACTGAAACTGACCGGTGAGGTAGTCAACTTCAACTTGAAATTTGACGCCTGCCCCCACCGAACTAGGATAGTCGCTCTGGCAATTAGACGAAAGCGCGACTGTTGTGCCATCCAGTATCCGGATGCGATTGAAGGGAAGCGTGGTTGCCAATTGAATGCCCGGTAGGGGCAAGCTTTTTTGGAGCTCAAACAAGGCAAAAAACACCTCTTGTAAAAAAAGAACCGTGTGTTCATTCAAACGCTTGTTCAATGCCTCTTTGGATAGCGGGACCTGATGAATAGCCAAGTCCGAACAGAGTTCGGATAAGGAATGGTCACTGAGAGTTCCGGGAGATGAAAACAGGAGCTTCATAAAAGAACTGACAGTCAACTTCCGTTTTCTCTGGACAAATTGAGTTGCTTTAGCGAGAGCTTCAAGGTTTCCTGGGTGATAGAAACTGGAACAATCGCGTCAGATGGTAAGTTGCATGGTTCCGTTTCATAAAAAAACGCCTCCTTTAATTGATGGTATTCTTCTTTACCATCAATTAAAGGAGGCTAATCACCTGATATTTCTTAAGTTGACGCGCATGGCCACGAAGACTCCTATGGGACAGCGAAAGCTGAAGACCCCGCAGGAATAGCATTGGCCGAAGCCTGCGAGGACAAGCTTTTGCGACGAAGTTAGCGCAGCGATGCAGGAGCATGGGTTTTCAGTGACGAGGAGGCTGAAGCTGAGCCCATGGAAAGCGCAGTGGCCAGAACGGTTGTGGTTATACACAACTATACATTTTCAATAGACTTTGTCTACAGTCTGAACAGTTGCGGAGTACCCGCAACTGTTTTTAACAAACTACTTATTTACCTAATTCTTTTCCCATTCCTCGTAAAAAATTAAGGCCGAACTTTATGGTCCGGTTAATATCAGGATCACGTAAAGCTTTAACAAGTTGAAACACACCAATTTTCTTGCCATTTTGATTTTGTTCTTCAGCTTCTTTCAACCCTTTAACTGCACTTGTTGCCAATCGGCCTGTTGACTCCGGATTGATCGCAGTTAATGCACCAGCAGCACTCATCATATTGTTGATAAGGTTTGTCACCGGTTCACGCGTAGCTTGTTCCATGACCACTTCGGCAATGCCTTCTTTGGCTTTGACCATCGCGAGCACAGCATCCAAAACACCGGCATCATCTAAATCGCCTGCAATAGCTAATAACTTATTAAGCGCCTCGTTTTGTTCAGCAATCAACGTTTCCAATTCATAAAGCTTTTGCTGACGGATTTCTTCAGAGGTCCATTCTTTTTTCTTGATCTGTGTTATCGGACTTGCCATAGGACATCACCTTTCTATCGTTGATCTGTCAAATGCACATAGCCATCACGTGCCCATTTTCGTTCGACTTCAATGCCTGATTGTGGCGTGCGTTTTTTGTCACGCGGATTTGATTTTGGTAGCGGACGTTTGACGTGATCTTTTAATACTTCCATACGAACTTTCGTTTGCTTATAAGCAGGTGTATTTGTTCGTTGGTCAACAGCTGGTCCGGTTAAGAAATTGATGGCTGTTTCTTTTTTCGTTGAGTTCATTGGCAAGAACAGCTCATTGTCTTTCACACGATCTGTTACAATGACCGGTAATTTTAATGCGCCATATGGTGAGACAAGACGTACGGTCGAACCATCTTCAAGTCCACGTTCTTTTGCAAGTTTTGGTGACACTTCGACGAAAGTCTCTGGTAATTTAGAAAGAATGCCTTTTGATTTGTCGGTCATATTGCCTTCGTGGAAATGTTCCAATAAACGACCATTGTTAATGTGTAAATCATATTCTTGAGGGAAGACAACAGGCTCAACCCAATCAGATAACGCAAACCGTGCTTTTTTGTCTGGGAAGTTAAAGCCATCTACATATAGAAGAGGTGTACTTTCGCCTTCTAAACTGCCCCATAAGAAACTGTCCCAACCTTCCATATTTGTGTAATCTGCTTTTGCAAATAGGGGAGATAGGCTTGCCATTTCAGCAAAAATTTCGCTTGGGTGACTATAATTCCAACCAGCACCGAGACGGTTCGCAATTTCTTGAACAATCCACCAATCTGCTTTCGATTGTCCGAGTTCTGGTAAGGCTTTATACAAACGTTGAACACGACGCTCTGTATTAGTAAACGTACCATCTTTTTCAAGTGACGGTGATGCCGGCAAAATAACATCTGCATATTGTGCTGTGCGTGAGAAGAAGATATCTTGCACAACGAAAAAGTCGAGCTTCGATAAAACATCATCAACGTGATTAGCATTAGAGTCAACTAAAGCCATATCTTCACCAACAACGTACATCGCTTTCATGATGCCTTCATCCACTGCTTGTAGCATTTGAATATTGTCCATGCCTGGCTTGTCATCAATTTTCACGCCGTAAGCTTGCTCGAATTTTTGACGTGCATTGTCGTCAGTGATGTGTTGGTATCCTGGCAACCAACCTGGAAGTGAGCCCATATCGCAAGCACCTTGTACGTTGTTATGACCACGAAGTGGATACGCACCAGCACCAGGGCGACGGTAATTTCCTGTTGCTAATAATAAGTTAGAAATAGCAGCAGACGTATCAGATCCACCTGTGTTTTGTGTAACGCCCATGCCCCAAAGAATACATGTGCCATCAGCATCACGAATCATTTCTGCAGTACGGATAATCGTTTCTTTTGAAACGCCACTGCGTTTTTCAGCATACTCTAGCGTGTACTGAGCCAATACTTCTTTAAACTCGTTAAAGTAATTGACGTTTTCATCGACAAATTGCTGATCGTGCCAGCCTTGATCGATCATGTATTTTGTGACAGCCATTAACCACACTTGGTCAGTGCCTTGTTTAGGGGTAATGAACAGGTCAGAGCGTTCAGCCATTTCGTTTTTACGCATATCGGCAACGATCAATTTTTGATCGTGCAATTTATGAGCGCTTTTTACACGGGTTGCTAGAACGGGGTGACCTTCAGCAGGATTTGCCCCTACAATAATCACGAGCCCGGCGCTGCCAATGTCTTTAATCGTACCCGCATCTCCGCCCATCCCGACTGTACGGAACAATCCATCTGTTGCAGGAGATTGGCAATAACGTGAACAGTTGTCGACGTTATTTGTTTCAAACACTTGGCGGCTTAGTTTTTGGATTACATAATTGTCTTCGTTCGTAATTTTTGAAGAAGAAATAACACCAATGGAGTCTTTACCGTTTTGTTCTTTTATCGCTTTGAATTTAGAAGCCACAAGGTCAAGCGCTTCTTCCCAGCTAGCTTCAACAAACTCGCCATCTTTACGGATTAAAGGAGTTGTGATGCGTTCTTCGCTGTTGACGAAATCCCACCCAAATTTACCTTTAACACAAGTCGAGATTTGATTGGCAGGTGCTTCTGAAACGGGCTGGATCTTCAAAATTTTACGATCTTTTGTCCACACTTCAAACGAACAACCAACACCGCAGAACGTACAAACTGTTTTGGTTTTTTTCGTACGTGTTTCACGCATTTTCGCTTCTGCATCAGAAACAGCCATGATTCCGCTATAGCCTGGTTCTACATCTTTTACCAAATCAATCATCGGGCTAAGAACTTTTTCGGGGATCGCAGTCATAAAGCCAGCTTCACCGAGCATAGACGTTTCCATTAGCGCATTACATGGACAAGCCGTAACACATTGACCACAGCTAACACAAGAAGAGTCATTGATTTTTGCGCCACCGTCCCAAAGAACAATCGGACGATCACGTGACCAATCCATTGTTAAGGTTTCGTTAACTTGTAAGTTCTGACAAACTTCAACACATTGGCCACATGCGATACATTGATTTGGGTCATATCGGTAAAAAGGATTCGTCAAATCAACTTCATCCACTGTACACTTTGGTTCGTACGGATATTTTTGATGTTCAATTTCCATCAAGTCGACTGTGTTATGAACTTTACAATTGCCGTTGTTATTGTCGCAAACGGTACAATAAAGCAAATGATTTTCAAGAATGCGGTCCATCGCTTCAGTTTGAGCTTCTTTTGCACGTGGTGAAGCAAGTTGAACATCCATACCGGCTACAGCTTTTGTTGAACACGAGCGAACAAGTTTGCCATCAACTTCAACGATGCAGGTGTCACAAGTTTCAATCGGCTCTAGTTCGGGCATATAACAAATTTGAGGGTGAAGAATTTTCTGTTCGTTCAGCACTTGTAAAATGGTTTTACCTTGTTCAAAATCAGTAAGGGTGCCGTTAATTTTTATCGACATGCAAAATCCTCCTTTTTGATATAAAAAAATCCACTATGAAAAACACACTTGACAAGTGCATCTGTTTCATAGTGGAATAGTGTCTTAACAGGACTTGTTAAATGACCAATCCAAAATTATAAAGTGAATTGAAAGCGCTGTCGCAATAACTTACGGCAGTACCTACATATGCTATTATTATAAACAGTAAAAATATCTTATACAACTAAAATATTCACTATTCAATAAATAATCCGGACGATAGGGAGAAGAAGCATATGTCTAAACAAATCCATGAATTTAATGACATCATTCGGAAATTACGAAAAAGTTTATTTGGCAAAGGTCCAGATCGAATCCACACAGTATTTGTTAACGACATGGCAATTTCAACTTTGTATGGAAACCTTAGCCCTTCCGAACAATTTATCGCGAGAACTCCCGAAGGAAAAGAGATGGTTCACGCCGCACGGACGCGCATGATTCAAAGTGTTTATGCATCCGCTGCACCTGAAGGTATGGAAAAAATAGTGAAAGCAAAGTTTGTCCATTTGTTTTCAGATATCAAAATAGAAGATGATATCGCTGTGTCTGTATTTCTTTTCGACAGGCCAATAGATCAATCAGGGCAGACAGGAGAGAACATCGATGAAACAAGATAAAGTACGTAAAATCATTCGCTTTGAAAAAGGTGCTTTTATCGAAAAAGAAGATCGTGTCGTTGTTGAGCAGCCGGCCACCATCAAAATAAATGGCAAAGAATTTATCACAATTGTTTGTTCTCCCGACAAAATGGAAGAGATGGCTATAGGGTTTTTAGTTTCTGAGCGAATCATCCCTAATTTTAAAGACATCCAAGACATTCGAGTAGAAGAAAAAACAGGCACCGTGCACATCACTGCTAAAAAAGTGTACCCGTTTTTTGAGCAATTACAGAACAAGCGATTTATTAGTTCTTGCTGCGGAATGAGTCGTCAAGGATTTGTTTTTGCACATGATGCGATGATTGCGAAAAAAATGACCGAAGTCCGGGTAACATTAACACCAGAAAACTGTTTTCAACTTATGAAAGAGATGGGTGAGTCAGCAGAAATGTTTAAGCAAACAGGTGGCGTGCATAATGCGGCACTTTGCGATGCGAATGGCATCATCGTTTCTCGGATGGATATTGGGAGACATAACGCACTGGACAAAATATATGGGTATTGCTTAATGAATGATATTGACATTCGCGACAAAGTGATCGTTTTTAGCGGACGAATTTCTTCAGAGATTTTGATGAAAGTAGCAAAAATCGGTTGCGAAATTGTGCTGTCAAAATCTGCACCAACAGAACTAGCTTTAACATTAGCTGAAGACTTAGGGATTACAGCAATTGGTTTTATCCGTGGGAATTCATTTAACTTGTATACACATCCTGAACGAATTGTTGGTGAAAAACCGAAAGAAGTTTTTTGAAAAAAATCTGGTGACAAATAAAAAGAAGGATGCTATGATTCTAATCGTCTTATTATTCAAAAATTAATCACACGTACAAATAAAAGGTTAGCTGTAGTTATACAGCTTTTTTTCTTTGAAAATTCCCCTCGTCACTAAGGAAAACTAATGATGTTTCTTTTGAAAAATCATTTTATATAGTTATAAACAATTTCATCAGGAGGTCAAAGAAAATGAAAAAGAAACCGAAAAACAGATGGTTGATTGCATTATCTGCAGTGGGGATTCATATATCGATCGGGTCAGTTTATGCATGGAGCAATTTCACAAATCCTTTAATCGATCAATTTGGCTGGACAACGAGTCAAGTGCAATTGACATTTAGTATTGCCATCTTGTTTTTGGGGTTATCTGCTGCTTTTTTTGGGAGTTTTGTTGAAAAATATGGTCCTCGTAAAGCGGGACTAGTTGCAGCTATGTTTTTTGGTACTGGAATTATTGGGTCAGGTTTTGCTGTAAGCGCTTCCTCATTGCCGCTACTGTATGTATTTTATGGAGCGCTTGGCGGAATTGGATTAGGTATCGGTTATATTGCCCCGGTTTCAACACTGGTGAAATGGTTTCCTGACCGTCGCGGTCTAGCTACGGGACTTGCGATTATGGGCTTTGGGTTTGCAGCTGCGATTAGCAGTCCGATTATGGAGCAACTCATTACAACTGTAGGAGTAGAACAAACCTTTTATATTTTAGGGGCTGCTTATTTACTCATCATGTTGTTATCGTCGTTATATCTCGAAAAACCACCAGAAGGATGGTCACCAGCTGGATTTGAAGAAAAACTTAATAGCGGAAAAGCGGAACGAAAAGTTGATTTGTCACAACTAACTGCGAATCAAGCAATTAAAACAAAACGATTTTATTATTTATGGGTTATGTTATTTATTAACGTGACATGCGGGATCGCGATTTTATCAGCTGCCAAACCAATGGCAATTGACAGCATCGGGATGACGACCGTCCAAGCAGCAGCATTAGTTGGGGTTCTTGGTATTTTCAATGGTCTTGGCCGCCTTGGTTGGGCTACAATTTCTGATTATATTGGCCGCCCAAATACGTATACGGCATTTTTTGCTATTCAAATTGTGCTTTTTGCATTCTTGCCATTTACAACAAATGCGATATTCTTCCAAATTATGCTAGCAATCATTTACACTTGCTATGGTGGCGGATTTGCATCGATTCCAGCGTATATTGCTGATATATTCGGCACAAAACAGCTTGGTGCGATTCATGGATATATTTTGACAGCTTGGGCCGCAGCTGGCCTTGCAGGACCATTATTTGCAGCTTACATGAAAGACAAAACAGGAAGTTATGAAGGCAGTCTGATGTTCTTTGCAGGTCTGTTTGTTGTCGCGCTTGTGATATCTCTTGTAATTCGCCTTGATATTCGTAGACTTCGAGCTAAAAACGCAGAGGCAATACCTGCTAATGCGGAAGTTGTTAGTGACTGAGTAAACGGAAAACCTTGAAAGGTTCAATTTTCAAGGTTTTTTCTTTTATCGGAAAATGCTTGTTTGACAGGCATTAGCTGTTTGTATAAGTTTAGTACGATAAGAAATTTACAAAAATGCAGAAAATACATAATCAGTAAAACACAATAGAAACATAGTTTTCTTTAGAGGAGCTGAAGTAAAATGGTCGAAAAACGGACGCCGCTAGCTGTTGCAGAAGCGGTAAAGAAAGTAGTAGAACAGGCTGTACCAAGTGGTGCTGAAACAGTGAATTTAGAAGAAAGTTATGGTCGTATTCTAGCAGAACCGATTGTTGCTTCGAGCGATGTGCCGCCTTTCGACCGTTCACCTTATGATGGGTTTGCTATTCGTTCCATAGATTCTGAAGGGGCATCGGGTGACAACCGGATTGCATTTAAAGTCATTGATCATATAGGAGCAGGAGAAGTTTCAGTAAAAAAACTGGAAGCATTTGAGGCTATACGTATTATGACAGGAGCACAGCTTCCTAAGGGGGCAGATGCGGTTGTGATGTTTGAACAAACAAAAGAAGTGGAGGACGGCATTACCATTCGAAAACCATTTCTACCTCTAGAAAACGTTTCTTTGCAAGGTGAGGATCTTCAGAAAGATGAAATCGTAATCGACAGTGGAAGTTTTATCAACCCAGGAACTGTGGCATTGCTCGCAACTTTTGGTTATTCACAAGTTCTTGTAGCGAAAAAGCCCGTAGTGGGTATTCTTTCTACAGGGACCGAATTGTTATCAGTTGAAGATGATTTAGTGCCGGGCAAAATCCGCAATAGCAATGGCCCAATGATTGTAGCTCAGTTAAAGCGGATGGGCTTAACTTGTGAAATGTATGGCATGTCCGTTGATAATTTAGATGAAAGTTATCGGGTCGTAAAAAAAGCGGCTGAAGAAACGGATTGTCTAATTACGACAGGCGGTGTTTCTGTCGGAGATTTTGATTTTCTTCCAGCTATTTACGAAAAACTTGGTGCACAAGTATTGTTTAATAAAGTCGCCATGCGTCCAGGCAGTGTAACAACAGTCGCAGTGGCAAATGGTCGGTATTTATTCGGCTTATCAGGCAATCCATCTGCTTGTTTTACAGGATTTGAATTGTTTGTCCGTCCCGCACTTTTAAACATGATGGGTGCTCAAAAATTATATATGCCACATACTACAGCCACACTTGGAGAAGATTTTACAAAAGCCAATCCGTTTACTCGATTTGTTCGAGCCATTTATGATGGACAAATGGTGTCGCCGGCCGGCTTCAACAAATCCAATGCGGTGTCTTCTATCGCGCGTGGCAATGCCTTAATTGTCTTGCCGGGCGGTTCGCGAGGCTACGAAGCAGGAGATACTGTGGACGTTTTACTCCTCGGTTCAGAAGAAGGGGCGGCTAGGTGGCAACTGTGAAAGTATTGCAAATAGTGGGGTATAAAAATAGCGGCAAAACAACAGTAACTTTGCAATTGCTTAAACTTGCAAAAAGTAGAGGGAAAATTATCTCTACAATCAAGCATCACGGGCATGGCGGTGCACTCAATATGCCTGACGCTAACACGGATAGCATGCAACATTTTGATCAAGGCGCAGAATGTTCGATTGCTTACGGTAATGGAGTTATTCAAATGCATCAGCGCAGTGAGGATGCGACTTTAGAAGATTTAATTGCACTTGCTGGACATGAAAATCCCGATTTTATTTTAGTAGAGGGTTTTAAAGAAGCACAGTATGAAAAAATCGTTTTACTCCATTCTGAAGATGATTGGATAACACTTCAAAAGCTCGAACATATTCAATTAGTGGTTTCTCCAAAAGTAGTAGAACTGGACAATGTGCGTATGATTCTGCAAAATGACAGTAAGCAATTAGCGAATTGGTTTATCAATTGGATGGATGGTGATAGTCATGAAAGCGTTTGAAATCGTAACAACCCATATCAATCCTCAACTTTATGCAGATTTTGTTTTACGACCAGAAGCAGGAGCAGTTACTTTGTTTACAGGACATGTTCGTGAGTGGACAAAAGGTGTGCGGACCATGTATTTATCATACGATGCTTATGTACCTATGGCTGAGAAAAAACTAGCTCAGATTGGCGAGGAAATAGAGCAGCGTTGGGAAGGAACAAAAGTGGCAATAGCCCATCGCATTGGCGAGTTACAAATAAGTGACATTGCGGTAGTAATCGCAGTTTCATCTCCTCATAGAAAATCGGCATATGAAGCAAATGAATATGCCATTGAACGAATTAAAGAAATTGTGCCAATTTGGAAAAAAGAAATTTGGGAAGACGGAGAAGAGTGGATTGGCGACCAAAAGAAAAAACCAGAAGGGGAATCAGTATGATCAGCTTACGATATTTTGCCGGACTTAAAGAACAAACCGGTACCTCTGAAGAACAAGTGGACATGGCAGGAAAAACGGTTGAAGAATTATGGCAATGGGCGACTGAGAAATACCCGGAATTTCTCAGTGGTGCAGCCCGTTTAGCTGTGAACGAAGAATATGCGTTGCCAACAGATGTGTTAGCGCCTGGAGATGTTGTCGCTTTTATCCCGCCGGTAAGCGGAGGGTGACTTTGACTGTCGGAATATTACTCGCAGGCGGCTTGTCTCGACGGTTCGGCTCCCCTAAAGCATTCGCTAAAATAAAAGGAGAGTATTTTTACGAATGTGCATACCGCGCATTAGCTGGAGTGTGTGATCGCATTGTTATTGTATCCAGACCAGAATTGGTATCGCGTTTTCCGTCAAACTATGACGTCATTACAGATGAAGAATGGATCAAAGGAAAAGGTCCGCTAGCTGGAATTTACTCAGGTATGGCTGCTATACAGGCAGAAAAATACGTAGTGTTGCCATGTGATATGCCTTTTATCGGACCAGTAGAAACAAAAAAACTTCTTGCTTTAGCAGATACGTCTACTGATATAACAGCTGTTTTGAACCACGCCGAAAAAATTCCCTTATTTAGCATTTGGGATGGTCACATTAAAAATCAGTTGAAAAATGAACTGGAAAACGGACAATTGCGAGTTATGAAGTTTATGGAGAAAGTCACAACTAGATGGATTGATGCATCAGCTATCCATGAAGATCAACTTGTTTTCCGTAATCTAAATCACCCGGATGATTAAAAAAGGAGATGGCAGGATGGCTATAAACCCAGTACAGGACCAATTCCAACGTCCGATACGGGATTTGCGAATATCGGTTACTGATCGCTGTAATTTCCGTTGCTCTTATTGCATGCCAAAAGAAGTATTCGGGGATGATTATGCATTTTTGCCAAAGCAGGAATTATTGTCCTTTGAAGAAATCCATCGCTTAACAAAAGTTTTTGTAGCAATGGGCGTCAAAAAAATTCGGCTAACTGGTGGAGAACCGTTAATGCGCAGAGGGTTGCCTGAATTAGTTGAAAAAATTCTTTCAGTTGAAGGGGTAGAAGATATCGGCTTGACGACCAATGGTTTGTTGCTTGGAAATCAAGCGCAAGCGTTATATGATGCAGGACTTCGCCGCTTGAATATTAGCTTAGACGCTTTGGACCCAGAATTATTCGGGCAACTGAATGGCAGAGGAATTGATCCTTCCCATATTTTAAAACAAATTGATTTTGCTCAACAAATCGGATTTGAGATTAAAGTCAATATGGTCGTTCAAAAAGATGTCAACGAACATGAGATTTTGCCGATGACGGCGTATTTTAAAGAACGTGGCATTACGTTACGGTTTATCGAATTTATGGATGTTGGAAACGATAACGGTTGGAGCTTTAAAAAAGTAGTGACCAAAAAGCAAATTTTAGAGAAGTTACAATCTGTTTATCAACTAGAGCCAGTAGATAAAGATTATTACGGAGAAGTAGCGAAACGTTATCGGTTTGAAGAAGGGGAAGCTCAAGTCGGTTTTATCACATCCGTATCTGAGTCTTTTTGTTCTTCTTGTACACGTGCGCGTTTATCGTCAGACGGCAAATTTTATACATGTCTATTCGCCACAGGGCATTTTGATATTCGTGAACTGATTCGCAGTGGGTTAGGTGACGAGGAATTGTTCGAGAGAATTTCGGCTGTTTGGGAACGTAGAGACGATCGGTATTCTGATGAACGCACCGAATTAACAGCGAAAAATCGCAACAAAATTGGTATGTCGTATATTGGCGGCTAGCCTATAATAAAAGGGGCAGTCCCTTTTCGTCTACTAAAGAAAGGGCTGATGTCCATTTCGACGGACGCTTTCCGCGGACACGGCCTCAGCCGCTTCACTCACTGCGTTCGCTCCAGGGTCTTCGGCTCGCGCTGTTCCCGCTGGAGCATTCCTGTGAGAGCAGAAATAGGCTCTTGCAAATAGGCGGCATTGTCGGACTTGCCATTGTATCGCAAATTCGTGAGCGTACCAACAGTTATGAACCAGTGTTTTATGTTTTTATCGTACTAGTATCTATTGCTTTTCTAATCTCATTTTTTATTAAAATAAGGGTAGTAAAAACCATAATGTAATTTGAATATTAGTTTTTTTAAAAAAGCATTCCTTCAAAATTGAAGGAATGCTTTTTGTTTAAGAAAACTATTGCGTATTTTTGTTCATAGCAAATATTAAATGCCTGCCACATTTACGATCTTGACGGTAAGAAAATCCATCGGAATTTAAAAACGTACATGTAGAATCAACGAGAATCTGACTTGAAGGAATTCCAGCAAGTTCGCATTGTTTTTTTACAGTAGCTTGGTTGTCGATATGATATTTATTCGTAGCCGAATTAAAATACATAAATTCATTAGCGTATCCTAAAGCTTCAAACTTTAAATAAACATCTTGATCAACTTCAAACTGTTGTTGGCTAATAGATGCGCCGATTTGAATCTCTATATCGGTAGGATTGCATTGTTCTATGGAAATGATGTGCTTTAAAAATTCAAGCGTAATTTCTTTAACAGTGCCTTGCCATCCGGAATGAATCACACCAATTAATCCCGTTGTTTTATCGTGAATAATAACAGGAGCACAATCGGCCACAAAGCTGCACAATACAATTCCAGAATCGAAAGTATACAAAGCATCCGTATCAGAAATGGCGGTTTCAACTGTATATGCGCCGCTTCCTTTATGATGTCTATTGACGCGTCGGAAGTTCGCACTATGAGTTTGTTGCGTACAAATAAAATCATCCAGAGAAACGTCTAGAAATTCCGCTAAACTTTTTCGATTTGATAAAATCGCCTCTGGGTTTTTGCAAGCATGCAAAGCCATGTTATTCTCTTCAGGAGCAGTTAACTCTTTTAACGTTATGCCAGATACAAAATTAGTATTGTTCTCATAAAATTTCACTTTCAATGTCATCACCTTTTTTAAATATAAAATAAGCCAATCTGGATGTACAGCAATACGTAATTAGCAGAATATAAAAAAGACAGCCCAGCTCTAGGAAGAGCAGGACTGTCGAATAGATATTAAATTGACGATGTTGACTGTGCAAGAGCCGCATCAGCTGTGATAAATTCAAAGCCAAGATCTTTTGCAACAGCTTCATATGTTACATACCCATTAGCTGTGTTAACGCCCAACATCAATGCTGGATTTTCTGCAACAGCTTTATGAACACCTTTATTAGCCATTTGAAGTGCATATCCTACAGTAACGTTAGTTAACGCAATTGTTGAAGTACGCGGAACAGCTCCAGGCATATTCGCAACAGCATAGTGAACGACACCGTGTTTCACGTAAGTTGGGTTGTCATGCGTTGTAATGCGGTCAGTCGTTTCAAAAATGCCGCCTTGATCGATCGCAATATCGACAATGACAGTTCCAGGATTCATGGCTTTTACCATTTCTTCAGTTACTAGTTTAGGTGCTTTTGCTCCGGGGATTAAGACCGCTCCAATAACCAAATCAGATTCTTTGACCGCTTCTGCGATATTAAATGGATTGGAAATCAATGTCGTCACATCATTTCCAAAAATATCATCTAATTGGCGAAGACGTTCTGGGCTCAAGTCGATAATGGTTACTTGCGCGCCAAGACCAATAGCCATTTTTGCTGCATTTGTTCCGGCAACTCCGCCGCCAATAATCGTTACTTTACTGCGTTGAACACCTGGTACACCTGATAATAGAACTCCTTTGCCGCCGTAAATTTTCTCTAAAAATTGAGCCCCAACTTGTGAAGCCATTCTTCCAGCTACTTCGCTCATTGGCGTTAATAATGGAAGAGTACGGTTAACTGAAACAGTTTCATAAGCAATTGCTGTTACTTTATTGTCGACAAGAGCTTGTGTTAAAGCAGGTTCAGCTGCAAGGTGTAAGTAAGTGAACAACAACAAATCTTGACGGAAGTATTGGTATTCAGAAGAAACAGGCTCTTTAACTTTCATAACCATTTGAGCAGCCCAAGCTTCTGCAGCTGTTTCAACAATTTTAGCGCCTGTCGCTACATAATCAGTGTCTGTAAAACTAGATCCAAGACCTGCCCCTGTTTCGATGATTACTTGATGACCTGCTCTTACAAAAGCATCGACCCCGGCTGGCGTAATTGCCACTCGGTTCTCGTTATTTTTAACTTCTTTCGGAATTCCAATAATCATTGATGTTTCCCCCTTAAAACGAATGGTGAAGATATCCATAAGTATAACGGAAAGCCTACTAGACCGCATTGGGTAGAAAGAAGAAAGATGAGCATTTCTTTTGTGAAATTTCACAAAAGGCTATTTTTTCGTCATTTTTTGGGACATTAAATCAAGGTAAATTCCTAGTTTTTCATTTACATTCGTCAAATCAATCCCACCAATTTCAGCAATACGTTTCATGCGATAATGCAAAGTATTGGTATGGACAAACAACTTCTTCGCTGCATCGTTCATGTTGCTGTCTTGTTGAATAAAGACTTCTAATGTCTTTAAAAAATTCGATTTGTGCTGTTTGTCATAAGCTCTAATTTTGCTAATTGCTGGATGTTCGGTAGGCAATTGTTGTTGAATAAGGTCGATATACAAAAATGCCCCAAGCCGACTATAATGAAAAACATTTTCAAGCTCTTCTGGAAACGTTTTTTTCAGGTCAAGCACTTTTTGCGCCTCTTGATAACTTGTCTTGGCTTTACTAAAATCACTATATCCTGTACCAGAACTTCCTGTTACCCCTAAAATCGAGAAACGATTGGCTATTTCAGAAGTAAAGTATGTGATAAAACTGTCAAAAGCTGTAGCATCAGATTGAGTGGGATGGGGAGAGGCGATTAAGATCAGCTCATTGTCCATCACTACAAGAAAATGATTGGTGATTTTTTGGCTTGTTGTAATCAAATAGGAAATTTGCTCTTCCATCATCTGTGAAATATCTTGTTCAAATTTGAACACCAGTACAGTAAAGTGACTTGGTATTTTGAGATGAAGATCGTGAACTTGTTCATAAATTTCATCTCGATTTTTAAACTGACCTGTTAAAAGTTGCCACAGGAAATCTTGATAGTTTTCTTCTTTCCGTTTCCGATTTTGTTGAATCTTAGCCATTAAAGGAATCGCCACAATTGCTGCATCTTTTAGCTGTTCTAACTGTATATCCGTTAACTTTTTTGTGCCTTCGACTACCCAAATATAACCCAAAATTTCCGTATGTTTTTTGATGGCAATCGCTACACGGTCACGAAGTCCAATATCTTCAATATGCGGAATGCGTAAAGCGCTATCTGACCGCATTAATTTTGGGATTATGCCTTCTTTCCAAAGACGGTTAATAACTTTTTCGGGTACACGTTGAGAAATGATCGTACCGATACGTGCAGGATCAGCATCAATTCCATGAGAGCTATAAGCATTTAAGCGATGATTGGTGTCTTCTATAGTTGCAGGGCATTCCAAATGTTCTTGAATGCTGTCAACAAGTTCTTTCAAGTCCGAAAATGGTTTTTTAAATGGATTTTTAGGTGGTATGTCTTCCATAAAGTAGCTCCTTTTGCGATTATGCTGACCTTCATTAGTGGTATCTATCATCAGTATAACGAAAAACAATAGCTTCCTCTAGGGGAGTCGATAAGTAACGCAATAGATCGGTAGTGTCTGAAAAGAAGATTAGAAAAAAAGATAATATAGACGCGGGAAACTTATTTTTTTATTAGGTGGCCACTTTCTACCAAATTTTTTAAAGCACTGTAGTTTTTGAATCTGAAATAACCACTCAAGCGATTCAAGTCTTTTTGCGTCCATTTAGAATAAGAAGCATTGAGTTCATATTCTTGTTCAAGTTTTACTATCAAGGTTTTGGCAAACTCTATTTGTTTTAGAGTTAACGGTTTTTCTTCCGTCTTTGCTTTGTTAGCTGTAAGTTGCTTTGTTACTTCTAAGGGAGAGTTTATCGTTTTGTGGATTTTATCCGTGTAGTGGCCATTTTTTATCCATGCAAGATCTTCGCGCGTCAAGTTAAACCATTCGCCTTCAAGGCGTTTAGTTGAATAATATTCATGAAAAGCAAGTTCTGTTTGATGATGATCAGCAGATTTAATCAGGAAAATTAGTTTGTTCTCAAAAGGAAGCTTTACGTTAAAAACATTCATTCGTCTGTCAATATGCTTAGTTTTGCCAATTTTAAAAGAGCCGGTCATATATTCTTGTACAAAATACACATAGCCAGGTGCTTTTCCAGTAAGTGTTGGAAGTTGTATAATATAATCTAACTCTCGTTGGTTAGGTTCAAATAAGAATATTTTGTCCGTATCAATTTTTTTTACTGATTTGTTGGGGGATTGAACAGTTGAGGAAACGACAAATTTACTCAAAATTTTTTTGAACATTTTAATACCCTCCTGATCTATTCGAAAATCATTACTTTTTACTTAGTATAGTACAAGTTTGATGGAATAAGAGGGTTGAAGTTCAAAAAAATGTAAATAATTTTACTAACATGGATGAGGATGGTAATGAAGAGGGCGAACTTCAATTATGTGAGGAGACAATTTAGAAGGAGGTGGAGTAGGTGGTTAAACAGCAAAAAAAACCTGTTACACAATCACTTTATGAAACATTTTTGAACGCAATTTCTTTGTTGTCTTTTATTTTCGCAATTATATTTTTAGTTTTCCAGTTAGAAACATTACCGGAAAAAGTACCAGTTCATTTCGATGAAACAGGGAGAGTCGATCGCTTAGGCAATAAAGTAGAGCTACTTCTTTTACCGTTAATAGGAACAATCGTATGGTTAGGATTAACCATACTTGAAAAATATCCACATTTGTATAACTATTTGAACCTTACGGAAAAAAACAAAGAGGCTCAATATAAAAATGGAAGATTGATGGTGAACGTATTAAAAAACGAAATCATCTTGTTGTTTAGTTTTATAATATTTCAAAGTGTTCGTATAGCTAGTGGGGCAGCAGTAGGGTTAGGAGCAGCTTTTGGTCCCATATTTTTAACGGTGATATTTGGAAGTATCCTATTTTTTGTAATTCGAATGTTGAAAATGTAAAGTCGAACTTATGACGAATAATTTACTAACATTAGTTGATCACACCCTACTTTATTTTCCTGAGAAAATAATTTAATACAAAAAGACTGATTATTCAGATAAAAAGAAGATATCCCACTAATAATGTGATATTATTTTAATGAAGGGGTTTCTGCAAAGCTCATTAGCATAGTCCGAAAAGAGGTGAAAAAGCAATCTATTCGTATTAAAGTTCAAATAAATGGAATTTTTGCGTGTTTATTAACTGTAGTGAACATTAGCTTTAAAGTTATCGTTTGAATAAGAAACCTCTGTACTTGTCTTATTGTTCCATATAATAAATTTTGGAAAAGAGGGATTTATATGGCTGAAGGTAGAAATCGTGCACGAATTCAACGATTTGGAAGTCATTTAAGTGGCATGATCATGCCAAACATTGGCGCATTTATTGCCTGGGGTCTTATCACTGCACTATTTATTCCTGCTGGTTGGTTGCCTTACGAACCGCTCGCTGCACTTGTTGGGCCGATGATTATTTATCTACTACCATTACTAATCGGTTTTACCGGTGGACGACTTGTTTATGATTTTCGTGGCGGTGTTCTTGGAGCAACGGCTACAATGGGGGTCATCGTTGGATCTGATATTCCTATGTTCCTCGGTGCCATGATTATGGGACCTCTCGCTGGATATCTTATGAAAAAAATTGACCAGCTCTTTTTAGATAAAATACGTGCTGGATTTGAAATGCTTTATAACACTTTTTCTGCTGGGATATTAGGCGCAACATTGGCCGGTATTGCAGTTCTTGGTATTGGTCCCATTGTAAATTCGTTGGTCAACAGCTTAGCAAATGGAGTAGAATTCACAGTCAATAATGGACTATTACCGTTAGCCAGTATTGTTATCGAACCAGCAAAAATACTGTTCCTTAATAATGCGATTAACCATGGATTTTTAAGCCCGCTTGGTGTAGAGCAAGCAGCAACTGCTGGAAAATCCATTTTGTTCTTGCTGGAAACAAATCCTGGACCTGGGCTAGGGATTTTATTAGCCTTTACTGTTTTTGGTAAAGGTATTTCTAAAAGCTCTGCACCGGGTGCAATCATCATTCAATTTCTCGGTGGTATTCATGAAATTTACTTCCCGTTCGTTTTGATGAAACCGTTATTAGTATTAGCGGTTATCGGTGGTGGGATGAGTGGAGTGTTCACTTTCGTTTTACTTGATGCAGGACTAGTTGCAACACCAGCTCCTGGTAGTATTTTTGCCTTGCTCGCGCTAACCCCACAAGGAAACTATGTAGGCGTGGTTCTTGGCGTTGCAGTTGCTGCAGCTGTTTCTTTCACCATTGCATCGATTATTTTAAAAACAACAAAAGACGTCGAAGAAGATTTAACAGTAGCAACTGGCAAAATGGAAGAAATGAAAGGTAAAAAAAGCTCTGCTAGTGAATTTTTAACTCCAGGGGCGGCAACTACTTCTGATGGTGATGTGTTGCACGAAGCAGGAGCAGTAACATCAACTCCTGGTGTGAAAGCCACTGAAGATGTGCGTCGTGTCGTTTTCGCTTGTGATGCGGGAATGGGTTCAAGTGCTATGGGAGCATCCATACTGAAAAACAAATTTAAAAAAGAAAATATTGATATTCCGGTTACCAATACCGCTATAAGTCAGTTACCGGAAGACGCTGATATTGTAGTCACTCACAAAGATTTAACTCCACGGGCAAAAGAAAAACTGCCACAAGCAGAACATATTTCAGTAGAAAATTTCATGAATAGTCCGGAATACGATAAATTGACACAGCGTCTAAAAAAATAAATGCTGAAACGAGAAATTTTTAAGAGGGGGGATCAAATTGGCAAAAGCAGTCTTAGACCGTGAAAACATTAAATTAAATGTTTCAATCGCTACAATGGAAGAAGGCATTCGATTTACAGGGGGAATCTTAGTAGCTAATGGTTATGTAGATGCAGGCTATATTGATAAGATGCTCGAACGAGAAGAAATGGCCTCAACTTTTATGGGGAACAGCTTAGCAATTCCACATGGTACAGAAGACGCTAAAGCTAATGTATTGCAGACAGGTATATCAGTTGTCACAGTACCAGAAGGGGTTGACTTTGGTGGAGGCAACATAGCAAAAATTTTAATCGGCATTGCGGGCAAAAACAATGAACACTTAGACATTCTTTCGAATATCGCAATCGTTTGCTCCGATGAAGAAAATATTGAGAAGATCCTCAATGCTCGGACGGAAGAAGAGATAATGGATTTGTTTAGCGATGTAGGTTGAGTCTAGTATATTTTTTTAAGAACGACATCGACCTGCTTTAATTAAAGCCAATCTTTTTCAGATAATTCGATTTGGTAATAGTTTGTTCACATTTACTCTGTATACTGTGACTATAAAAGTTTCTGGAGGATGATGAAGATGAGTGGAACCATATGTGGTACAATCGGAAAAATCCAAACAGCTAAAGAAATCGTAGAAAATCTGAAAAAGCAGGGCATTAAAGCAGAGTTATGTAAGAAGTCGGAAATGTTGTAAAGCAGTAAAAATCCTCGTTTGCCTATTAGGCAAACGAGGATTTTTACTGTTCATTCGATTTAATAACTAAGTGCTTTTTCATACATCCATCTTTTTAAGTTGCCGATAGAGTTAAAAGAGATGGCTTCGCCTGTTTCCTTATGTTCCGCTTTTACGATGACGTCGAATTCATTAGGGGTAAACAACCAACCGTCCTCCACTAATGCACGTGCCATCTTTACAATCATGCTCGAGCCTCTTATTGAATCTAGGTTCATTTTGACCATCTCCTTTTCTCGGGGTTGTATTCTAGTATATTCTTTTTGTCAGAATTATTAAACTATTATTTTAAAGATTGGTGTAATCTCTATTCTTTTTCAATTCTATTCCCATCTATTGAAAAAACCAAACTTTTATACTCACATTTGATAAAAAACGTTGTCGTGTATTGCGACAACGTTTTTTAATAGGTGTTGTTAAGTTGAGATTTTAGTTAGAAAACTAGTTTTTTAATTATCAGCGGGTGTGAGGAGGTCGCTGCTTTTACCTAATTGGTTCATAATAACTTTCACCGCTTTATCTATATATTCATCTTTTCCTGGTATTAAAGCAGTAGGCGTAAAACTCCGATATTTCATCATTTCATAATAGCCATACATCGCGTCTTCTAGGGTAATTCCCTGATCAATCAAAAATGAGGAATTTAGAATCTTATGCAAAGCAGCTTCATCTTGCTCAATAATTAAAGATGGATGGAGGGGGTTGAAATCACCATCACTTATGCCATTTTCATAAAATGAATAAAGGATGGCTAATCGCTCATTTACTACATGTATTTGTTTTTCGTAATAAATTGGACAGGTTATTTTTAACTCATTCAAATAAATTTCTGAAGCATACACAGTTGAGAAAACGGATTGTTCAAATACAGCTGGCAAACGCCGAATGTATGGATAGCGTGGATTGTTTATAAATTCATTAGATCTTGTTAAATAGTCAATATAAATTTCCGTTACTTCTTGGATGATGTCTTCTTTAGATGCGAAAAAATTATACAGCGATGCACGGCTAATACCCATTAAACGTGCCAAATCTTGAATTGTTAATGAGATAAATCCTTTTTTACGCACAGTATCCATTATTTTTTCTGCATAAGATCGCCGCATAATTTGACGCTCTTCAGGTGAAATTTTCCGCATCTAAAACACCTCCATTTTATATAAATTATAACATAAGAAAACTTGAGAAAAATGCACATTTTCACTCTATTGTTTAATCAACAAGGTACTGGGTAAATAGGTAAGACGTATTTAATAAATGGATCCATTTTGGATCACATACCTAAAAAATTGAAATGGAGTGGAGCTTGAATGACAAAAACAGCAATTATTACGGGAGCCAGTAGTGGAATTGGCCAAGCCACAGCAAAAGAGCTAGCTGCAAAAGGGTATCACGTCGTGCTAGCTGCAAGACGACAAGACCGTTTAGTGGAACTGAAAAAAGAAATCGAAGATGCTGGCGGTTCAGCACAATACAAAGTGACGGATGTAACGTCTGCAGATGAAATGAAGTCTCTTGCAGAAGCAGCATTAGAAAAAAACGGTAGTATTGATGTTTTAGTAAATAATGCAGGTTTAATGCCATTGTCATTTATGAATAAGTTAAAAATAGATGAATGGGATCAGATGGTTGATGTGAATATAAAAGGGGTTCTTTATGGAATCGCTGCTGTTTTACCAATAATGGAAAAGCAGAAATTTGGTCATATTCTTAACGTATCTTCGGTAGCAGGTCACCAAGTCTTTAAAGGAAGTGCTGTATACAGTGGTACAAAATATGCAGTTCGTGCCATTTCGGAAGGCTTGCGTCAAGAAATTGACCCAGCAAACGAAATCCGCGTGACCATTGTGTCCCCAGGAGCAGTAGAGACAGAACTGACAAATACCATTACCGATGAAGATGTATTAAATAGCTTTAAAGAAGGCGGCAAGATGACGATGCTTCAAGCTCAAGATATTGCGAATGCAATTTCATATGCAGTAGAGCAGCCATCGTACGTAGATGTTAATGAGATTTTAATTCGTCCAAGACAACAACCTTAAACTATGAAGAATGGAGTCGATTAGATGAAAACCGATTATTCGAAAATTTATATAGATGGTGAATGGACTACGGGATCTAGTGATAGCCAGATGAAAAATACCAATCCATTCACAGGAGAAGAGCTAGTTACAACGCAAGCTGCTGATAAAAGCGATTTAGATAAAGCTTATAAAGCAGCAGCAAAAGCACAAGTAGCATGGTCGAAAGAATTGCCACAAAAGAAACAAGAAGTATTGGAAAAAGCACTAGATGTCATGCAAGAAAACAAAGAATTGATTATCGATTGGCTTGTTAAAGAAGCGGGTAGCACAGTGTTTAAAGCAACCGCTGAATTTGGCGTATCGGTTAATATTCTTAAAGAAGCAACAACTTTCCCTTTCCGAATGGAAGGCAAAATTCTTCCTTCTCGACAAGCGGGTAAAGAAAATCGTGTGTATCGTAATTCGATTGGTGTTATCGGCATTATTAGTCCTTGGAATTTTCCGTTCCATTTGGCAATTCGTTCGATTGCCCCTGCAATCGCAACAGGTAATGCCGTTGTTATCAAACCGGCAACAGATACACCTGTAACGGGTGGATTATTATTTGCAAGCATTTTTGAAGCAGCTGGATTGCCGAAAGGCTTATTAAATGTTGTAGTTGGACGTGGATCAGAAATAGGTGACGACATTGTAACCCACCCAATTCCTCGATTGATTTCCTTTACGGGTTCTACACCAGTAGGAAAGCACATTGGAGAGTTGGCTGGAGGCGCATTAAAGAAAACGGCGTTAGAGCTTGGTGGGAACAATAATTTTATCGTGTTAGACGATGCTAATGTTGACCAAGCGGTAGATTCTGCCTTATTCGGCAAGTTTTATCATCAAGGTCAAATTTGTATGTCTATTAACCGTATTTTTGTACACCGTGATTTATATGAAGAATTTGCAGAGCAATTTATCGCTCGAGCGGGAAGACTGAAATTCGGTAATCCTACTGAAGAAGGCGCTCAAGTCGGTCCCTTAATCAACCGTGATCAAGTAGATCGGATTCTTAAAGACATTGATGAAACTGTCGAACAAGGTGCTAAATTGCGTCTCGGAGGTAAGGCCGATGGCAATGTTTTAGAACCTACTGTATTAACTGACGTGACGAACGATATGCCACTTGCGAAAAATGAAATTTTCGGCCCAGTAGCAATTTTGATCCCATTTGATAGTGATGAAGAAGTGATTGAAATGGCAAATGCTTATCCATTTGGGTTAAGTGGCGCAGTTCATTCTGGAAATATTGAACGCGGCACAAATATCGCACATCAAATTCATACAGGTATGATTCACGTTAACGATCAGCCAGTAAACGATGAAGCACATATGCCGTTTGGTGGCGAAAAAGATTCAGGTTTAGGCCGCTTTAACGGAGAATGGGTATTAGAAGAATTCACAACCTTAAAATGGTTATCTGTTCAACATGGTCGCAGCGAATACGGACCATTTGTTAATGACACAAAAAAATAAACAGTTAAACCGACAACCTCATAATTGAGGTTGTCGGTTATTTTAACTACTATAATTTAGTTCGCCCAATAGCGAATAATTGGAGGTTGAATTCGAGTGACTAAATTGTTTTCTTCATTATATGATATAGCGATGAAACCATTGGAAAAAACACGTTTTGAAAAAATTCGAGCAAATCTTGTTCGAAAAGCCGAAGGGCGGGTTTTGGAAATTGGTTACGGAACAGGAGCAAACTTTCGCTATTACACGAATGTAGAACGAGTAGATGCAATCGAACCAAACCCAGAAATGAGTAAACATGCAAAAAAAAGAATCAAAAAATCAAGAACAACTATTTATACGTATCAGGAAAAGGCGGAACAACTTTCATTTCCAAACGATAGTTTTGACACCGTTGTAGCAACGTTGGTGTTTTGTACAATCCCAGAGCCAGAGAAAGCTCTAGAAGAAATTCGGCGTACTAGTAAACCCGGAGCTAAAATTCTACTGTTTGAACATGTGAAAGTGGATCAAAAAATGGTGGGGAAAACGCAAGATGCACTGACACCCGTATGGAAAAAAGTATGTGATGGCTGTCATTTGAATAGAAATACTCTTCATACGTTAAAACAATCAGGTTTAATTATTGAGAAAGTGACGCCTTATTACGGCGGACTGTTTTTAACAATTGAATGTTGTAATCCGGGCTGAAATGAACATAGAGCTTTACTAAAGAAGTAAATAATTTTATTGAATTAACAGCAAATTCAATCTTTTTCATTTGACAATAAAACCTTATTTTTTATAATTATTAATGAATAGAGCATTATAAAAAAGGGGAAAAAATAGCTAGTAAGAAAGGGGTGCATGATTTACTGGAAAGTTCATTGTTGTAGTTAAAGCAAAATAGTTGTAGGGAAGTTCAGGGAGATTTTGTCTAGCAAATACTTGAAAGGAGAGCTTTAAAATGAGACTTTTGCCAAGAAGACAAGAAGATTTTTTCCCGAGCCTTTTTGAAAACAACTTTGAATTGGATATGTTTGATCGATTTTTTAAAGAAGCAAATTACCCACAAGTAGACATTAAAGACGCTGATGATCATTATAAAGTGGAAGTTGATGTGCCTGGATTTAAAAAAGAAGACATTTCCGTAGAATACAAAAATGGTTATCTACAACTACAAGGTAAAAAAGAAGAAAATAAAGAAGTAACAGAAAACGATGGCCATTACATTCGAAAAGAACGTTCCTATGGTTCTTTCAAACGTAGTTTCTACATTGGTGAAGTGGAACAAAGTGAGATATCTGGTTCATTCAATGACGGGGTATTAATGTTGAAAGTTCCTAAATCAAAAGAGGATAAAAACAAAGACGATGGCCATCAAATTTTAATCGAATAGCTTGAACAAGAACCAATAGTCCAATGGCTATTGGTTCTATATTTGTGAAAAATCAGACTATAAGAATGGGAATAGAATTCATCCTAAAAAATTTTAATAAACTAGCTTGCTTTAGAAAATATCGTCGGATTTAGATAAAAAGTGAACTAATTCCCCGTTTCTTACGTATTATAAGTAAGAGAAATAAAAAAAGGGTAAAATATTTCTTGAACTTTTTTTATAAAAGAGACTATGGAAAAGAAAAGATTTTCCTGTAGCGGGAAGTATAGTAAGGTAGTAATACGAAATAAGTAAAAAAGGAGACAGGGGATGGAAAAGAGTACCGATACAAGTTTGTATTTGCGCGTTAGTGAACAAGATAAAGCCGCACTTGAAGAATTATACGACCGCTACGAAAAAATCCTTTTCTCTTTTCTTTATAAAATGCTCGAAGATCGAGGATTGGCTGAAGAGGTATTACAAGAAGTGTTTATCAAGATTTGGCGTGGTAAAGGGGTTTACGACGAAAGCAAAGGAAAATTTTCTTCGTGGCTATTCCGAATGGCGCAAAATACAGCCATCGATTTGATCCGAAAACAAAAAAAGCCTACTGTACCGATTGAAGAGGCCAGTCAAATGGTCAGCAATGATGAGCCAGTGGTAGAACAAGTAGTTTGGCAAGAAAAGAAAACGCAGATTGAAATGGCCGTTCAGCATTTATCTGCAGAACAACAAAAAATGATTGATTTGTTTTACTTTAAAGGACATACACATGAAACAATCGCAGATATGTGTGATATTCCACTGGGAACTGTTAAGAGTCGAATACGATTAGCGTTAAAAAAATTAAAAATATCACTGCATGGGTTGCAGGAAAGGGGGGCTTACGATGACTAATATAGATTGTGATTATTTAGTAGATTACTTGAATGGAACATTATCAGAAAAAGAAAACAAGGAATTTGAGCAACATTTAATGACGTGCTCGGAATGCCAGGAAATAGTAGAAGCAACTGGTCAGCTCCCTTATCTTGCAGATCCGGTGGAACCACCAACAGATATGAAAGCACGTATTTTATCGAATGTATTTGATGAAACAGTAGAACAAAACGACCAGCCCAAAGCATTGAAACCAGCAATGTCTCCAATACCTATCCATAAAAAGAGACGTAAAGAAAATGTTTGGAAACCGCTTCTTGCAGCTGTGTTGTTAATGTCACTCTTAGGTAACGGCTATGCCTTTTACCAGCTGTCAGATCAACCTGCAGGAACTGAAACTGCTATTCAATCTATTGAACTTCAGCCAAACGAAGCATTTACAGGCACTGCAACAGCAGCGATGATTGAAGAAGAAGGATTGTTAAATCTAGTTGTCCAAGCAGATCAATTAGCTGAATTAGAAGCTAGTCAAGTTTACCAAGTATGGCTGATCAAAGATGGAAAGCCAATACCAGCAGGTGCATTTTCACCCAATCCAAACGGAGAAGGTGCAAGTTATTACCAACTAGAAACGACTTCAAAAGAATGGGATACGATTGCCATTACACTTGAACCTAAAACAGGAAATGAGTTACCTGAAGGTCAAATTGTATTAAGTTCCGAAATTTAACTGACCGCATTATACGGTCAGTTTTTTTATGTCTAAAAAAATAGTATTGAATTCAGTAAAGTAAGACTATTTATTCATTTTTATAACTGTTAATATATAGAAAAGATTGGGGGCTTATCTAACTAAAGTAAGCCAAGTCCCTATATAGAAAAATTACCGGAGGCCGCAATGAAAAAGTTATTGAACCAATTTATTTTACTAGTGATCTGTTCGTATATGGCGTTTTTCCTCGTGTTTAATCAAGGGTTGCTTGGAGGAATAGTAATTTCAGGGGTATTCCTCGTGGTCTGTACGTTTCTTTTTATCGCCAGTATTGTGGGCGTAGTAAAAGGAAAGTTGGAGTTGATGAAACTTACTTCTGTAACTGAAGCAGCCGGCTTAATGACTTTTTCTATCTTACTGGGACTTGTCGTAACTACGATTGGCCTTATTAATTCATTTGCGGTGTATACAACGGGTGATGAAAGTCAAAGTGCTGATAAAAAAATTAGGGCGTTCGCATCACGAATATTTGATGTTCCTTCCCAAGCGGCTCTGTTAAAGACCGAAAAAAATGGGGTGACTTACTTTTATCCAGAAAGCAATAAAGATGAGATTGAAAAAATGGATGCGGTATTGCAGTTAGAACGAGAGCAGTTTAATTCGACTCTTGGTACTCGAGATGAGGGTGGCTTAACGATCGAGTTTCACGAAAATTATGCTTCACTAGAATCGGGTTATGGTTCAGAAGAAGTTGCAGGGTATTACGATTTAGGCAATAAAAGAATCCACTTAGTTCCAACAGATGAGAATTGGGAACTAATCTTAGTACACGAATACTCACATTACCAAAGCCATCTTTTTTCCAATCAGCATTTGTTGTCAATAACACGAATTCCTTCCTGGTTTGAAGAAGGTGTTGCTGAATATTTCGCTGGTGAATCAAGCATGTGGTATGACTTAGAAAATCTAGAGACAATTGATTTTCACGACCTCGATAGTCAAGAGGATTATGATCAGGCAGCTACAGATACATATGATCCTTATGCACAAAGTTTTTTGGCGGTGGAATCGATAGTCGATGCGCATGGTGAAGAGATTATTCCTGAATTATTAAAGTCACAATCAATTGGTGGATTTTATAAAAACTTAGAAAAAACGATTAATATGGATATAGAAGAATATGAAGAAATTTTTCTTGGAAAATTATTAGCCAATCAGCAACAAATAGCAGATTGGGTTGACTTGGGATATCAACAAGTAGAAATGAAAAATTACAACTCCGCTTTAAAAACGGTTGAAAACATTCGAGAATCTGGAGACATTTATGATATAGATGCGGCTGACTGGTTGTTAGTAGACATAATGCTTGCTCAAAAAAAAGTTGATGCTGCAGTTGATGTGCTGAAAAACAAGATTGAAATGGGCCAGGAAGAATTTCTAGTTGACGATTTATTATTGTTAGCAGAAGTATACCTTCTTGTTGACCCAGAGTTGTCATACGAAACAGTGCAAAGAGCAGAAACAATAGCTAAAACAAGTGAGTTTTATTATTACGAAGAAGGTATTTTGTTGGGATACGAACAAGTAAATTCTGCCAATAAACTCGCAGGGTATAAACGATTATTAGAAGAATGGCTGTATAACCCGTATGTAAGAATGCATTTGGTAGAGAAGCTTAGTAAAGAATATCCGGGTGAATTTTGAAACTAAACGGAAAAATTATTTTAGTTCTTTGACATCGCTATCAAAATCAAGTACATTATCATATGGACGAACATTTTTAAGCTATTTAAATATATCATTCGGTTATAGGGGTGTAATTAATGGAAAATGTATTTGATTACGAGGATATTCAACTAGTTCCTGCAAAAGCGGTAGTAAATAGCCGTTCAGAATGCGATACGTCAATTGAATTTGGGGGCCGCACTTTTAAGTTGCCGGTTGTTCCTGCAAATATGCAGACAATTGTGGACGAAAAGCTTGCAGGCTATTTAGCCGAGAATAATTATTTTTATATTATGCATCGATTCGAACCTGAAAAACGAATTGGTTTTATAAAAGATATGCAACAACGTGGGCTCTATGCGTCGATTAGCGTTGGTGTAAAACCAGAAGAATATGAATTTGTTCAACAATTAGCAGATGAAAAAATTACTCCTGAATATATGACGATTGATGTGGCTCACGGACACTCGAACGCTGTAATCAACATGATCAAACATATAAAAAAATTAGTGCCAGACAGCTTTTTGATCGCTGGAAATGTAGGTACGCCTGAAGCTGTGCGTGAACTTGAGCATGCGGGAGCAGACGCTACAAAAGTTGGTATTGGACCAGGCAAAGTTTGCATTACAAAGATTAAAACAGGCTTTGGTACAGGCGGTTGGCAATTAGCAGCACTTCGATGGTGTGCAAAAGCTGCAAGCAAGCCCATCATTGCGGATGGCGGAATTCGTACCCACGGCGACATTGCGAAATCGGTACGTTTTGGAGCATCGATGGTTATGATTGGATCGCTTTTTGCAGGACACGAAGAATCACCGGGTCAAACGATTGAACAGGATGGCAAGTTGTTAAAAGAATATTTTGGATCGGCTTCGGAGTTCCAAAAAGGTGAAAAGAAAAACGTTGAAGGCAAGAAAATGTATGTAGAGTACAAAGGGTCATTAAAAGATACGTTAGTAGAAATGGAACAAGATCTTCAATCGGCTATTTCGTATGCAGGTGGAGATCAATTGCTAGCAATTCGGAATGTAGATTATGTCATTGTTAAAAACTCAATTTTCAATGGTGATAAAGTATATTAAAGAAAGAAACCCCTTCAATCAGCGAATTGAAGGGGCTTCTTTCTGCTTTTTCGACTTTATCCAGAGCATTACTGATACTAATAGCACAAAGCCAAACAGCGCATACTGAACGCTTTTAGGAGCTAGCAGTGTGAAACCGTAAACTGCGGCTAATTCTAACAGGACAGCTGGAACTTTGCCAATAGAACTAGCTAACCAAAACATCTTACCGTTTATGCGTGTTAGTGCTGCACCAGCGGTAACGAGTCCTGATGGCATAAAAGGGAGAAGTCGAAGCAAAATTACCACGCCAAACACTTGTTTTGTAGATTGTTGTTGGAGTTTCAACCAAAACCGGTGCTGCAACCATTTTGGATCAACTTTAGAAAAGCCAAAGCGATACAAATAAAACCCAAGTAAAGCACCTACTATTTCCCCAACAAAGGTTAGAAAAGCACCGCCGTAAAGACCAAAAAACTGAATGTTTACAGTAGTTATTAAAATACTTGGTACAAAGCCAACCGCGCTTACCGCTAAATTGACTAGTAGAAGAATGCAAATTTCAACTATAAAAAGAACAGTATCGATAAACGTGGCCTCCGTTTCTGTTAATCTAAAATTGATTTTACCATGTTGATTGAGAGTAAGGTAAACTGATTGATTCACAGAATAACTAGCAAACTCTTCATCCAATAGTTTGCTAGTTGTATGATAGAGATAAGAACTTTTACATAATGGATTTGAAGACATCAGACAAGGAGTGGGGATTTGAAAAATCAAAAACGAATTCGAGATTACGATGTAACAATCGGCACGATGCAGACAGGACCATTAAATGCAATAACAGATGTGGCAGGTGTGACAGTGGGACATGTCACTTTAAGTAAAGGCGATATGCAAACCGGTGTAACTGCCATCAAGCCGCATCCAGGAGATTTGTTTCATGAGAAATTAATTGCTTCGAGTCATGTTATAAACGGTTTTGGAAAAACGATGGGAACTATACAAATGGCTGAACTCGGCGTGATTGAGACACCTATTGTGCTAACGAATACATTAAACGTTGGAACAGCCGCCAATGCCGTTATTGATTATATGTTGGAAAAAAATAATGATATAGGAAGAACCACTGGAACGGTCAATCCAGTAGTTGGAGAATGCAATGATATGTTTTTAAACGATGTACGAGGTCGCTTTGTTAAAGAAGAGCATGTGCGTCGTGCGCTTGACGAAACTTATATAGAGTTTGAAGAAGGAGCAGTTGGCGCAGGGAGAGGCATGTTGTGTTATTCACTTAAAGGGGGAATAGGTTCAGCTTCTCGAATGGTCGAACTAGCGCATGCATGTTATACAATAGGAGTGTTAGTACTATCAAACTTTGGTATGTTAAGTGACTTAACGATTGAGGGTAATCCTATCGGCAAAAAACTTAAAAAACAAATTTTACAATCGCTTGAAGAACAAGACAAAGGTTCAGTTATGGTTGTTGTTGCTACAGATTTACCGGTGTCGGAACGGCAACTAAATCGGATTTTAAAACGTTCTGTAACCGGGCTTTCACGAACAGGTTCAATTATTACCAATGGCAGCGGAGAGATTGTTCTCGGGTTTTCAACAGCTAACAAAATCCCGCATACCAAACCGCAACATGGTTTAACAATCGAAACAATACACGAAGAAGATATTGATGAAGCTTTTAGAGCAGTTGGAGAAGCTACAGAAGAAGCGGTGTTAAATTCCTTGATCACAGCAGAAAGTGTTGTTGGACGTGATGGCAATAGTAGACCTGCTTTAAAAGAGTTGCTAGAAAAATTCAACTTATCACTTTAGAACCCCTTGAGGGTTCTTTTTTGTTCAAAACTTACAAAAGTTTGGAAAGTCATTCTAGAAAGTGCGCATAAAAAATATTAAATTAGTATTTTTGTGTTTACAAATTGTAGGAATGGTTGTAGTCTAATAGTGATAGTTAATAACTGAATTTTCTTTTAATAAGACATTTATATAGGTTGAAAGACTTTTTCTTATTATACAAAATAAAGCCAGAACTTTTCATTGTTATTTCGTATTTAAGCATAGATTTCGAGTAGTTCCCAGCAACCCAGTGTATACGGATTCACAATTTATATCAGCAAGCTACAAAAGTTTTCAACTGTCGGTGCCATGGCAATGCGAATGAACAGTTAAAGGTGGTGTTCTTATGAATGAGAAATGCTTTTCGTGCATTTCAGCAAGCATTTGTCTCCTGACCTTGCTACCGCTAGCATTAGCAGCGATTCAATGGTTCCAGGGACCGCTTGAGTTTTTGTTAAGTGTTCATTTATATTTGCCAAGCTTGTTGAGTGTTTTAGGGGTAGGAGCAGCGTTAATTGGCATTAAAGGCGATTTGAAATTGAACCTAGTGCTGTTTAATGTACTTAGCTTAAGTCTTTATGCTATTTTAACGGTCAACTTAACTGTTCTCTAAAAAACAAGGCCATCACATTATCCTCGTGATGGCCTTGTTTTTTTATGAGTTTATACTGACTGGACGAACCCATAACTTAGAGAAATCGACATAGCCAAAATGGCTAATGGTGATGTTCATCACATCGATAGAAAACGGAATTTGCCGTTTTTCATAGTAAAGAGGAAGCATGATGGATGAGGTGATCAAGTCTTGTTCCATTTGTAAGTTTAGCGCTGTCCATTCTTCAAATGGTGTAGCCGCATATTGCGCTAAATAATGGTGAAACAGTGGTTGAGATTTCATGATAGTGGCTAAAGGTGAATGGCCATTGGCTAAAAAATAAAAAAATGAGAAGTTTTGATTCATTTCAAACACTTCACCGTGTACAAAAAGATCAGCTTTTTGATCTGACTTTGTATCGATTAATTTATCTTGAAATGACATCCATTGTATCTCAACCCAAATCCCTTCACTTTCAAGTGCTTCTTTTAGCCAACGAGTAGCACCATCAGTATAGTTTGCTGCTTTAATGATTAAGGGCTGTTCTAAATGTGGCCGTTTCGGACAGGGCAATGTGATTGGTCGCTGCTCTTGTCCGATTAAGCAGCTGTAATGATTGGCTATAGCACGGGGGTGATAATGTGCTATTTTATGACGGTGCTTTGCAATCGCGTAATGCACATAATCACGAACTTCTTTTTGACCAATGGGCGAATCTTTAAACGCGTTTAAAATTACAACACCGAATCCTGAATCACTTTCTACTTGAAAAGTTTCTTCTGCATTCTCACAAGAAGATCGGTAAGCCACATCAAAGTCACCGGATACTTGGATAAATTCAACTACATCGACAAGTGGCCGATGTTGAAAATAGTGCCCAAATGCTTGTAAAGTTGTTTTGCTTGCGCTATTTTCTGTGATACAAAAGCTACCAGAGCCGATTGTTTGATGAGGGGTTTCTTTATATATACTGGCATTGATCATGCCAAGCATCTGCAGACAATAGCTACAACCGTTTGAAAAAGAAATCTCAACCATGTAAGATCCACAAGCGCTAATCGACTCGATTGGTTGCCATAAATCGCTATAGGAAGAATCTTTTCGTAAACGATTTAAACAATTAACAACATCCGTTGCCGTTAAATAAGAATTATCGTGAAAATACACTTCTTTTCTTAAATACAAACGAAGATGAGTGCTTGTTACATCCCAACTATGCGCAAGCTCTGGAGTAATAATCCCGTTTTCATCTACTGATACGAGGCGGCTATATACATTTGCGACTAAATTTGCACTATGAATATCTGAAGCGTATAACGGGTGAAGTGTTAAAAATGGATATTTTCTTGGGATGAGCAATTTATCGTTTTTTGTAAGATTGTTTTGAATGTAACCGAAATTAGAACGGAAGTTATGCAAAAGGCGATGCTTAACTTCTGGCGACCAATCAAATAACAAATACTTACTAGCAGTCTCGATGGATTTTTCTTCTATCAGTTGGATCATTTGTTTTTCATAATGTTCTTCAACATTAATATGCCATTGAATATGTGAAGCGTTGCCTCTGCCGCGACCAGAAGTAAAAGTTAGCCACCCTTCATCTGCCCATTTCCGAAGAAGGCGTGTGGTTTGTTTGCTACTCAATTCGAGTTGATCTGCTAATTTAGATTGCTTAATATTTCCAGTGGGTACAGCCTGCCATAAAGCTAAAAGACTTTGTTCCATAAAGCCTCCTTTTAAAAGTGGACATAATTATAAAAATTGTCTATTTTTAGTGTTTTCCGTCTAGTTTAATATACATAAGACAAAGGGGGCTGACAAGATGAAATGGAAAGACTATCCACAAAATATTAAAGTACGTTTAATCACATCATTTTTTAACCGAGCTGTCGCGTCGGCTGTCATGCCATTCATGGCTTTGTTTTTTGCGCAAGAGATGAGCAAAATTTGGGCAGGTTCTTTTTTAATGATTACGGTGTTTATTGGTTTTTTTGTAAACATGATAGGCGGTTATATATCCGATCGTTTTCCTCGAAAAAAAGTATTGGTCACGACGTCTTCACTAAGTGCGCTTATGTTTTTACTTATGTCGATTAGCTTAATTCCCACAGATAGATGGATTGGTCTTTTTGCATTAGCTTACGTATTGTTTATTGTCACAAGCAGCCTTGGGCGTCCTGCCATGCATGCTATCATTATCGATTCGACCACGCCGGAAAATCGCAAAGCAATTTACGCTATCGATTATTGGATGGTTAATTTATCCATGGCAATTGGTGCAGCACTTGGAGGACTGTTATATTTAAATCACCAAATTGAGTTATTTGCAGTATTAACCTTTACGGCAAGTTGTTTGCCGATCGCTTATCACATTTGGTTAAAAGACGAACGAGTTCAAAGCTTAAAACAACAACATCACAATGTAGTAATCGATTTATTGCAAAACTACAAAGTTGCATTTCAAGATCGTCCTTTTGTTAAAGTCGTGATTGGTTCTATGTTTATCTTTTCCGCTGAATTTTCTTTAAATAGTTATATTGGCGTTCGACTAGCTGAGAGCTTTGAAGCATTTACTATTGGCGGTTTTGAAGTAGCGGGTGTGCGCATGTTAAGTTTGATGAATATTCAAAACATGTTACTTGTTGTGTGTCTAACGTTTATGGTCAATAAATTTACAGATCGTTTTGCAAAACAACATGTCTTGTTAACAGGACTTCTACTTTATAGCATTGGCTATATTACTATCACATCAGCAAATAGCTGGTATTTATTAATTTTGTTTAATTTTATCGGCACGATCGGTGAACTGGTTTACTCTCCTGTTCGTAATGCAGAAATGGCGAACATGATTCCAGAAGACAAGAGAGGATCGTATTCTGCTTTTTCCAATGTTTCATTTAGTGGTGCTGATCTATTGGCACGGTCTACTATTATCATAGGCGCATTTCTTATTCCAACCATGATGTCTGTGTATATCGGTGTTTTGTTGATGATCGGGACAGTACTTGTTTATACAGGATTGTTTGTTAGAAAAGCTGAAAAAGAACAGCTGATTGATCCGGAAGTTATTTCATAATGTTAGGAGAAAGTTTATGCTGATCAGAAAAGCAGTTCCGAATGATGCAGAAAAATTGGTATTTCTTATGAAACATGTAGAAGAGTCTAATGTTATGCTATTCGAACCAGGAGAACGAAACACCACAAGTCAACAACTTAATCGTCGCTTAACTACGATGAATGATAGCTCGATTGTGTTTACCGCAGAAGAACATAACGAATTAGTAGGGTATGTATTTGCGATTGGAGAAGAAATAAAACGCAAACAGCATTCAGTCTATATAGTAATAGGAGTTCACCAAGCTAATAGGGGGAAAGGGACCGGCACTCAGCTATTACGTGCTGTAGAAAAGTGGGCGATAGAAAAAGCGCTTCGTCGCATTGAATTGACAGTTGTGGCACATAACACACTAGCCATTGCGCTGTATGAAAAATTAGGGTTTAGTCTTGAAGGTGTAAAACGTGATTCGCTCTATATAGAAGGAAAATACGTCGATGAACTCTATATGTCAAAATTATTGTAATCTTCTTTAGCTGATAAAACTCTTTAATGCGTCACTAAAAGTGGCAAGTTAAAGAGTTTTTATTTATTTATTCTTGTATAATATTGTATCTTATCTATATTTTTTGACATATTAACTGTACACTAAAACTAGAAACGGTTTGTAGGAGTTGGTTATATGGCAACATTGATGTTTTTCTTTCTTGAAAACATGGCATTAATCATTGCGCTATTGTATGTAGCGTTAAAAGTGAAAGAATTTTGGTTTCCCGATTTAACAGAATCTAAACGACTCGTGTTTTTGAGTATCATATTTGTTAGTTTTTTGACTTTTTCTGTAATGCATAAACCTTATTTATATATGGGTATGAGACTCGATTTACGGGAAGTCGCCCTTTACTTTATCTCATATATCGGGGGCTGGAAAGTTGGGTTATTATCTTCTATTTTCCCATCCGTTTTTCGCTATTATTTAGGTGGACCAACGGCTATTATGGGAATTTTACAAGCAATACTTTTACCGGTCGTTATTGGCAGTTTGTTCCACAATAAGAAAAAAACGAATAAATTCTTTTCGTTAATCGATTTAAAGAAGATGATGATGGGACTTTTGGTTTTTGAAGTGATTAAATCGATTTTAATGCTTGTAACGACTCCTGCAACTTTATCCATTATACTAACAATGGCTATTTTCGCTGGGATCGCGGTTCTGGTAATGGGCTTAATGACGAATGGAGAAAATTATCACATTTTGTTGCGAAAAGAACTTGAGATTAATTCAAATCAAGATCCAATGACCCAATTACCCAATATGCGTTTTTTTAAGAATGAAATTCAAACATTGATTACTAAAAAAGCACCCATTGCCATAATCATGTTGGATGTCGATTATTTTAAATCTTATAATGATGCACATGGTCACCAAAAAGGAGATGCAGTGCTACGCTCTATTGGACAATTGATGAAAGACAATACGCGCTCAACTGATTTTGTGGCACGCTATGGGGGAGAAGAGTTTATTATTTGTATCGCCCAACCATTTGATGAACATAGAGCTTTGGAGATTGCTGAACAAGTCCGAACAGAAATCGAAAAATATCCATTTGACGGCCAAGAATTACAACCAAAAGGCAATTTAACGGTTTCGCTCGGAATTAGTTTATACTCAGCTGATAAAACCTTAGATCAACTGATCGGCGAAGCAGACCAAGCGCTTTTTCAGTCTAAGCGGAGCGGCAGAAATCAAGTTACGATTTTTACTGAAATTACAGAAGCAAAAGCAATTCAAGCTTAATCGTTTGATAGAACAACCACTTGATAAAGTGGTTGTTTTTTGTTGGGGTAACATCTCGAAAGCATAAGTTGTGGATTTGGGTTAAAATAGAGAAAGTAAATTATTTTAGAACAATAAGCTTTACTACATACAAACCAATGAGATATAGCCATTAATAGGAGGCAGTTATGAATAGTTTTATCGTTATGCAAGGAGAGACTTATCACGCTGAACAACATGCAGGAGTTCTTTGGACGCCTCAAGTAGACAAGTCAGGTATGGTGCCACATTCGTGGAATCGGATGCAAGAAGTGAAAAAAGGCGATATTGTCTTTCATTATGTAAAGGGATTTGTAGTGGCTATTAGCCGTGTGCGTGAGGATTGCGTAAAAGGCAAAAAACCAAAAAACCTTGAAGATCCATCAAGTGACAATGAAGAGGCATTTATCGCTTATACGGTTTACCGGGAATTAGAAAATCCCTTATCGATTAAAGAATCCTTTAAAGACATCGGACCGTTATTGCCAGTGAAATACTCGGCATTCCAAGAAGATGCTAATGGGAATTCGGGTTATTTGTATCCATGTAACGAAGAATTGGCGATTAAATTTTTAGAATTGATTAGTTCGTTAAATATTTTCACGGTAGAAGTAGAACAATTGGAACTATCGATGGAAGTGATAAAAAAAACCGAGCACAATCCATTACTCGGCCTAATCGCGGAAGCGGAACTTGAAATTAAAACAAAGATGCGCAGAGGCAAAGAGCAGTTCAGAGAAAGTTTACTGCCACTTTGGAACGGTGAATGCCCACTTTGCGGGATAGCTATTAGCGACGTCTTACGAGCTACACATGCTAAACCGTGGAAAGACAGCTCAGATGCGGAAAGATTAGACCCTTTTAATGGCGTATTGCTTTGTGCCAATCATAGTGCATTGTATTCAGCCGGACATATTGCTTTTACGGGTGGGGGACGTCTTCATATCTCGAGTGCGATTTTAGAAGATCAGCATCCAATTTATCGCTTAAAAAAAGGCATGAAAATACCGGTTTCACCCGAACATGCAACTTATTTAAGATGGCATAAACGAATTGTTTTTGCAGAACCAAGGAAAGTGAAATTGGTAATAGATCCGGAATAAACAATTTTTAGTATGTCTTTTGGCTTGTGTAATATGATACACTGAAAACAAGTGAATAATCATGCAGAAAAAAGGTGCTGACTCGTCAGCATAACAGGGAACCCGGTTAAATTCCGGGGCTGTTTCCGCAACTGTAAGTGCGTATGAAATAAGAAAACACCACTGTTTAGTGTAAGCAACTAAACGGGAAGGTTCTTAAAGTAAATCGATGCACAAGCCAGGAGACCTACCTTTTTTTGAACGTATTTTTACTCTTCGGAAGATAAGGGAATCATACGGCAACGTTTCTATTTTTGACTGCTGGAGTATGTCTCTAAATAGCTATGCCGCCGCCCTTTATTAAGGGCGGCTTTTTGTTGTTTTCGAGAGCGTTCAATGCAGTGATTTTCACCAAACTAAAGTGAGGTGAAATAATGAAAAAAGACATGAGGTATCTTTGTTATCCGTTTATGCGTGAAAAAGCGTCTACTGTAGATTTTGAAATCAGGACGGATTCATTGACCACACGTATTGGAGAAGCATTGGCTATAACAAAAGAGGTAGAGGCAATACAGCGTGATTTGCAAATTCTTCAGCCGAAAATCTATCACTTGAATGGCTCTGTACGCGGAAAACTAGCCATTCAAGAAGAAGATATAATCGAACTAAGTGACATGTACGATTATTATGTAAACTTCACAAAAGATAAAATCGGCAATTTTGTGTTGCCGCAAGGTACACATGCTGCAACTGTGTTGCATGTGTGTAGAAGTGAAGCGAAAAAATCTGTTCGTGCATTACATAAAGTAAGCCTCGAACAAGATGTGCCGGAAATTTTGTTCAACTACACTCACCTTTTAGCCAATGTCCTTTTTACAATGGCTGTCTATGTCAATCAATATTATGGCGTTGAAGAAGTTCCATTCGTTAGTAAATCTTATCCAACAAAAACCAAAAAGAAAGAAGTGGCCAATAAATGATGAAAATATCGTTAGTCAAGTACTTAACAATCGGAACAATAGCATTAACTTTAGGGGCATGTCAGTCTGACGTGGCAGAAGAAGTTGAAACAGATTCGGCAACGGAAGCAGAAAAACAAACAAGTTATACTGTCACTGATGATTTAGACAACGAACTAACTTTTGAAGCAGTACCTGAAACAGTGGTTTCATTAATTCCAAGTAATACAGAAATTTTATATGAAATTGGTGCAGGCGAAAAAGTGATTGGTGCGACCGATTACGATAATTATCCGGCTGAAGCGGCTGAAGTGGAACGCGTTTCTGACTCCATTATTTTTAATGCCGAACGCATTATTGAACTAGATCCAGATGTTGTGATTGGGTATTCGACAGGTGCACCAACTGGATATGAAGAATTAGAAGCTGCAGGAATTCCTGTGTTTGTTATCGAATCTGCACAATCATTCGAAGATGTGTACGGTGATATTGAACAAATTTCAACGGTAATGGGTCTTGAAGATAAAGGTGATGAAGTAAATCGCACGATTCAACAGCAAATAGAGGACGTACAAGAAAAAGTAGCGGCAGTAGAGGAAAACAAACAATTGTATTTCGAAATTAGTCCATCTCCTGAACTGTACACAACTGGTCAAAAAACGTTCCAACAAGAAATATTAAATCACGCTAAAGTAGAAAACTTATTTGGTGACCTTGAAGGATGGCCGAAAATATCAGAAGAAGAAGTCATCCAACGCAATCCAGAAATCATTACCACCACTGTGTCATATACAGAAGATCCAGTAGCAGAAATTAAAGCGCGCGAAGGATGGAGCGAAATTGAAGCTATTAAAAATGACCAAGTCTTTTTCTTAGATTCAGATATTACTTCACGCCCTGGCCCAAGAATTGGCGAAGCAGTTGAACTGGTAGCCAAAACTGTTTATCCAGCAGCATTTGAATAAAGATCCAAAAAATCCTCGCTTACTATGCGAGGATTTTCTTATATTCTAATGAATAAAATTCACCATCGCATTCATTAGGAGTATGAATAATAGTAAATACAGAGGTTCAGTGATATTCTTTAATCTTTAATGGATTTAATAAAGTATTCATGAATATCATCATTCAAATTTACAGTGAATAACTTATTCAAAAGTATTGCCTGTTAATTGAATAAATTAAAGGGTGCGTCTTTTGAAGCTGCGTGCTATAATAAATGGGTGAATATAAAATGAATATTATTAAATAAACTAGAGAGTAGGATGATAGGTATGGTATCAACTACGGACGTCGCAAAGTATGCCGGTGTGTCTCAAACAACAGTTTCACGGGTTTTGAATAAGCCGGATCAAGTGAAAAAAGAAACATATGACAAAGTGATGAATGCTGTGAATGAATTAAATTATTCATCCGCTGAATCATCAAAAGAAATTTCGCCAGTCGTTAAAACGAAAACCATTAGCTTGGTGGTAGGTGCTTTAAATGACCCAATTTACGTGAATGCCGTTCCTGCACTAATCAGTACAGTACAACAGCAAGGTTATCAAGTGAATATTCATGTTGTTTCTGAATCTCGTGAAATTGAAACATATGAGGCTGTCGTGGCAAGCAAACCGAGTGGCATTCTGGTTATTTCTGCTTTACTCGATAAAACAGCACACGAGAAATTAATAGAATCCGCTATTCCTTTTATCGCACTGAACTCAAGCGGTGTAACCTGTCAATATGCCATAGGATTGAACGATGTTGAGACAGGCTATTTAGCTGCAAAACACTTAATTGATGCTGGTCATTTAGAAATTGCATGGGTAGGGGGGCCTTTAGGAAGTCCCTCAACGAAAGATCGTTTGCTTGGGTTTGTTCAATCTTTGCAAGAAGCGAATTTCAAAATTCGTAAAAAACGATTAGTGGTGACAGACATAGACAAGTTCTCTTTAGTTGAAGCATTCGAGAATTTGCAAGCCTTAAAGAAAAAACCAACTGCTATCGTTGCAGCTACAGACGAAATTGCGATTCAATTTATGGACCTATACAAAAAAGCGGGTTATCAAATTCCACAAGATATCAGCATTGTCGGAATCGGAAATTCAGAAATAGGTCAACATTCAGCGATTGCTTTGACCTCAGTCGGGACATCAGACACTTTGGAAAACTTAGGTCAAGAAGCAGTAAAACGATTATTCGACTTGATTATTCATAGTCAAAACGAAGCATTTAACGTGACTAGAGAAGTCGCACTGTATGAGCGAGCAACAACTGCTTTATTGCAGAGGTAATGTAGACAGCCAATTAAATCACACGAAAAAAGCCTTGCCGTTATAAAACCGGTAAGGCTTTTTTCTATCTATTTCATTTCTTTATGTGTAAATGGACATTTTCCTTTGATCGGTTCACTGTCGTCACCAATGAAAAATTGTTTCCATTCATTGTGATTAGGATCCCCAAAATGGCTAATATCAGGGTGTGTCGGTAAATGATCCCACGCTTCGACACGTTGTCGAACTTTTTCACGTGACATTACCCCGCCTTTTTCTGTTCCTTTCAGTCCTTCGAAAATACGACGCGGTTGGAAGCCAAGCACCATAGCGTTGCCAAGATCACGCGTTTTGCGTTGTTTGTAAGCAGGGGTGTTGCCAAAGATAAAAATAGGCTCTCCTTTAAAAGTAAAGTCCCATAAATAATGATCGGGGTCACGAGGGGCATCTTTTGGCCATTCCATATCATCTTCTTCATGTAAGTATTGAAGAATGTCCCAAAACTGCTTTCGGTAAGCTTCGAGTGTTCCTTCTTCTTCAAATGGTTCGACAAAAACAAACAAGCCATGACGTTTATGTTTTGGATCGTTGAATAACGTCAAAAACGATTCCACAGCTGCGGGTAAGTTGCTCCAATCTTCTTGCGTAATATACGCATAACGTAATTCTCCTTTTAACTCACCACTCATACCAAAATAACAAGGAAAGGTTTTATCGGTTACGGTTTCATGAAAAGTTTTATATTCAGCTAATAACCATTCGGGTAAGTCGGTACGTTTCGTAAAATCGTCTTTCGTTAGTAAAGCAGAGTTTTTTGTTAACATCAGCTAATTCCTCCATTTATAAAAAGGTCTTTTGATTTCTAGTTCCCTAAGATGTTGAGGGCAAAACAAAAACGGTTAAGAAAAATCTTAACCGTTTCAGCTTGTTATTAAAATGCGCCTGATCCTCCGCCACCACCAACACTACCGTCACCAATTACAGAGTCTGGTGCACTAGCAGAAACTGTAGCATTGGCATTTGCAACTAGGAACAACCCGGTTAAAAGAACGGGGTTATAAAACAAACCGAAGTTTGCAAATGCTGCATCGCTATAGGCATTCGTAAAGCTTCGAATTTTTTGGTTGGCGGACTTTTCTTCTGTTCCTAACAGGTAACTATAGGCGCGCATTTTTTCATCTTGTGTGAGTCGATTCCATTCGGTTTGATGCAAGTTCGCCATGGCTCTTTGCACTTGTTTCCACTCTTCTCGAATCAGATGACCCTCGTAAGTAAGTGGAGAGTAGAAACAAAAAGCAAGCAAGAAGATGCCGGTAATAAGAGAGAAAATCATCAACGGGATGAGGTCCAGTAGGCCGAAATAAATTGCAGTTCCAAACAACGCCGTTCCAATAAAACCAGCAGTTGCACGAAGAGCAAGATGCTTGTTATGCAAATTGTTTTCATGTACTTCCTCAATAACGCCATTTCGCCAAGCCGAGATAGAATCGTTATAAGAAAAATGGTTTAACTCATTTTTTGTGTAATTTTCAAGATCTGTTGTCTCGAAAAATTCGCCATCTCCAGTTTTATCAAACAACAATTCCAATAACTTTTCTTCATGAGCATAGTCTGTTTGACGATTTAGTAACTTGAATTTTTCTTCAGACAATTGTTCAATATTCTTTTTGCGTACCAATTCCATTAAGGCCGCAGCTGTCACAGCAGGCGTTAAGATAGAGGAATTGGTAAAATACAATGTGGCGGGTATGCTCATTTTCTGTTTAGGTACATAAAAGTTTGCGGTCTTAGACTTTGCTTGGCGCTTGGTTTGGCGAGCTTTGTTCCAGGACCAAGCGATAAGTGCCAAGAAAAGTGCGCCGGCAGCTGCTACAAAGGTGCTTCCGTAAATGCTCGTGGTTTTTTGTTTTGCCGAAAAAACGAGTGCATCCGTTGCTAAACGTTCTTTGTCAGCAGTTAGCTCCGAGCGAATGGTTCCATCTTGTTGGGCGATCCCTGGAAACAAGTCGCTATCATAAACGATGCGTACCTCTCCATTAGACCCAGCAGGAACTGCGTCCATATTAAAATGAACAGCCCCGTTTTCTTGTAAGTTGCCAGTTTGGTAAGCTCGATCATAGCCGATAAAGTCTACATCTTTTGCTGGAGCGGGTGGAAAGACGGTAATTGCAAGTTGTTCAAAGTCACTTTTGTTGCGGTCGTCAAAAAAGGCCCAGTAAAATTGTGCACCGTCTTGAAATTTTTCGATAGCTTGCTGAATCACGTAACGTAATTCGATGGTGATGGTTTCGTCTTTACCTGATCGAAACACTTTGTATAAATGTCCTTGGCGTTCGACCTGTAATTTTCGGTTGCCTTCGGTGGCTGTGACCTGTTGTATAGACGTTCCATCTTTGGGGATAATTTCGCGTGTGATGCCGTTAAAGTCACCTTCAAATTTATACGTATGATTTTCGGTAACATCGACAGATCCATTGGCATTTACGTGTGCATCTATCGTTACGTTAGAAATGGAATACTCGACAGCCATAGCTTGTACAGGAAACAATGCGACCACCAGCAATACCCATAAAGCAATGGTCGAAATTTTCTTGGACATTGTCATCACCTCTTTCTCTATTTACGAGAGGCCCCACAAAAAGTTCCAGAAAGATTCCTTAGCGTAATACGCCATGAGGCAAAATGGCGTGTACACCTTTGACATCATTGACGACTTGCGTGACATGGAGATCCACCGCGACACTTGATAAGGCAGTCGCTTCGGTACGATTGATGCCGTATAATTGCTCCATAAATGACACCATTTCAGCTAAAGCAACAGCAGCTGCTTCGTTAAGGTCTTCATCAAAACCAAACGTAATCCACCCTGCAGGCGTATTCGCTCTAGGCATGGTTAATTGCATGTCTTTATGCAATAGTAACGTGATATCCACTAAGTCCATTGGGCACTCAATTGCAGTTCCTGAACTTTCACCATCTCCTTGTAAGGCATGACCATCGCCTAAGGAAAAATGGGCACCTTCTACAGAAATTGGTAAAAATAAGCTACTTCCAGCTACTAGCTCTTTACAGTCAATGTTTCCACCAAAGTAACTAGGCGGTTTTGTGGAGAAAGTTCCGACTTCGCCTGGTGCAACTGCCAGTAGACCAAGAAAAGGAGATAAAGCGACCCGAAATTCTTGATCGCCGATGTTGCAACTTCCCGTCATTCGCGCGGAATCTAATAACCAATCGAGTTGAAAACGAGCACTCTTTGTAATGCCGAGTTTATCATTTTGCCAGGCAGGTAAGCCACCCGCCCAATTGCGTCCGTACCAGCCAGGCACCAATTTATTTACGCGAACTTCTAACACCATTCCAGGTTTCGCACCATCAATTGCGATTGGTCCAACCATCGGGTGAATAAGCTTTTGTTCTTTTTCTCTTGATGTGTAAACAGTTCGTTCTTCGTGCGGATGTGCGGAATAGCCCCATTCGATGTCAATCGTTTTTAACTGAATGGTGTCTCCTGATTGGATCGTTAAAATTGGTTGATAGTCACGATTAAAAGACGAGTGTAAATGGGTTGAATTGAGTGGAATTGAATGGATCAAAAAAGTACCCCTTTCAGATGAAAGAATTTTCTGTTTTTTATTTATAAGTATACCAAGTAACTCATTCAGATAACAAAATATATGCCAACAATGATAAACGACCGCAACTATCAGCTGCGGTCGCTTTCTTTATTTTAAATCAGTTGGCCAAGGACGACTATCGGCCTCGAGACCACCGAGTAATTTTTTTCGGCGGGTTTCTAGTTGTTGATAGGCTAGTGTGTAATCTTTTTCAAGAAGGATTGGGATGCCCTCATTACGGAGTGAATGAAAATCCGGTAAGGAAGGAATTTCTTCTGATGGTTTAAAAAACGATTGATTGAGCGTATCTAAATATTGATCTATACTAGAGCGCATTTCTTTTAAAAGCAATTGATTTGGATGGTGCTTTTCCGGAACTGCAAATTTAATAATACTTAAGGTTTCGTCTAAAACCGTAATGGCCGTAGGCATAGCTGTTGTGTTATCTATAGCATGGTAATAATGCAAAACGGGATACGCGGCATGTTGAGCAGCTAGGGAACCTAGATTTTCCGAAAAACTAGCTAATAAAAGGTTTAAATCATGATAATCTTCACCATTCCATGCACTTCTTACAATTTCCTCAGCAGACTCGCCTAAACCATGAATACTGACAGCCAAAGAACGTTTCATCGTGACAGCACTTAAAATCGAAATTAAATACGTGACGCCAAACGTGATAAACAACATCCCGGTAGCAGTTGCGATGATTGAGATGATTTGTACAGGTCCTTCTAACGGGCTAAAGTCGCCATTACCCAATGTGAAAATTAAATACCCGGCAAAGTAAAAGCGGTCAAACCAAGATACCGGATCGGATCCATGAGAAGGGGATACCGATTGTTCTATGCCTGCAAATGTGAAAGTCCATCCCACCCATAGCAAAACGATCCACATAAGTAATGTGGTACTTAATACAAGTGGACCGGCTAAACTCAACAGTCTTGAATTTTTTCTGGCGATCAATCTCATTAATCGCCAAATTGATGAGGACAATCGATTGGTTATCGGGCCTGCTCCACCATCTATCCATAAAGTTGTCCATGTAAAATCAATGATACATAAAACAAGTAGCAGAATGCCCGCAAGTAAGTATAAGGTCTCCAAAAAAATCAGTCCTTTCCTCTAACAGTGATCAGCACGTGTAATATCTCTATACCCGTACAAGGCGTGACAAATCATCCACTGATATAAGGTTACGAAGCAAAATGATCGAGTTTATATAGGAAAAGGGATGGCAACGGGTGAACAGAACAACTCAATTACTCCTTGTCGAATACATTTACACAAATTGCAAAGGCTTGTTTGAATGTATGAAAATGTCCACCAATATGCCAACTTAACAGCAAAATAAAATAAAAAAACTCTTTATTTATCCTATTTTTTTGCTAAAATAAGAAGTCGAGTTGATTAGAAGCTTTCAAAGATAAAGCCGGTCACTCTGAAAAAAGGGAGGAAGCGTCAATTTCTAATAATTGGTTATGGTTGCCGGTATTGATTCTTACGTTAAACTGTATCCGCTATACAGAAACAATGATGCAACAAAGTTTGACTTTGTACCAAGTCTTGTTATTTTCGTTAAGTCTCGTCGGGATCCTATATGTGCTGTGGGTCATTTACAAAGGAAAATTAGTACGCAATAAGCCCACCGGCAAAAAACATTTTAAAATCTAACTGCCGGTATAAAACAGCTTGTCCCATAAATGAGACAAGCTGTTTTATTTGGAGAGAAGGGTAGGGCGCCTAATTGTCCCTGCTGCAGGTTATGCCGGTGATATAATAAAAACAGATGATTGACTAAAGGAGGCATTTTAATGATTCGCGTATTGTTTGTATGCTTAGGAAATATTTGCCGATCTCCCATGGCAGAAGCTGTTTTGAAAGAATTAGTCAACAAAGATCGTTTATCTTCGAAAATAAAAGTAGAATCTGCGGGTACGGGAAACTGGCACATTGGTGATGACCCGCACCCAGGAACATTGGACATATTGGAAAAGCACGATATTTCAACAGCGGGCTTAAAAGGAAGACAGCTTCAGCCAGGAGATTTTGAGCGCTTTGACTATATTGTGGGGATGGACAAAAACAATATAGCAGACATTCGCTCGATGTTAGGGCAACCGGTTCATCCAAAAATTTTTCGTTTTTTGGATTTAACTCATCATGCCAAAGATGTTCCAGACCCTTATTTTACAGGTGATTTCACTGAAACCTACGAGTTAGTGACAGAAGGTTGTACCGCTTTATTGCAGAAAATCAAAGAAGAACTAGTGGAATAATCGAATGAATATAAAAAGCTGCCGCTTTGTTGTTTAAGATATTTAACAACAAAGCGGCAGTTTTGGGATTATGTCTCAAACCTCGCCCAAACGACCGGCAATAAGTCACTTACTTCATGTGCAAGCATTGTATGTGCAGAGCGAGTAAGCACCCATTCATCTGCACAAGCTCCGTGTAGGTAAACGGCGTTTAATACAGCCTGTTGCCAATTGGAATGACAACATAACATCCCAAGTATCATCCCAGTTAATGTGTCACCCGATCCGCCTTTAGCAAGCGCGCTATTGCCTGTTGGATTTAGCCATGTTTGGCCGTCTGGAAACGAGATGACAGTATTGGGACCTTTTAAAACAATGGTTACCCCTAAGCTTTTCGACCAAATTGCGGCGTACTCTGCTCGATTTTCTTGCAAAGCATCTATTTCGACCCCTGTAATGCGCGAAAATTCAGCGAGGTGAGGGGTCAATATAATAGGGGACTGCCGTGTTAAATAAGAGCGATCACTTATTGCACCGGCATCTAACACGACGGGCATCTGGCTTTCTAAAAGAACGTGAATAGCTTTTTCAGTGACGTCATCCGGCTCTGTTCCAGGGCCAATTGCTGCAGCACGGTAAGTATCGATGGAAGTTTGACGTTGGGCAATATGCTTTAAGCCATCAGCTAAAAAGGTAGCTTCAGGGAGTCGTGACACAATCATCGCAACCGCTTCCGCATCAGTTGCAACGACTAACTTGCCGACACCGCTGCGCATAGCACCAAGTCCCGCAAGCAAGGCAGCACCGGGCATGTCTTTTGTGCCCGCAACCAACAATGCGGTTCCGTAGCTGCCTTTATGACTGGTAGCTTTTCTTTTAGGAAGCGTCGATTTAACATGCTTATCTGTCCATACCTTATTCGCTTTGTCCATTTCGTCTAACCTCCATTTCACAACGCTATTTATAAAGTTATTTTAACAGTACGCAATAATTTGAGAAAATGCAAAATCAGTCCGATTGCGACCAGCTAGTCAGACTTTGAACATCTACGAGAAAGCACGCGATCTCGTCATTGCTTTGCCAATCCGTTTTAGAAGCTAATTTTTTGAAAATCCACAGTGGGTAAAAGAACTCAAATTCGAATAGTAATGGTAGAATATTCTATCAATGGATAAACTTTTTGAATTTAACCTATCCATCAGTCTATTTCCAACACAAAGGGGATGAATAGTATGAAAGAAAAACAACCAATTCGTTTAGGTGATCGAATTTATTTAATCGATGGCTTTGATTTAGGATTGCCAGAACGTACCGGAACGTACGTGATAAACGACAAAGAACTAACAATAGTGGATACCGGTCCGAGTGCTTCGGTAAAGCATGTCAAAAAAGGACTAGCTGCGTTAGGTTTTTCTCTAGATGACGTTAAATACATAATCGTTACCCATGTTCACTTAGATCACTCAGGTGGAGCGGGATTATTACTGCAAGATTGTCCGAACGCAAAAGTTGTTGTTCACCCAAAAGGTGCTCGGCACTTAAGTGATCCGAGTCGGTTAATTGCGGGGGCAAAAATGGTTTATGGAGACCAGTTTGAGAAATTATTCGATCCGATACTCGCAATCCCTGAAGACCGTTTGTTGATCAAAACGGAAGGGGATCAATTGGAAATTGGGCCAACTTGTCAACTTTTCTTTTGGGATACACCTGGACATGCTAACCATCACTTTAGTATTTATGATCCTGGCAGTAATGGGGTGTTTGCAGGAGACACAGTAGGTATCCGTTATGACCAATTGGTAAGAGAAGGCATCGACTTGTATTTGCCGTCGACTTCGCCTAACCAATTCAATCCTGAAAAAATGCACCAAGCGATTGAGCGAATGACGAAAGCCGATTTGGCTGCTATTTACTATGGACATTTTGGCAAAACCAATCAACCACATATCGCACTTCAACAAGTCACTGAGTGGCTGAAAATTTTTGTGGAGGAAGGGAATGCGGCATTTGAGAAGAATTGGAGTGCGGATCAATTAGCGAATCAGTTATTTGAGCGAGTACGCCAATATTTAAGATCACAAAATGTAGCGGATGATCATGATGTATATGCTTATATTCAAGTGGACATGCAAGTAAGCGCTATGGGAATTCTGCATGCCTTATCCAAATAAACAAAAGCCTATGCAACAGCATAGGCTTTTAAATTGCTATTCATTCATAACTCACCTGAATAGCTTATTCAGGTGAGTTATTATTGCGAGTTTTTAAGGTCTAATAATTATTATGAATAATCATATTCATAAAGGTGGATGGGCGGGACAATTACTAAAATACATGACTTCTGTTTACATACTAGCCCCTTTAGGGTAAATAAAAAAATAGACAACATCCCAACAAATTTGTACAACATTATCAAATTAAAAACCTGGGAGAACTTAGCGAGAGGTGGACACAAAAGATGCAATTATTAACAGAGAAAACAGCATTTATTACAGGAGCGGGCAAAGGAATTGGACGTGCTTCAGCTCTAGCTTTAGCAAACGAAGGGGTCAATGTGGGATTGATCGCGCGAACTGAGTCAGATTTAGTCAAGCTTGCTGCGGAAATTAAGTCACTGCGTGGGCGTGTGGCTTATGCGGTGGCAGATGTATCGGATTTGGCACAAGTAGAAGCGGCCATTGAGAAATTGACGAACGAAATTGGGACAGCCGATATATTGATCAATAACGCTGGAATTGGTAAATACGCACCGTTTTTAGAGTTGCAGCCAGAAGAATGGAAGCGAATGATTGATGTCAATTTAATGGGCATGTACTATGTAACTCGCACTGTTTTACCGCAACTAATTGAAAAAAATGGGGGAGATATCATCAATATTTCGTCTAGTTCAGGATTGCGCGGGACGGCTGGTTCGAGTGCTTATAGCGCTTCAAAGTTTGGTGTACTGGGTATGACAGAGTCATTGTCTCAAGAAGTACGTAAGCATAATGTTCGCGTATTTGCTTTAACACCAAGTCGAGTCGTAACAGATCTAACGTATAAAGAAGGCGAAACGGAAGAAGAAAAAGAAAAATTCATGCAACCAGAAGATTTGGCTGAGTACATGGTGGCGCAATTAAAATTGCATCCGCGTATTTTCATTCCAACTTCTAGTCAGTGGGCGACAAATCCTTTCTAAAAGATAATTTTCTTACGGGTTCCTCACTTGCTTTAGCATGAAATTTAATCTGACATTCCTCTTTTGCAATTATGGAAGAGGAATGTCAGCTTTTTCATTAATAAAGGTCCATCAATTTAGTCAATAAAACGAATTTATATCAAAACAGCGGACGGGGGTAAAGCGGTGAGGGAATTCTATTTGATATTGTTAATGTTATCGATTGCATTGTTTTGGATTGGGTTGATTAAGCCTGAATTGGTATTAAGGTGGATTCCCGAAACTCATAGAAATCGCCAAAAAGTCTTAAGCTTTTTTGGTCCGTTAATACTCGTCACTTTTATTTTGTTCGGCATCACAATAGAATCGCCATAAAAAATGAGCTAAGGAATGGATTCCTTAGCTCATTTTTTTATTTAGTTGGTAATTGTTTTACGTAGTCTTCAACTTCTTGTGAAGTGCCAAGTGCCAAAATGCGGTCTGTATGTTGTGCCATTTCAGCTTTTGAAAGTTTGCTGATTTGCGCACGGGCTTTCAAGATCGATGAAGCGCTCATTGAGAATTCATCTAGGCCAAGACCTAAGAGAATTGGAATCGCAATTTCATCTCCTGCCATTTCACCACACATACCTGTCCATTTGCCTTCGCGGTGAGACGCATCGATGACCATTTTTACTAAACGTAAGATGGCTGGGTTGAATGGCTGATACAAATACGACACGCTTTCGTTCATGCGGTCAGCGGCCATCGTGTATTGGATCAAGTCATTTGTCCCAATCGAGAAGAAGTCAACTTCTTTAGCGAAAGTATCCGCCATCACAGCTGTTGATGGAATCTCAACCATGATGCCTACTTCGATTGTTTCACTAACTTCGACGCCTTCAGCTTGAAGCTTCGCTTTTTCTTCTAATAACAATGCTTTGGCTTCACGGAATTCGTCAAGTGTAGCAATCATAGGGAACATGATCTTCAAGTTGCCGTGTACGCTAGCACGTAAAAGTGCACGCAATTGTGTTTTGAACATATCCGGCATTTCTAAGCACAGGCGAATTGCACGCAAACCTAAAAACGGGTTTAGTTCTTTTGGCAAATCAAGGTAAGACAACTCTTTGTCGCCACCAATATCTAGTGTGCGAACAACAGTTGGTTTGCCTTGCATGCCTTTTAATACAGCTGCATAGGCTTCTACTTGTTCATCTTCAGTTGGGAACGAATCGCGTCCCATATAAAGAAACTCTGTACGGTATAAACCAATTGCCTCACCGCCGTTATCAACAACCCCTGTAATGTCTTTAGGTGTTCCGATATTGGCACCAAGTTCAACAGCTTGACCATCAGCAGTCACCGTAGCTTCGTTTTTCAAAACAGCCCATTCAGCTTTTTGTTCTTCATAAGCTGCTTGCTTGTTTTTGTATTCTTCGATGACGCTATCTTCTGGATTGATCAAAATCGTTCCATCTAATCCGTCCACGATAACCATCGTGCCGTTTTGAATATCAGCCATCGCTTTTTTAGCCCCAACAACTGCTGGGATTTCCAGTGTGCGCGCTAAAATCGCAGAGTGAGACGTACGTCCACCAATATCCGTGATAAAGCCTTTTACAAACTGTGCATTTAACTGCACGGTGTCAGAAGGCGTTAAATCTTCCGCGATAATAATGACTTCATCTGAAATCATGCTTGGGCTTTGGGTAGTTACACCTAATAGGTGAGCGAGTACGCGTTTTCTCACGTCACGAATATCCGCTGCGCGTTCTTTCATGTACTCATTGTCCATTGCTTCAAACATAGCAATAAACATGTCTGTTGCTTCTTGCAATGCAAATTCGGCATTGACGTTTTCGGTTTTGATTTTTTCAGTAATTGGCCCAACAAGTTCAGGATCGCTTAATACGAGTAGGTGAGCCCCAAAGATGGCTGCTTCTTTTTCGCTAATTTGTTCAGCTGTTTTTTTCTGAATGACTTCAAGTTCAGCGATGGATGTTTCTAACGCTGATGTTAATCGTGCCAATTCGCTGTCAGTATCCGAAATTGTTCGCTTATCAACATTCAATTCCGGATTTTCCAAGCGAAAAGCTTTCGCAATGGCAATTCCATTTGAGGCTGCTATTCCGGACATTGTTTGGGTCATTGGTTTGAAATCCCCTCTTTTTCCATAACTGCTCCTGCTTGTTCAATTGCTTCGTTTTCATCTGGACCATCTGCTGCGATTGTTACGACTGAACCACTTGGAATCCCTAGAGACATAACGCCCAAAATTGATTTTAAGTTTACTTTTTTGCCATTGTGCTCAAGTGTGATATCTGATGAGAACTTAGACACCGCTCCTACTAATGCTGATGCTGGACGTGCGTGCATACCTGCTTCATCTGTAATTGTAAATTGTTTTTCGACCATGATTAAATTCCTCCTTTTATAAGTGCCGTCATATAGAACAAAAGATGACCGTTTTTGAAGGTTTTCGATTGTCCTTAAAAATAAATGACGTTTTTTGACTGCTTATGAACGATTATGATTGATTTTGGAAGCGATTTCAAGTATTATCTTTTTAACAGAACTTTTAAACTATTAAAAAAAGAAGGTGAGAGCTTGCTGACAAACGAACGACATCTCTTTATTATGCAACTTCTAGATGAAAAACAGACTGTCAAAATTCAAGAACTTGTTGAATCAACTGGCGCATCCGAATCAACAATCCGAAGAGATTTGGTTGATCTCGAACATTCCGGAAAATTGGAACGCGTTTTCGGTGGCGCAACGCTTGCCGGTAAAAATTTGTTAGAACCGAGCATTTTAGACAAATCCACACAATTATTAGATGAAAAAATTAAAATTGCGAAATTTGCTGCTTCATTTGTGCAACAAGGCGATAGCGTGTATCTGGACGCTGGTACCACGACCTTTCAAATGATTCCATTTTTGAAAGACAAAGATCTCGTCGTCGTAACAAATGGCTTAACGCTTGTCGAGGCACTAAATAGCCACGGCATCACCACTTATTTAACAGGTGGGTTAATGAAACCACGTACCGGCGCATTTGTCGGTTCTCAAACGATTCAAGCTTTGCAGAACTATCGTTTTGATAGCTGTTTTCTTGGCATCAATGGTTTTCATGCGGAATATGGTTATACCACACCAGACCCTGAGGAAGCTGCCGTAAAACAAATGGCTAGTTCTTTATCACGAAAGACGTTCGCGCTCGCTGATCATTCCAAAATCAATAAAATCAGCTTTGCAAAAATTATGGATCTAGAACGTGCCACCTTAATTGTAGATGAAATTACCAAAGATGCCAATGCTGTACTTGAAAAAAAGACAATTGTAAAGGTTGTGAAGCTATGATTTATACTTGTACTATCGCTCCATCCATTGATTATACCGCTTATCTTTCAGAATTTGAAAGTGGCAAGCTAAATCGGACAACGGAAGTGTATTATTATCCGGGGGGCAAAGGCATTAATGTATCGCGTGTGTTAAAACGTCTCGGCATACCTAATAAAGCACTCGGATTTGTTGGTGGCTTTACCGGACGGTATATAGAAGGGTATTTAAAAAATGAAGGCGTTGACAGTGATTTTATTGAAACGGCCGAAGTTACACGCATCAATGTCAAAATCAAATCTGCTACGGAAACAGAGCTCAATGGCCCCGGTCCTGAGTTAACTGCCGATCAATTAGCAGCTTTAACAAAAAAAGTGCGGGATATGAACGAATATGACTGGTTTGTTTTGGCCGGCAGCTTACCTAGCACAATTGGGCCAGATTATTTTTTAGAACTCGCCACAATTTGTCAAACCAAAAACATTCGCTTTGTACTGGATACTTCAGGGCCAATGCTAAACAGTATACTGACCACGCCTGTATTTTTGGTTAAACCCAATCAACAAGAACTCGGTGAATTGTTTGATGTGGACATCACAAATTTGACGGACGTTTATCATTACGCCCGCAAACTGGTTGACAGTGGAACCGAACATGTTGTGGTTTCTATGGGAGGCGATGGGGCCATGCTTGTAACTAAAGACACTGCACTTATCGCGAATGCACCAAATGGCAAGGTCGTCAACACTGTAGGCGCAGGAGATTCCTTGGTCTCTGGATTTATTGCCGCGTACGCAACACATGGAGATGCTGCACAAGCTTTCCGTTTTGGGGTTGCCAGTGGCAGTGCCACTGCATTTCGATCCGATTTGTGCGAAAAAGAAGATGTGGAAACATTGCTTGACCAAATAGAAGTTTACCCATTTGAAGAAAAGGATGTGACAAAATGAAAATCACGCAACTTTTAACGGAACAAACGATCATTTTGGACTTGGTAGCCTCAACGAAACAACAGGTATTAGAAGAGCTGGCCAATCAATTAGACCAAGCCGGCAAACTAACAGATAAACAAGCTTTCACAAAAGCCATTTTAGAACGTGAAAATCAAAGTACCACCGGTATTGGTGATGGCATTGCGATACCTCATGCTAAATCCGCCGCCGTCGAGTTTCCGGCAATTGCGTTTGGTCGTTCTCAAAAAGGACTGGATTTTGAATCGCTGGATGGTCAACCAAGCCATTTGTTCTTTATGATAGCAGCGAGTGAAGGCGCGAATGACGATCACTTGGAAGCACTGTCACGTTTAGCTACATTTTTAATGGATGAAAAGTTCCGCAACAACATTTTGGCAGCGCAATCAAAACAAGAAATTTTGGACATCGTGTCTGCAAAAGAAGCAGCTGTTGATCAACCAGAAACAGCGGCCGTTCAAACGCCTGTAGGTAGCACACAAAAGAAAATTTTGGCCGTAACGGCTTGTCCAACTGGCATTGCGCATACGTATATGGCAGCTGAAAAGTTAAATGAGCGGGCAAAAGATCTTGGCATATCGTTAAAAGTAGAAACCAATGGCTCGAGCGGTGTGAAAAATCGCTTGACGGCCGAAGACATTGCTGAAGCAGACGCCATTATTGTTGCAGCTGACACCAAAGTAGAAATGAGTCGTTTTGACGGCAAACCCGTAATTCAAACCGGCGTCGGCAAAGCGATCTATGAAGCCGATCAGTTGCTGAACCGTGCAGTAACTGGAGACGCTCCGATTTACAAGCATGTTCAGTCTAAAGATGAAGCTGATGCAGGAGAAACCAAAAGCGGTTTTTATAAGCATTTAATGAACGGTGTTTCCAATATGTTGCCATTTGTAGTGGGTGGCGGTATTCTTATTGCCATTTCGTTTTTCTGGGGCATTAATGCCAGCAATCCAGACAGTCCTGAATACAACGAGTTTGCGGCAATGCTGATGACGATTGGTGGCGCTAACGCTTTCTTCTTAATGGTTCCCGTTCTTGCCGGCTTTATCGCTATGAGTATTGCCGATCGTCCCGGTTTTGCACCAGGTATGATCGGTGGATTGATTGCCATTACCGTAACAGGCGTTGAAGGGGCAAGTGGTGGATCTGGTTTTCTTGGTGGATTGATCGCTGGTTTCCTTGCTGGGTATGTGACGATTTTGGTGAAGAAAATGTTTTCTGGTTTGCCTTCTTCATTAGAAGGATTAAAACCGGTGTTGTTTTTCCCGGTCTTTGCGATTGCCTTTACGGGCATCATCATGATGCTTGTGAATCCGCAGCTGACAAAAGTGTATACATCGATTTCTTCGTTCCTAGAAAGTCTAGGTGGTACCAACTTAGTATTAGTTGGTTTGTTGCTAGGCGGGATGATGGCCATTGATATGGGTGGTCCGATCAACAAAGCAGCTTATACATTTGGCCTGGCCATGTTAGATGCGCAAAACTTTAACTTTATGGCCGCTGTAATGGCTGCTGGAATGGTGCCGCCACTAGGTCTTGCCATTTCGACTAGTTTGTTTAAAAACAAATTCACAAAACCAGAACGTGAAGCTGGTAAAACTGCGTATGTGTTAGGTGCTTGCTTTATAACTGAAGGTGCCATTCCTTTCGCTGCAGCAGATCCGGCACGTGTGATTCCGGCATGTGTGGCTGGAGCTGCGACTACAGGTGCATTAGTAATGTTGTTTGATATCGGTTTACGTGCGCCACACGGTGGAATTTTCGTTATTGGATTAGTCGATGGAGGTGTTCCAAGCATTTCGCTGTATATTTTAGCGATTTTACTAGGAGCAGTTGTGACGGCCTTGATCGCCGGTTTGTTGAAAAAAAGAGTAGTTGCATAAAAAAACCGCTCCAAGGGCAACTGAACTGACCCAAAAAAGTTAGACAAAAAAATTAAGCAGCTTGTTGTACATGAGTCCGGTATTCAACCGGACTCATGTTTTTTAATTTCTTCTTCATTCGTTTCTGATTGTAGTAAATCATATAGTCATCCAGTTCCTGGCGGAAGTGTTCAAGACTTTCAAATTCCTGCAAGTAGAGGAGTTCCGTCTTCAGGATGCCAAAGAAATTTTCGATCACGGCGTTGTCGAGACAGTTCCCCTTACGGGACATGCTTTGGGTGACGTTCCGGTTGCTCAATGCCATCTGGTATTTCTTCATCTGATAATGCCAGCCCTGATCCGAATGGAGCACAAGCTCATCTTTTGGGTCGAGGCGTTTCAAGGCTTGTTCAAGCATGGTGGAAACCAGGTCATACGTCGGCCGGCTCTGGATGGTGTAAGCGATGATTTCGCTGTTGTACAGGTCCAGTACAGGTGATAGATAGAGCTTCTGCCCGAAAAGAGAGAACTCCGTCACATCGGTTACCCATTTTTGATTTGGTTTCTCAGCTGAGAAATCTCGGTTCAGGATATTCGGTGCCGCTGTTCCCACATTGCCACGATAGGAACGGTATTTCTTCATCCGAACCCGGCAGGCGAGACCGATTACTTTCATCAATTTCAATACCGTTTTTGGATCCAGGTGGATTCCTATTTTCCCTAATTCGATTTGGATATTCCGATGTCCATATCGTCCCTTGTGTGCATGAAAGATAACGGCAATCGCTTCTTTTGCCTCTTTGTATTTGTCGGGACGAGTGTGATGTTTGATCCAATAATAATAGGTACTTCTAGGAATGGACGCTATCTTGATGAGGTCAACGACCTTGAAATCATGCCTTAGCTCATAGATTACTTGCGCTTTGAGTTGCGCTGTGACAGTTCTTTTTCCTTCACTAAGGCATTTAACTTTTTTAAATACGCATTCTCCATGCGCAGCCGTTCGACTTCTTCTTGAAGTGATTCGGTTGGTTTCTTTGGTGACACAGGTTTTTTGGATTTCTCTTTCATGGATGGATGCCCCCTTTGTTTTGAAATAAGGGCGTCCATGCCACTTTGATCAAGTGCTTTCTCCCATTTCATCACGGTCGTTCTGGAAGGGATATTGAAAACAGCAGCTGCTTTCATAGGGGACGCCCCGGTATCGTTCATAAAGTTTAATACGTCCATCTTAAACTCAGGTGTATAGTTTGTATAGCGTTTCATCAATCCCTCTACGCCGTGATGTTGGTACAGCTCAATCCATTGATGGAATCCTCTTTTGTTTACCCCATACCGCTTAGCGACTTCATTCATCGAGTCATGCCCAGTTAAATACTCCCGAACAGCGCGTATCTTATCTTCAACTTTAAATTTCGCCATAAAAAAACTGCACCTCCATTGTTAGTTGTGTCTAACAATGGAGGTGCAGTTCACAACCTTGGAGCGGTTTTTTGTGGTGTTTGATCCCTAAAAACTGGGTATTGAATAATGCAGATACAAAAAGTTCAGCATCTACAAGAAGATTAACGAAAGAGGTGAACCGCAAAATTGATCTATAGAAAAATCAACGAAAGGAGTAAGTGAAAATGGAAACCGCAAAAAATGCGGATTTTTTCCGTCAATTCAATCATGCTTTTTTCCAAGGCGACCGGGAGTTTATCGAAAACAACATTACTGACGACGTGGTATGGACAATGGTGGGTACGGAATCAATTGTTGGAAAGCAAGCTTTTCTTGATACAGCTTTTGGATTAGAGGAAGGGTATTCGGATCTTGAATACTGGATCGATTTTTCCGTAACAGACGCTAAAAAAGCCGCACTCAAAGGAAAAATGATTCGAAAAACAACAGATAGCACACCAAAAGTGTATGCATTTTGCGATTTTTATGTACTGAATGACGAAAACGATTGTAAAATAAAAGAGTTAACCACATTTCTTGTAGCGATTGATGAAACAGTAGAAAGCTCCTAACAGGGGGCTTTTTTATTTTGGGGGTGTACAGGATTCCATGTAGCTTCTTACATAAGGGCCATAAATATATAAAGACACGCCACTAACAAAAAAACGACTTCTCGACAATTTCTCCACACTTATTCGTTATAATCAGATAATTACAATTATTATAGTTTTTTAATTGCCAGTAGAGGAGGAGAATAGATGGATGTTCAAATCATGTGCAAGGAATGTGGAACGACAGATAAATTTCAATCTCCTGGAGAAAATGGTGAAGTTGGCATTCATTCCATATCGCAAAGTTTTCAAGTAGGTGTCAGTTGGAAAAGCCAAGTGATCGAACATATACAAGATGAGTTAGTGAATAAGCTCGGGAAAGCGACGACAGACAAAGAGCGCAAAGAAATACTCGAAGAAGAACTAGCAGCAAATGCTTATGCGGAAACCATTGACTTTGAATTGAGTTTTACGTGTAAAGGCTGCGGCAATCGCATCACGTTAAATGACTTCCAGTTGATCGATTTGTTGGGCTTCTAACGTTTATCAAGTGAGTCTGTGCTTTATTTATGCTAAACTAGTCAAATCATTCGCATGAATAAAGAGGTGAAGTAGATGACGACGATTTGTTTAGTCCGGCACGGGGAAACCGACTGGAATGTACAAGGGAAAATTCAAGGAAAAACCGATATTCCGTTAAACGCAGAAGGCATAAAACAAGCGATGCGTTGTGCGCACGGGTTAACCGATGCTAATTGGGACATTATTATTACAAGTCCGCTCAAGCGCGCCAAACGAACAGCAGAACTGATCAATGAGACTTTGCAATTGCCGCTTATGGAAATGCCACAGTTTGAAGAAAAGCATTTTGGTGATGCAGAAGGCATGACTTACGAGGAGCGGGCATTGACGTTTCCGGATCGGCATTATCCTAACCAAGAAGATAATCAGTTGTTTGCTGAACGCTTGTCGTCGGGACTAGAAATCATACATGAACGTTTTAAAAACAAGCGCGTGTTGTTGGTGTCACACGGCGGTGTTATTAACGCATTACTTGGCACGTTATCAAATGGAGAAATCGGTTCTGGCAAAACCAGGTTATTGAATACAAGTTTTAGCCATATTCAGTTTGATCAAACCAATTGGGTGATTAAAAATTACAACCAAGTGAGTCATCTTGAAAAAGAGATGAGCGGAACGTAAATTGCAAAAGCAACCAAACGAATTATATCTGAATTAAAGATGTTACTCAAATACAGAACCTGGTAGCACCCTAACACGCAAGGTTTTCAACAACCTGAATTGCGTGGCGGAGGTGCTATTTTTATTATTCTTTTACCGGTATCGATTTTATGGTCGAAATGGCTGAGTTAAAAGCAGGAAGTACAAGGAGGACAAAAGCGGGAAGACCGAAAGTAATATAGTTGAAGCTAAATCAAGCGATTGCTCTTTATTATTTTCAAAGGGTTTGTGTAATAGAAGTGCAAAAGGCAATGAAGATTTCCTTAACCACATTATAACGAGCACTTAATAAAGAAAAAGGGATGAAATCATTATGAATTTAAACACTTAACCTTTATAGTGAAGCAGGGAGTGGAACTTTAAATAAAACGAGTATCTTTAGTTTGGTTGATTTGTGCGCAAAACCTGTACCATCTGCTGGCGTACAGCGAATTTTAATCGTACCAAATTGTTAGAAAATAAGCAGTACTTGTATATTAATTGGAGGAAAAATATGAATAAAGAATTTCACTCATTTGGCTGGTATGCGTCTAAAGTATCGCCGCATCTGCCCAAAAAAGCATTTAAACCGGTTCCAGGACGTTTACTTGGTGGTCTAGCTTATTTAATTATTTCAATCGCAGGAATGTTTGCTATTGGAATATATGATCTACCCTTTCTTGCGAACATAGCACTTTCATTTGTAATTGGCACAAGTTTTGCCGCAATGGGATTCTTGGGACATGAAATCTTACATGGGACGGTAGTGAAAAAAGCTAAATTGCGCAATTTACTCGGTGCAGTTTTCTTTTTCCCTCTTCTTACTGGACCACTACTATGGCGTAAGTGGCATAACATGACCCATCATGTTCATACTCAAAATGAAGAGAAGGATCCTGATACGTGGTTGTCAAAAGAAGATTTAGACAAAAAGCCTGCATTGAAAATTATCTATCGATTACCATTTTCAGTTCGTGCATTTCTAGAGTTTTTCGCTTTGTGTTTTACATTCACATTGCACTCGACTAAAATCTTTTTCGCTTATATTAAGGAATTTAAGCCTGAAAAACGTGGGACAGTTTGGATTCAGTTTTTATTGCCGTGGGTAGCTTGGTTAGGTTTGATTTTCTTTGTAGGAATAATAAACTGGTTATTTATATTTCTAATCCCCCATTTAATTGCGAATGCCATTGTAATGGGATATATTTCGACTAATCATCGGTTGAATCCACTTGTTCCAGTGAATGACCCACTAGCAAACACCTTATCGGTAACGGTTCCTCGATGGATCGACGTGTTACATTTTAATTTTTCTTATCACACAGAGCATCATATATTTCCAAGTATGAGCTCGAAGTATTATCCTTTAGTAAAAGATCTTATAAAGGACAGCTGGCCAAGTCGCTATCATGAGATGCCAATGTCGAGTGCTTTAATAGCATTATGGAAGACTCCGAGAGTTTATTACAATGGGAAAGATTTAATTGATCCTCAGGCACAGTTGTTATATGGATCTCTTGGGAACGGTCTAAATCCCGAAGCAATTGAGCCGCGGCCGATAAATAACAGCGATACAAACTAGAGAATAAAACAAGCATAAAATTCTAAAGGGCGTATCTTGATAAAAGATACGCTTTTTTCACGAATGGCAGCATATTCTACTGATGAAACGGAAATCCAATAAAAACGAGCCCTCTAAGTGAATCATTCATAGGAGGGCTCGTTTTATACTATTCGTTTCCGTTTATTTGTTTTTAGCAGGTGATTTGTCTTTATCCATTCGGTATATGTAGACAGTTAACGCAGCCATAAATAAAGCCGAATTAAACCAAAATACAAGATCTCCAAGCACTCCGTCAAAAATCAGCGCATTTGCTGCAAGAATGGCTTGCATGGCCAAGATAAATAACAACATTATAGTTGCAGTTTTCATTCGCTCACTCCGTTCCATCCCTTATTATAAAGAGGAGCGAGATTAATACAAGCGACGTGAATGTTCTGATCGCGCATGAGATACTACTAACAAGTACAGATTCTGAGGAGGCCACCAAATGGTTAAATGGAAAGAAGAAATGACGATTGACGCGAATATCGAAAAAGTATGGCGTTTATTCAAAGACGAAAACATTAAACAAGTGATGCCGAAAATTGAAGAACACATTTTACTTGAAAACAATAACAATGAACTGGGTGCCAAACACGCCCAAAGTTATCACGAAGGCGGGCAGCTGCAAACGTATATTGTGGAGACTGTAGGTTATGAAGATTTGCCAGACAAAAAGCTAAAACAAACTCAGTTTGAAATGGGACAAAGTTTTGATGTGTTTTATTCGTTTACGTTAATTAAAGAAAATGAAAACCAAACAAAGTTTATTTACGAAGGATTTAATAAAGGAAAAGGATTAATGGGAAAAGCGATGTTATTGTCGGGAAGTAAAAAAACACGTAAGCAAACCGTCACGACGTTTATGGAACGCGTAAGAGACGAAGCGTTGAAAAAATAAAAGGGGCGTGGAGGCAATGGTCGAGTGGAGTGAGCAGCAACTTATCAACGCACCCATCGAAAAAGTATGGGCATTGTTTTCAGACGAACACCTGCAAACCATCATGCCACAACTTGAAAAGCATCAATTAATCGAAGGACAGCCTAATCAAGTAGGTTCAAAGTACGTGCAACAAAACCGCATTAAAGGCCGTGCGGTGAGTTATATCATGGAAGTGACCGCGTATGAAGATTTGCCGGACTACAAAAGAAAAGACCTGTATTTTGTCCCTGCGGGTTTGTTTCACATTGCATTAAGTTTTGTGTTAAAGCGTGTAGAAAGTGAGCAAACATTATTTGTTTATCGTGGATCAAATCGAGGGGCAAACATGATTGGGCGAACTTTACTCAAGCTTGACGCGCAAAATAGCAGCAAGCAAGAAGTGGATGAGCTGATCGAACGAGTAAAAAAGGCGGCGGAGTCATGAAGATTTACATACTCGGCTCTGTAGGGAGCGGGAAAACAACGTTAGCGCGGCGGTTGTCGGTGAGTCTAGGTATTCCGCATTTTGAAACGGACAATTTTGTTTGGCAGCGTCAAAAAGAAGGGGACATCCGCAACCCGGAATCTGTGAGAGACGCTCAGTTTTTAGCGGCGCTCGAGCAGCCTAGTTGGATTATAGAAGGCGTACATATTGGTTGGACCGACACGGCGATAAATGCGGCAGACACAGTGATCTTTTTAGATATGCCGTATCACATAAGAACGTTTCGCTTTGTTTTTCGCTACATCAAACAACGAGCGGGGACAGAACAAGCCAATTACAAGCCCAGCTTTAGTATGCTGCGGAAAATGTTCCAGTGGAATCGCTATTTCGAAGACACGATGAAACCGGAATTTTTGGCAAAGCTCGGAGCGACGCCAGGAAAAGTCGTCGTTGTAAACAACCAAAAACAATTGGATAAATTGATAATAGAAACAATAAAATAAAGCATAAATCTATGTTTTCACTTAAATATGTAACAAACTACTTAAGGATTTATCATATAAATTCAAACCCGTCAACAAGAAAAGAAAGAAATGTCAATAGTACAAGCGCTACGCTATAGCAGACACCTCACAAAGTCTGTATCATATTAGAAAAGAAACAAGCTGGTGGACGTTTAGGGAGGACTGGACATGCTAAAAGTTTACGAACATGAACAAGTTGTATGCATAGAAGGAATTTTGGAAGAAACCCGCAGTAAAGTATTTCTCTTTTTAGTAGACGGCATGCTGATTGATACTGGGGCCGAGAAAATGCAAGACGATCTTAAAAAAGAATTAGCCAAATTATCATTCGATCAAGTTGTTTTGACACATCACCATGAAGACCATACGGGAAATGCGGCTTGGATTCAGCAACATTACCAAGTGCCAATTTACATTCATCCCAGTGGACAAGAAATTACGGATAGGCACGGCATATATCCAGCTTATCGGCAACTCACATGGGGAAATCGTGACGCTTTTCTTACACAAGCGCTGAGTGACCGGATAAATTCGCGCACACTTGAATGGCAAGTGATCCATACACCGGGTCATGCAAATGATCATGTCGCGTTGTTTCATCCGGAATCGGGCCGCTTGTTTACTGGCGACTTGTTTGTGACACCGAAAACACGTGTCGTGATGAAAGGCGAGTCGATTTCGCGCATTAAAACATCTTTGCGTAAATTATTGACCTTGCCGTTCGAATCTGTATTTTGCAGTCACGCTGGCTATCTTGAAAACGGACGTGCGTTATTAGAAGAAAAGCTAACTTATTTAGAGAGCCTACAAGAAAAAATACTTCAACTTTTCAAGGATGGAGAAACTCCAAGCGACATTCATCTTCAGCTTTTCCCCAAAACATATCCAATCGTTCGATTTTCTAACGGGGAATGGGATTCTCTTCATATCGTTACTTCTACGATAGCTGAGTACGACGAAAAAAAGAGTCGACATTTGCGTCCTAGAGCGAATACGTTAGGAATTTTGAGAAAAGGGCAATCTGTTTTGTTGGAACAACAATTTGCGCGTCATTCATTAGGAGAAGGTCCATTTTATCGTCCAATTGGAGGAACCACTGAACTGGGTGAGCCATCTGCTAAAACAGTAGCAAGAGAATTTAAAGAAGAAATCGGTGCGGATATTAAGATCGTTCAGTACGTGGACGTGATAGAAAATATTTACACGCTAAAAAATCAAGTTTTTCACGAAATTTCGTTGGTTTATGAAGTGGAATTTGAACAACAGGCGCTTTATGACCAAGATACTTTTGACGTTTTTGAAGATGGTAAAATGACAAAAGCAAGATGGGTGTCACTTGAAGAGTTAGAACAACGTGACACTGTTCTGTATCCAACAGGCTTGCTCGATTTACTTAAGAAACTGCCAAGTCCAGTTGCTAATAAGCTGTAGAGATTTACTAAACAGTTGTTCGGCGATATCTATACTAGGTTCGTAACAAAGCTTAGCAATGAAAGGAGAATCGCTTCTATGATTTATTTCATTATGCTGCTGGAATTATTGGTCATTGGATTATTTATCTATTATGTAAGTGGTCGATTAATGGGTTCAAAAGTCAATTTTACGAAGAGAATTCTTTCTGTGTTGTTAGGTGTTAGTTTGACGACGTTTGTTTATTGGTATTCGTATTTGCGTCATACGGACTTTTTAAGCGAAGGAATTGGGTTTGCCGTCGCTGACGCTAGTGCGATTATTTGGGTGGGCAGTATGCTGCTCATTTCCATGCTGTTTTACTTGTTTTTCGAGTTGTTTGACCCGATGGAAATTGGCGAACGCGGAGAACGGATTACGGGACAAAAATTTATCTTCCAACGGTTGAGACATCGTTGGCGCCGGCAAAAACGATTGAGTCAAGTGTTGGAAATCGCCGTTAAAAATGGATTTTCGCAGACGATACGTTATGCACGTCACCGGGAAAGCAACCGCGATTTCGCCATTGCTTTTCGCGATACATTAGAACAAAGTGGTGGCATTTTTATCAAATTCGGCCAAGTGTTATCTACACGGACCGAGTTGTTTTCACCAGTATTTATCGAAGAACTAGCAACATTGCAACAAGACGTGAAACCGTTAACGAGTGAGCAAGTAACCGCCATTTTAAAGAAATCACTAGCTGCCGGAGTCGAAGATGTGTTTTCGGAATTTGATATGGACCCACTAGCTGCCGGATCAATCGGCCAAGTTCATCAAGCAGTATTGAAATCGACGCAAGAAAAAGTAGTCGTCAAGCTACTACGCTCTGAAGTAAAAGGCGTCATGCGCAACGATTTGGATATTTTGGTTGAGTTTGCCGAATGGGTAACGAGTAAATCCACATGGGCTGAAAACATTGGTTTTCGTGAGTTAGCAATTGGCTTTGCGAACGGATTGCGTGAAGAAATCAATTTTGAAATTGAAACGCGCAATACCATTCAAGTCGCAAATGCGTTAAGAAAAAGTGATTATCCGGTGAAAATTCCGCATATATATCAGGAGTATTGCAACGATAATTTAATCGTCATGCAGTATTTTAAAGGCAAAAGTATTTCGCGTGGGCAAGCTGTTTTTGATCAGTTTGGAATCGATCAAAAAGAATTTGGTCGGACGGTGTTGTTTTCGTTTTTTGAGCAAATGCTGTTTTCAGGTATTTTTCATGCGGATCCGCATCCTGGTAATATTTTTATTGATGAACAAGATGGCAAACCCATCTTACTCGATTTTGGGGCTGTTGGGCGTCTCGCAGCGCAACAGCAAGACGGACTAAACCTCTTTATCATCGGTGTTCAACAAAACGACGCAGAAGTTATTTGTGACGCGATTAATGTACTAGTAGAAGACAATAGCCATATTGATCGTCAAAAACTTGAACAATCAGTCGGTCAATTGCTGCTGAAAATTGCCTATGTCGATAAAATTCAAACGGAAGAACTGATTCATGCGATGTTTGATATTGTTCGTGAATTCGGGTTATCGTTTTATCCTTCAGTCGGAATGGCACTTCGGTCTTTAATCAGCCTGGACGGCACTTTACACACGATAGACCCGAAATTTGATATGTTTACCGAAGCTAAAGTGTTTGCGAAAAAATACAAAACGGCTGTCTTGAAAAAACCCTTTAAAGAACCACGCGAAACAAAACAAAAAGTAGAAGAAGAATTAGCTTTATTAATCCCAGAACTGATGAAATTGCCGAAACGCGCCGATCAACTGATTCAGCGCATTGAAGGCGGCAAAATGATTCTCCATCATGATGTCTTTTCGGATAAACATAATGCCAATTTTATCTTGCAACTGTTCTCGCGGTTTGTGTTATTGTTCTCAGGAATCACATTTGGACTGATTTCAGCGGCATTGCTGGCCATCGCGCAATTTATCAATAATGCTTACGCTGTTTACTTGAATACAGCCGCTTATACAGGACTGTTTCTTTGTGTCATATTGCTTGTTCGATTGTCGATTCAAGCGATACGTGATATGAAACGCAGCAATACGTAAGAAAACCTGCATCCTTTAGAGGGTGTGGGTTTTTTCTTTATTGTTAGTTGATTTTTATCAGAAGGTTTTTTCCTTATTATGGATTAAATTGGTACAATTAAAACTTAGCAGATGATATGCTTTAACTATAAATACGATAAAAGGTGGCATTTGTATTGTTAAAGAAAATAGTTATTGGAGTTCCGTTCATTATTCTCATTGGTCTAATTCTTATCATCTTAAAAGTTAATGTAGGAGATTCAAATATAATTGTAATTAAAGAAACAAAAGAAGACGTTGCTAAGGAAAACGAAATGTGGAAAAAGGAAAATCTATCAGCAGATTCGTCTGAAATAGTAGCAGAAGGTCCAATCCAGTTAATTTATAAAAGCTGGAGTCGTTTGAGTGAAAAAGAAAAACTTAATGTGTCGAGTTCTTCAAAGAGCGAAGAGATTTTATCCTCAGTAGATCCAACTACAATAGGAATAATTCCTGAAATAATAGACTCAACCTATTATCAACTTCAAACACTTCGAGAGACAGCAAATCGTTTAACGAGTAACGAAGAATTATCAGAAGAAAAACGAATCGTTTTGACGAACGAATTTGAAACTCAGTTGAATAGTTTGTATGTAGATAGTTTAGATTTAAATTAAAACAAAAAAACTGCAGCCTAAGTAAAGGTGCAGTTTTTTTGTTGTTGTAATTTAAAGATGAAGAGACACCTAAGTTGCTTAGAAAAGAATTGAAGTAAGAGAAGAGGCCAACATAAAAAGCGCTCTTTTTCATAAATTTAATTTAAGTAGACATAATATAAATTATCGGAAGTGGTGTTTCACTCAATAAGTATACTTAAGACAGTGAGACAAAAACGATTTTTACGCATTTTTACGTCATTTTAAGCTAAATTCTATGATTCGCTATCTGTGTGTTGTTTTCTATGAATTGCTGTTACTAATTTTAGTTTCGCTCAGCAAATTTAGTTACGGAAGAATTTTTGCATCTAAAAAATTCTTCCGTAAAATTTACTTTTAAACATCGTGCAACTTAAATACAAATAATCACGGTCACAGATTGCTAACAAATTTTCCTTAAACTACATCACTAGCAAATTCCACCGATGTCCATCCAAATCCGTAAATCCTGCGCCGTACAATCCATTTCGTTCTGTCGGCTCACCAAACACAAATCCACCTGCTTGTTTCACTTTTCCGATCGTCTCATCAAGTTCTTGTTTAGTTTCCAATGAGATAGAAAACAATACTTCTGTCGACGCGTTTGTGTCTGCTAAATCGTTTTGTGTAAACCTCTTAAATTGCTCATCTGGAAATAACATAATTTGTACTTGTGGATTACCAACTACTAAACCCACCATTTGATCTATCTCATGACGGTTTTCCATAATCAGTATGCCAATTGCGCTAAAAAACTGCTTTGAACGAGTTAAATCGTGAACAGGTAGATTTATCCATAACTGTTTCATCCAGCTCCACCTTCTTTCTTTTTTAAAATGGGTTTACCTTTATTTTAAGTTAATTATCAGAATATTCATATGTGTAATAACAGGTAATGGTGTGATCTATATTAAATGCCCGTATTTTAGGTATTTCCTATTAATTCTTGTATTACTTATTGAATTTATCTATAAAATTACCGGTATTATACAGATTTTTTTATTGATTCTTGCTAAACTAAAAGAAAAAGAAATGAGCGTTTTATATGTCACTAGCCACGGATTCTATCTTATTTCATAGCATTCAACCTTTTTCAGTACCATTCGGAACGTCAAAGCATCACCCACTCCACTGTCATGCCGATGCAGTGGAATTGCTTTTAGTATTATCCGGAACAGTTCAATGTAAAATTGACGACCAAGTTCATACAGCCTCTGCAGGAACGGTTCTTTTTATCCAGCCAGGATCTTGGCATGAACAACTGTATCCTTCGTCTGACAAGCATCATGGGTATCGACTGACTTTTTGTCCAGTAAACTCTACAAATTATACTGAGTTCCCCTCCGTGATTCCGATTGATTCACTAGACAACTTAAAAACGCTTTTTATGCATTTGCAACAAGAAAAACAGTTTCCACGTACTGATTCTAAACAAATGACTCATCATGTGATCAACTCGATTTTATTACATGTTTTCCGTGCTGCGAATCAACAAGAATCATCCAACTACCCCAACTTGGAAGAAACCATTCAAGATGTAAAGCATTATATGGAGGAAAACCACTCGAAGTCACTAACTTTAGAAGAACTTGCTACTCGATTTAAACTCAATAAATACCAATTCGCACGCCATTTTAAAGAGATTACCGGCATGAGTCCACTCCAGTACATTATCACGTGCCGCATTAATACCGCTAAACACTTATTGCGCACAAGCGATAAGTCCGTCTCTAAAATTGCCAGCAAAACCGGCTATAAAAGCGATACACAATTTCAAGCAGCATTTAAGAAAGCGGCTGGGCTTACTCCTAGGCAATACCGACTTCGCCACAAACAAAACAGTTAATGTTGAAAAAGAATTTGTTAAATTTAAATTTAAATGGCATTAGTTTGAATATTACTTTAATATACGTTACATAGATGCATTTAGATGTACGATGTTCCAAGAAGATAGCAGAAAATTTTTGATGGCAAGGAGATCAGATTTGTGAAGAATGACAACAACACCAGCAGCTCCAAACATAAAAAATCAGCTCTATCAGATGACTTGCTATATGAGGATTTGTTTGATGACATAGTGCAACAAATCCCAATCAGTCTGTATGTACTAAATGGCTCGTCTTATTCATATGTTAACGAGCATTTCTGCAGATTAGTAGGCTATACGCAAAAGGACATTTTAAATGGCACGATTACGTTAGAAAACTTAATTCACCCTGAAGACTTACCCATTATTCAAAAACGAATCTTGTCTGATTATGACGTTCACCAGGCTTTTGCGCGGTATCGCGTCAGAGTATACAGAAGTGATGGAGAATTGCTTCACGTTGAAATCCATTCCACTAAAAAGAAATGGCAAGGGAAAAATGTGTTGTTCGGAACTGTGATCGACATTACAGCTGAAGTTATAGCGGACCTAAAATTAAAAGAAAAAGAAGAACGGCTTAATTCATTCTTTACGTACAACCCAGACGCGATATTCACATTTGATATGGAAGGGAATTTTCAAACAGCCAACCAAGGATGCGAAACGATTTCTGGTTACACCATCGAAGAAATCCTTCAATTGTCTTTTACGCCTTTTATCGTTTCGGAAGATTTGCCAAAAGCCTTTTTTCACTTTCACAACGCCTTAAATGGCAATGCGAGCACATACGAAATTAGAATCATTCGAAAAGATGGAGAAATGCGAACTTTATTAGCCACGAATTTCCCGATGAAATCAGGTGGCAACATCGTTGGGGCTTATGGAATGGCTAAAGACATTACTGTGGAAACAGACTATAAAAAACTAATGGAAGGAATGGTGTTTTTCGATCCCCTTACCCGTTTGCCAAACCGGACATTATTTGAAGATCATGTCAAGCAAGCGATTGAAAATAACGAACCTCAACTTGCCATTATGTTCTTAAATTTAGATCGTTTCAAATTGATCAATGATTCGTTTGGCCATCAGTTTGGTGATGAGTATTTAAAAGATATTTCTTCCCGACTGTCCGATAACATGGATGCCAATGGTACAGTTGGTCGATTTGCCGGAGATGAATTTGCGGTTCTCTTAAAAGGGCTGGACCAACACCAAATTTTCCAATTAGCGGAGCGATTCAATGACGCATTAGCCAAACCTTTTGAAGCGTTAGGCCATTCTGTTTCCATCACGGCCAGTATCGGTATAGCCTTTAGCGATGGACCTGATGAAAGTGTAGAGGGATTGATCAAGAAAGCGGATTCTGCGATGAACTATACGAAAAAGCATAAAATCGCACAGTATACGGTTTATTCCGAAGAACTGGATCAACAGTCAGCTTATCGACTGACCATTGAAAGAGAATTAAAATCAGCTCTGGCTAAACAGGAAATGATGCTTCATTATCAACCCATTATCGATTTGAAAACGAATCGTTTGAGCGCGATGGAAGCACTTATCCGCTGGAACCACCCAGAACTCGGATTTGTCCCTCCAGATTCCTTTATTCCGATATCTGAAGAAACGGGTCAAATCGTATCATTGGGTCGGTGGGTTCTTTATACAGCATGCGCACAAAATAAAGCGTGGCAAGACCAAGGTCACCCGCCGATAAAAATCTGCGTCAACATTTCGACGATTCAGTTGCAACAACTCGATTTTGTTCAAACCGTGATCGAGATTCTGGAAGAAACCGGACTAGACGCCAAATGGCTGGAACTCGAAGTGACAGAAAGCATTTTGCTAGTCGATACGGAACTCTTAAAATGCAGTTTACAACAGTTAAAAAAACTGGGTGTGTCGATGTCGATTGACGATTTTGGAACAGGTTTTACGTCTCTTAGTTATTTACGGCAATTTTCATTTGACCGCATCAAGATTGATCGCAGTTTTGTCGGGGACATTAGCAATGACTTAAACGGTAAAGCCATTACAGCCACCATCATTTTATTGGCACATACCTTAAATATGACGGTCGTTGCAGAAGGCATCGAAGACAATACGCAATTAGCCTTTTTACAAGACCAAAATTGCAACGAAGGACAAGGGTATTATTTTGGTCGTCCTTTGCCTGCAGAGTTGCACGATTTGACCACCTTATATGTAAAATAACCAAATTAAAAAAGCGGACGATTTTTTCGTTCCGCTTTTTTAAATTTGGATTTAAGAAGGTGGTGTGCTGTCTTCTACAAACACATCGATAACCACCGGTTTTTGGCTCATATTCGCTTTTGTCAGTGCTTGTCTCAGCTCACTCCTGTTTTTAGCGGTATACCCTTCTCCACCGCATGCACGAGCAAAGACGGCAAAGTCGATATTTGTTAAGTCGACTTGGGTAGCCTTGTTGCCCATTTCTTGTTGTTCGTGTTCAATCAATTGGAGTTTTTGGTTATTAAAAACAACGAGAATCATCGGTAAGTCGTATTTAACAGCCGTGACAAAGTCTTGCATGCCCATTGAAAAACCGCCATCCCCGAGTATAGCTACAACTTGTTTGTCGGGATAAGCTAGCTTCCCTGCAATGGCACCCGGAAGGCCGCACCCCATCGTCCCGAGCCACGCCGACAACACGAGTTGTTGATTTTTTAGTTGCAAATAGCGTGCTGTCCATAACGTAATACTGCCGACATCGAGTGAGACAATAGCATCCTCTTGTAAAATACGTTGCACTTCCGCTATGACGTGCTGCGGCTGCAATTGCTGAGTTTCTGTATTCATGTCCTGTTGCAACGTGTCATGCCACTGTTTGCGCTTTTGCTGGTACGGTAAAAGGAAGGCATCTTCTTTTTCTATTAATCTGGCAGTCAACCAAGTAGCAGTGGGTGCCAGTTCACCCACAAGTCCAAGCAACACCGGATAATACTTACCGATAACTTTCGGATCTGTATCAATTTGAATGGCAGCTACATCTGCAGGCAAGTAATCTCGGTATGGAAAAGCAGTACCCGCTAGGATTAGTAAGTCGGTTTCTTGCATAGCTTGTTCAGCCGGATCAGTCCCCAACTTTCCTAATTGACCAAGATTATGTGGATGGTCGTCCGGAATGATGCCTTTCGCTGGAAGAGAAGCTATCAATGGCGCTTTCAGCTTTTCTGCCAATGCCACTACTTCTGCCGTTGCCCCTTTTGCGCCTTTACCGGCCAATATCACGGGTTTTTTTGCGGCATTTAGCAATTTTAATGCACCTTGCAAGTCTTCTTCAGAAGCTCGTATATTCGGTCTAGAAAAAATAGCGGACGTAAATGGTTTTTCGTGTTTGATTTTCGTGCTAAACAAATTACCTGAAACAATCAGCACAGCTGGCCCTTTTTCAGCATAAGCACTACGAATCGCTTGATTTAGCATATCCGGTAGTTGTTCTGCACGCTGAACGGACCGATTATAAACAGCAACTTCCTCAAACAGAGATTCCATTTTAAGCTCTTGAAACGTATCTGTTCCGACCAACTGACTATCAACCTGTCCAATGATGGCTAGCATGGGTGTTTTATCTTTTTGCGCATCGTATAGCCCGTTTAACAGATGAACCGCTCCGGGACCTGCAATAGATAAGCAAACGCCGATGTGTCCCGTCAATTTGGAATAAGCGGCGGCTGCTAAGGCACCGGTTTCTTCGTGCCGAACTTGGATAAAACGAATGCTTTCTTCTTTTCGCAATTCTTCCATCAATTCATTGATCGAGTCTCCGGGCATCCCGTAAATGTGATTTACTTTCCACTCTTTCAGCAATTCAGTGACATAACTCCCTGCTGTTTTGTCGAACATCAATATCCCTCGCTCTCTCCTGTTGACACAAGCTTTTTTGTTCCTTATACCTCGCGTTAGGAAATGGTAAACAAAAAAGACGCTTAAATATAGATGCGCTAGTTAACTGGATATTTTTTAAGCAAACAAAAAAACAAGAACAAGAAGAATTCCTCCCTGTTCTTGTTTTTGATTTACATTATTGTTCGACTTGCTGCCGGTGCCCAGTTAAAGTGAAAAAGGCAATCGTTCCGAGTACAGACGTTCCAAATAAAATAGCGCCCATTGGAATTGCGGAAGTTTCATTGATTCCGACGAGCGGTGACACGAGCGAACCAATAACTAAAGGCAGCATCCCAATAACAGCACTCGCACTCCCTGCTCTATGTCCCTGCCCTTTCATCGCCAACGTGAACGAACTCGTAAAGATCATGCCAATCGCAATCATGTAAATAAAAATCGAAATGACAAGTGATGCGAGAGGTCCTTGGATGATCGTCATGATCAACAAGACAAGCGTAGCGCTCACTGCCACAACGACTGCTCCTTGCAACAAACGATGCTCGGAAACAATGCCACCAAACTTCCCAATGATAAAACTACCAAGAATCATGGCAATGCCGTTAATGCCGAACAAAACACTAAAAGTTTGAGGCGAAACACCGTAAATCTCTTGGTAAACAAAAGGCGTCCCAGCAACATAAGCAAAACTGCCACCGTGAATTATACCGACGACTAATGCATAACCAATATAAGGGCGTTCTTTAAACAAACTGGCCATTGTCCGAACCGAATGTCTGATCGAACTTGGCACACGTTGTTCAGGAGGCAAGGTTTCTGGTAAACGCAATGTCACGATAATCACCATTACAACCCCTAACAAGCCAAGAAAATAAAAAATCGTTTCCCAACCGGCAAACGGCAAAGCTAGTATCGCGCCACCTGCAATCGGTGCCGCCATTGGAGCTACTGCGTTAATCACCATTAACAACGCAAAAAACTTTGTCAATTCGCGTCCAGTAAATACGTCACTAACGACCGCTCTTGATAACACCACACCACCCGATGCGGTAAATCCTTGGACAAAGCGAGCCGCAACTAGTGTTTCAATGTTTGGCGCTACAGCACACATCACGGACGACAGCGCAAACAAAATAACAGAAATTATGAGAGGCTTCCGTCTCCCTACCGCGTCACTAAATGGCCCAACAACGATTTGCCCAGCAGCGAGTCCGATTAAACACGCTGTCAAACTAAGCTGCACTAGTGAGACGTGTGCATCGAGTTCATCAGCGATTGCAGGAAAAGCCGGTAAATACATATCAATATTCAACGGCGCTAAAATGCCGAGCATGCTGAGGATCAATGCGAGACCTAGCCGTTTTCTTCCTTTCGGGTTTTGCATCATATCTTACTAACACCTTTCACTTCTCTATATATCCATCATTACTATACAGCATTTTTATGATTGGTGGCAGTAGCTATTGTGAAGATCTCTACTTCTTTCCCGTGATTAAACTAAAGGTAAGTAATGCTATTTCATGTTTTTGAGTTCGTTCTTTGTTGACTTAGTTGCTTTGTGTTGAATTTGGAAATAAATCCTTAAGTAGATAACTACATTTATAATAAAAAAACGATATCCTATTTTACGTCAGTTAATATCCCCTAAATAGGCAGCGGTTTTTTTATTTTCCGCAAATTGCTGGACTGGCAACCGAATTCCTTTTGGATAAATGCGGTACTCATGTAAGTTTTTGATTGCTACCCACTCCATGCCAATTTGATGAGAATCAGGATTAGATGGAATGGGCATTTCTACCGCTTGAGCATCGATTGTACAAACAAAATAAAATTCAAGTTGATGAACGTCTCGATCGTGTTTATATTCATGATTTTTACCTATGTACTCGCGTATATGTAATAGTTCTCCCACTGTAACTTGGTACCCTATTTCTTCTAAGCATTCTCGCTTAATGGTTTCTACCAATACTTCCCCGTGTTCTTGTCCCCCACCAGGAAACAAATAAAAGATGCCTTCTGCGTCTATATTTTTGGTCAGTAGCACATGACCCTCTTTTTCGATTACCGCTTTTGCAGAATTTCGTATATGCATTTTATAAGCTCCTCCGTTTTGAAATACAACTAAATAAAAAAATATATTCCCGATTTAACACTAAAACGGAAGTTGTTTGAGCCGGTAATCCAATCCCAATGACTCCATCCAATCATTTAACCCTGTCCATAAACCTTCACAAAGCTGGTAAACCATTTCCGTATCCGTCAGCTGTCCATATTTCACGTGGTGCACAATTTCTTTGTAACCAGAAGGCACGGACTCTAACTGTATGGATTCTTCGTAAGTTTTCGCTCTTGTACTGTAGTATGTATGGTTTGCAAGACCGATTAACTTGGCTGTTTCCCACACCAAATCGTTTGCGCCAAGCGGGATGTAGTTGTGGTTGCCGCTATGGTAACTATTACGAATTTTTGCCATGGTCTCGTATGGCTCCCCCACCATGAATTCTTTCATTACACGGTGAGCAGATAAACTCAACCCTTTAAAAGGCAAGCTTTTCACTTGATCAAACAGGTTTGTAGGATCGTATACAGGTAAAACATGGATAAACGCTCCTGCTTTGATCGCCCAAGCATCATCAATCTTTTTGGCTTTCTCAAAAAACGCCTGCTTGTCATGAAAACCGATTTCGATTTTGAACTTATCGTAAACAAATTCAAGATCTTCTAAGCGATGATACTCTTTTGTCACCACATGCATTTCAATATCTGAATACGGTCCCTCTGTCTCTAGCGCTATAGAGCCGTATACGCCGATGGCTAGTAGCTGCTCCCCGTAAGCTGCCAACAACCGTTCTTTTAATACAGCAATCATGTCTACTTTTTCACTTCGAGTAGTAGAATCAGGATACATTAACAATACAACTACCTCCTTACATAACCTCTCGTTCTGTTTACAAACAGTCGAAAGTATTTCCCCGCCATTTACAAGTTAAAATGATCTTTAATCTTCATCGCAACGCTTTTGGGACATAGATGTGTATTATCAATTCGCATATAATTGGGTTCTTGAATTTCGTTTGGCAACGAGTTTAACCGATATGTATTCATCGACTCGATCAATTCAAGTTCAGATGCTTGTGTGTTTCGCTTTGTTGGCTTGTGTTCAAGGCGATGCGCCGAGCGATTCCGCTCCATACGTTCGGTGACTTCCGCTTCTAGTTCAACAAAATAAACTTCTCCTCCGGCCGCTTCAAAAATCGTCCGTGTTTGTTCGACAAAATCCCAATCCTCTTGGCAATCAAAAGCCCATACATAGGTGAAAATCATGCCTTCTTCCTTACTTTTGGCGAACGATTTGAAAATCTCTTGACGAAACAGGGTTGAAAGCCGCCACGTTTCATCACCAAACTCAAACAAAGGATGCAACAGTTCAATGGTCATATGATTGTGAAACAATTTTAACAGAGTGCTTTTTTCAAGTTCATGTCCAATCGTCATCTTGCCGACAGCTTGTGGACCAAATAGCATGATAAATTTCATTAGATCCTCCTATTAATCAGTAAAGAGTATGTGTAACGAACTTACGCGCCAGCTTGGTCAAATTGCTGGGGGCGATTGGCTTTTTGTTTCTTGGATTCCTGTACAATAATGACCGAGCTGATCACCATGATCATGCCGAGGTATTGCCACGTTGATAACGTTTCATTAAAGATAAAGAACCCTACGACCGAAGCAACGACAGGTTCAATTGTTGCGATAATGGAGGCGCGGCTTGACTCGACATATTGAAGACCTTTTGTGTAGAAGATAAATGGCAACATGGTCGAAAGAAAGCCAAGTCCAACTACCAGTCCAAGGACTTTTAAATCCGTCAAAGTAGAAAGTTTCGAACCTAATCCACTAAAAGGGACTATAGCCACGGTCGCGAAAAGAAACGTGTATACCGTAACGGTTAACGAGTCATATTTTGATAGGGCTGCTTTTCCAAATATGCTGTAAAGGGCATAGAAAAATCCTGATCCGAGTCCAAGGGTTAATCCATAAAGTGAAATGGATGCGGTAGAACTAGAAAAGATTCCAATAACAAGCGAGCACCCTATTAACGTAACGAGGAGGGCTGTAAGTTTGCGAGCAGTTAATGCTTCTTTAAAGAAGATGCGCGATAAAATCGTCACAAATGCCGGTGCTGTATACAGCAAAATAAAAGCAATCGAAATAGAAGACTCTCTCATCGAACTAAACAAACACCAGTTAAAGAGAACAATACTAATAATACCGGTACCTATGAAATACCTAGAATCCTTCACCTTTATTTTGAACAACTGCCGATTTTTCATCAAAACATAAGGAACCATAAAGATGGAAGCTGTTAACACACGCACCGCGACAACTTCTAGTGGCGTAAACCCTACTTCATAAAGGTAAGTAACAAAAACCCCGATAACTCCCCATAGTGAAGCACCGATTGCAATAAGTAGCCACGCTGATTTATTTTCCACCCTATCCCTCCTACCCATAATCCATTTATACTACCATAGGAGGCATTAATCCATCCAAAAAAACTGAATTTTTCTCGTGTTTATCTTGATCTTGCTTAGATAGAGTTACTGGGCTATATAGAAGCGATTTATAATTATTTGAATTTTTTATCGACAATCCTCTGTTGCTACAACCAGCTGTATACTTATAAAAGGGTCTACATACATTGCCAACAATTTTAAGTTTCTTGAAGTCTTATTTTAGCAAGATCTGTATTTTAATATATTGGCGCTTTTCAATAAGGAGGTTATGAAGATGAGTTTAGCAGGCTATATTGGATGCAATATAGAAATACCGCTTAGTGACCCTGATTCTAATGATTTAATACTCATTGGTATCTGTTTTTCAAGCAAGTTCGACCGTCAAAATGTAAAAAAGTATCAGTTCACCACGCCTTATGTCTATGAGGTATCAAGTGATTGGGGAATTGAAATTTCGAAATCTACGAACACTAGCACATCAATTGAATCAAAAAAGAAGCTAATTAGGCTTTGTGAAATCATGGACAGCTATCTTGAAAAAGGTGATTTCTTTGAGCATTACACGTGTTGGATCGGCGAGGAGCGCGAAGAGCGCTCGAGCAACTTAACCTTAAGACTTAATGAGTTTGATATTGATCAAATTGAAATACCAGAAAAAACATTCGTGCGATTTGAAAAATGAGCTTTTCGTTGACTAACAAATCTTAATGGAAAAAGAAGTTACCGTAAGCAGAGTGGACTGGAGCCACTCTTTTTTGTATATCTCAAAAAATTAAAGAGTAAGCAGCTGTATATCATTATCGACAATCCTCTAATGTTTATATTAATTAGAGTTCAAAATTGGTTCCATAAATTTCACATATAAACTAAAACTCAGCTACCTTGGTATAAAGATTGCTGAGTTTCATTTTACTATATGCAAATTAAGACTCGAAATTGTAATATGCGCTTAACCACTAAGCTTACAATTTTAGTTATATCTCACTTTTCTCTTACCTACTAAAATATAAACTAAATAACCGACTACATTAAAAATAGCAAAAGCAATAATCCAGGCAATAGTTAATCGTCTGTGATGATAGGCATTAATTATTGCCCACATTGTGAATAGCGTTGCATAGACCGCTAATCCTGAAAATAAAATAATTCCCATCCAGCTGCCGATAAGTCGTGTTTCCAATTGAACATACCACTTATCCCCCCCACCACTTCCGTAAGGGTAAAAGTTCGCTAGTAGCCAATCTGGAGACCAAACAGACTTACTGTATTGATACTCAGGTTTTGCGCTCTTTACGAAGTCAAATACGGAATTTACACCTACACCACTGACGTTATAAATTTCAACTTTTGAAATTTGATCTGTTCCATCGATTAAAGCAGCAATTTCAGTTTTCATTGAATCGGTTAGCGAACCTTGACTAGTTAAAATTTCGTGTACAGCTGAAGCAACTTCGGAATTCTCAGAGGCATTTTCATTTTCGTATGCAGAAATTAATCCGACTGCCACAACACTTAACAGTAGAACGGTTATGGCTAAATAGAGAATCCAATTAGCAAATATTCGTTGTGCCTTAAATAACTGACCAACTACCGAACGCATTTCTTGTTCTCCACCAAAACGTTCAATAGCAAGTTGAATTGCTTCTTTTTCTGATTTTCCTTCTTGTTTCAACTCATGAACAGCTTCTAATAAGTGGCTTTTCATTTCTTTTTTTGACTCATTAATCTCTTTTTTGTTTCCACCGACACCTTGATACAATTCCTCAACATACGCTTCTATTTGTTTCATCCTATTCTCCCCTTTCTAAAAATAAGTCCATCAGTTTTTTTACAAATTCCCATTCTGAACGTTTTTCTTCAAATCCTTTTTCACCTACAGGCGTGAGTTTGTAATATTTCCTTCTTCCTCCTGGTCCTTGTTCATCGCCCCAGTAAGAGGTGATCCATTCACTTTTTTCTAATCGCTTTAATGATAAATAAAGTGTTCCTTCTTTTAACTCGAATTGGTCTTCACTTTTTTCACGGACAATTTTAGCTATTTCATACCCATACATATCTCTGCCCTGTAAAAGAGAAAGAATTAATGTATCAATATGGCCTTTTAGTACCTCTTTACTAATTTCCATTTTCACACCCCTTTATATTACTTTATTTCACATTACTCTATAATACAAGGTATTATTTAAAAAATAAAAAATATTAAAAAAGGGTTATTCAGCATGCACTAAAACACTTAAGTTTGTAGATAAAAGTAAAGACAATCCTCTCTTCTGGGAACTACTTAGTAGATAAAATCATTTACATATTTCATTGATAATGTCATGATTTACTTAAATATTAATTTTACTAATAATGGCATTTGCGAAAGGTAATCTTCGTATAAAAAGTCTCGTAACAAAAGGAGACGTTTAATTGGATTCGATAATCTTGTCACTCATTTTTGCGGGTGGAACACTTTATGGTCTTGTTACACTTTTTATAGGAACGCGAAAGAATTCAAAAATGAGTAAAAATCAGATTGGACTAGCAATTTCTCTAATTATCACATGCACAGCATCATTTTTAATAACGATTAATTAGATATGAACATGTAATGCTGACTAATATATGACATCGTTTAGAGGAGAGAAGTTAAATGGTACTCAATTATTTGAAAGGTTCTTCCGCATCTATTATTTCTTCGGTGTCCGCATACATGATTTTGACTTACTTATTTGATCCGCACTACCAAGCTGACTACTTTTACTTTTTTATAATGTATGCAACTTTCATTGGGTATGTTATAGGATTGATTGCTATTTTTATAATAAGTAGCGATTTAAATAAGGCGGTCTTCACCCCCAAAAAGGTTGCTATATTTTCAAGTATCGGAATAATACTTGGAGTCGGACTCGAATTTTTAACAGATTGTTCAAATAGTCCTTTTTTCTTGTTAGCCGCATTAACAGGTTCACTAATGTTTATAGTTGTTCAAAAAATAGAGAACCACTTTGTAGCTTGGAGTATCATCGGAGTTCATCTTCTAGTTGTCTTCTTATACCCGTACCTCCCTATTCATTTCTTCAATTAAAAAGGTCCATAAAGAAACTTTGTCCTAAACGCAGCGAATTTTCGCCCTTATAGACAAAAAAATCCCCTGGAAAGAAAGAATTGTGTTTCAATTCTTGCCCTCCAGGAGATATTAATACAAACCATGTTAGTTTCCACTCAAATGAGCAGCGATGAATAATAGAACATAATAATCGTTCAAAAATACCCTAAACTTTTGAGTTCCTCGTAAACGATCCACGAATATTTTTTTCTTCCCTTACTGTTTAAATGATCGGAATCGATAAAATACTCTTTGTTGTCTGTGAAACGTTCATCGTTCATATAATTTAAAAAAGGGACATCTGTTTCAAGAGTGTTTAAGTACTGAAAAACAAGTCGATTCATGACTTCTTCGTCGAAATGTTCTTGATACGTCTTGTGTACGGGCTCCATAGTTAGAATGACCTCGTAGCCCTGCTCTTGACAATATTCCAATATTTCTTTTAACCGCTCTAGGTTTTGTTCCATGTAATTATGCTCAATTGCTTTTCTATATTGCTCTTCTACGTATTCGGTTTTTCTTTCTGCATAATTTTCCCCATTATTTGCCCAAGATTGATGAGAAGTCCATTTAAGGCCTTTCCATTTGCTTGAGAGCGCAGAAGTAAAATTGTCACTATTTGTGCCTGGAAAATACATGTACTTATAATAATCCAACAATCGAAACGATTCAATTTGCGTACGATCTAAAATTTCATAATAACGTCCTTCGTCTACATCCTCGTTCTCACTATTTATGAACGTCATTTGAGAAATGGATAGAATGACAACTCCATCCGATTTCAAATACTCACCATACTCTTTCAATAATTTAAAGTCATATTCGAGCGCCTGACCAGGAAGAGCTAAATCCAAGTGAGCCAAACCCGTTGGCTTAAAATAATAACCATACATAGAATGAGAGGCACCCAGATTGATAATATCAACGGGATAAGGATCTTTCTTAAACGTCAGGATATCCTCGTTGATGTTGTAACTCCGAGACTGCTTTACAAAGTTATTCACTGGTATAAATAACAGTAAAGCCACAGTGAAGATTATAATTAACTTAATGAATAAACGGCCCATGGCAAATCCTTTCGATCTTGTACTCTTTTTACTAAATTGACGGACTAACACGCATACGCGTCCGTTTGTTTATGATTAAAACCCACCGTAAACAAATCCTTGACCTGTAGCACCAAACACTAGAACTGAAACAACGATTAATACATACACGGCAAAACGAGCAACTGCCGGGCGTTGTGATAGCCAGTTCCATGTCGAAGTATTTTTTCTTTCGATATAATGAAACAGTTGCATAACGATAAAGAAAAAGCTGAAAATCACTAAGTCGAGTAGTGAAAACATCTCAAACGCCCCAATGATTCCAGATGGGTTCCACGAACTAGGCGACAAGAAATGTTGCGCATTTTCAAATGCAGCGGTAACGGAATCCGATCGGAAGAACACGCGCGAAAAACACACGAGCAAAAAAGTGGTGGCGATTTGCAGCCATTTATGCAGCGATGGAACTTGATCCAAGTGAATAAACGTCGCCATCTTCCCACGAAAATGTTTTGTGTGATCTCCAAAAGCACGGTAAAATCCGTGAATTAGCCCCCATAACACAAACGTCCAAGCCGCTCCGTGCCAAATGCCGCTTATTAAAAACGTAATGATGATAGCTACATAAATTTCGCTTCTTTTCTTTTTTCCTTTACATAAAGGCATAAAGATATAGTCTCTAAGCCATGTAGAAAGCGTAATGTGCCATCTATTCCAGAAATCTCCGATTGACGTGGCAAAATGCGGTTGCTTAAAGTTTTCCGTTAGTTTTATCCCAAGCATCCGTGCACAACCAATGGCAATGTCGCTGAGTGCTGAAAAATCAGCGTACAATTGAACTGAGAACAGAATTGTCGCTAGGACAATTTGTGAACCGGTTGGGTCCGGACTATCGTAAACACTCGCAACAATTGGAGCGAGTCGATCCGCAATCAATGTTTTCTTAAAAAATCCCCATGCGATTCGCTTCATCCCATAGCTTATGTTGTCATAGTTTAACGTTTGCTCAACTTTGAATTGAGGAAGCAATTTTTTAGCACGTTCAATCGGTCCAGCAACCAATTGAGGGAAAAATGCAAAGTAGATTGAGAAATAGCCATAATGTCTTTCTGCTTTTTGCTTGCCTCTTGAGATGTCGACAAGGTAACTGACTGCCTGAAAGGTATAAAAAGAAATGGCTAAAGGTAGGATAATTTCTTGATACGGTATGGCATAATTCCAATTCATGTATGTTGAAATGGCTCGAATCGAGTCATTTACAAAATTAAAGTATTTAAACCAGCCGAGAAAAAACAGCAACACGCAAATTCCAACTAGCATGGCTCTTTTCTTCTGTTGTTTGGTGTCCTGTTTTTCAATGAGTATTCCCGTAAAATACGTAAATACTGTGCTTGTGAGGAGTAACAGGACAAAGTAGCCACTCAACGTAGCGTAAAAACTGTAACTGGCGGCTAGTAAAAGAATCCATCTCCACTTGTGTGGGATTAAATAATACGTAAAAACAATACCTGCAAAAAATAACAGAAACTCAATTGATATAAAAGTCATCCAATCACCTGATCAAAAATAAACTTAAGATTTTACACGAAATAAGATAAACAACTACCTTACCTACACTCAATTTCAACTTTCAGTAGATAAAGTTTTATCACATCTCCTGTAACGAGTTCAGGTGATCGTAAATTATCTATCTATAGGTAACTCGGAATAAAGGATCTTCCCAAAAGGGTTGCGTGGGAATTCCTCAATCCTGATAACCTTAACGCCCCTTAAGTTTAATTTTTCCTTAATTATTTTTTTAATTTGAAGCTGAGCTTCTTTTAATGTATAAACGATCATTTGGTCATCTGTCCCCGCGCACACACAATCATGACCATGCTCAGTTAAAAGTTCTTCCACTTCATCTAAGCTGATGCGGCTTCCAGCGACTTTAATGATTCTTTTGATTCGTCCAGTGATGTAGAAATAGCCGTCCTCATCAAAGTAAGCCAGATCACCTGTGTGCAACAATCCATTGTTGTCATCTTTTTTCGTTAAATCGACTAACGACTCCGCATACCCTAAAGAAACATTGGGTCCTTTGTATATCAATTCGCCAATTTCATGAGGCACTGTAATGTTGTTGCCAGTGTCATCTTGCAGCATCAGTTCGCCACCTGGAATGGCAATTCCAATGCTTCCAGCTTTATCAAGGTTTTTTTCGGCCGGTAAATAGCTCATCCGCGCCGTTGCTTCTGTTTGACCGTACATAGTCAAAAATTGAATCCCTTTTTGACTACACATATTTGCAAACTTAGCGGATAGCTCTGGGTTTAATTTGCCGCCTGCTTGCGTTAGTTTTTTCAAACTTGGAAGTTCCATCTCTTCAAACTTCAGCCGATCGAGCATCTCATAGACAAAAGGAACGCCTCCAAAAGTTGTCGCTCGCTGCTCTTTACATACGTCCCAAAACTCTTTTTTCATGATCGATGCATCCGTGACAATTATGGTCGCTCCACTAATGAAGTGACTGTTGATGATCGACAGCCCATAAGAGTAATTCATAGGAAGTGTTGTGATCGGTTTATCATCTGCCTTAATATCAAGATACTTCACGATAGATTCAGCGTTTTTGAAGATATTTTCATAACTCAAGCGAACAAATTTGGGGCTGCCAGTACTTCCTGAGGTGGTTAAAAGGAGTGCAAGATCTTCAGCAAGATCATGTTGAATTGCTGTCGGACATTTAAATAATGAGTAATCTCCAAACACAAAAGATTGTTCCATTGTGTTTTGGAGGTCTTGATTAGCACTACTCGCCCAAATGTACGAAGGCTTATAAAGCTCGATTAGTTTTTGCAACCGCTCCACCGGGATAGATGCATCTAACAAGACAGGGACAACATGCCCTCTCATAAAGCCCACGTAGCCAAATAAAGACTCTTTGTTATTTGAAGACAAACAAAAAACCAGCGTTCTTTCACCTACATGACTGCAGATTTCGTCAGCAACCTCTACCATTTCAGCGTAAGAGTATTCTCTTTCCGCATATACAGCGGTTCGGGTGCCAAACTCTTCAAGATTTTTGAACCTATTCATTTACAAAGTCTACTCCTAAACGATTCAAGAGTTCTTTTCCTGCCTTATACGAATCAAATTCTGTCATCCATTCAGCATCGATTGACACATCAAAAACATCTTCCATCGTAGAAATCAGAATCATATGTCCAAGGGAATCCCATTCTCTTGTTTCTCCTAATGCTAACTCTTCACTTACATCCTCTTCTTCCAGTTCCAACGCATCCATAAAAGCATTTCTATATTTTTCGATATTTTTCATCATTTACATCCTTTCACTATTGCGTTCATGAGCATCAACATGACGCTATTTTATATACTTCGATTCCGTTAATTTCTTTCCACGGAGTCTCTTTTAACAATCTTATTGAAAATGATTCTCATAATCAAGTATAAGTATATGAAAAGAAAAGTCAATATCGGAATGACAGTCGTTTTTTATAGTTATAATTGAATTATGAGTCTTTCATGGATTGGGTCCTTTAGTTTGGGAAGGCGTAAAAAAAAAGGAATATTTCATGATAGAGTTAAAAAAACCCGTCAGTCTAGTTATTCTAAGTAGAGCAGTAAATGTCACATGCCTTTACATTTTTGACTATCGGAATAATCGTTGGTGCCGTTTATTTATATAGCGAACATAAAGCAAACGAAATGGCCGCCTTTCATTACGCAAAAGATTTTATCGTAACTAACTATCACGAAAGCAATAACTTGTCTCACGGCGGAACTAGATAGGATGTTGGCAGAGGCAATTACTTTGTGATTGTGCAAAATCAGCAACACAAGAACTACTATTTAGAAGTGAAGTTAGACAGTGATGGGTATTTAGCTTCTATAGAAGACAATACAAATGCTGCCATAGATTCTGAACACTAAAACACCTCAATTCGGCATGTATAAAAATGAAGGAGTGTGTAATTATGGAACTCGAAACAGAATATTTGAAGGTGATTCAAGAGCGGTTTCAAAGTGTTAAGGATCTTGGAGATCGAACCATCTATCAATTATCTGAGGCTGATGTTCACTGGAGATTAAACGAGGCTTCTAATAGCGTGGGAATTATCGTCACGCATGTAAGTGGAAACATGGCATCTAGATGGTCTGATTTTTTAACGACGGATGGAGAAAAACCCACTAGAAATCGTGATCAGGAATTTGAAGAGGGTATTTTAACGAAACACGAACTGATCATTGTTTGGGAAAAAGGCTGGACTACATTGTTTACTACATTGAGAAGTTTAGAAAACCAAGACTTATTAAAAAGGATCACCATTCGTGGAGAAAAACACACAGTATTAGAAGCCATTGAAAGACAAATGGCTCATTACGCTTACCACGTCGGTCAGATTGTTTATATTGGAAAGCAAATAAAAAATGACAATTGGGAAACACTGAGTATTCCAAAAGGAAAATCAGAATCGTATTTACAGTCGGAGTTAAAGAAACATCAATCTTAACGGTTGGAGGAGCACTCTATGTTCTATATACCACTTACCCTGGCTCTTGTGTTTATCGCTATGCTACTCATCAATTTTATCGTTGGATTTCTTTTGCTCAACATTCGCGACAAAAACTACTGGGTGATATCAACCGTTACTAGTTTAGTGTTCACGTTAATCTTTGTAGTCGTTTTATAACCATGATGAATTACAAAAACCGTTTATTCATGAGAAACTTCATGAATAAACGGTTTTTAACGTTAATTTACTTTTTTTCCTCGTCCCCAATACATTTCCCGCAGCTGGAACTTCTGCAGTTTCCCAGTTGCCGTTTTAGGCAATGATTCAACAAAGTCTACGGATTTTGGTACTTTAAAGCGCGACATGTGTTCGCGCGTATAATCGAGAATTTCTTGTTCGGTTACTTGCACGCCTTGATGCAACACAATAATGGCTTTTGGTACTTCCCCCCACTTTTCATCCGGTACAGCAATCACAGCCACTTCAGCAATGGCAGGATGCTTATACAAAACGCCTTCGATTTCGGTAGAAGAAATATTTTCACCGCCTGAAATGATCATGTCTTTAATGCGATCTTGAATTTCGATAAAGCCATCCGGATGCGTCACCGCCAAATCCCCAGTATAAAACCACCCATCACGAATTGCCTCTGCTGTTTTTTCAGGGTCTTTGTAATAACCCGCCATCACGACGTTGCCGCGCGTGACGATTTCCCCCAGTTCTTTTCCGTTCCAAGCCACTTCTTCGCCGTCTTCTTGGTTAACGACTTTTGTTTCGCCATTAAAAGCGAGTTCTATGCCTTGGCGTGCTTTTATAGATGCTTGTTGGTCAGAATCCAAATCATTAAATTCGTTTTTCCATTCGCAGTACAAGATAAACGGAGATGTTTCAGTCAAGCCGTACACATGCATCATATTCAATCCAAGAATGCTTTGTGCTTTCGCAATCAAAGCAGCAGCAGGTGGTGCACCTGCAGTTCCCATCCGTATGGTCTGAGTCAATTCTAGTTGTTTTGCTTTAGGTTCATTAACAAGCATATTAACAACTGTCGGTGCACCGCAAAGTGACGTGATGCCATGACTTTCAAATAACTCCAAAATGAGCGGAGGGTCTACTTTACGTAAACAAACATGCGTAGCTCCCGCTGCCGTAATGGCCCAAACGCCTCCCCATCCGTTTGTATGAAACATTGGCAAGGTATGCAAATACACGTCATCGAACTTAATCTCCAAATGATGCAAGAAGTTGGCTGCATTCAAGTAATTGGTGCGATGCGTTTGCATGACTCCTTTGGGGCTAGAAGTTGTCCCGCTCGTATAATTTAACGACAGCATTTGGTTTTCATCCAAATCGACGTAAGGCACTTTCGCATCAACCGCTACGTTCTCGATAAACGCTTCATAGTCTTCTCCGTTAATCGTTGATTCAAAGCCATCTACTGCCACGATTATGTACTTTTCAATTGGGAGTTCATCTTGTACATCTTCAAGCATTTTGCCGAACTCCGCATCAACTATTAATATTTTTGCGTCGCTATGTTCTAAAATATACGTTAAATCTTTTGTAGACAAGCGATAATTAAGCGGAACAATCACCGCGCCAAGCGGGATAATCCCATAAAAACACTCCAGCATCGCATGATTATTTGGCAACATCACCGCCACATGGTCTTTGTTGCCAATACCCGCATTATGTAAAGCGATTGTAAGTTGATCTACTCGTTTGCCAAACTCTTTGTATGTAAACTTTTTGTCTCCGTCAATCACCGCAACTTTCTCCGGATAGTATTTTACCGCGCGGCGTTTCCAATCAAGTGGTGTTAATGTTGCCAGCATAAAATGACCCCTCTCGTGTAAAAATAGCGAAACTGTTATATAGCAAGTATAAGTAGCACCCCCAACTGTGTCAATGAAGTTGTTGGAATCGATTGACAATTTAGACAAAAGAAAACCCACAAGCTAAAAAGCTTGTGGGTTTCGTGCTAATCATGTAGTTAGATGCCAGTTTTCGCAAACGATTCGATGCGCGTTCCGATAGCATCGCGAACTGTTTGGAATACCGTCCACTTTTCTTCTTCTGTGCCTTGTGCTTTTGCGGGATCTTCAAAGCCCCAATGCTCACGACGAATGTGTGCCGGAGTTACCGGGCATTTATCTGCAGCATCACCGCAAAGCGTTACGATGAAATCTGCACGGTGAAGCAAGTCGTTATCAATAATGTCTGAAGTTTGAGTTGAAATATCAATATCTACTTCATTCATTGCTTTTACCGCATTTGGATTTAATCCATGAGCTTCAATGCCAGCGCTGTATACATCCCATTCGGCTGCTAAATGTTGTTTTGCCCATCCTTCAGCCATTTGACTGCGGCATGAGTTTCCTGTGCATAAGAAATAAATAATTTTTTTCGTCATAATGAGTTCTCCTTTGTACTACTATAATTTTAAAAGCAATTTACCGGTTTTTCTTTCGCGCGCAGAGCTTGAAGTTGTGCATCGGAGTCTTCAATGTGGCTTAAAATATCCAACAGCAAGGTAGCGTGGATGGATTCTTTATTCATCGAATAAAACCGCCATTGCCCATTTCTATTTTCCTTTAAAAGCCCTGCTTGTTTTAGCTTTCGTAAATGTTGACTGATCGCTGGTTGGCTCATCCCAAACATTTCAACAAATTGGCATACGCAATACTCATTCGTCTCGACCAATTTCATCATCAGTAGACGAGTGGGATCGCTAACGGCTTTCAGAAGAGCGGTAACGTCAGTTGCAGATTGTTTAGATAAAGTCTCCATAGAAGATCCACTCCTTTAGATTAAGTGTATGCCATTATTATTATATAAGTCAAAGCTTATACTTTATATAGCAAGTTTTAAAAACGACTAAATTCCAGCTATATATTTTGGTTGGCAAAGAATTTTATAACCTGTTGTATTCGACTGAATTGAATAAGTAATTCATTATTCATTCAGGATGAATATATTCATTCATTTTAAATTTATCGAATTGAATAATGCTTATAAATCATTTATTCCCATTTGAATATTATTCATTCACGAACCATAAATCTTTTTTGTCTATTTGCAACACGATTGTTTGACCTACACAAAACCCTTCTGCTTGTTGACTCGAAAGGCTACATGTTAAGGGTGAATCACCCACACTTAGTTTGACTGAATAGAAACCATGATTAAATTTCATTTGTTCCACTGTTCCATGCAATTGAATGGCGGCTTCACCAATTGGGGAAGCTTCTGTTACCAGTTGCAAAGCTTCAGGTCGGACGATTACATAACTTGGAGCATGTGGAGTCGTTGCGTCCACTAAAAATTCAAAACAGCCATCCATCGAACGAAAACAACCCTCTTCAACATTTCCTTTAATGATGTTTTTCATTCCTAGAAACAAAGCGACTTTTGTTGTTAATGGGCGTTCGTATAATTCTTTGGCAGTACCCACTTGCAATATCTCCCCTTGACTCATCACAGCGATTCGGTCCGATAATGAAAAAGCTTCTTCTCGGTCGTGTGTAACAAACAACACGGTGACATGAAACTCTAGTTGAATCCGACTAAGCAAGTCACGCATTTCTTCTCGTAGTCCCGGATCTAACGCACTGAATGGCTCATCCATCAAGAGCACACGCGGATTGGCTACTAACGCTCGGGCTAGAGCCACACGTTGTTGTTGGCCTCCACTCAGTTCACCGGGAAATCGGCTGCCATAGCCCTGCAACCCCACATGTTCAAGCATCTCGCGCGCTTTTTTCAAACGTTGCTGTTTTTCAACTTTTTGCATTTTGAGCCCGAAAGCGACATTGTCTTCCACCGTCATATGTGGAAACAAAAGTGATTGTTGAAAAACCATCGCAAAGTTTCGTGCTTCTGATGGAACTCGGGTTAAATTTTGATCACCAACCCAAATTTCTCCGTGATCGGGTGGAAGCAATCCCGCAACAAGTTTTAACAAACTGGTTTTGCCGCAACCAGAAGGTCCAAGCAATGAGAAAAACTCGCCTTCGTGAACCGTCAAATTGACAGGCTGTAACGAAAAGGCTGGGTTGTCTTTTTGTTGGGGTTGCTTGTATTGTTTTTCTACATTGATTATTCGCAAATCGCTCATTTTCTCACTCCTTTAGCCTAGTTTGTTACGGCTTTTTTCTGTTGATAGTATTTTTTCAAAAGAACATCCAGTCCAATCAACGTTAAAATCGCCATCCCCGCAAACAACAATGAGTAGGCAGAAGCGATTGCCGGGTCACCCCCGCTTATAAATGGGAATAATAAAATGGATAATGTAACTACTTGTCCTGAACCAATGATAAAAGTGATCAAGTACTGACTTAATGAGATTAAAATACTTAGACTAGCTCCTGCTACAATTCCGGGTAGTAAATGAGGCATCACCACAAATATAAATCGAGCAATTGGCCCCGCTCCAAGCATGCGTGCTTGGTCTTCCCAATCGATCGATAAGGTTTGATAGCTAATCATAATGGCGCGCACCACATAAGGCAAAGTAGGCGATATATGAGCTAACACGACTCCCGCTATCGTCTCTGTTAAGCCAAGCTTCAAAAACGTCAAATGAATGCCCATTACTGCAACAAAAGGCGGAATAATGATGGGCGCAAAAATAATGGCTTCCATTAGCCATTTGCCGCGAAACGAATTTCGCACAAGTGCATTAGCGGCAGGTACTGCGAGCAAAATATTTACAACTGTGACAATCAATGCAATGAGTAAACTAACCCCTACTGCTTGCCAAGTGCCTGAACTGCTAAACAACACATAATCCCATGCTCGAAAACTAATTGAATCCGGTAAAATGTTTGGCCATTGCCAACCGAATGACAAACTGGATAAAAAGAGCGGGATAAAAGGGAAGAACATCAAAAAGAAGACCAATACATACAAAATGATTTTGATGATCACTTGAGGGTTTTTCATCAATCCCACCCCTTTACAGCGTTCCAACGTTTATTAATTGCGTAAACCACGACTCCCAATAACACAGTAAAACTTGCCAAGATGATATTGACGGCAAGTGCTTCTGGTCGGTCTGCGAGTGTCCCACTCGTATAGAGCTGATAGGAATAAACCGGCAGTGTACTCGGATACGTAACCCCAAGTAAAAACGGAACTTCAAACGCAGAAAACGTAAAGACAAATACGATAAATGTCGCGACCGTCCAAGCAGGCATCATAACAGGAATCACAATTTCTCGGATATAATTCCAACGATTGGCACCAAAAATACGGGATACGTCACGCCAAGACTGATGGATTCGTGACAATACTGGATAAATCATTAATGAGATAAAAGGTGCTTCTTTCCATGCATAAGTCAAAATGATGCCCCAACCAAACGCATCATTTACTAAAACGGGAAACTCCGCAATTGTATCGATGACGCCAAGATTGGTCGCAATTCGAGACAGAAAACCACTTTGCATAAACAACAACACGATAATATAGCCACCTACAAGATGCGGAATCGTTAAGGGCAATTGAAACAATCGATGCCAAATAGACGAGCTTTTGTCGTTAGTTGATTCTTTTAGCATAAACAAGGAAATGGCTAAAAGTGCACCTAACCCAGCCGCAAATAACGAAGACAACAATGCCACACGAAGGGTTAAGTTAAACGATGCCCAAAATTCAGATGAGCTAAATAGCTGGCGATAAGCTGTAACGATAAAATCAGTTTGACCAAGTGCTGGAAAATAACCAAGACTTTTTAAAAATCCATCAAAAAGCCCTCCAAAAAACAGGAGGACCAGGGTGCCGATGGCAGGAAGCAACAAAAGATACGGTTTATTCTTTTGCCACATGTTGTAACCATCCTTTTTCGATAATTTCAATATAGTCTGATGATAATTCTGGAAGTCGGTGCTCCTCTAATTCCGTTAACGACAGCGTGGCTGCACCTAAGTCGACTGCATTCATGGCGTCTTGTTGTTCAAGAGACAATAAAGTTAGGTCCAGTGCAGACAAGTCTCCCCAGTTTTCAGGCGACAGTTTTGCCGTTTGCGCTTCTGGCGACAACATTTCGTTGATGGCAACCATTGCTCCTGCTTTTGCAGAAGAGTTGAATGGAATCGACAAGAAGTGGGTATTGGAAAGCGTGCCACCATCCAACACAAATGTGCGGGTGGACTCAGGAAAACGCCCTTTCAACACTTCGCTCGCCGCAAGTGCCGGATCGTAACTCATCGTCATGCCAATTTCACCACTTGCATACAATTGATCTTGTTTCGCTAAACTTTCGGGATAGGTTTCTCCGTCTCGCCATAAATATGGCTCGATGCGATTTAAATAATCCCACATTGGTTCGAGTTGTGTTTCTAAATTTGGAATCGACGCAGCAGGTTGCTGATACTGCTCGTAGCCACCTGTTGTTTCATACAACACGTGACGAACAAACGCACTGCCTGTAAAGTCAGGTAACGCAGGGTACGTAAACTGTCCTGGGTTTTCTTGAACCCATTCTGCCAATTCATCCATAGATTTTGGCGGAGTGGGCGATTTGCTTTCATCGTGCACAAAGACAAATTGGGCTTTGCCCCACGGCGCTTCGAGACCGTCTACAGGTTCACCAAAATCATACGCAATTTCAGGCGCATCTTTGTCGATAAAGTCGTTAAAATTCGGCAATTGCCCACTAAAACTCCCCCACAACAATTCATTGTCTTTAGCAGCTTTGAAATTTTCACCGTTGATCCAAATGATGTCCATGCTGCCACTCGACTTGCCCGCAAACTTTTCATCCACCAATTGATTGATAATGTCTTGTGAGTCGTTCATTGGGACACGGTTTAATTCCACATTGTGTTCTTGGTTTAAACGAGGTGCTACCCACTCATCAATATACCGATTAATGTTGTCGCTGCCGCCCCACATATACATATTCACTTGTTGCCCGGTTGCTGAATCTGCGATTGTTTGCCAATCACTTGTCAGTAACTGCTCTGTTTCTTCAGCTGTCTGATTATCCGTGTTTTGAGAACATGCAGATAACGTCAGCGTCAGAAAGGCTGATGCTAAAAATACGGAGTTCTTCATTTTTTACACTTCCTAAATCCGTTGATAAAGTAGCTGTTATTTATTGAGTGTTTGTTTTTTGTTCCACCGATTGCGTAAAGCAATGGGTACTACTGTTAGTATAACGAAAACAACGACAGCAAGAATGATGATTTTCGGATTTCCACTAACAAAACTACTGCCCAAAAAATTATAAGCAAACGTACCCGGGATTATTCCGATAAATGTAGCTAATGCAAAAGACGAAAAGCGCACTTTCGCAAAAGCCGCGACATAACTAATCAAATCAAAATTAATAACGGGAATAAAACGAAACAGCAAGACGTAGAAAAAGCCATTTTGTTCCATTTGAGATTGAATTTTCCCGACATTACCGGTCCAAGCTTTGCGTACAAAACTTTTCCCTAGCGTTTTGGCGACATAAAATGACAACATTGCCCCAAGTGTTGCTCCAATTATGGTATAAAGTGTACCCAGCCAAGCCCCAAATGCTAGACCGCCGGCAATCGATAAAACTGATGCTGGAAAAAAAATGAGCGGTCGAACAGTGTAAATTAAGATATAAAAAATGGGTGACCAAATACCGAATGACAAAATCCAATTACGAAGATCATTGGCATCTACTTGAAAAACAGAGCGGCTGAGCCAAATGGCAATGCCGATTAACGCGGCAATTGCTACCCATTTGGCAATTTGAAAACCTTTGCTCTTTTTCATGAATTTTGTTTGTGCGCCAAAATGCTAAAATAACGACTTCTCATTTCGTCATAACGTTTGCGGTTGACGCCCCAGTCTGAATGTCCTGCACGCGATGCTGAACGAAATTCAATGCGCTCTGTGGCATCGTTAAAATAAAATTCAATGTCATCTTTAAACCTTAATGGTTTGGAGATCGCCACTGCACGTACGTAATTTTCCTCATTTTGCTGAATTTTGATGCCATCATAATTCTCGAGCATCTCAAGTAAACTTTGTTTGGCGACATGTTTGCTGCCGTTATAAGGCCATGCCGGTACAGACATATCTGGTTTCGTGGTTTGAGAAGATACTGCATTCGGTGTAGTAGGCATTTCTTTTAAACGGCCATTTTTAACACCAAGTTTAGGTTTAATGTTGTTGTGAACGACTAAGTTTGCAATGCTAAGTCCAGTTGCCGTCGCGGCTCCGTATATACCAATTTTTTTTGCCGGCAGTTCTCCTGCTTTTGCTTTATTGAACGTTTTGACAACCGGTTGGTTTAATAAATTGTCGACGAAAACCTTTTTGCCGATTTTCACCAACACTTCACTATACGTAGGGTACGGATGAATCACGCCAGATAGTTTCCCCATATTAACTTTCAAGGTTTTGATGGTTTGAATTTGGCTAATGATTTCACCTGCTCGGTCCCCAAGAATACTCGCACCTAGAATATAACCTTTTTTATCTAAAATAAGTTTCACTTTCCCAATGCTGTCTTTTTTCGTATTGGCACGGTCTAAGTCAGCGTATTCGTGCTCGTATACTCGAATCGAGTCGCCGTATTTTCCGCGGGCTTCTTCTTCGGATAATCCGGATCTGCCGAGCTCAGGATCTGTATATGTACACCACGTCACATGCTCGTAGTCCATTTTTCGATTGATGGGCAAAATGGCGTTTTGTGTCGCTAAAATTCCTTGTGCATTAGCCATATGCGACAATTGATAAGGCCCAACGACATCACCAATTGCATAAATTCCTTTTGCGGTTGTTTCTAAATGTTCATCAACTTGAATGCTTTTCGAATCGAATTCAACACCAGCTGTTTCCAACCCAAAACCGTTTACATTTGCTTGACGTCCAAGCGCTACTAACAGCCCTTCTCCGCTAACCGTCATTTCCTTGCCGTCTTTTTCAATAATCAAATCAATGATTTCTTCAGTTTGCTCAGCACGAACGGCAGTTGCGCCTGTATGAATCGTTACCCCTTCATCGATCAAACGTTGTTGAATCATCAACACCAGTTCTTCTTCGTCTTTAGGTAAAATCCGCTCAAATTTCTCAACAAGTGTTACGTTAACGCCAAGTCGATTTAACGCTTGGCTTAACTCCACGCCAATCGCTCCACCACCGAGAATGGTCATTGTTTTTGGAAACGTTTTTTGAGTGAAAATGGTTTCATTCGTTAAATAACTAACTTGGTTTAACCCTTCAATTGGCGGAACCATTGGAGAAGACCCTGTCGAAAGAATGATTTTTTTTGCTTCAATGCGCTCATTATCTACTTCTAGTGCATGCGGTTCGATAAATTTTGCATAGCTATTAATAAAATCAATGCCAGCTTCCTTTAAGACTTCTGGGGATTCGCCTGCATATACTTTTTGAATAACATCTTGAATGTCTTCTAATACAACTGAAGTATCCACTTGTAAATCAGGCGTATATTTTTTTGCATGATGTACTTCTTTTGCAATATTGATAAGTGACTTGCTCGGAATACAACCAGACCACGTACATTCTCCGCCCGGTAAATTTTTATCAATCAGAACCACGCTTTTAGAAAATCCAGCCGCTGTAAATGCAGCTGTTAATCCGGCTGCTCCAGCTCCGATTATGGCAACATCGTATTTTTTAACCATCTATATCATTTCCTTTCTCTTTTTACATTACATCCATTTTAGCAATAAAGAAGACTCACTTTCTCTTAATCACCCTCATCTACCTCTAGTTATTTTGAATCGAGTGAGATTACGGGTTACAATTGGGAACATCCTTTATACTTAAAGTATTCTAAAAACGAAAAGGTGAACCTGATGCTCGATACATATGGACGAAAACATATTCAACCGGTCGTTGACAAAACAGCTGACTTCTTACTGAAAGAAGGCTTCACTGCAAATGGCGTAACCAAAATTGCATTTGCGATCGGTCTTTCATCCGGGGTCTTTATTTACCTCGACCAACCTTTTTGGGCAATCGTTGTACTGTGGTTCTCAGGATATTTGGATGTAGTGGATGGGACCATGGCCCGCAAAACCAAACCTTCTTCTTGGGGAACGCTACTCGATATTAGCTTTGATCGAATGGTAGAAATCAGCGTGATTTTAGGGCTGGCTTTTCGTTTTCCAGACGCCATGTGGGCGTTATTGCTGTTAAGCACTTCTATAATCATTGGTATGACTGTTTTTCTAACTGTCGGAGCTTTGTCTGACAAAAAAGGCGTTAAATCTTTCTACTATCAAGCAGGGCTAGCAGAAAGAACAGAAGGCTTTCTATTGTTTACCCTAATGATTGTGTTTTCAACATATTTAACAGTCATTACACTGATTTTTATCGCGATTCAACTTTTCACCATTTACCAACGCATGGCTGAAGCAAAACGAATTTTGTATTAGATAGGAGTAGTGAGGGATGAAGACACTTGTATTAGTAGGAGGCGGACATGCTCATTTGCATTGTCTAGAACAATTAAAGAAGGATTCTCAAAAAGACTGGCGTATCTTATTAATCTCACCGTCCCCTTATCAGTATTATTCGGGAATGTTCTCAGGCTATACAGAAGGCGTATATAACTTGGACGAAATTCGAATTGACTTAAAGAAACTATGTCAAAGCATAGGGGTTGAATTTAATGAAGATGCAATTACAGCTATCGATGCGAATGCACAAGAAATGATGGGATCAAACGGAGCAGTTTATACATATGATGTTGTATCATTTGATATTGGCTCACAAACTGCTATTCCAAAAGCGATTGAAAACTATGCTTTATCGATCAAACCAAACTATCGCTTTCCCGAGCAATTAGTAAAGATGCGGGAATCTTCTCATCCGATAGTTGTGGGAGGCGGCGCATCAGGGGTAGAACTAGCATTTTCAATCCTATCTTGGCGAAAACAACATCAGTTGTCTGCCAATATAGCGTTGTTTAGTTCGACAGCGTTATTGATGAGTCAAGGAACTGCAGCTTCTAAAAAAATCGAATCGATTGCTGCGCAAAAAAGATTGCCGTTTTATTCGGGTACGGGGATTGAGTCTGTTGATGAAAACAGCGTAACAACGAGTGCAGGCGACAACCACCCGCAATCAGCAGTTTTGTGGTTAACTGGCCCGAAAAGTTTTGATTTATTCCAATCTTCCGGATTGACTACGGACGAAGATGGCTATTTACTCGTGAATGAAATGTTGCAAAACAATCAGCATCCTGAAATTTTTGGAGCAGGAGATTGTGTCACCATTGATCAGTATCCTGCACTTGCTAAAAATGGCGTCTATGCGGTTCGTCAGGGCCCAATTCTTTGGGAAAACATTAAGAAGAGTTTAACGAAAGGCCAGTTAGTGCGGTTCACTCCTCAAAAAAGGTATATATCGATTTTGTCTACGGGCGATGGTGAAGCTTTTCTTTCTTATGGGAGTCAACTTTTCCACGGGAAAATCCCGTGGAAGATTAAACAGTATATTGACCGTAAATTTATGAAAAAGTATAAAGATCTTTACGAATAACCAACCTTTGTTCATACAAAAGACTTCTTGTGAATGCACAAGAAGTCTTTTGTAAGTTATTTAGTATCATTTATATTTTATTGTTGATCTGAATAATGGATTCAAAACTCCCCATAAGAAAACCACCATTATAGCGATTAGGTTCATAGGAAATGATAAATGCTTTTGGAGACAACTGGGTCACAAAACTTCGGAGCTTGCTTTCATTTTTCCGTTTTGCTAAAACTTTTAAACACAATCGTTCTCCATCTTTTCCTTCTGCAGTCCATGATGTAACACCGTAACCCTTACCTCTTAGATGCCTCGCTAAATCAATTTCTAATGCATCAACAATAATATCAAACACGATATAACCAAGTGCTAGTCGATTTTCAATAATTCCTCCGAGATATACACCTATTCCCCATCCGATACAATATGCTGCAAGATTGACAGGGTTACTTAGATTATCCAGAACGATAGTTAACCCCATTAAGTATATAAACACTTCTACCATGGATAAAAATGCAGCTACTTTTCGGTAACCTTTAATAACTAAAATCATGCGCAAAGTAAACAGGGTCATATAAGCAACGTTAATTAGAACAATAAGCATTAAGATTGAATTCACAGAGTCCCCGCCCGCTATTCAGATAGTCGATTAATTAAAATCACGATCGACTTCAAAAGTCCTGCATGTATCGTAAAGTACGTTATCTCCTTCGAAAGCTTTAAGATGACTCGTAATATAGAATTTTTTTTCATCAGCCGTCATTGTTGAGACAGATTCTAAACTTGTTTGCCATTCTTTGCGACCGACAGTTAACGTCCAATCACATTGAACGGAAGCGGACAAAGGATCCCCTTCTTTTATTCGATAGATATTTTTGTTTGTACTTCCGTATTCCAACCCATTAGCTGGTAAACGTCGACATCCTTCATCTGAAAAATCATTTAATACCCATTCATTGGTAACTGTATTATGAGTGATTTCACGCGTTCGTCCAGCTTCACGAAGCACTTCACGCTCCATGACAGCAGCTGTTTCCGGCTCTTCAAATGGAATGATGTCTTCTTCATTTGTAGTGTTCTTGTAAGAAGGGATGACTAACTGTGTGTCTTGATCTTTTATAATAAACAGTTCTGCTTTTTCTGCAGTCGGCCACATATGTGGCCAGTACGTTGGTGAAATAGATAACTGAAGACTATGTCCTTTTGGAACTTTATAGCCTATGGCATCTAGTTCCACTATAGCCGTAAATTCCTGGTCGATTGGTACATCTTCTGGTAACTCGTGGCTATTTCGATGAGTCAAGTTTAATTGTCCCCAGGAAATTAGTTTTGAAGTTCCTGTTGGTGATAAATCACTCAACCTAACAGCAAGATTAGCCCGTTTATGATCACTAATTAGTTTTACTTTGAGCTTTGGAAAACCAAGAATGCTTAATTCTTTTTTTAGAGGTGTACTTGTAAATGTATTTGACAGACCGTTTTCAATTGCCTGATCTGATGCCATATCGCCTTCTTGACCGAACGGACAATAAACACCTGCATATAAACCATGCTGTTGATGTGTCTTCAACATTTCTGAACTGCTTTCTGGACTTTCAGTCAGTTGATGATTTCCAAGGAAAAAACTTTTCTCTTCAGAATTAGGTGTTGGCCAACTATTCTCAAGCACCCATTCGCCAGGTCGGACATGGTAATCGGTTTTGGGTGGTACTGCATCTTGAAGCCACATACGCAACACCGGTTCATCCATAATGCCTGTATCTTCTTCTTTTAACCATTGATCCCACCAACGAAGACATTCTTGTAAAAATCCAATTTGAGGACCAGGCACCGCCACTTCTGGATATTCATGTGCCCAAGGTCCAATTAATCCTTTTTTCGGCCCTTTTAAATTTTGGATCAAACGAAATACTGCGTTTGTATAACCGTCTGCCCAACCACCGACTGCATAAACAGGAATTTTGATGTCATCATAATTCTCGCAAACTGAACCGTGCTTCCAGTAATCATCTCTTCGCTGATGGCGCATCCATTCTTCCACAAATGGTGGTATTTTTTCTAAGCGTTCTAACCAGTTTTCACGCCATGACTCCCCTACATTTGATGGATCTTGTGGTCGAGCGTTATATACAAGCATTGTCGAAGCCCACCAAAGCATATCAGAAGCAAGTAAAGCACCACCTTTATAATGTACGTCATCCGCATAACGATCATCTGTTGAACATAACGTAATGATGGTTTTTAATGCGGGATGATTAAGTGCTGCGACTTGAAGACCATTAAAACCTCCCCACGATTTTCCAATCATGCCAACCGATCCCGTTGACCAGCCTTGTTTAGTGATCCAGTTTAAAACCTCTAAAGCGTCATCTTGTTCTTGTTTTTCGTATTCATCGTAAATGATGCCCTCTGAATCACCACAACCTCGAATATCTACGCGAATGCTGGCATAGCCATGTCCTGCGAAATAAGGATGACGGATTGAATCACGAAGTGCAGTAAATTCATTTTTTCGATACGGAAGATATTCTAAAATAACCGGTACAGGACTCGCATACGCACTTTTGGGTATCCACAACTTGGCAGACAATCTTGTGCCGTCAGACATCGGGATCCACACATGTTCGGTTACTTCCACTTCATGTGGAAACTCACGCTTAATACTACGTGTGCTTTCTCGAACATTAAAAACCATTACTCTTCCACCTCTTTAGCATTTTTTAATCCAATTTTATAGATCTCTTTTTCTTCTACGAAATTTTCCTTTGTTGCAAGAACCTTCTCCCCTAGTTGATCTGGAAAATCTTGCTTTAACCATTTCAGTAGAGAAGATGTTAATAGTAAATAAAGAATAATGACTGGTACCGAAACAATTACGGACGAAGTCTGAATGACCTTTAGTCCGCCAATCATCAATAACGACACCGCAAGAACTGCGAGAACAGCCCCCCATAACATACGATGCCAACGTGCGGGCTCTTGGTCACCAATCAACTCTTTTGTCGCAATTGCGGAAAGAATATACGTAGCTGAATCAAGCGACGTTGCCAAAAAGATAAACGCTAATATAGCGAAGAATGGCAATACTAAAAAGTCGAGTGGAATTGTTCGTAAAATTTCAACAATGGTTGCTGGTCCTCCGCTATTATTAAGCATATCGACCACATTCAATGCACCTGTTAACTGCAAATTCATAGTATAGCCGCCAAATATACCGAAATAAATCCAGCTACCCAGTGATCCCCATAGTAATATATGAATGATCAATTCACGTATTGTGCGACCTCGAGAAATTCTCGCTACAAACAGGCCAATAAATGGTGCTGTCGCTGCAAACCAAGCCCAATAAAATACAGTCCAAGCTTGTGGAAATCCTCCTTTTTCAACAGGATCTGTTGAAAAACTCATTAATGCGAAATTTTGTAACATTAACCCGAAACTATTTGAGAAGTTCGATAAAATGAACAAAGTAGGACCTGTGACTAAAACGAATAATGCTAAGCCTAGTGCTAAATAAACATTCAAATCGCTTAATTTACGAATACCTTTATATAAACCCATATATGCACTAGCTCCGTAAATAACGGTCCAAATCAAGATGATAATTATACTTAATTGTAGAGATTGTTGAACACCAAAAATTTCACCAATAACGGCAGAAACCATAGGTACACCAAGACCAAGAGATGTTCCAAGTCCACCAACCAAGCTCCAAATAACCATAATATCGATAATTTTCCCAATTGGTCCGTCAGCATGTTTACCTAAAACGCCTCGACATGCTGTACTAATTTTTAGCGAACGGTTTTTCTTTACAAAAAACGAATAAGCAATTGTGACGGTAGGCAATGCGTACAATGCCCATGCAGAAATTCCCCAATGGAACATGCCGTATGCGACTGCCCATTCGGCTGACTCATTGCTATTAGGTTCAATACCGAACGGTGGTCCCATATAGTAGTAAAGTGGTTCCATCATCGACCAAAACATGATACTTGTGCCCATTCCAGCACAAAACAGCATAGCTCCCCAACTGAATGTTGAAAATTCAGGTGCTTCTTCGCCGAGACGCACTTTTCCATAGCGACTAAAAACTAACCATACCAGTAATATAAATATTCCAAAGGTAAGAAATTGAAATGCCCAATCCAGATTGTATGTAATACTTGTCATCATTTTGTTCATTACCGGTTCTGCAGATCCTCTAAAAATAACTAGCGATAAAGTTGCTGCCACAATTACTATTAACGAAGACCAAAAAACCAATGGATCAATTTTAACTTTGTTCATTTACCTTCCCCCTTTATAAAGATAAAATAATCATGTTTAATTAGTAATCATGATTACTTTTAATATTTTTCATGTTATCATGTATTTAAATGAATAATCAATATATTTTAAAAATAAATAATTTTAAGGAAGTGAATTGCCATGAACAATAAAGAATTAAAAAAAAGGCGAATGTGGACATATTTTATCGATGCGACTGAAGAGTTAATTCATACCGAAGGATTTAAACAAGTAACCATACGGAAAGTAGCTGATAAAGCCGGTTACAATAGCGCAACTATTTATAATTATTTTGGGGAGTTATCGCACCTACTGTTTTTTGCGTCTTTAAAATTTTTAAAGCCTTATTTTAAAGTTGTAACTGAAGAAATAAAAAAAACCAGCGATCCAATCGAAAAATACTTGGTCGCTTGGGAAGTTTTTAGTGAACATTCATTTAAAAATCCGGACGTGTTCCATTCTGCTTATTTAATGGACCTCGGTGAACACCCCGAAAGTCTATTAGCGCATTATTATGAACTTTATCCCGCAGATTTACTGGATGTTTCAGACGAGTTGAAACCCGCTTTAATGAAAAGAAATATCGATGATCGCGGACGTTTTGCCATTAGCTATATGATTAAAGCAGGAGTGGTAGATGAGGATGAAGCAGAAGAACTTAATGAACTTACAAACTTAATTTGGCAAGGTATGTTTACAAATGTCTTGAACAATCGAAATCGTTATACTGCCGAAGAAGCGCATGTCCAGTCAATGAAATATATACGCGAAATCATATTAGCTAAAACAAATAAAGTTTAACATCCTGGTTGGAAATCGTATAAAAAAAGACAAAGTCAACTGAGAATTTCTCGTTGGCTTTGTCTATTATTCGTGTGTATGAATAATCTTTCCTTCTTCTATTAAAATTTGCTCAAAAGCCGCAACTACATCTTCGTCAAAATGCTTCCCTGCAAATTTCTTTAGTTCAGCAATCGCGACATGATCTTCTAATGCTTTTCGATAAACCCGGTCCTCAGTCATCGCATCAAACGTATCACTCACTGCAATAATTCGAGATTCTAAGAGGATTTCATCTCCGCTTAGACCATTAGGATATCCACTGCCATCCAGTCGTTCGTGATGTTGTTCAATAATCGGCGCGAGCTCGTAGTAATAAGAATTCCGAACCATTTCAGCCCCATCAAAAGGATGCTTTTTAATAAGATCAAATTCTTCAGTAGTCAATCGTCCTGGTTTGTTTAACACTTCAGAAGGAACATGTATTTTCCCGATATCGTGTAAAAAAGCAGCGACTGTCAAATTTTCAAGTTGTTCTTTGTTTAGCTCTAACTTTTGAGCAATACGTACAGAATATGTAGCGACACGATGACTATGTTTATGCGTATATCTATCTTTGTCTTCAACCTGCTTCATAATATCCATTAACTTCGAAATTTCTTTACTAATGTGGAAAAATGTTTGCTCGGTGAAAACACACAGTAAAGTTACTTTCGATAAGGCTGTGAAATAAATAGGCTCTTTAAGACCACGTGTTGTAAAATAATCTTCAGGACCTAATCTCTCTCTCTGGTTACCAAGATCATAAAAAATTTCTCCTGACAACACAAAATAAAATTCTACAGCATTGGGATTTTCGCTTGGGTAAACATAAAATAACATTCCTTCTTCAATAGATTGATGTAAAATTTCTACACCATCTCCCTTGGTAATAAGGCTTAAGGAAGTATTGTCTTCAAAATCAACCGTTTCAAGAAATTCACCTTTTTTACCAACCTTAAAACCGTCCATATCATCCCACCTCAACACGAATAAAGACGAGTTCATCATGAACTCGTCTTTATTGTACTACAAACGAATACTGAATTGTAAAAATTATCTTCTTCCAACTACACGAATTGGATCTATCCATACCCATTGGTCCGCAAAACGAACAAGCTTCCAACTGCATTCTGCTTCAATGCCTTTTTCAGCAGCTTTTGCGATTGTATCTGCAGACATTTTAAGTGTTACATCGTAAATATCTGTAATCACTTTATTTAACTCAGACGTGTATTTTGTTGTTTTTTCATCAAACTTAACTGATTTAGTGTTTAGTTTTTCTGTTAGTTTATTTAATTTCTTTTCTAATTTCTTCGTGTCTTTATCCTCAGCAGTTACAATTCTTTGTGTTAGTTCTGTAATTTTCGAATTGATTTCTGCTAATTCTTTATCGATTTTTGCTTGCTCTTCTGCCATTTTTTCTTCCAGTTTATCTAACTTTTCTTTTAGTTTCACTTGCTTTTTCAAATCATGTCTAGACATTTCTAACTCAACAAGCATTTCATTCTTTTCAATCTTAACATCGAGAACCTTACCGCCCTCTTCAATTTTGCGAATGTCTAGCAGGTAATCTTCTTGCAATTCATCTGCTTTTATGACGGCTTTTTCGATTTTTTCATCAATCTCAACATTTGTTTTTTCGATCATTTTTATTGCTTCTTCTACATCTTTGTCGCTAGCTGCCAAAGTAGGACTTGCTACGCCAGTTAATAGGACAAGCATTAACGAAATCGATAAAAACTTTTTCTTCATAATAACCACCCTTTCACTTTTAGTTTAGATAATAAAGAAGCTCATTAATTGTAAAGGTTTGTATGTGACTTATGTAAAATACAGTTTATACAACACCCTTGCCCTACGAAATAATCGTACGCTAACATAAAATGAGCCTTTACTATTATCTTTCTACATTATACAGGGAATATATACCTAAATCTATAAATATTTATATTTTTCTGTAATTTATTGAAAGAAATTTTCAAAATGAGGATTATTTCATATATTTAACATTTTATTACCTTATATACTTGGTGAGGAAGGATTTAGAACTACTGAGCCTTCCTACAGTTAATTATTCATGCCAATAATTATCGCTCAATACATCCGCCAATGCCTCGACAGACAAGTAAAGTTCATCTACGGTATTATCAACACCACCTATTTCAACAATAATTGCGTTGGCAGCTAAGTTCTGATTGTATACGCCGTTACCTTGGCTCTTATCTTTTTCTAATATTCCCTTTGATAAATTTGGATATTTTGTATCAAGTTGCAATTGCAACTCTTTTGCAAAAGCTAAATTTTTTTTAAATTCTTTGTGACCTGTTCCTACTATAAACAATATCCGTGCATAATCATTTCCGTTTACGTTGACCGTTGTAGAATCTTTACGCAAGGAATCTCGGTGAATATCGATAAAAACTTCTAAATCTGGATTGTCTTGGATTGCTGCTTTTACTTGTTCCCCCGCCACTAAATAAGAGCTTCCGTAGTTCATACCTCTTGAATTTAGTTCTTGAATATTGTCTGTAGAATTAACTGTTGATCCTATTCCTCTTCGTTCTAGTGCTTTTCCTAGCATTTTTCCCACTAATGTTACATTTGCTTTTGAATGAAAAGCTTCTTCGGGTTCATTTACGTTTTTTAAATATGGTAAAAATGCTTCTCTACTATGACTCTGATATATATAGATGACGTCTTTGTCTAAGGTTGAATGTCCCGTGTCGATATTTGTTCTAGAACTTATATCATCAAACAAAGCTTCATTAAAGCTTGAAGATAATTCCTTTTCATCTATAAAAGTTTTCATGGGCGGAAGAAATTCATCACTTGCTTGCTGCCCGGTTTTTAAACTGGCCTCCACCTTAGGCTCAGAAGCGTCCGGTTTTTCGCCAAACGGATTGAGTAGGTTAAAGTAAAATGAAAACTTGCTTGCATCAGCCGATTCTGACGAGCTTGGATCATTAGTTTGAGAACTACTTGTCGCATCTTCTTTTAAACCTTTGTAAACAAATGCTAAAGCAACAAGTAATAAACTGGCTATGAAGATGACTAATAGATAGAAGAATCCTGTTGATTTCGATTTTTTCTTTTTGCTTTTATTGGGTGTATTTGTTATTTCGTTTTTATTTGCCACATTTTGACCTACTTTACAAAAATATTTTTAGAAGATAAAAAAACAATCGTCACTTGTAAACAGGGACGATTGTTTAAAACGTTTACCATATATATTGAGCTGGATCTACAGCGTTTGATCTTGATCCATTCCAAGGACCTACGTGCACTTCGAAATGTACATGAGTTCCAGTCGAACGCCCCGTGTTCCCCATGCCGCCAACTTGCTCACCTTGTGATACAAATTGACTGACAGATACATTTATTGAATTTAAGTGCGCGTATACTGTCGCGTGCGTTTGACCGTTGATAGAGTGTGTAAGAATCACAACGTTGCCATATCCACCCATGACTCCTGCAAAAGATACATATCCATCTGCGGCTGCGACAACTGATGTCCCAGTTGCATTCGCGATATCATAACCTAAATGTGTTTCCGCTCCATCCCCTATGTCCCGACCACCAAATCCAGAAGTGTATCTGCCCGCTGCAGGTCTAATAAAAGGAGAGTTTGCGATTTTTTGCGTAATATTCACAGATGATTGATTGCTTGAAGCTTGTCGTAACCGCTCTTCTTCTGCGGCTTTTCGCTTACGTTCTTCTTCCGCTTTTCTTGCCAATTCAGCAAGGCGAGCTTGTTCTGCACTGATTTGCTTTTCTAGTTTCTCGCTCAGTTCCAATTCTTCTTCAAATCGATTTTCCAATTCGGATTTTGCTTTTGCTAATCGCTGTTGTTCTGCTGTTAGTTTCACAACATATTCAGCATGTTCTTTCTTTTGAGCTGCTATTGAATTGTTTAGTTCTTGAAGTGCGGATTGACGCTCTTTTTGTTCTTCAAGTTTGGTTTCCACAATTGCTTTTTGTTTAGCTAATAGTTTAGTGTCTTCAACTTGCTGTAACATGATTTCACGGTCTGCTTCTATTAATGTGTTTACAGCCGAGAACCGGTCGATAAAATCAACAAAACTATTAGCACTTAGCAGAACATCGATATAATCGATTGATCCTCCACTCATTTGTATAGCACGAACACGTTCTTTTAACAATTCTGTGCGCTCTGCTATTTTGTTTTCAAATGCTTCAATTGAATTTTGCAACTCATCAATTTCAATTTTCCGTTGATTAATTTCCTCTTGAACTTCTACGATATAATATTCCATTTCGTTAATTTTATTCGTTAATTCTGTTATTTTCTCCATAATTTCAAATAACTTTGTTTGGTTTGTACTGATGGCATTTGTTTTTTCTTCTATACCAGAATGCAATTCACTTTTCTTTTGTTCTGTTTCTTGCTGCTTTTTTTCAAGCTCACTTAATGTGGTTGCGTTTGATGTAGTGGTGTATAGAGAGAGGGCCAATACAATTGAAATATTGGTCACGATCCATTTTGATTTCATGTTCAAGTTTGCGCCCCCTTCTATTTGCCTAGTTAAAATTTTACTTTTTACATCTTTAATTTCATATTACAGGAAATTTAGCAAGAAGCTATCTAAAAATGCAAAAAAGGAGTGAAAATTCTTAACTTTTTTTGTATTACTTGTAAGTACAAAAATAAACCCCGATATTGTCACACTACTTCACAAGAAAGGGATTTGTGTTTCTTCTATTATTCTTTTAATAGCTTCGCATTAATAGCCACAATTATCGTACTCAAACTCATTAATACCGCTCCCACTGCCGGACTCACAATAATTCCCCATGGCGCTAAAACACCGGCTGCTAATGGAATCGCAAATATATTGTATCCCGTTGCCCACCATAAATTTTGAACCATTTTTCGATAAGTTTTTTTCGATAATTCCATTAATTCGACTACATCATTCGGGTTGCTCTGAACAAGAATAACATCCGCTGTTTCCATCGCAACGTCCGTTCCCGCTCCAATTGCAATTCCTAAATGAGCTGTTGCTAGTGCTGGTGCATCATTAACACCATCTCCAGTCATCGCCACTTTCCAACCTTTATCTTTAATTTCTTTAATTTGGTTGGCTTTATCATCTGGCAGCACTTCTGCGTAAACTTCGTCAATGCCAAGTTGTTTGGCTACCCAATTCGCTACTTTTTGATTGTCCCCTGTCAACATAATTGAATGAATCCCTTGTTCTTTCAGCGCCGATACGGCTTCTTTAGCAGTTTCTCGTACGATATCAGCGAGCGCAATCATACCAGCGAGTTGGTCTTCGACTAATACAAATACAACTGTTTTCCCTTCTTCTGATAACTCATTAAACTGCTGTTCATCAAAGCTTAGATTATTATCATTTACATACTTTGGACTTACTACATTTATTTTCTGACCGCCTACTTGTCCTTGAATGCCTTTTCCGGTAATCGATTCGAAGTCTGTTACTCTTTTCTGTTCAAGTCCTTGATCTTTCGCAGAACTCACAATACCCGTCGCAATGGGATGCTCTGAATTTTGTTCAATCGCAGCAGCAAACTGCAGAACTTCATCTTTTGTATAATCGCCACTCGGTATAATATTGGTAACACCGAATTCCCCTTTTGTTAATGTGCCTGTTTTATCAAAAACTACTGCGTTTAAGTGGCGTGCGTCTTCAAATCCTGCACGATTGCGAATTAACAACCCTTTTTTAGCCGATATTGATGTTGAAACGGCTACTACGAGGGGCGCTGCTAAACCTAATGCATGAGGACATGTAATAACCATAACCGTTACCATTCGTTCCACTGCTACATCTACAGTGAAGCCTAGGAGAATCCATACAGAAAAGGTTATAAGTCCTGCTACGATAGCTAAGTAAAATAACCACTTGGCTGCGCGATTGGTTAAATCTTGTGTTCTAGATTTAGACTCTTGCGCTTCTTTTACCAGCTTCACCACTTGCGATAAATAGGATGCTTCCCCTGTTTTTTCTACTTCAACAATTAATGAACCCTCATTATTTACAGAGCCACCAATAACTTGGTCTCCCTCTTCTTTTTCAATAGGAAGCGATTCCCCTGTAAGCATAGCTTCATCAATTGTTGATTTTCCTTCAATGATCAATCCATCTACTGGAATTTTCTCGCCCGGTTTAACTAACAATCGATCGTTGTTTTGGATGTCCGCTAATGGCACATCATGAACATCGTTATTTTCGTCTAGTTTATGTGCTTCACTTGGCATGAGCTGGATTAATTCCTCTAAAGCATTAGAAGCCCCCATAATCGAACGCATTTCAATCCAATGACCAAGTAACATGATGACAACTAATGTAGCCAATTCCCAAAACAATTGATTGCCATCCCAGCCAAAGACAACCAGTGTACTATAGCCATAAGCAATGGTAATTGCTAATGCGATCAAGGTCATCATGCCTGGATTTTTATCTTTAAGTTCACGAATTCCTCCTGTTAAAAATGGCCATCCACCATAAAAGAAAACAATGGTTGACAAAACAAATAAAATATATAGGTCATTATCAAAGCGCCAATCGACTCTAAAAAAATGTTGAATCATTGGAGACAAAGCTAAAATTGGCAAAGTTAAAATTAAGGATATAAAAAATCGTTTTTTAAAATCAGCTACCATATCCTCGTGTCTCCCGTGACCTTGGTGATTGTGATTTGAATGATGTGCATTCTTTTTATCATGTGCGTGTTCTGGTGTCTGTTTTTCATGATTATGATGTGAGTTTTTAGCGTTCATCTTAACCACTCCTTTTTATTGGCTTCTCCTTAGCTATAAACGTTTTATGTTAATCTACTTTGCCTTCTTGAAGTAAAGGCAACCACGTACCCCCATTATCTTGGGTTAAAAAAACTTCTCCTTGCAGAGTGTATAACCCAATTTCGTCTTTATTTGCAGGATTTTGAGAAATAAAAGCTACCGCATCTTGCGTAGGATTTGGTAAATTGACTTGTTCTTCTTTTTTTGTTGTAATTGTATATTTTGTCAATCTTGCACTATCTTCATAGCTTGCGTAATACAATTCGGTTTCATTAAAGAAAACGGCTGTTCCACGAGCTACTTCATTTGTAATTCGATCAAATTGTTCTCCACCATCTCCTGAGACGTACACTCCAGTAGATGTTGCTGCTGCAACAAAATTAGAGTCACTAGGATGTAGAGCAAGCGCTGAAAGTTCTCCTTCTAATCCTGCTGCATTCACAGCATCCCATTGATCATCCGTACTTGTGCGTTTATAAAAACCAGCTGCTAATTCGGAATTGGCTTCTGGGTTTAATAAGAAAATATCATGACTAACATATCCAACAGCCATTGCATGAAAATCCGTTTCTCCTTCAAAAGCAATAGGTTCCAAAGATTTTCCGCCATCTAAACTTTTTTGAATCCCAAGTGGATTTGGCATAGTTGAGTCGGCACTCGGATGTCCTGATGTATAAAAGCCTTGGTCTATTGCGTTAAATCCCATATAATCGAAAAAGTCGTCGGAAATGGCGAACCAACTTCCTTCACGATAAATTTTCATCCCTGCATGAGCCGCAAAATACAATCCACCATTATTACCAGCGTAGCCTATTCCATGAACATGATTGAGTTCCCCACTATACGGAATTTCTTTTTTGGACTCAGCGCTGTCACTACATCCTGTTAAAATCACCGCACTCATTATAATCATCGATCTTAACTGCTTTATCATCGCTGTTCTCCTACTTTCTATCTATCAGTTCTAAAATAAGTGTAAAGGAATAATTTTGATTTTTTGTGCAGAGGGATCCTTCTTTGCCCCTTATCCGGATGTACATCATAGTGACACTATTCCTGCACGAGATGTGCATATCTTTTGGGTACAGTAGAAATATTACGGATAAGAAAGAAGGGTATATAATGAATAAAAAATTTGGATTGATCGGATTCTTGTTTTTTTTAGCAATAACTTTATCTGCTTGTTCCGGTAATAGTGGTGGCATGAATTCAAATATGATGGGCGGAGAAGATTCTGAACAAAGCATGGGAGGAATGAATCAGGGCGGTATGGGTTCAATGATGAATCATGGTAATGTCCCTTCACTTGCCTCTTCTGAAGGTTCAAATGAATTAGCTATACCTCCATTACTTGAAAAGCAGCAGGGTCAAAATTATGATTATGAAGTCGTTGCACAACAAGGAACTACCGAATTTTTCAATGGAATATCAACTGAAACTTACGGATACAATGGCGACTTACTAGGCCCTACTCTCACAATAGAAGAAGGCAAAAAAGTAGATGTTAAAATTACAAACGACTTAAACGAAACTACTACATTTCATTGGCACGGACTTGAAGTTGCCGGTGAGATAGATGGAGGACCCTTTGATGAAATTCAGCCTGGAGAAAGTCGGATCATAACGCTCGAAGCCGATCAGCCAGCCGCAACTTTGTGGTATCATCCCCATGTCCATGAAATGACGGCTGAGCAAGTATATAGAGGATTATCAGGTATGTTGCTTATCGATAGCTCTGATAAGGAAGACCCAGCTATACCTAACGAATATGGAGTTAACGATATTCCACTGATTTTCCAAGATCGCCTTTTTGATGAAGACAAACAGTTGAATTACAATCAACTTATGAATGAAGATGGCACATTAGGAGACGTTTCTATCGTTAATGGCACAATCAATCCTAAATTAACGGTTACGGAACCGATAATGCGTTTCCGTTTATTAAATGGCTCGAATGCACGAAACTACACATTTAGTTTAAGCAATGGCGCTAGCTTTACGCAAATTGCATCTGATGGCAGTTTGCTCGATGAACCTGTCGAGATTCAAGAATTGACATTGGCGGCATCAGAGCGCGCAGAGATTCTAATAGATTTTTCAAAACTAACAGCCGAAGAATCGCTTGCTATCATAAATGATGAAGACGTTGAATTGTTGCCATTTGATGTGAAACTTGACGGTGCTACCGCAGATTCTACTGAAATGTGGACAACTGAAGAGCCATTCCTATCTCAAGAAGAAAAAGAAATGCCTGTTGAAAAAAACATCGAATTGTTTGGCATGATGGACATGGTAACCATTAATGGCAAGAAATTCGATGCCGACCGCATTGATTTACGCCAAGAACAAGGCGTGACCGAGGTGTGGGAAGTTTACAATAAAAAAGATATGATGGGTGGTATGATTCACCCGTTCCACATTCACGGGACTCAATTTAAAGTTATATCTCGTGATGGTAAAGAAGTAGATCCAGACGAACAAGGTTTAAAAGACAGTATATTAGTTAATCCAGGAGAAAAAGTGAAAATACTCGTCACATTCCCAGAGAAAGGCGTATACGTATTTCATTGTCATATATTAGAACATGAAGACAATGGTATGATGGGACAAATTGAAATCTATTAACCAATAAAAATTACCCCCGCACAGCCAGCTCGAATCTTGGCTCTGCGGGGGTATTTATTTGCTTAGTTTTACGACATTTATAAATCGGTTAAGCAGTACGTTTTAAAAAGAAACGCTCTCCTGCAAAAATTAGCAGGATAAACACAAATGAGACACCGACTACAAATAAATCAGAGTTTATCTTCACCCATATAAAGGCAGTAAGTATGATGGCATCTAATGATAAAGCTGTTAGCACGATCACAGAATTGGCTCCCACTTTTTTGCGTAAATGCTTGAACACGCCCAAATGAATAATCATATCCATAACCAAATATAAAATTGCCCCCATTGAAGCAATTCGACTCAAGTCGAAAAAGATGGTTAGGAACATCGCCAACACGATTGTGTAAACCAAGGTATGCATTTGAATATCCCCTGGCATACCAAAATGTTTATGAGGAATTAGTTTCATATCTGTTAACATTGCTAACATTCGAGAGACAGCAAATACACTTGCGATAATTCCAGAAATTGTTGCGATAATGGCTATAGCAACAGTAAACCAAAGTCCATAATCGCCAAATGCAGGTCTAGCGGCTTCAGCAAGTGCATAATCTTTTGTTTTAATAATTTGGTCCAACGGCAAATTACTAGAAACTGACCATGCGATTAATAAGTACACAAGTAAACTAACTGAAATCGAAATCATAATGGCTCTACCTACATTTTTCTTAGGTTTGGTTATTTCAGAACCACTATTGGTAATCGTAGTAAACCCTTTGAAAGCTAAAATTGTTAATGCTACCGCAGCAATATAGCTTGCAATGGTAGGATCTACCGAATTGCCACCACTCTCTGCGGGTGCAAATGAAAATCCTGCGACGCTTAATCCGCCTATTCCAAACACAGCTAATCCCGCAATTTTCAATAATGACGCTACGGATGTAAACGACTGGATAAAACTATTCCCAGAAATATTCACTAGAAATGCGAAAGTTAGTAACCCAACCCCCAATAATGGAACAAGATAACTTGATTGATCCACATCAAAAAGTTGTAAGGTGTACGTACCAAATGTTCTAGCAACCAAACTTTGGTTAATAACCATTGAAATGGCCATTAATAAGGCAGCTGCAGCTGTGATCGTCCCCTTACCATAAGCTTGAACTAAAAACATGCCAATTCCACCTGCTGATGGAAACTCATTGCTTAGCCTAATATAAGAATAAGCACTAAACGCAGTAACAAGTCCCCCAGCAATAAATATTAATGGAAACCAAGCTCCTGCAAGTTGTGCGACTTGGCCAAGTAAGGCGAAAATCCCTGCGCTAATCATCACGCCTGTTCCTAATCCGACAGCCCCCGTTAAGGAAATACTATTCTTTTTATAGTCTGCCATTCTCCATTCCTCCATTCTATGTACAAGTACTCCAGCACATGAACATTTTTTGTTCTTAAAAATTACTGTCCACACTGCTTTGCGATTACTTGAATTTTCCCTAGACCACTTTTAGTTAAACAGGAATATGAAAATTGGACACAAACTGCACATTTAAATTGTTTTATGTATATAGTGAGAAGTTGAAATTACACACAGCCATTTTTTAAAAACGACACACCATTTTGTTTGAACCTAGAGTGACATTCACTTTTGCTGTAAACTAATTTATACGAGATACTATTTGGAGGCATTTCTTATGGAGAATATCATTGCTTACCTTGAACAGTATGGATATATCGTTTTGTTCGGAGCACTACTTCTTGAACTGATTGCTTTTCCTATACCTGGTGAAGTTCTTATGACTTACAGCGGGTTTCTTGTGTACCAACATGATTTAAACTGGGCTTATAGCATAATCGTAGGAGGTGCAGGTACTTCAATCGGCATGACCATTTCTTATTCTATCGGTCGCAAATTAGGAGCACCTTTTTTCACCAAATATGGACATCATTTTCATATGGGACCAACAAAAATCAGTAAGATATCCGTATGGTTTAATAAACACGGAAATAAGTTGTTAATCGTTGCGTATTTTATACCAGGTATTAGACATATTACAGGCTATTTTTCCGGAATTATTCAAATACCATTTCGACTATATGCCTTATATGCATATAGTGGCGCTTTTCTTTGGGTCAGTCTATTTATAACAATCGGCAAAATTCTAGGTCCCGAGTGGGAACAATTTCATAGTTCGATCAAAAAATATTTCTTCATAGCTGCTGTATTCGTACTTGTTTTTTTAGTCGGGATGTATCTATACAAAAAATACAAAGCGCAGTTCCATGATTATGCCACTCGTTTTTTGGAAATTTCTTTATACTTGATGCATTCGCGTAAAAAGGTCGCCACTTTATTAATAAGCACAGCAATAGTCACTTTTGGTTTGTTTCTTTTAATGCTTGGGTTAATACAGGATTTTTTAGAAAATGAATTTCAAGATTTCAACGACATTACGAATTTAGTAATCCAGTTTATTTTCACTGAATCTTGGGCAAACTTTATGTTGTTTTTTTCACTCCTCGGTTCTAGAAACACATTAATCTTCAGTCTATTATTTATAGCCTTTTGGATTTTATGGAAAAATAAAGATAGAGTGCCCTAATTTTTGTTGCTGGTAGTGGTTATTGGAGGCGGTGAAATATACGAAGAATGTTTGAGAAGGATATTCCATAATTTCTCTCCTTTGAATCAAACACTAGAAAATCTATGGTATTCATTTCCGAGCGAGCAGTCTTTAATGACATTTGTGATTTATGGGATTGTCGTCTTTATCTTAGTTAGAACTATCGAAAAGGTTTCGGTTCGTACATTCTTCCCTTTTGTCATATTCATTCTTTTGATGTTAATTTCGATAAGTCGCATGTATTTAGAGCTAGAACTTCCTAGTGACATTTTAGCTGGCTATGTTTTTGGGGGTGTATGGCTTGGATTTACAATTTTCACTTTCGAATTTCTTCTTTTACTAAAAAACTCGAAGACTACAAATAGTGTTTTCAAAAGAAAAGCTAATTTGTAAAAATATATTTTTATATTCAAAGGAAGAAAAGTGATAAAAAGATATCATGTTTCTTCCTTTTTTCTTGCTACCGAATTGTATTCTTTAAGGAAACTATACATTTTCTATGGAGTTTATCCCGTAAGCTGAAATTAATTGGGAAACCCTTATTGAAAATGAGTATTCAACTAAAGAGTTTAACGGTAAAAAAGTTACATTCGAAAGACCCCAGTTAATTGCTGGTAAACCAGCTACATTATCCTTCAACTTAAAGGACGAAACCCCTTTGCCTTATTTAGGTGCTTTAGGTCATGTTGTTGTATTAGATGAACACGGAAAACAATTTCTCCATGTTCATCCCATATCAAGTGATCAAACGGTATTTGAAGCCAATTTTCCATCAGCTGGATTCTATAAATTATGGGCAGAATTCAACTTTTCAGATACAGGAGTTATGCACTTTCCATTTGCTGTAAAAGTGTTTTCTAACGAATAGGAGCAACTAACTTATTGAACTAACACATTTCACAAAAAAACAAGTAGCGAAATCTTTCGCTACTTGTTTTTTTGTATAGATTAAACTCTTTTCTTAGCTCAATTATTCAAACGCGTTATACTCTTTGTACGCAGCATTTCATCAACTATTAAAAATACGACAGCACAAACAGCTGGAAGTATGTACAAAAATTGAAACAACAGCAATCCAAATCCAATATGGACAAAAGCAGCCATTGCAAACCGGTAAGTAAAGCGAATCGAAATCCAGTCTGACAATAAAGATACCGGTAATCCATAAACGAAAAACCCTAAAAAAGAAGAAAATAGTACTACATAAAAGAAGCTAGCACTTTCTTCAACGCTACTTAACACGAGTGCATCTTTGTATATTAAAGCCGGAAACAGATAGAGTAAAACGACAAAAGTTGCAGTGCTGACAAAAGCTGCTTTAACCTTTCTAGTAAGCCTTTCTTTTGAAAAGACTTCATCTCCAAAGGGCAAAAGAAAAAACAACATAATGCCTGATAAAATGACTTTTATCAAATAAGGTGTATCTGATAATATAATAATTAAAATAAAGACTATAAAAATTAAAACTTTAAATATTAAGTGCTTCATCTTCGTTCTCCTTATTTAACAGTACAACTCGCAGCACGTTAAAAGATTTAATCAATTTGAAACTAGTAAGGAGATGGCTAAAATGGGTGAGAATGATGACAAACTAAATTTGGTGATTCCAAAAGACTGCAACAACGCCCCCAGAAAACAAATTGTACTCGATTTTATACTAGCGGTTTTAATGGGCCAAACTGCCAGCATACAAAGTTACACTAGTGACTCGATCCAATGGCATCAAATAAACCAAAACAAAGTAGTGAATGGTCAAGATGAATTAATCAAATGGGTACTAAACGAAAAAAAACATGTTATTGGTCTCGAGATTTATCAAGTTATTACGCATGGGAAGTTAGCTTCGGTCAATGGCGCAATTACATTATCAAAGGGCGATTACATTGAGTTTTGCTATGTCCTGACGTTTAGCAATGCAGCGAAGTCAGCAAAAATTATTGACGTTAAATCCTATGAAATTTAATTCAGCTTGATTTTCTGCTATACACTAACATCGAGATTCCATCCGTCACAGTCGCACGATCAAGATGCAAATCAATTTTCGGATTGTCCCCTTTAAACAACGTGCGTCCCCTTCCTAAAATGGTTGGAATAATTCCGATAATGTATTCATCTACAAGGTTCGCTTTCACAAATGGATCGGCAAGAATTCCTCCACCATATAACCAAATGTCTTTGCCTTCTTTTTCTTTTAATGCCAAGACCACTTTACAAACATCACCTTGAATAAATTCGACATTATCTCTTTTTTCGAGCTCTCTTGTCGTTGCAACTAAAATCTTTTTGTCGGCATACGTATCCAGGTTGGTTAACACTACGTCTTCGTATGCTTTTGAGCCCATAACGATGGTATCGATACTGTCCATAAATTCGGCAAAATCAAATACATCGGACGTGTCGTTTTTGGTATCTCCGTGCCCTACAATCCAACCAAATCCCCCGTGCTCATCTGAAATAAAACCATCTAAACTAATGGCTAAATTCAAAATCAACTTTCTCATATTAAATGCCACCACCTTTCCAATTTTCTTGATAAATGCTTACTATAGTTAGTTAGTTCATCCATCTTTTTTCTTGGGTATGCTCCTATTCAGAACAATCATTTGAACGAATTCTAGCTCGTTTCCAGTGCGTTAAATGCGCGAAGAATTTTCAAATTAGTGAGCGTTAGCACACCTTGCCATTCCTGTTTGGCTACTTCCCATTCTTTTTCAAATTGCCCCCATTGCCATGTAGGATTCCAATAGCCACCTTCAGATTGCTTTTGAATTACATACGTTAAATTTTCTGGAATTGTTTCTTTGAATAAATCGTAAAAATCAGAGTTAGGTGTAGAAACCACTTGAAGAGGTTGTAGACTATATGAGTCCCATTGATTTGAATCTGTTGTGACACATTCTTTTAAAATGTCGCTCAACTTCTGGAAAATAACAGCTTGCTGCGACGCAGGAAGTTGTTTATACAGTTTTAAAAAACTAAGCAACTCATGCGGTTCATATGTGGTTAAGTTATTTAAATAATTTAATGCGCGGGATGTGATTTCTTCTAAGAAATCCGCCGGTACTAAATTCTGATAATGATGGAGAAGTCCAATGATTTCAGCGGTCGGATTGCCCCATGCCCAATCCTCACTGTAGTTCCACCAAATCGCTCGCGGTGCATTTTCAACAGCACGTGGGACGATTTGCCACCCTTGCTTTTCTTGCTTAAACGTATTTAGTAAATATTGAATGCCCTTTTCCACTGTTGCTTCTGTCTCTGTTACGCCAATATCGCTCAAAAGATGCAATCCAACCGCAGTCGCCAAAGCTGAAGATTCCTTACAGCGAAAATCCGATTCCAAGCCATGACCAAATCCGCCATCTTTGTTCTGAAATTTTTTCACTTCACTTAAAATAGCCTCAGAGCTACCACCTTCAAATTCCCATGCAAATAAAGTCCGCTCTAAAGGTCGTGCTGTTGTTTTTATAAACAAAGCAGCTTTTTCAAATTGATCTAGTGATAGTTTATTCATATAACGCACCCCTATCCTATTTTTGTCACCAATTACTTGAGTTTAAATAAGCAGTATCTGCTTACCCCTTAACTATTAGTAATTCAATTGTTTTTACATTACTCCTTCTTAGTAGCTAAAATCATCTAGCTCTTTTCTTTCTATAATGTTAAAAAGCCGCCGAGACCTTAGACTCGACAGCTCTTTAACAAATAAGTAGTTAGACAATGCCAAACAATTCTGGCGGGATGTTAGCCGCAGCTATGGCTTTATTGAATTGATCGCCCAGCGCACTTGTAGTAACCGCACCATTAACCAGTGCTAAAGCTGCAAAGTCGAACCCATTTGGATACCACCCCGGAATTGCTCGAACTAAATAACTGTTCATAACTGCAACCAAAACCAGAGGAACAAATGCTAATAGCTGTTGGGTTTTGGAATTGGTAGACGACAATTCTATACGAGCGTCGTCTTCTTTATTTAGTGTCGAGCAGCCTTTTCAGTAAAACCACTATAACCCTCTCCCGCTTTTTTCGCTTGTCTGCGCCGGAATTCCAAATAAGATAACCCGGTAAACAAAACAACTACGCCATCAATTTTCCATAAGAAATGAAAGAAGACACCATACCTCATAGATTAGTTAAGCTAATTGCGAACCTATTTTGATTCGTTTCACAATTGGTCCGAGTTAATAATTTTAAGATAACATTAAATGTACGATGAATTGTTAGATCTATCTAAAATATTAAAAACCGCTTTTCAAACACACATATGGATGCTCTATCAAATAGCATTTATAACAAAAATACAAGAAAATATGTAAATATCGCAATTGTTTTTTATTTCATCATTTAGCATATATTTATTTCAATATATCTTTATTCATGTATAATAAGTCCTTGCTTCGGCAAAAATAATAGATTCACACATTAGAAAGAGGAGAGAACACATGTTAAGCATTCTTATCGGACTGATCCTATTAATGGCACTTGCCTATTTGGGATGGTCTATTATATGGGTGGCTCCATTAGCAGCAGGAGTCGTAGCACTTTTAAGCGGACTAGACGTTTACTCAACATATACCGATACGTATATGAACGGTTTAGTAAATTTTGTACAAAAATGGTTTCCAATTTTCTTACTGGGGGCAATATTCGGTAAATTGATGGAAGAAACAGGAGCGGCGAAAGCTGTTGCGAAGAAAGTTACTCAATTAATCGGTGGCAAACGTGCAATTTTAGGCGTGCTTATCGCATCTGCGTTATTGACTTACGGAGGAGTAAGTTTGTTCGTTGTGGTATTTGCAGTCTACCCAATTGCACTTGAATTGTTCCGGGAAGCTAACGTTACACGCAAACTTTTAGTTCCTACTTTTGCGCTTGGAGCATTCACATTTACAATGACATCGATGCCCGGCACACCGCAGATTCAAAACTTAATCCCGATTGCTTACTACAATACAACCCCAATGGCGGGTCCAGTTATTGGAATCGTCACTACGTTAATCATGGCAGTTGGAGGTTATGCTTGGTTAGCGTATCGAGAGAAAAAACTTTCGGCAAAAGGTGAAGGTTTTGTAATGCGTGAAACACCTGGTTCTTCAAAAAGTGATGAAAGTTCTACACCGAGTTGGTTCTTGTCATTAGTTCCTCTTATTGTAGTCGTGATTCTTTTGAACGTTGTAAAACTTGAACCAATTTATGCGTTAATGCTTGGTATTGTTAGTATTATGCTAATCAACGTGAAAGTTTATAAGAAATTTATCTTCTCGATTAACGAAGGAGCAAAAGGTTCTGTTATGGCTATCCTTAACACCAGTGCGGCTGTTGGTTTTGGAGCTGTTATCGCAATCGTTCCTGCTTTTGACAACATTACAGAATGGCTACTTAATGTATCGGACAACCCTTTGGTTGCCCAATCACTAGCGATTCAAGTAATGGCCATGATTACCGGATCTGCTTCAGGTGGTATGGGAATTGCGCTTAGTACACTAGGTGATACGTTTTATAACTTGTCACAAACTACTGGCATCAACCCAGAAGTGTTCCACCGAATGGCTTCTGTAGCTGCGGGTGCATCTATTTTGCCAAACAATGGTGCATTATTAACTTTGCTTGCAGTAACTGGATTGACGCATAAAGAAACATATAAAGATGTCTTTGTTGTCGCATTGGTTATTCCAACAATCGCTGTAATCGTCGGCATTATTATGGGTGGCATTGGTTTAGTATAACCACATCAATTAAACTAAATTACATTATATGGAGGAATTTAACATGGTAGAACAAAAAGTCGTAATTATTACTGGATCTGCTCGCGGTATCGGTTTTGAAATTGGGAAACACTTCGCAGAAAGTGGCGCAAAAGTCGTTTTATCAGATATTAATAATGAAGTGTTACAAGAATCTGCTCAATCACTGAGAAACGATGGCTTTGAAGCAATCGGCGTTAAAGCTGATGTTACTAGCGAGTCTGAGCTTCAAAACTTAGTAGCAGAAACTAAAAAAACTTATGGTCGCGTTGACATCGTCATTAACAATGCTGGCTTGCAGCACGTATCTCCTATCGAAGAATTTCCAACAGCTAAATACGAATTGATGCTAAAAATCATGTTAACTGCGCCGTTCATTTTGACTAAAACAGTTTTCCCAATTATGAAAGAACAAGGATTTGGACGCATTATTAACATCTCTTCTATCAATGGATTGATTGGTTTTGCTGGCAAAGCTGCATACAACAGCGCGAAACACGGCGTTATTGGCTTAACAAAAGTCGCTGCTTTAGAAGGAGCAGAACACAGCATTACAGTTAATGCAATTGCACCAGGTTATGTCGATACACCATTAGTGCGTGGTCAAATGGCTGATTTAGCTAAGACACGTAATGTGCCAATCGAAAAAGTACTAGCAGAAGTTCTTTTACCGCTTGTGCCTCAAAAACGTTTGCTAGACGTTGCTGAAATTGCAGATGCTGCTCTTTATTTGGCAAGCAACAAAGCGAAAAGCATTACTGGCCAAACAATCGTCATCGATGGCGGTTACACAGCACAATAACTTTATACACGAAAAGGCGCAATGGGTATTAGCTGGAAAGCTGATACCCATTGCGCCTTTATTATGGAATAAATCGAAAGTCGTCTAATTTGCATAGCGTAAATGATTGAAGTTAAACACTGCAATGATGAATCTCCTTTTTTATGCTACTAGACAAACAATAAGAAAGGAATAATAATGGGACATATGTCCTTTCGGTATTTTTTTGCTGCTAGTACAGTTAAAAAGATATAAGGAGTGTGAATCGAATGAAAGGCATATTTTTTGCATTGGCAGGAGGTTTTTTCCTGACGTTTCAAAGTGTCGCAAACGCCGCTATCAGTTCGCAAATCGGCACATGGCAAGCTGCCACGATGACCCAATTTACTGGCTTTATCTTAGCATTAGCAATCGTCTTGGCATTAAAAGATCGGTCGTATCAACAACTGACTCAAGTCTCTCCACTTTATGCATCAGGCGGTATGCTAGCAGCAATCGTACTGTTTATCAACATGACAGCGATTCACCATTTGGGTGTGACACTGACAATTGGCGTGTTTTTAATTGCACAACTGATCACAGCCGTGCTGATTGACTCTAAAGGTTGGTTGGATATGCCCAAAAAGACCATTGGGCGCAATCAGCTACTCGGTGTTGCCTTAATGATTGCGGGGGTCATTGTCTTGAAATGGTAAAGGGGTGTTTAATTATGAAAAAAGAAACTGTATCCGGTTACCTTGAACAATATAACTTGAGCACGATGTTCCCAGATCGCGTACAACAAGCCATGCAATTGGAAACCTACATAGGTGGCAGTCCATTGTTTTCACAAGGCGAGAAATCCGACACACTCTATTTGTTAGTAGAAGGAAAATTAAAAGTGTCAAGGCTATCACCGGAAGGCAAAAGACTTATATTGGCATTTAAATCTCCTTTTGACTTTGTTGGAGATATTGAATATATCCGAAAATGTACGCTGATTAATACCGTTGAAGCCGTTACCACAACAACAGTCATTTGTATTCCGTACGATGCGCTGGAAACTAATATGATGAACAACACGGAATGGCTACAGTTTTTGCTAGAGACGATTACCCACAAATTCGAGCTTAAATCGCACGCTATGAATTTCAGTTTGTTGTATCCAGTCGATGTTCGGGTTGCGAGCTACTTACTGGCAATGACATCAGATGATACTACGCTCGACTCGACTTCACTTGTAGACATGGCAGATTTAATCGGCACAAGCTACCGGCATTTGAATCGGGTATTAAAACAGTTTGAAGAACAAGGATGGATTTTGAAAAAGCGTGGAAAAATCACAGTAATTAATCGAAACTCCATGTTAAACCAGTTTGGCAACAACATTTACGAATAGGAGGAACTTTAATGGCAATCGGCATTCTGCTAGCTTTTCTAGGTGGCGCATTTGTATGCGTTCAAAACACATTTAATGCGAACGTCAAAAAAAGGGTAAGTGTCTGGTCGACGACCACCCTTGTTCTGCTTCTCGGCTTTGTCGCTTCGCTGGTAGCAGGACTCGTTTTCGAAGGAAAGACTCTTTTCCACTTTCAAGCTGAGCCGTGGTTTTGGTTCAGCGGCATTCTTGGAGTTGGCGTTGTTGCTTCCGTGACTCAAGGCGTCCAGAAATTGGGGCCGAGTGCAGCCATCTCACTGGTCATGATCTCTCAAATATTCTTCGGGCTTGTGTGGGATACACTTGGCTGGTTCGGTCTTGAAAAAGTTCCTTTTACTTGGCAGTCTCTTGCTGCACTTGTATTAATCGCAAGTGGCGCATTGCTGTTCCAACTTGGACCTAAGTCAACAACAAACCGCACCGCTTCTTCTGATGTTGCACAAACAAGCCGTGTGTGACAATCACATTTACGGCTTTAATATTTTCAAAATATGTAGAGAAAACCCCGACAACCTGAACTTCTCAGAATTGCTGGGGGTTTCTCTGTTTTTCTTCTTAAACCGGCTTTTGAACAACAAGTTGAATTACATGAGACAAGCCATTATGTAAAGTCCCTTCATTTCTTATGACTTCCCCTGTGAAAAAATGAACGATTCGGTAGTCGGTAAATGCCGACAATACTTCTTTTGGCTGATATAGAAGTTTTTCTGTTTTCGGTCCACCTGTCCCATAATGGAGTTGATCCACAGAGTATACTTCCATTAAAAAATACCCTCCTGGTTTTAATGCACGTTTTACCCCTTCGAACGTTTTCTGCTGAACTTCTTTTGGATAATGACCAAACACACAAATAATTTCATCCCATTTGTTTTCTGACCATACAGCTTGCGACAAATCTACCAATTTGGTTGAGACAGTTACTGAACGATCTTTTGCAAGTTGCATTGTTTTATCTAAGCCACTTTGTGCAATATCCCAGGAAGTAACTTGCATTCCTTGTTCTGCAAGATATACGGCATTGCGTCCTTCGCCTTCTGCTATCGCAAGTGCATCCCCTGAAAGATTCAAGCTAGGATGAGTATTTTTAATGAATACGTTTGGTTCTGTTCCATACAAATATTCTTTCGTTTGAAAACGTTCATGCCAAGACGCCATACTTTTACCTCCTAATTTGGTATTGTTTTAATCATACCTGTCAAACAAAAAAGATGAAAAGATTGTGCATTCCGATATAATGGAAAGCGTTGAGTAAAATACGGATGGAGAGATTTTTATGAAACAAAAAGCACGATGGGAGTTACCACTATGAGCTATGTCCCAATATTTCACTTAACAATCCCGGCCATATGGGTTTCAGTCTTGATCGCAGCTGCATTAACAAGCTTTTTAGTACGTTTTGCATTAAAAGAAAAAACGGGTGACTGGTTATGGAATGCGGTGTCACTATATATTCTCATCTGGAAACTAAGCTACATCCCATTGAATTTCGAAAATTTTCTTGAAATGCCTTTATCTATTCTTTATTTTAATGGTGGTTTATACGGTCACGTATTAGGAATTGTTCTAGTAATGGTGTATTTAACGCTTCTCTTTACTAAACAACCGAAACTAGCTAACCAACCTGTTTTTGCTTGGCTATTGTTTTTTGTATCTTATCAAGCTGTATTGCAAATCTTCGAAAACAATGTACTAGAAGCAATTTTTCATAGCCTTTTGCTGATCCTAAGTATGTTAGCTATTCGCTATCTTGTTAAACGTGCAGATGTTCCGACCGATTTACTACTCGCAGCCTTATTTACATTAGAGCTGCTAATTGTAAGCGTATTTGCTCCTTTGATCTCTTGGCAAACGGCAACATTTGTGACACTTGCAGTAATAACGATTTATTTTTATAACCGATTTACACAGAAAGGACAGATTGTATGATTAAAAAAGTACTTTTTGCCATTTTATTGTTAGCAGCCATTTCCATTATTGCCACCAACTTCATAGCAAAAGAAAACGAATCTACACAATCTAAAGTAGAATCCAACCAGTCGGCTACGACAGGGCTCACTCCAGGAGCAGAAGCACCCGATTTTACATTAACCGATCAAAATGGCGAAACGGTTCACTTGTCCGATTATCGTGGAAAAAAAGTGATTCTTAACTTCTGGGCAACTTGGTGTCCGCCATGCCGCGCAGAAATGCCGCATATGCAACAATTTCATGAAAACAATCCAGACGGGGACGTCGAAATACTGGCCGTCAATTTGACCTCCCAAGACAAAGGCGACGAAGCCATCCGTTCGTTTATTGATGAGTTTGGCTTAACTTTCCAAATTCCGATGGATGAATCTGGAGAAGTGGCACAAGCATACCAAGTGCGCACAGTCCCGACAACTTACATTTTGAATACAAAAGGCGAAATTGCCCAGAAGATTGTCGGCCCAATGGATGAACAGATTATGATTGAGCAAACAGAAAACCTCGATTAAAATGTGCACTTTATAGTTAATATTAGCAAAATAGGAAAAACACCTTCAATATAAGTACAGGCTGAAACTGTACTTGTTGAAGGTGTTTTTTTCAGACTATGTCCTGAAATGTTAGTCTAGTACGCAATACTTCTCAGTTATTCTTATATACTCCTCAATCGCATCTTTCAAAGGCTGTTGAGAAGCATGCCAAAATTCTCGCTTCGATATATCTACATGTAAGAAGGTTTGCGCCAATTGTTCGACTGTCATTCTTCCAGAATTACGCAAAAGCTCATCATAGCGTTCTTCAAAGCCATACGGATCCAAAAGAGACATCTCGTAAATGCCGTTGCTAAACAAATAACCGATTGTATAAGGTATGTTGTAAAAAGGCTTATCAGCATCATAAAAATGGCTTGTATAAATCCATTTATAAAGTGCTAAATCTTCAATTTGCCCTTCATAAAAGGAGTTTTCTACACTACTCAACAATTCGTTTATTTCTTGGACAGATAATGGTCCTTGTTTTCTTTTCTTATAGAATGCTTGTTCAAAACGGAACATGTTTGGTACGGCCCCTACATACATAAGTCCATTTTTGATTTTCATCTCTAGAAGTGCTAGTTTATCTTGCTCATTGGTCGTTTGACCGATTACAGCGTCTAGTACTAAATTCTCCATAAATGTGGAGGCAGTCTCAGCGACACTTATGCCAGTTTGTTGAGCAAGTGCGGGTTCCTCATGAATGATGAAATTATGATAGGCATGTCCGAGTTCGTGAGCTAAGGTTAAAACATCTTGGTATGTTTCTCGATAAGTGAAAAATATACGACTTTCCTTCGATATAGGCATAGAAGTGCAAAATCCACTTTCTGCTTTATTCGGGCGATTTTCACTTTCAATCCAATCACTCTCAAACGCCATTTCTGCAAATCGCCCTAACTTTTCACTAAACCGATAAAATTGCGTCAAAATAATCTCTCTCGCTTCGTTATACGAAATTTTTTCAACAGGTGCAAATAATGGGGTAACTAAGTCAAACCAACTAGCTCGCTCTGTTCGACTCAATTCAAGTTTTCGTTGAATATAAGTTAAATAACTTTTCTTATTTTCATCAATTGAAGCGATCGCTAAATGAATCGTTTCTTCGTTTATATCGTTTTGTTCAACGGCTTCTTTTAATAAGTTAGTCCATCCTCGCTGTTCATATATATCTAAACGAGCACCAGCAATATGATTGAATACAGCAGCAAATGAAGCGGCTTCTGCCTCACATACTTCTTTAATGCCTTGTGCTGTCCGCTTACGTAATGTGTCATCTTTAGAGTGAATCGCATAATTTAAGGCTTGGCCAATGGAAACTGACTCTTTATATCCATCCACTTCTAGCAACACTTTCAATTTTGAAAGCATAAACTGTTGCTGTTGCTCCCAGCCTTTTATGCCATTTACAGACATTATACTGATTAACCTTTCCATTTCAGCAGGTAAACGATCACAAACTTCCTTTTTTTGTTTTTCTAAATAAAAGGTAATTGGTTGGATTTCTTCTAGCTGGATAAACTCATTCCATACATCTTCAGGCAGCGATGCAAGAAGTTGGTTTACTTTTACTTTTAACGTATCAATTTCTACTTTTAAACTATCACTTTTCTCTATTAGGCTGATCGCTGAACTATTATTAACATTTTCAGAATAGGCACAAAGCAAAAATTCATCTACTTCCTCCCACTCACTCAGTATCAACTGAAACTGTTGAACTATGGAAAGTAATGGTTGCAAATTCTGCTTTCTTATTGCTATTTTATGTACGCTAATTTCATCATTGACAATATATAACTGTTCCACTATACGACTTATAAGTTTAGCTAATTGAATTGATTGGCTTCCACCTTTGTATAAAGAATTTAAATTCCAGTTTTGCACAACTAATTGATTCACTGGTAGTCTCCTCCATTTTCAATAAACACCCTGATTGTAATAGGGTTCACATAATTTTGATAAACAATTCAATACAATTCTTTACAGCAATTAGCAATAATATATTTTCAAAAACACTACTGTAAATTAACAGAAAACAGATCACCTTTGTACAGAATAACATTAATTCCCATAAAATAAACAAAAATTGTATACTTATTTCCTAATAATCAAAAAAAAGAAGCTTAATTACAAGCTTCTTCCCTAAATCTATCTATTTCGCATATGATTTTCTTATCATTCGAGCCCTTTTCGAATCTTTGGGGCTAAGAAAAGGTAAACAATCCCACTAATGAGCAAAACGATACCAGAATACATAAAAATCTGCGACCATGTTCCACTTTGAGATAAAATCAGATCGTTTCCTTTATAGGCCCAGTAAAAAGGATTCCAATAAAAGAATTTTTGCCATTTATCTCCGAGCATTTCAATTGCTAATACACCTGCAAGTAAAGGAAGAAACAGTATTTTAATACTGCCGGCTGCGGTCATTATGTCGCTACTAGTCAGCCCTTGGATAAAGCCTACTGAAATACTAAGTAAACTCGTCACCAGTAAAACTAGTAATAATTGCAGCAGATTTACGGTGCCAAATCCTGTAATAACGATTAAAGAAAGAGTACCAATAATAGAAAGCAGTACTCCGATTACACTTTTTCCTAATACAAAAGTAAGTCTGCCAGCAGGCGTTAAGTTAATCGCACTTAATGTGTTATCTGCCTTTTCTTCAACGATATTCAATGCTATGAGCATCCCTCCAAGGATCGAAATCAGCAGAATCATTGTGTTTACTAACGTCTTTTTTAACGGGGGTACGGTTCGTTCAAAATCGAATAACTCGCTATTGGTTTCTTCTATCGAAATATCCAGCTCATAAAAACTAGTTAATATTTTCGCATAATCGACAATGCCTTCAGGCTCATTGCCTTGTGTCATTAAATAATAGCCACCGTTTTCTGGAACTATTCCGATTGTGGCATCTCTTTCTTCGACGCGTTGCTGTACTTGATCAATAGTTTTAAAAAGCTCTACTTCTGCAAATTGCTCTAAATAACTGATTTGACTAGGATTATCTCCTTCTAATAATGCCAGGTCTACTGTCGTTTCATTTATCCCAGGTGTAAAAAGATTGATTAAAACGGCAAGGAGAATTGGAATGAATAAGATGTAAAGAGCAATCGAATCTTTTAAGTTTACTTTCAAGTCTCTTCTGAATATTGCCCAGATTTTACGAATCATCGTTACCCCTCCTTAGCCTAAAAGAGTTTTCTTGTATCTTCGGTTTGAAATACTGAACAAAATTGCTCCAACCAATAGAAAGCCTCCAGAAATTGTTAGCACGTATAACCAATCATTATTTCCGAGCAGTACCGATTTAAATCCTTCTAACATTGGATAGGTAGGGATTAGTTTTAGGTAATTCGGATTCCAACTTGGGATAAAATAAGCAATATTGGGAAGAATCATTAACAACATAAATCCATAAATCGCTCCAAAAGCTTGTGTCACATTTTTATAGAAGCTTGCAATTAAAAGCCCTAGGGATGACGAAAAAAAAGCAGTAGTTACTAGCAATAGTAGCAACAATAAGTAGTCCGGCTGTGTTCCCATTACAGGAATTATGACTAAAAAACTGGACAGTATTGTCGTTACTAGAATGACGCCAACTTTACTCATCAAGTATTGCCAAACAGGAGAAGGTGTAACAGCATAAGCCATAATAACCCCTTCTTTTCTATCTAAGAAAATGTATGCAGCAATAATAAATAGCCCCATGAGCGCCCCATTGAATACTAAAACTGAAGGCATCATATTTTCTTTATCTGATAACACAAGGGTATTGTCAGCTAATGGCCTTACGTCTTGATTATTCATCGCAGCTTCTATGGTTTCATTGGACTCCACATGAAGTATTTTTAATAGGTTCTTAAACTTATCGGATTCATATCCTTGTAAGTAATATTCATAGTTTATCGCGTTATCACTATCTAATTTCACTACCGCAGCAATTTTCTTTTCTCTATCTGCCATATAGATAACGTCTTCACGGCTCGTCAATACGTATATTTTTTGATCCGATGTGGTGTATAGCATAGCGTCTTTTTCTTGCTTATCTACTTCAACTTTGACAGGCGCTGCTTTCCCATCAGTGTCTTCTTGTAAGATTTCTTGTAAAAACAACTCACTCGTTTGACTTGGCATATCAAAGTAGATATATTCCGTTCTTTGGTTATTAAAGTTATCGGGAACCAATAACAGAAATACCGCTAAAATGATTACCGCCATAAACAATTCGATGTAAAAGTAAAACCCTCGTGAGGCTAGCTTCAACTCTTTTATAAAGCTAGAAAAGAGTTTCATGTTAAACAAGCCCCCTTCCAGTAACCTTTATGAAGATTTCTTCAAGCGTAGCTTCTTTTGTATGCATCGTTTGAATGTCATGGTGTTCAATAATCTTTTGTAGCTCTTTTTTATCTTCTGGCAATACAGTAGACAAGGTCGTTTTTATGACTTCTCCTTTTTCCATATATTCCACTTCAACAAGTTTATCGCCGTATTGCAGCTTTAAATTTTTTGGTGAATCAATTAGTTTAATTTCTCCATCTACGATAAAAGCCACTCGGTCACACAGTTCGTCTGCAATAAACATGTTATGCGTCGTTAAAAATACCGTCACGCCTTCTTTGTTTTTTTCTTTAATGATGTCTTTAATATCTGCAGCGATAGATGGGTCAAGCCCTGTAGTCGGTTCATCTAAAAACCACATTTCTGGATTATTGATCATCGATCTCGCAAAAGTTAGCCGATGCTTCATTCCTTTTGAAAATTCACCAGCCTTTACATGCTCTTTGCCTTCTAAACCAACAAGCTTTAATAGCGCATGCGAATCTAGCGTTGGCACATCAAATAATTTTCGGTAAAAATCTAAATTTTCTTTTGCTGTAAGTTTGCTATAAACATTCGACTGTTCAAAACTCATCCCGATTTTGTTGAACCTCTCGTTTGAAACCTTTTTTAAATCATATCCCCCAACCACCACTTCACCTTGTTGAAGTGGTAAAAGACCTGTAAGAATATTTAGGGCAGTTGACTTCCCTGCTCCAGATGGACCTAAAAACCCGAACACTTCCCCATTCGCGACTTCAAAACTAACATCTTTTACTTGATACTTTCCGTCTTTGTTATAGGAGTGGTATAAATTTTTAACAGAAATCATTGGATTCCCTCCTTCTCTTGACTAGATCTATCGATAAAAGCACTCTTTAAGCATGTCGATATACTTGAAGATTTCTTTTTCCACTGATTGATTATCAAATTTGGTTACACCTAGTTCTAAATCTTTTCTGAATTCGTCACTGAATTTTTCCATCGTCCACTTGATAATGTTCAACGCTTTTTCTACATCAAGATCCTTTTTAAAAAGAGAATAATCTATATTGTGCGTATAGACTTGGCCATAAAGCTTTAACGGAAAATCTGGATATTTGTGCATAATTTCTTCAACAGTCGAATCTTTAAAAAGCAACAGTGAAAAGTCCGTTAAGTAGGGATACTTTTGAAACACTTTAAGTTTAATCATCGATATTTCTTTTAATCGCACAAGTATGTCTTGGTTGTTCCAATCCAATTCATTGTTAATTTCGTCAGTCATTACTTTAAACGTAAAAAACTCTAAGTACTTATATAACTTTTCCTTGTTTCCGAAGTAATGAAATAACAGTCCTTTAGAAATCCCAGCATCTTCAACAATCTTATTGGTCGAAGCTTTTTGGAATGTGTTTTTACTAAACTCTTTCATGGCACTATTAAGGATTCGATCTCTTTTTTCAAGATCTACGTTTTTTAATAAATCTTCCACTAGAATCCCCCTTTTCACACCAAAACTCTTTGACTACTCTGGTCAATTTCATTATTACATGAATTGACTAACCTGGTCAATAATTAACTGAATATTTCACAAACAAAAAAGAACTCCATTTGAAGTTCTTATTTCATAAGTCTTTTATTCACTTGATCCGATTAAATAGTCGATCAGCTCTTGATTGGTTATTTGTAAGTTTTCAGGAATTTCGTGTCGGACACTTGTTAACCCAAAATGGCAGATTCCAAGGACATTTGGAATCGACTGAAGGTTTAGCTCGATTTTTTTATCCGTAATTTTTTTTACGAGCTTTTCTATAAATTGTTGATGAATCATCATATCAACAGTGCCAAGATGAAAGATTCCTTCTAAATTATTTTCAATAATGTATTTTAGCTGTTTTGCTAATAAAGTGTCCGACAAGTTATTGCATGCCAAATTGTCGTATACCTCAAGTTGACCTTCTTCAATTGCAGATTCGATTCCCTTAAGTCTTGGGGACTGTTTTCCCCATATTTGCGGAATTCTTATTATCACAGCCCGTTCATTTAAAATTTGTTTTAACTCGTGTTCACAGCTAATTTTAAACTTTCCATACAAAGACTCAGCATTCGGTTGGTCTCTTTCAGAATGATGTTTAGTGTAATCTCCGTCAAATACGTTGGCAGTAGAGACATAATAACAAACCCCGTTCGTTTCTCTTAATTCTAATGCCAACTCTTTATGAAATCGTAGTTGCTGGTCAAAGTCCCCTCTCAAACACGAAACAACGGCATCAGGATTTACTTTGCGAATGATGTTTTTCAGTTGATCTAATTCACTAACGTTTAGTTGAAACTGGTTGTTTTTAGAAAGGTCTATAGGCGATGTGGAATACGTACCGAATATTTCAAAACTTTCTTTGCATTCTTCAACTAACGCTCTTCCGACTAATCCACTGACTCCTAGTATTAACAATTTCCTCATCATGCACTCTCCTTTTAATGAGTTGAAGTGACTGGCGGTACAATGACGCGATCGATTGCTTTGGCAATTGGGGGCATAAAAAAGTTAAGCAGTAGTCCGGCAAAACACACAGTTAGTATGGTTCCGATTCCAATTGGTCCACCCAGTACTAACGCAAAAATACAGTATAACTTAACGTTCTTCCCAATCCCATTTAGTTTACTTTATCAGAAAAAATACTTACCAGTCTTTATTGTAAGATAAAATTTAGCTTCTTCCTCTTATTAACTGTATTTTTTTCCCAGAATCTATGTTAAAATTTTCATAAGGAATTACCAATTTAAAAGATTTTAGTAGAAAGGACGTGAAACCAACATGTGGATTTTCATAGTTCCCATTGCATCACTAATTTCACTTGGCGCACTGATTGAATGGAAGCGGAAAAAAAGAAATGATACCTCCCTCAATGCCATCAATCCTCATACGAGACCTGGCGAAAGCTCTAATTACCAAATGGGGGATAATCATTATACGAGCGGTGGAGACTAATCTAGCGTGTCATGAGATCTTCGATTTCGAAATAAATAAAGAACTCGAGGTGGATCGATATGAATGAAATCGAAGAAATTTTCTATCAAGAAAGTATATTCATCTATTTATACATGTACATTCTACTCCATGTAATGGTTGAATTTTTTGTTAGAAAGTACTTAAAAGTACCTACACTAAAAGAAACTCGCTACGCCGGAATTTATCGTGCTTCCTGGATTTTGCGCATACTCATTATTTTGAGTGCTGTAGCTATTATTTATCCGATGATATATGTATACGGTCTTCTCGCCTTATTTTTTGGTTTCCCAATTGGCTATGATATCTTCTTTATTGTTAAATGGAGTTTGCTTTTTTCATGGATTATTTTAACTTTTATGAGGGTATACTTTGAATACAAAACCTTAACTGTAGAAAGCGCTTTGCTCACACTACTATTTAATATCCCGTTAATCGTATTTTTGACTGCTATTTACTATCTATTACCCAATTAGTTTCTTTACACAGAAGACCTCAAAAAACCAAAAATAACATAAGAGAGACGAGCCTATACGTATAGGCTCGTCTCTCTTATTTTGGATTAAAGTGAATGTAGCAGTATTTCACCCAACTTGAGGTCTCAACGGTTTCATGATGCGCTTTTGGTAACTCCATATAGCAAAAATAAATAACGTGGTCAAACCAAATGCGAGTGGTAAAGAAAACAATTCCCAAACCTTAAGAGAATAGTATTTTGTTTGGTGGGCATTTTCGACGGTTTTGAGATACGCGTTTTTGTATTCAAATTGGACCAATTTCTCTTCGCTCGCCATCACAATTGTTCCAATGTCATACTCATTTGGAACAATTGGTTCCGTAATTTCTCCATTTTCACCCACGACAAGCAACGCTTTTTCATAATCAATAGGAAACATTGCACTGGGCTCTGCTGGCAACGAACTAATCTCTCTTACATCTTCTTTGGCGAACACGGCAATATGTTGCAGTTGTTCTTCGTACTGATCAAATACAGTTTGTAATGCTGTTTTGTCAGGCAGTCCTTCTACTGGTAATGCTGCAAAGGCTTTATCCATCATTTCCTGACGTTGTTGTTCTACGCGCTCAGCTTCTTGTTGATTTTCTTGCCAAGGGATGAAATTGTTAAAAGAGAACGCCAAAAGAATAATGGTAATTAACAGCGAAAGCCAAAAAGACGCTTTTAAGAATTGCGAAAAGTTGCCTTGGGCCTTTAATAAATTTGATATTTTTTCAAACGGTTTTTTTTGCTCTATTCGACTTGGTAGTTCAACTTTTTCTCCATCATTCAATTCCGCTCGCATCTGCTGCAATACGTGAGAACATGACGCACAACCTTTCACATGCTGTTCGATAAATCTTCTACTTTCATCACTGCATAGCTGATCGATGTATGAAGGCATTAAATCTCGGACTATGTAACATTCATTTTTCATAGACAGTTCCTCGCTCTCTCAATTTTAATTTTGCTCTGTAAAAAGACACCCTCGCCCAGTTTTCGTTTCGTTGATGAATTTCACCAATTTCTTTAAAAGACAAGTCTCCTAAAAGTCGCAGCAAAACAATTTCTTTGTAAGGTTCCTCTAGGAAATGAACCATACGGAAAAGTTCAATTTTGTTTTCGCTAGCGATTAACTCTCGTTCTAACGACTTTTCTTGATCTTCAGTATGTAGGTTAACTTGCTTTACTTGCTTGTCGACGTACTTATAATAAGTATGTTTAGCAATTTGACATAGCCAGACCGACATTTTGCATTCGCCATTGTAATTGTCAATAGAACGAATAGCTTGATAAAATGTTTCTTGCGTTAGTTCATCTGCTATATCCATATTCCGACAAAGTGAGATCAAGTATTTATAGACCTGCTCTGCGTGTTGTTCATATATTTCCGTAAGTTCATCCACACTTCTACCTCCTTTCACTTTATATATCTAAAAAATAATGGTTTCGTTACAAGATTTTCAAAGTTTTTTATTTCTTTATTTTAACATTTATACAAACTAGTAAATTCAGGAATTTATCTTTACTTATTCATAGCTGTTTGCTTCAATCGTTTAATAAGATTACGTACAAAAATAGTTATTTAATAAGGTGAAGTGAATGGGCGCGGATTACCTATTTATTTAATGTTCCCGTCAGTGTCTCAGTTTTGATAATCGATTCGAACCTGTACTATTGATATACTAAATACTCAACCGCAAAGTGAACAGTAAACAAGATGAATAAAGAAAATAACAAAAGGAAAGCCTTTTGTTGAAGGTGGGCATTATGAAAACTGTACAAATTGGCATCAAAGAAAATTTACTGAATTTCCTCCTTTTAGTTGTAACAAACTTTTTTGTAGGATCTATGGTTGGCTTAGAGAGAACTATCCTTCCAATTATCGGCGAAGAAGATTTTGGCCTAGTCTCTACAAGTGCGGCATTATCTTTCATCATTAGTTTTGGATTCTCAAAAGCTATTGTGAACTATTTCGCAGGAACCATCGCCGACCGGTTTGGAAGAAAGAAAGTTTTGCTCATTGGCTGGAGTGTTGGATTACTCGTCCCTTTACTTGTGATCTTCGCAAGCTCGTGGTGGATGATTGTAGTCGCAAACATTTTTTTAGGTATTAACCAAGGACTTACGTGGTCTATGACCGTAAACATGAAGATTGATTTAGCAAAACCTACCCAAAGAGGATTTGCTGTAGGATTTAATGAATTTGCAGGTTATACCGGGGTAGCGGTAATGGCCGCTGTTTCAGGTTTTATTGCGTCGAGTTATTCAAACCGACCAGAACCTTTTTATATTGGAATTGTCATTGTCTTAATCGGTTTTTCATTATCGCTAATCGTAAAAGATACGCAAGCACACATTCAATTACAAACTAGCACGTCTACTAAAAATTCGACACTTTCAGCGGCAGATGTCTTCAAAAATACGACGTATAAAAACAAAAATTTATCTATCCTCACCTTTTCCGGACTAAGCACCAACCTAAAAGATGGCATGGCGTGGGGACTGTTTCCGATTTTTTTTGCAAGCGTCGGGCTAACTTTATCGCAAATCGGATTACTGGTTGCCATTTACCCAGCTTCATGGGGCTTTTTTCAACTTTTTACTGGTTTTCTTAGCGATAAAATAGGCAGAAAAAAATTGATTGTTAGCGGTATGTGGCTACAAGCCCTTTCACTATGGATGATTTTGCTCGTCAATGAATACAATACCTGGATTGTGGCAGCTATCTTGTTAGGTATTGGGACTGCGATGGTTTATCCAACACTACAAGCTTCTATAAGTGATATCGCAGAACCATCATGGAGAGCTTCTTCAATGGGGGTTTATCGTTTTTGGCGGGATAGTGGATATGCCTTTGGCGCATTATTTGCCGGCATATTAACAGATTTACTCAATGTCAGTTGGGCTATCGGATTGGTCGCTATTTTACCGTTGAGTGCAGGGATAATCGCTGCAATGCGGTTACGCGAAACTTTACCTAGTCTTTCTAAAGAGAGCAGGTAAATCAAAGCTAAGTTTCCGTGTCTTTTAAACACTATCTCTACACAGAAAAAAGAGGCTCTTTAATGAGAGCCTCTCAGACTGTAGACAAAAGAATATTTACTCAATTTTGTATGCATATAGGATTCTCCGCACTTAGTGGACGCTTTCCGCGGACTCCGCGCTGAGCCTCCTCGTCGCAAGCTCCTGCGGGGTCTCACCACTTCGTTTTTCCGCTGGAGTCGCCACTAGGTGCTCCGAATCCTGAAGCGAGTGGGTAAATTTTTTTGATAGGTTACTTTTATGGTGAAGCGCACTCAAATACCTCATAGTGATCGAAGCTGGAAACCTTCAACTAGGTTGGTCACGAAGACTCCTATGGGACAGCGAAAGCTGAAGACCCCGCAGGAACGCCAGTGACGAGGAGGCTGCAGCTGAGCCCATGGAAAGCGAAGTGGCCAGCCTAGTTGAAGATTATGCATCATTATTCAGTTTAATAAGACTTTGTCTACAAGCTGAAAAGAGGCTCTATATTGAGAGCCTCTTTTTGTTGCGCATTTGTTGCTGGTTTCCAACTCTAGTTAAGTTTTGTATAAAGGGTTTGTGAAACGTGGTGCAGTTGATTTATACCATTGGTAACATAAGAAAATAATTAAAACGAGTTCAATAAGATCTCCTCCATAATACATCAGCATACTGCCTGCTTCAGCATCCGCTCTCGGAACGCTTTTTAGAGGATTTGCGTATATATACTTGGATAAAATTTTGTGTCCTGCTATTGCTAAGATCAATACAATGGCTCGGTACATATAGCTATATCGATGTGATGTCACGTCAACGTATATAATGGACAACGTAAACAAATATCCCGCTAGAAAAACATGCAAATGAATCAGTCCATAAAGAACAAGTGATTGATGCATCAGCATATACAAATCAGTCGTATAAAGAACATAAAGTCCACCAATATTAAGAACAGTAGCTGTCACGGGATTGGTTAAAAACTGCAGCAGACGACTTTTTAAGACACGAGTCAGTTTTCTTGCAGTAGTCACCTTTAAAGTTCGCAACAATAAAGTCATTGGTGTAGCGAACACAAAAAGAAGCGGTGCCAACATTCCTATTAGTAGATGCGTAACCATATGTCCTTTAAAGTTGCTGTGAGCAAACTCAGCCAATGGGCCAGTCAGTGCTACTCCTATACTAAAAACGCCCGTAATCCAGAATACATAGCGATAAACTGGCCATTCTTTATATTTTCGATTTGTTCTAATCGCAGCAAAGGGATAAAGAAAAACCATTGAGAGTAACAACAATGTCACGATTATCTCGAAACTTGTCCCTTGTGCTTGAACATGAGAATGCATGCTCACCTATCTCCCTTCTTTTGCAGCCCTTTTGCTTTTTGAGTTTGCATATAAAGAAAGACACCCATAAGTAGAATGATCACTGCAACGCCGTTCCAAACAATATCGTACGGCAGAATATCGACATGATAGCGAATTTGATGCAGTTCTAAAAGTTTGTGGTGAACCAGTCCATCATAAAGTTGGAAAAAGCCCGCTCCAAGAAACACACCGCTAATCCATCTTTTTATCCAAAGCGAATTTCTTCTTCGAAGGTCTGCAAATAGAAACAGGGACGCCACTGTCGCAAACCAACTGAATGCATGAAACAAGCCATCGGAAAACAAACCAACTGCAGTTGTTGACTTGTCATAAAAATGATGCCAGCCTAAAATTTGATGAAAAACAGCTTCGTCGATAAAGGCCACTAACCCCATACCAAAAAGAAGACCAGACCCTAAATTGCGAAACGAATAGGAACCTTGATTTTTTTCCATACACACAGCTCCCTCATATATATATTTTTCCACAGGCTCTTTTTCCCTTTTACCTTGTTAAATAAACGCCTACTCCAATAGCCGACTATTGCAGGTTTGAATAGAATAATTCAGCGTTAATTTCTAGAAGCTTTGTATTTAAAATAGATTTATACTAATGACAACGGAAGGCACTTCACTATTAAGGGAGGTAAAAATATGTTATTTATGTTGATCGTTAAATCCTCAAAAAATTCAGAAGCTGGAAATAGACCAAGCTTAGAACTTATCGAAGCTATGGACAAATACAATAAAGAGTTAATCGAGGCAGGAGTAAGGGTTATGGCGAAAGGGCTTAAACCAAGTTCAAGTGGAATGCGTATTTCTTATCCGAAATTAGCAGAAAATCCTGTGATTACAAATGGGCCATTTTCTGAACCCGAAAATATAATCGCCGGGTTTATCCTTATCGAGGTGAACTCAAAAGAAGAAGCTATTGAATGGGCCATGCGTATGCCTGACCCTCAAGGAGAAGGTAATGGTCAGATTGAATTGCGTGAAGTATTTTAGTTGCACTTGAAACGACAGAACCGCTCAGTATGATTTCGCTAACTATTTAAAAATTGCCATTGAGTTTCCGGATTAAAAGGGATTCTCAAATGGCAATTTTTTTAGTTTTTCAAATCCATTCATGACCACGTTCTCGTATAAATTCAATTTCCTTTTGGTAATGTTCTATGTGACCTTCACTTATCATTTGTTGAAATGCAAGATTCCCTTCAGCAGCTTTTCTTGCTATCGTTTCACATAATCCATCTAATCGCAGCAAAACCATCTCCAAATAATTCTTATCCACTTTATCTCCGTAAGATTCGAAAAACAACTGTACCCGCTGCTTTATGCGATCCGCATCTTTTGAGGCATTGTAGTAAACTTTTTTATCCTCTGATTCTGCTAGATTGTACCTTGATAAAGGGATACACGTATAAAGTGTATAAGCAATATCCCAAAGTCTTGGACCAGGACAAGCATGATCAAAATCAATAATTCCAACTGGCTTTTCTTGATTGAAAATAAGGTTGTATAGAGCAAAGTCATTATGACAAACTACTTCATACGGTGAAGGTGTATTATCTAAAGGCTGCCAATTTTCATCAAATGTAAAATCACTTACTGAATCATGATAAAGACGAAGCATTTTGGCTATATCTATTAATACTTTGTCTGACCACATATACTTTTTCACTGGATAATTACCAGCTTCTCCTTCAATATATGTTAAAATCTCTCTTTCATTTTCATCAATTCCGATAAATCGGGGTGATTGAGTAAACTCCTTTTCTTCTAAATGCTTTAAAAGCTGATGGATTTTAAAGCTTTCCGGCTTTAGTTCTCGACGAACTGTGTTTCCTATACGATATACCGTAGAAACATTTCCCCCGACAAGTTTATCTTCTGTATAATCCGACATCCTTAAATTCCTCCAAAAAATCATTTTTAAAAAACACAATTATAAACGCTGCTTCATTTTCCAGTAATTCACTAAATAGTAAGTTAATTATTGTTGGTGAAAAGGTAAACTAAATTAAACACATATGTTTAATTAATAAAAGGAGGTCCTTTTCATGTCAATTTTAGTTATGGGGACAATTTTAGTTTTGTTAAATTTTATCGTAAATAAAATAGCCGGTCTTAATCGTAAAAAATGGTTTATCTCTGGGATCATTACAATGATTTTATTAGCTCCACTTGTTTATATCCTGACGCTTAATATTATCGGAAGCTATTCCGGTGGCGGCATTGGAGCAAACTTTGCAGGATTTGTCTTTGCGACAACTACGTTCATAAATGGATTGATATTCTTAGTTTTCGGCTTTTTCTCTAAAAAATTTCAATTCTAATTAAGTATTCGTAAGCGTCTTAAAAATGACGTATTTCACTGACTAACTATTTTTTGGCTATGATCAAAAATCGCTTCGAGTTTGTGCAGATTCCTTTTTTTGTTCGGTTGTTTTCGATAAAAGCAGTTAAACGAGAGTAATCCTCTGTCTCCATACCAAAATTCGGAATAATGGGCGTATGTTGCAAGAGAAAAATCAAATCTTCTGGTCTTTGATAATATTCAGTGACGTTATAGTCAAAAGATTGCACGTTGGAAAACCCCGCTGTTTTTAATTCCCGTATATACCTTTCTTTTGAAACACCATCCTTTTCACTAAAGGATTGCCCTCGTTTAAAAGCAATTTTGATATTCAATTTGTCAGCTTCACTTACTTGTTGAGTTAAAAACAAGCCGTCTGTGTTTAAAACGCGTGCAACTTCTTTTGCATTAAATGGTGCATGGCGACTTGATACAACATCAAAGAAGTTAGCAGGAAATCCGATTTTGTCTGAAGACATATGCAAAAACTGCACGTTCGGTAAGTTAGAATTTTTAAGATTTTCTTTTGCTACTTGAATCATCGCATGCGATAAATCAATTCCAACTGTAAATTCCAATGATGGCGCAATGGTTAGAATTTTTTCTCCACCACCTGTACCAATATCTAAAAGGATATCAGTGGTTTTAGCCCTTCTTTTTACTTCATCATAAAAATCCCATTTCGGTTCGTCACTTTGAACTTGTAATTTGCTAAAATCCCAACCGTTTAAATTCCCAACTGTCTCATAGAATTTCTTGTAATCGCATTTATCCATTATGACTCCACCTTTTGAAGGCTATTTTATTAAAGATTCTATAGGCAGCTTGATAGTTTTTTAAAGTTAAAAAGTGAATCTTGAAGAGTGTACATTAGTTCTTGGTATTTTTTCATTTTGCAATTTAACGATAGATATGGCCTCGTTCAGTATCCACATTCTTTTTAATTACTCCGGCAACCTCATTAAAATATACTTCACGATCTTCTACTTGATATAAGTTGCCCTAAGGATTGGCGGGGTCGTTCCATCTGTATTCTTCTCTTTGTTGTTGAGTTACTGTTTCAATTTCTGTTCCAGATGCGTGAATCATGTCTTTAGGTTCGCTTTCTTTCATGTTACTAAAATGATTTAAACTGTTATAGCTGACACCATATCAAAAGGTATAGCATATATAAGTTTCCTCAAAACATCTCCTATAGTTACTCAACCTTACCATATTTTGCATATTTCATTAAACAGGAAAAGTTCATCATTTTAATTTCTATTACATCAAAACCAATCTTCTTGATGCGCTCTATATAATCGCCACTCTTGAAAGTATACCGACCGGTATGAGTATATTAGAAAATAATATACTGTTCGGTATACTTTAGGGGGATCTGGTTTTAACTATTATCGGAATGATTATTTGTTTGGTAGGCGTATGGGTTATTAAAAAAGAGACTCTTATTAAAACTTCAAATCCAATTCAAAATACTTACTAATAAAGGAATGAATCAAATGAATGAACAAACTAAAATGACTCCTGCTGCATTAAAAATTCTCGAAACCGCTTCTCAATTTTTTTATTTGAATGGCATTCATTCTACTGGTGTTGAAACTATTGCTAAAGAAGCTGGTGTGACTAAAAAAACATTATATGATTGTTACGGCTCGAAAGAACAATTAGTAGTGGCATATTTAGAAAAGCGGGATCAACAGTGGCGAAAACATTTACATGAATATATAGACCTTATTCCAGAAGAACAACCATTAGATCGGATACTAACCATATTTGACACAATTGAGAGTTGGTTAGAAACCAACTCTCCGCGGGGATATGCTTTTATAAATGCTTTAGCTGAATTGAATGAGCCATCTTATCCCGGAAGAGCGGTAATTATCGAAGAGAAAAAATGGCTGAAGCAGTTGTTTTCTACTTTATTGAAAAGATTAAACGTCACAAATCCGGAAGAAATTGGAGAACAACTGTTAGTGTTACATGAAGGATTGATGGTAACTTATTCGATGGGGATCTCGTCAAACGGAATTTCTGCTGTGAAAGAAACTGCTAAACTAATTATTGGGTCACATAAAAAGAGCTGATATTATCAGGAATAATCGTTGCTGTCTTCCCAATAATAACTAGTTAATTCCCATACTGTTAAGCAGAAAAGTAGTTTCCTGCTATTTGTTTGTTGCTGTGATAAAAAACTGTATGAAGTAAACGTGAAAGCTTGCATTTTTCAGCCTTAAGCCACTATAATATGAAATATTGTATCGCTATAAAAAAGCAATTTATTCACATGGTCGTAGTTTTGATTAACACTAAAAAAGTCCATTATGATAAATAGACTTAAGGTGACGTGCAAATGCACGCCCTTTTTTTGTGGGATAAACAAAATAGAATGGTTAAGGCTTAGGCTTCCCATAGGATTGGAGTTTGGTTATGAATAAATGGATGAGATTATTACTTATTTTTGTTTCTTCAATTGTACTTGGATTTGCAGCTAATATGTTTTTGCTGCCACATGAAATACTAGCGGGTGGCGTAACAGGTATTGCGATGATGTTCGGCTTAGTAACCCCGCTTAATGCTGGGCTTTGGATGATTATCTTGAATGTACCAATCTTGGTACTTGGCTGGATGAAGCTCGGCAAGACTTTTATCGCTAACAGTTTGTTTTCTGTAGTGGTCACATCCGTTTCTATGCTTTATATTCCTGTCGTTAAAATTACAGAAGATGCACTGCTTTCTTCCGTTTTTGGTGGTGTCATTTCAGGAATAGCAGTTGGCATCATTATTCGCTATTATAGTTCAACAGGCGGATTTGACGTCATTGGTCTTTTGTTGTCAATCAAACGAGATATTCCACTTGGAGCGCTTGTCTTTAGTTTAAACAGTGCCGTAGTCTTTGTATCCGGCTTTATCTTTTCATGGGAATTGGCAATGTATACGATGGCTTCCATCTACATCACTGGATTGGTTATTGACCGCGTGCATACGCGTCATATCAAATTGAGCTTAATGGTTGTGACAAATCAAGGAGATGCCGTCAAAAAAGAATTGCTTGATAACCTAGACAGAGGAATCACAGTAGTAGATGGCGAAGGCGCATATTCAGCGTCTAAAGTAAAAGTTCTTTATAGTGTCATTAGCCGTCATGAATTGGCTTTTGTGCGACCATTGATCAAAAAAGTTGATCCCCAAGCGTTCGTGAGCATTAGCGAAACGATGGAAGTTATGGGCAATTTCAGAAAAGATGGGAATTTCATGAAAAGCCCGGTTTTGAAAAACAAATCTGTTCAAGTAAATAACTAAATTTAAACGACCGACGAAAAATAGCTATTTTTCGTCGGTCGTTTTTAAATTGGCCTACTATGTTACTTTCTTAAAATCCAAAGATTTTTCAGTTAAAATTTTCATGAATTTATTAAGTTTAGAGGTAAATATTTATGTGAATTAATAGAATAACCTACATAATACATGTTAATTGTTTAAAACGTATAACCAATAACCGGCTTTAAAGTCGAGTAAAAGATGTTTTAAAGTTACTTTGAATACGATTCTATACGTGACAAGCAGATATTTTTTGGAGGTAAACAATGAAGAATAAGGGTATTATTTTAGTGATTTTGGCTGCTGGTTGCTGGGGGACGAGCGGAGTAATTGCAGATATTCTTATGGATAAAGGATGGAGTCCGATGGTAACTTCGTTTTATCGGGGAGCTATTGGTATACTTTTTTTTATAATGTGGTATTTTCTTCGTTTTAAGAAAAACCCGAGCAGCTCTCTACGATTATATATTTGGTCATCGCTTGCAGGGGTTGGGGTTGCCGGTAACATTACTTTTTATTTTCTGAGTATCCAAGCTTCTAGTATCGCTGTTGCAGCTACATTGATGTATACCGCACCTGTGTTTGTTTTAATCACCTCTTTTTTTCTAAGACTGGAACGTTCGAGTTGGTTTAAATGGGCTGCCATTTTCAGCGTCCTTCTTGGAATCATACTACTTACAGGTGCTTATAATACAGACTCTATTTCTGTAAGTTTTATCGGGATCACAACAGGCCTTGCTTCTGCAATTTCCTATGCGTTGTTTATTTTCGCATTTAAGCAAGCTGCTGCATTCGGTAAACCACCACTCATTTTAACCATAGCATTTCTGCTGTTTTGCCTTATCTTGTTTTTATTAGCAGATACGCACGAGACGATTGCCGTTTTGACTTCACCTGACCTTGGTTGGTTTGTTTTATTAGGTATCTTAGGCGCAGGGATTTCGTTTATTTTGTATTTGATTGGGATAAAATTGATTACTGCAGCAACCGCAGCGATGGTCGCAATGGTTGAACCGGTCACAGCTTCTTTGCTTGGGGTTTTATTTCTGGGAACTAATTTGACCCTTATTCAATTTATTGGGATGATCATCATCTTAACGACCGTTACTGTCCTTAGTGTAAAGCAGTCCGCTTGATTTGATTTTATTTTTATTCAATAGCCAGACTGTTGAAGACAGTCAAAAAGAATAACAGCCCCTTTTCTCAAACAAACGAGAAGGGGCTGTATGAATTGACTTGCTTTTTCAGTTTTTAGTTTTCAGCGCTTGGGTGATAAAGCGCGTGAAATACGGAGTACGCTGCTCCAATTCATCGACAGGATAGGTCCCGGCAAAATATTGAATGACCAACCCATCCACAATAGCGATCAACAAGGAAGCCCCTTGCCCGTCTTGGATAACTGGATATTGCTTATCCATATCCAATTCCTCCAGCTTTTTCTGTACTTTGTCGACCATTCGCCTAAAAGAGCTGCTGAAGGTTTGTGCATTTATTTGTTCATGCGAATACCGACTCATGACAGTTTTAATCCTGTCTAAATTCTGTTCGTTGTAAGACCAGGAATCGTATAGAAATGTTTCCACAAACGCCTCTACCGTACTGGAGCTGTTATTGTCCACAGCCTCTAGATAATCTTGCTCCAGCTCTTTTAATGCCTCATCCATCTGGTCTTTTGATGCTGGTTTTCCGATAATCTTCGCCTCCTCAAAATTGCCAAATTATTTGGTTCTGTGGTTCATTACCCGTTTTGTACTCACCTAAACTCGGCGGGCTTTTGAAGTTTTTTAGTGTATTTTTCTAAAAACCCTTTTTCAAGAACCCACATGACTTGAAAGTACAAAAGGAACGCTACGCCCCAAAACCCTAATGTTTCAAAAATATTATACAAGTAAGCTTGCTTAACACTCATTAGAAAGTAAAAAGCTGTTCCAAAAAACAATCCTACAAGAGAGTAAAGGGTTACTCCCATAAAATATTGATAGACATTAGTCTTTTCTTTATATTTTTGTCTGTATTTATCTATCCCCCAAGAGGATGGGACACCTATTACCAAGTAGAACAGTAAATAAATCCAAATAGTTGAAAGGAAATATACAACAATACCTAAATAATACATATCTGATTCTCGTTGATTTTGTGAAACATAATTTAATGTAGAAACAGCTAATGCTGCTATACTTGCGCTAACGATAACTGCTAGTATTCTTTTCAACAATCTTCCAACTCCTCTTATGAGATAGGTTTTATCCCCTTTATTCAATTTAAATCCTAAACGATTTGTGAGAGCCTATTCCTTACTCCTTCTTTAAACAATTGAGGATATTTCCATAAAAACATATAGGGAAATAGTTAACATATATTAAATATACTCAGGACATAGATTAATAGCTAGATAATTTTGGAAATAAAAAAGCAGAAGCTCCTATTTGAGCTTCTGCTTTCTTCATAATCGATTTTGCATAAACTAGGTATAAGGTTAAAACCTATTCACCTATCATAAATACTCACGAAAAATAATTACCAAATCGATTCGGCCCATTCTGGATGATCAATAAATGGATTTCGGTTACCTTGAATGTCTTCGATCTTTTCGTTGCGCTGCTGTTCCCAAGTGCTGACAGGATCTTGTGCATGCCACTCCAGCAAAACAGAAATCTTGCCGTGATAAGGCGTTGAACCATTATTCACCTGGTCGTTCAGTTTCAAGTCTACCGCATCATCTGACTCATAGCGCACTGCCATGTATAAAAGCATACGGGCAACATCGCCTTTCACTTCATCTGGTGGCTCCCATGAATTAGCTGTACGCAAACAGCCGTCGCAACCGCTCACTGCAGTGCCGCCATAATTAAAGTCTAAGTTGCCGCGCTGCCCATTGACTTGTACATCGGTTGGGCGCAAATGGTGGATATCCGTTCCCGCACCCATCGCTGTTCCAAAGCTGCCGTGAGACTTTGCCCACGTGTGCTCGCGATTCCAGTCACCAACATTCCCGCCACTTAACGATTTTGAACGCGACTCTCCTGTATATAATAACAAGACATTGTTCGAATTATTCGGGTCTTCGTCCGTTATTTTTAACGCGTCCCACACTTGTGAATAGCTAAGTTGTTGGTGGTCATCGATGATTTCATGAAGTTCCGATTTCAACGCTGCTCCTTGCAAACCAGCTGCAGTTTCATAATAAGCAGATGGAGCTGGAGGTGGCGTTTCCTCATTTCCATTCATCGTATGGCTTCCTAAGTACTCAAATGTATTCGTTGGATACGCAGTCCATTCAGTCGAAGGATCGAATGCATCATTTACGACGCTGTCGCCAGCTTGGATATCTGGATTACGTACTAGCGTGACATCTTTCGCAAATACAGCGTTTGATCCCACTTGGCCAATCGAATCAATTGGTGATCCGCCTTTTTCTAGTACTACTACATCATCACCGTTAAAATTGATTACGCTGTTGTTTTGTAAATCCCCTTTGCTTTGAATCGGCGCGTCTGCACTGCCATGATAAAGAACTACTGTATCACCGCTAGCAACCGTACCGGAAAGTGCCATCTCGCTTTGCGCGGATGTACTGCCGTTCGCATACAACGCTACCGAATAAGAACTCAAGTCGATTGAAGCATCTGTTCCGTTGTAAATTTCGATTGCTTTATTCAAGCTGCTACCTTCTATGTATTCCGAAATAAACAGGTCGCTTGCTGGAGCAGCTGCTTGAACCGTAGTTTGTGAACTCGGTACCCACAGTATTGCTGCCATCCCTATTGATAATAATGCCTTTGTTGATTTTCCCCATAAGCTTTTATCCATCGTCATGACATCCTCCTTTTTTCTAAGTGTTTCTGTTTACCTACTAATACCTCTAGTCTTGTCAGAACAAATGTAAATTAATAACACTTAATTATTTTAATTTACAGTTTTTTCTTTCGTTCCACTAAACTTTAACGAATGCATCCTTTATCGTCAATGGTATTTAACAAACATTACATAAATTTAATAAAAATAAGGTTGTGTATATTAGAAGATATAAAACCTATCCATCTACTAAAGACGTTTTACTTAAATGACATCCGTTTAAAGGATAAGAAAGAATTGGTACTGCGATTATGGCTTCTTATCTGATTTCATCGAATGATGATTGCTTCTCACTTACTAAGTACAATAATTGCTCAGTTATTCTTTTTGTCTGAAGCAAGGTACATAGCTTGGATCACGAAATTTATTGTGTAGATTATCAAATACAGTTATTGTTCAAAACAAAATTTTCTCCATAACTATAGAAAGACTGGATGCAAGATTAAATGCATCCAGTCTTCGTTTGTGACTCTGATTTACACAATATATATTTTAAATTCTAATGAAATTAGTCATTTCCATATTTCTGATCAATTCTTATTTCTTTTTCCATTCTTCTCGTTGCCCCGCTTGAAATTTCCTGTTGCTTTTGCCAAAAGAATCTGCAGTTGTTTTGCATCGCCTTTTACAGCTGTAAGTTTTGCAGATAGCTGTTCGGCATCTTTCCCTTTTAGCATTACTACTTGCTTGCCCTGGTAGTTGATCAGAATTGAGCCGTTTTTAGTCAGCAAATACGCAAATGGCTCTTCTTCTAAACGACCCCTTTGATCAATTTTGCTCATTTTCATCATCCTTTCAGCAACCTCCTGTATATAATTCACCATGGCTATTCCCACTTCCTTTAAATAAGAGGGTATTCAATCGCCCTTTTATACGATTGAATGTCTTTAAAAGTAGAAGTCTTTAATATGCATTGCAAAACTATTTCCGTTGCTTCACAGTTTTCTTTAAGATTTTAAGGAGTCAAAGTAAAGAAAAGACTCCTATCGAACTTTATATATGATATTGATTCGATAATCATATTCAGAATACTTGAACTTTAAAAGTTAGCATGTATATAATCAGGTTAAGAAAAGTTAACCGGTTAAGAAAGGGGTATTACAATTGAATCAACAATCTATTTTCATTCTCGAAACGTATGAACAATTAAAGGTTATTAGTGATCCACTACGCACCAAAATGCTCATTTATCTAGTCGAACAACCTCACACAGGACAAATGCTGGCTCAAGAACTCAACCTTTCGCGAGCCAAAGTTCTCTACCACCTTCGAGAATTAGAGAAATACGGCATTATTCAGCTTGTCCGAAAAGAAGAACGTGGAGGAAATATCCTGAAATTCTACCAGGCCGTTGCCCGAGGATTTATTCCGGCAGATCATTTGCTTACCTATGTGGAATCCCAGGAAGCTACACGCCAGTCCTATTTAGAAGTCATTGATCGTGCAAAAACACGGGTGCTCACAGCGCCAGAAGAATCATTTGAACTGCACTCTTCCAATGTCGACGAATGGAACAACCTGTCACTTCAAACTGAATTTACTGTAAGCGAGAAAAAATTTGTGGAATTCACACGGAAGTACCGTGAACTCTTAAGTACATTAAATGAAGAGGATGAGGAAGCGGACAAGCAACATTACTACTTGATGACTACGGCATTTCAGATTGATGAATTGCTGTTTAAAAAAGAAAATTAGGTAATGAAAGGAGCGGTTACGTGGGAAATGATCAAGTAGCTACCGCAAATGAACAGACAGCAGCTACCTCGAGTTTGTTTGGCAACCGATCGTTTATTTTTCTCTGGCTTTCTAGTACTGCATCTTTTCTTGCCTTATCAACATATTTATTTGCTGAACAATGGTACATCATCACTGTGCTGGAAAAGGAAAGCGCTTTAGGTATTGTGATGATGGTAACGATGATCCCTCGGATTTTGTTTATGACACTTGGTGGTGTTTGGGCCGATCGATTCCGCCGCTCACGCATCATGTTACTATCGAGTTTAGTACGCTGCTTTCTTGTACTAGGAATGATTTTATTGCTACAGCTCAGTTTACTTGAACTGTGGCCACTTATTCTTTTTGCCTTGAGTTTTGGAATCGTAGACGCATTCTTTTCTCCAGCAAATACTTCTCTTCTGCCTGCACTCGTCGCGAAAGAGGTTCTTCCACGCTCAAATTCTTTTATTCAAAGTTCCAATCAAATCGCGCTTTTTTCAGGTCCAATGCTAGGCGGTTGGATTCTTTCGTTCGGTTCTTTTATCCTGTTGTTTGCAGTGATTGCTGGCTTTTTGCTATTAACATTTCTTTTCTCTTCTCTTATTAAGGAGGAGAAGCGTGAGACAAGTATTAGCAAACCTTCAACGCTATCAGAACTAAAAGAAGGGTTGTCGTATGTCTGGAACATGCCTTTTCTGAAAAACATGTTGCTGATTTTAATCATAATCAACTTCTTCTTTTTCGGTCCATTGTTAATGGGCATTCCGTTGCTGGTAAATAGTGTCCTCAAAGGTGAGGTGTTGGATTTAAGTTTTCTTCAAAGTTCATATCAAGGAGGCATGTTAGCTGGAGCCATTTTAGTCGGCATTTTGAATTGGCAAAAAAAACGAGGATTGACCATGCTGGTGATGATCGGTGTACTGGGTATTTGCTTAACTTTCTTAGGACAAATCGGGTTCCTATGGCAAGGAATTCTTTTACTCGTACTAATGGGCATTCTTTCTTCTTTTATCAATGTCACACTGATTTCAACAATACAAGCTCAATCGGACCCGATGAAAATAGGCCGCGTTATGAGTCTCGTCAATGCATCTTCAAATGGACTTGTTCCTCTGTCCTATGCATTTGTATCGCTAGCTCTCGTGTTGCAATTCACGATTTCAAATGTGATGTTAGTGTGTGGTATACTGATTTTTGTGATTACCATCATTTATCTGTTTCGCTCCAACATCATCAAAAATGTGGACTAGATGAAAAGCGTTACGTTAATTCATTAAGAGGTAAACTTTAGTATATCGAGGTAGCTTTTACTCATTTATAAGTTAGGTAATGATTATTCGATTCCAATGACGTTTCCAGTTTTTCTTTTGAACGCGCTTTTCATAGATTGCCATACGCTCTATATTTGCAGTAAAAAAAGAAGTCGGTTTAACTGTTAAGTTTATTAAGTCTTCAATTCCATGAGGAGCTATTAACACTAAGTTGTCTTTTTATCTAGTTTAACACCTATTGCAGTCGCTGTTTCTGGAAACTTTGCTATTGCGTCAGTTGATGATATGTAGGGTTCTATCCCGTTTCTACTATGCATTCTTGCTTCATTTTTATCTGACCATGGCACATTAGGAAGTAAACTTATTAAACTACTTTCTAATTGCTTTTCCATCTTTTTATCCTTATTCGTCCCATCAAAATAAATAACATCAATATCCTCAAGGGTCGTTCTTTCACTGTATCCATGTAACGTGTCCCAAATTTTAGATCGAATAAAACCCGCACAAATACACCCATCGGGAAGATCTAGGACTTTTACCGTTTTAAGCAGCTTCATCATCCACTCGTCTTTTTGTATCAATTCGATAATATCGTCTTCATTTTTTATTACCAACTCTTCCCCTCCCAACATCTTCGAATGCTAGCAATAATCATTATACGACTGCTTCTAGATATATCTTCTTCTAGATTAAGCAGTGCTTTAATTAAGAAACTTTCAACTCTCGCTAATGGAATTCATGAATTAGAAATCGTTTTGTAAATGCACAGAAATCGTTCAACTCCTGGATATTTTTCACCTAAACTCGTTATTTCAAATCCATACTTTTCATAAAATCCTACTGCCTCTCCATCTGTTTCAGCAGAAATTTGAGTTAATGAATGTTTTTCGGTAATAAAATCAATCATTTTAGTTGCTACATTCATCTCTCTTTGAGTTGGTAAAACAGCTAGATGTTTGATGATGCAGTTGCTTGTTTCAAAAATTTCGATACCAATGCAGCCAATAGTCATGTTTTCCGATAAAAAGGCATACAATTTTCGGTTTGATAAATAAATATACTTGTCATATTCCTGAATAACAGCATTACTAGACATTGCATAAGAAAGGAGATGTTGTATAGATTGATCAATCATTTTGGAATCAATATCTTTCATTAATTTCCTCCTGCCAAATGTTAGAAAACGAAAAGTAGGTTATGAATATGAATTTTAAACTTAGACAAAGAAAAAAGGCCACCAATTGGCCGCCTTTAAGTTATTACCTTAATTATATCATTCTCTTTTCAGAATTATAAGTCTTTAAATATTCGATATTCCTAGTAGTCTTATAAGAAGATGAATGGAGGCTGATTGATAGTGGAATATCGAATAATACCAACGGTTTCTTTTTCTGAGAAAATCGGGGAACTTGTTACTATGTTAAAACATATAAGAGAAGTTACATTGATTGATGTAGCCAATTTAAGTCAAAGCGATTTGGATTATCGGCATGATGAGAGTTCGAATTCTATTGGTTCTCTTTTACTGCATATTGCATCTATTGAGTTTGTTCATCAAATTGTTTCAAGCGAAAACAGAGATTTAACAGCAGATGAATATATAAAGTGGAAATCAGCATTGGAACTCGGCGCCAAAGCAAGAGAGGATATCAAAGGACATACTCTTGCTTATTATTTAAACGAATTGCATCAAGTCCGACAAGTCACACTTACATTGCTAAAATCAAAGCAAGACAATTGGTTAGCAGAAGAAAAGAAATGGGGAAATGGCATTCCTCACAACAATTACTACCTTTGGTTTCATGTTTTGGAAGAGGAAATTAGCCATCGTGGTCAAATCAGAATGATTATGAGATTGTTGAGAAATAATGATTCTAACCTATAGCCGCTTATCCTTAAGTTATATGTTGAAACTTGTAACTCATTGTTTTTTTCTTCTTTAAAATAATGTAAAATTTCTCCTCTTATTTAAAGTATAATGTAAATAATGAATACTTTCGATAAATCGCCCCCAAGATTTATCCATAAAAAGGAAAGGAACAACTAGTATGTCAATTAGTCCAATTTGATCTAACCCTGAGTAGAAATCATTTACGAATTGACTTCTTGGGGGAACTGAATAATGAAAATGAATCGGAATTTCAACTTATTGCTGACCGGACAGTCGCTTGCCAATATCGGTGATGTTCTTTATATTGTCAGCATTATTTACATCATCTTTGAATTGACTGGATCAGCCACGGCAGCTGCTTTTGTGCCTTTTACCATCACCAGTTCAATGTTCATTTCGAACTCCTTGACTCCTTTATTGATGCAGCGTTTCAACCTAAAATGGCTGCTTGCAGGGTCACAGATGGGTAAAACAATCTTGCTAACCGGACTGGCTTTCTTTCTGCCTCAACTTTCGATGGCTAATTTTTACGGACTTTTTTTGGTCATCAGCTTGGTCGCCTTACTGGATGGCTGCGCCAACCCAGTGACTCAATCGCTCATTCCAAATTATGTGAAAAGCGATTGGCTACTGAAAGCGAATGGCATTACAGAAACTGTTACCCAGCTGATTCAGACCGCCATATGGTTTGTTGGAAGCTCGTTATTGATTTGGCTCGCTGCGAATGAATTGGTTTGGTTAACAGCCGCCTTATTTTTGGTCTCAAGTTTACTCTTGAGCTTTTTAGATACGGTCGACTTTACACCATCAAGTAACCACGGAAAGTGGAAGCAAATTAGCCAAGGCTGGAAAACCGTCTCTACTTCGCCTGTACTCAAGCGAATTGTCTGGATGGATGTCCTGGAGACAATTGCTGGGACGGTGTGGATTGCCGCGATTCTCTATGTCTTTGTCAGTGATGCTTTATTCGCAGATGAAAAATGGTGGGGATTCATTAATGGCACCTTTTTCTTAGGGTTAATCGCTGGCAGCTTGTTCTGTCTACGGTTTTCAAACTGGATTGAACAAAAGCTCAGCCAATTTATATTTTTAGGTGCAATCTCCAGCAGCTTGGTCACCATCTTCTTTGGATTGACGAGCCTTCCGACGCTAGCACTGTTTTTTTCTTTTTTGGTTGGGGCTTCTAGCCAAATTAAGAACATTCCACAACAGATGGTAATTCAGACAAGTGTTCCAAAAGCTCAATTGCCAACCGTATTTACCACACTCGGCGCAATTGGAACCGGAACCTTCGGCATTGCTTCCCTTTTGATGGGTGTTCTAGCAGACGCATTTGGCATTCGCGAGGTATTCATCTTGTCTGGAATTTTATTGAGCATCGTCAGCTTGATTGCTTACAAAGGCAGAATCTTACTATGGCGAACAGTATAAGTTTAAACGATAAAAAAGAGTGATTCGGAATACAGCCGAATCACTCTTTTTTGACGATTTCCGATTTTCATGAATCTGTTTTCTAATAAATTTCTCCGCTTCTAAATTCCACCGAATTAATATGACCTACTTAATAATAAGTAGCATTCTTATTTATTTGGACTCTCTTTAGAATTTAAATACTAAGTCAGATAAATTGAACGAAATAATAACAATGATAAGTAGAATAATTAGGGCTGATATCAAAGTAGGTTAGGAATTTTCAGTATTTTAAACTGCTTTTCGTTTTTTTTCTATTTTCTTTTATTAAGTTTGAAATATGAATAGAAAGAAACTAGCTCCTGCTATGTTCATAATAATATTTCCTGCTACACCTGAAATATTATTAGCTGTGACATAATCTACATGTCTTTCCTAGTAGCAACTCGAGTATAAAGTGAGAATATCTCTTCATTATTCTGTTCCCACGCCGGATCTCTCTGCATCGGAATTGCGTAAGCCTTCTCCATATCCTTCGCAAGGGTGGTTAACATTATTTTTTTTCGACTTGCCGGATAAGTCCCCTGCATGATTACCTCATAGCGTTTTGTGTAGTACTTCAACATCATTCAACATTTCTCCCTAAAGTGACAAATTGGTTATGCTCTCTATCTCTGCTATTTCTTTGCCTAGACTCCCTACACACCAAAATATTATTTCTAAACACAAAAGTTAAAATCATCCGCAACTTAACATTCTCTTGGCTTTGCTTAAAGTGTTTATATCGAAATGTGAGCTGCGCTTTTCTTAATTCAAAAGCCCATTCACACTCCCTTACATTCTTCCTTATTTTAACTATACTCATCTACCTTAAAGATTGCTACTGATAATAGTCACTGGTTACCCATCCATTTATCTCTCTTTACAAAGAAAGATTTAAACTTTTAACCCTCGTTCCTTCTAATAACGATTGAAATGTAAGAGTTTTTTACGATGTGGGATGATCTTCCTCAAAGACTTTGGCTAAAATTCTGGCTTTCATTTCAATAGAAAATAAATCTTCCTCTATCGAAGGAAGGTCTCCCATTATTTCATATAATTCTTGGCAAGTTGAACATATGACTAAGTGTTGTTCAAGAATTTCAGCGTATTCCTCTTTTATCAGATGAGATCCATTGATGTACGACAATATAAATTCACATTCCATAAATGAATCCCTCCTTTGTGCTTTCGTTTTATGACCGTTGTAAGACAGTTAGATAGTGGGGTATGGGTATTGTAGTAAGTGACTTTTAGGAAGCCAATTATAGTTCTATAAAAAAAGCTAGCCCTCAGGCTAGCTTCTATCTTAAACAGATAATTATTGTTTACGTGTACGTACTGCTACTACCGTTGTCAATGTAGCTAACATCAAGCCTACCAGCACCCACAAGATTGGGAATGAGTTTTGATCGGCCATGCCGCCCATGCCTGTTTTTGGCATTTCAGATGGCATTTCAGTTGCGCTAAATTGATCTGGGAATTGATCGACGATGGCCGCAGACAAGCCGGCTGCTGGCATTTGCATATGTGCATACGCTTCGCGAATCGAGCTGTATGCTGCGTCAAAATCGCCGGCTACGTACGAATCAAATGCGCCTAGTAGTTGCCCAACATGGGCAGTTAAGCCTTCTTCAAGTGCATCCGCTGGTACGCGTCCTTCAGTTGCTGCGTCTAAGAATGCCGCTTGGTCTAGGATATACTGATCCAGCTCGGCACGGGCTTGTTCTTGCCCTTCTTCGTTGCCTTCACCGGTTGCTGTTACGTAATCCACAAAGTAGCCAATGTGTGACTTCCATGTTTCTTCAAACTGTGCACCGGCTTCTTCGCCGTAAACGGATCCAACTGCCGCTGACAAGTCATCGGCGTTCGCTAGTAACGCGCCCGCTGCTTGGTCAAAGCTTTCCGCGCCATCGGCACCGTCTTGCATGGCCATCACGGCAAGTCCAGCGTGTTCAGTGAACGTTTGGTTTAACGTTGCACGCAAGTCAATCGCTGGTGTATCGGCACTTGTGTTGTCGAACTTGTCTGGGAACTGTGTTGTGATCGCAATGGACAAGCTTTCTGCGAACATGCTCATGTGGTGAATTGCTTCACGCTCTAATGAGTATGCTGTTTCAAAATCGCCGGCTACGTATGCGTCAAACGCGTTGATCAACTGATCGACGTGCATGTCCAATCCTTCTTGAACCGCTGCCGCTGGCAGTAAGCCGCCTGTTGCCGAATCAAAGAATTTCGATTGTTCGACTTTGTATTTTTCCAGTTCCGCTAACGCTTGGTCTTTGCCTTCTTGGTTGTCTTCAGCGGTAGCTGTTACGTAATCGACGAAATAGCCAATGTGTGATTTCCATACTTCGTCAAATTGCGCTGCGCCTTCGTCGCCGTAAACGGACCCAACTGCGGCAGATAAGTCATCGGCGTTCGCAAGTAACGCGCCCGCTGCTTGGTCAAAATCTTCTGCGCCGTCGACGCCTTTACGCATTGCTTCGATTGCAAGGAACGCATGCTCCGTTAAAGTTGTATCCAGTGCAATGCGCAATTCCCCTGCAGGTGTTGCGGTTGCCATTTCCATAGATGCTTCACTCGCTGTAGAATGGCCTCCGTGGCTGTCGGCAAGTGCCGCCGTTGGTACCAGTAATGCTAGGCTAAGTGGTAAGGCTAAAAGTACTTTGTTTAATTTCATCTAAAATCGCTCCCTTTTTTTCTTTTTTTTTTTCGTTATACAGGCATAACGCAAAGGGTTTTCTTTTAGATCACTTTTTCAAAAAAAATTATTTGTTTTTATTTTCATTCTTTTATATCTACTTTTTTAAGAGCTTATATTAAACAAACAAAACATTGAAAGGTATATTAATTCGCTCTTCTTATAGAAGAAACAAGAAACTTTTTGCTAATTTCTAAAAAAGCAATCTATTCCGCCCCTTCTTGCGTTCTGTTAGCAAGAATAAAAATCGAGGAGGAAATATGATGATTAATAAAAAATTTAGCTTTATCCTTGCCGCTGGTGTCTTATCACTAGCAGCTTGTGGACAAGAACAACCCGTAGCTGAGGATACAACAGAACCAATGGCTGAAGAACAAGAAAACACTGTAGAAGAAACGACAACTGAAGAAGAAACAACGACCGAAGAAGAAGCTACGACTGAAGAACCTGCAGAAGAAACGGCAGAAGAACCAGCGGCAGAAAACACGCAAGAAGCAATGAGTGGAACTGCATCAAATCTCTTATCCCAAGGAGAAGCAACAAGTTTTGTCTTTAACGAAACTGGTGAGTTTTCGATTTTCTGTGAGCCACATCCTGATATGCAAATGACGGTACTAGTAGAAGAAGGTACAGAGGCCATGGATAAAATAGAAATTGATATCGCTGATTATGCATTTGGTGAAGAAACCATTACCGTTTCTCCAGGAACTACTATTGTTTGGACGAACCAAGATCAAGTTCAACACAATGTCGCATTTAAATAATCTAGATGGGCGTTTCCCTATTTTATCTAAACAGCACGAGCACAAGTTTCAAGTTGCTTGTGCTGTTTCACTTTTACTAAGAATTCCGGAGTACCGGTAAGGAGGACCTATCCGCATGAACATAAAAATTGAAAAGAAATATATCCCTTTAGCAAATTATTTCTCGGCAACGAAAAATCCAACCATTACTTTGCAATTTACAGAAATCGAAAAAATCATGGGTCAAAGCCTTCCGAATGCTGCTTATTTGAGTTACAGTTGGTGGAAAAAAACCAAAGCACCAGCCAAGCATTACCTAGCTTGGACAGCTGCAGGATACGCCGTTACTCATGTAGAACCTAAACGCTACGTTATTTTCGTTCGAATAGAAGCGGCGAACGATAAAGACATTGTTAAAGCTAATGAAAACATCTTATTAATTCGTCCTGCAGCACATGGTGATGCAAGTTCCCTTTCAGACTTGCAGAAAAAAATTGAAGGCGAATCAGATTTCTTCCTATACGGACATGGCGAACGATTCTTGTCTACACAAAAAACAAGAAAACAAATCATTGAATGGAATCAAAATGGACATTCGCTCATTCTTTTGGCTATTTTAAATGGACAGCACGTCGGTTACTTAATGATTGAAGGATATAAAGCTCATCGAGCCAGCCATCGTGCTGGCTTGCGAATAGGCATTCAAAAGGATTCACAGCGAAACGGAATCGGATCTTTACTTCTCCAAAAAGCAGAAGCATGGTCAGCAGAAAAAGGCATACATCGCCTTGAAGTTAGTGTACTAGAAACAAATTCGACGGCTCTCACTTTTTTACATAAGCATGGCTATGAATCTGAAGGCATTCGCCGTAAAGCGTTGATGATCCAACAAACCGCCTATGATGAAATTTATCTCGCTAAGATATCAATTACCTGATTCATTTTATGAAAAGAAGAATAAATTTACTGAAATTGAACATAGAAAACTTGAATTTTATGCTGAGCTTGTTACTGCTAATAAACACCTATTTTATGGAGAACCCTAATGGTGAAAGTTTACATTCCCAGACATAAAAAAGAGAAAAAGCTACTGGTCGCTTTCTCTCTTTCGTAAATTCAAGATATGTATAGGATTGTCCATTCAAATATATGATTTAAAGCCTTCTTTTTCTCAGAAAGTAAAAATAACTTAATTCACATTAAGCTACTTTCAACTTCTAACTATTGCGATTGATTTGCAGGTAATCTGTCAATCCATCATGGGAATCACCATTTTAACTTGATAAAGAGAAACTCCTTCCACTACAATCTCTCTAATCGAAATGTTATGAAAATAGAAAGCGACCTCATTGGGCGATTGTGGAATATTTCCTTCTGCCCCTTCCAGCCAAGTATTAAAATTGGCGGAAAAACATTCTTTAAACAGAACGGTATACTCGCTATCTTCTTTTTCTTCATCCCTACTACCCATATATTTCATTGTCACTAAATGCTTGACGTGATCATAATAGATTCCCTTTAGTTCTGCATCGATGTAGTTTGTCGCCATAAGTTTCTCTTCAACATCTTGACCACTTAATCTCACTCACGTCTCCTCCATTTCGAAACTTCAGATGAAAACTTCTAAAATTCCAAATTGAATATAACTTAACTGCCCTCTAGTTACATTCAGCTCATAACCTTTGCCCACTAACTTACTTACGTTATTGTTGAGACTGTTTTCGAAATTTATATATTAAATATACTCATAACTCAAAACAATAGCTAGATAATTTTGGAAATAAAATTCTTCGTAAAACTGCACTTTCCCTGACACAAAAAAAAAGAAGAAACTCCTGCATGAGCTTCTTCTCTGCTGATATATAGATTATGCATTGCACTATACTTAGTCTCAAATATTGACAGAATAGCTATTTGACTATCCCTTTTTTAGCACATTCACTTTCTTAAATAGTGTTTTAGCTTTTTTTATAAAGATTTTGAATTCAACTTAATTTAGACTAGGTTACATTCAAATATAAGCTAAAAGATTTTACCTATGAGCTACAGACGAAGATTCAAGAGATGGAATTTGCCTCATGGGCACATCGGGATAACAGATAAAATCGATTGAGCTAGAGAACTGATAAATCTACATGCTATTTCGATTTGGAAATGCGCGCAAACCATCTTTGGCTTGCCTGTTTTGAAAAACATCCATGGGAGTAAAATTATTGGAGAACTTGTGGATGCCTCCCTAAAAGAAATAAAAATGGAATTATAGGAAACCATAGAGGAATTTTTAAGCAAAGTGTACGGAAAGTGAATGCAACTAAATTACATATAAGTTACATTCACTTTCCCTTGTAATTTTACCGCTCAATTTACCGCATAGGCTCCTCATACTGTTAGCCCCACCACATAACCGTTACAAAAAATGCCCAGATAGAAACGCTAGGTGCGACCGTAAATAAAGTCAACAAATAGAATTCTCTATTTTTTGAAACGAATTCTTCTTTTTTAAATAGGCGAAATACCAAAAAACCTGTAACCACATATAAAAAAATGCCAAGTATGGTCAGGCCCGTCAAGTAATAGACTGGGGAGATCTGCACGAAGTGTTCACTCAAAAAGTAAGCCAGTCCTTGTCCAAATACACAAAAAACAGTAGCAAGTAGGAAAGTACCCAACAGAACCACATAAAATTTCCTCATCAGTACACCTCTTTCTTTTTATAACTTTTGACTGATTATCTCTTTGAACTATTTGCGTGCAATAGAATTGTTTAAATCTCTTTTTCACTTCATAATAAAAGTCCCATTTTGGTTCATCCACTATAATTTGTAATTGACTGAAGTCCCATCCATTTAAATTTCCAACTTTCTCATAAAATTTCTGTATTCAGTTTCATTCATTAATTGTTCCATCTTTCAAATGTAATAAAATTAATAAACCGAGCTTAACTTTGTTTGCATTCTATTGCATGGAAATCTTTTAAGAAATTTAGTCTTTTCGTAGGTAACTACTATCCAACTCATTGAACGAAACCGCTTAGTGCAATTATTTTAGTTGTATTGATGAAAATCAGTACCTGTGGGCATAATTGATTTGATGTATACTATGTTTTCCTCTCTGAGTTTCGGAGCAAAGAACTCGGTCCCCCAATGCTCAGAGTGAAAAATAGGAGTGTTGTTATTACTCAAAAAAATCGAAAACCATTTCAATCTGCCATTTTTTTTAAGATTCTCGTACATCAAGTAGTTTGACATATAGTCTATTTTTCTTCCTTTAATAACAGTAATATCTCTTCCATTTACTATTTTAAAAGAGTCTTCGAACAACAATGTCGTCTCCTCAATAACATCTTTCTCTTCATTCCAGCAATGGATTTCGATTATATTTGATTGCTCAATAAAATAATTTATTAAAGGAACCCAGCAATCATAATTTTCACTTTCAGGGGTTGGAAAGGTATCCAAATCCTCAGTAAATGTAGGTATAGTAAAATGTAATTTATATTTCATCTTCCCATTTCCTTTCTTTTGAAATGAAAAAGAGAGATTGGTTTGCGTCCTATCTCATTCAAACTGATCATGCATTTAGATTTTCACTATTTGACGTACACTTCTATCGGAATCCATATGCTTCCTTAAACTCAATCACTTCGTTAATTTACAATTTAAAATCGTGCTGAATATCATTTTCTGTAAATCCACTTTTTCTGTTTATGTTTATAACTTCGTTAGAATAACGGGTGTGAATCACTCCACAACAAGATGAAAATACTCTGTCTCTAGCAGGAAATCTTCTCTGGTAAGCTGTTGGCCTGAAATCTGTTGCCGATAAGAAGTGATAGTCCCGTCATGCGTGACAATATAGATTCTCTCGCGTTGAAAACTCCGACAAAAATCAATGAACTCTTCAGCCAAAAGGGTAAATTCATCTTCACATAGGACATTAATGCCTGTTACCCACAAAGAAGAAGTAAGATTTGGTGCAGGAGCAAAAGTTGGGAACTCATCTTGAAGTCTTTCGAAATCAAGCAATTCATCACATGGCAATGTCGTAGCAGCCAGTCGTGTTGGAAATATACGGGGAGCAACCATTGGATGTACCCATCGATTGCACTCAATGTTCTCACTCCAAATCAAAGCCGTTTGGAGTGTTCTGAAAGTCGGACTGACAATTAAAACGTCCCCAGCAGCTAATGGAAGGGAAGATCTTAAATTTTTCGCCTGTCCCCTTCCTTGAATGGTTAAGGAGGGATTATCCATATGTAGACTTTCAGGTAAATTCAATGTATGTTCACCTTGTCCATGGCGAATAAAAATCAATTCCACTTTGCTACCTCCTTAATAACTCCTCTTTTATTTGTTTAAAACTGTATGTAATTTTATTCAAAAATCAGGGACATTCAAATTGTTCAATAGGAGCAATCTATTATTTATGGAATAATGAATCCCCATTCCCAAAATTTCGACCCTTGCGCGATGATGATTTTTTCAAGCCAGTCTTCAAAGGTCATGCCGATGAACATATTATCTTCGAAGTTATAGCCAGTATCCATGACATAAAGATAGCCATTGCCTACCATTTTGTCTGTCACGATCAAATAGCAACCATCGTATCCATAGGCAATGGGAAACCAGTTATCCGGATAGTCAAAACCAGGGATGGCTCTATGTTCCAATATCTCGTCTATGGTAAAAAGTTCAAAGCCCCCTCCATATTCGGGATGGTTGAAAATAAGTCCCCCATTGTGCAGTAGAAGAAACTCTTCGTAATCTTTTGGTACATTAAATGGCAATTTCTTAAGATCCTTTTCTGTTGTGGGAGGATTAAAGAACACTTTCGCTTTCTCCAAATATCCATCTTCCTGTTGAATTTCCAGAAGACCTTTTGAATCTAGGCGTTTCTTCAAAGCTTCTAAAGTAATTTTATTTTATACAACATCTTTCACTCCTCAATCGTTCCTATTTATCTTTACAAATGAAAGTATCTTAACTGCACTTGCATTACATTCACTGCGCTATTCTAAGTTCTCCAATCAGAAGTCGCAGCTAGAAAATTGATGACTTCCCTTTTTTACTAAAGACGATGTTCAACATCAACTTGGACGACCTGAAACTCTTTCGCAATAACAAAGCTTGGTCCTAAACGTAGGAAGTGGTAACTCTTATTAGTTGGAGACTCTTTTAGCAACACTTGAGAAGTCGAAAATTCATATAACTAGAACATGTTAAGGCAAACGATCCTCATGTTAACAAAACTTTGTGAATTGCAAATTGGTATCTGTTTTAAATTTACCTGAATAAATAGACTGTCTGATTTTTTTCAATCATTCTAATTCTCCTTAACCTCTCTATTCAAGTCGTTTATAAACTATCCATTTGAAAAACTGGGAACCCAGTTGTTTCTTCAAATATACATATACCACAATTAGATAGCTAGCTAATTTTGGTAAAAAAACCATGTGTAAAAGCAAACTTTCACAGACACAAAAAGAGAAAAAGCTGTTTTTCGCTTTTTCTCTTCCGATAATAGTTCCTATCTTAATCTAGAGGTTTTCATACTTTTTCTAATATTAACCTTACAATGCTAGCTACTGATTGAGATCCGTCTATAATGAAGTCAGCATCTGGCTTGATTGTAGATAACATCTCTAGATATGCCTGTCTGCCTTGCGAGTTATAATGTGCCATAGCCTCAATAATATCTTCTTTAGAGCCCTCTTGAAAATCTCGGATTGTTTGACGCGCTAATGCAATATCCAAAGGCGTATCGATAAAGAAAGAAACATTGATGAAAGAATGCGTTTGTGCATGTTGGTAGGAAAATGGAAAATCCAATAGAATGTAATCGATAGGTTTAGTCATTAATTTCTCTAGGTCTTTTACAATAGGAGTGAGATTCCATTCATTATAATTAGCTCCTCGATTCATCCAATCAATTACATTTTCTGGCCCTTCCAAATCATACTCATCAAAGTAAAGCGCTTCAGAATTTGGTAGTTCTTCATTCAATTTTTCAACAATAGTTGTTTTTCCGCCACCTGAAATACTAGCAATTGCGATGACAATAGGTCTTTTTATTTTTTCCAATACATCACCCTCTTTTTAAGTTACTTTTAATGACTGACGATATATAAACCTAATATTGAATACGTGAAAGACTCGGAATAAAAAATGGTTGTTTCGAGTCGTTCCCCCCTAATTTGTACTTTAATTTTCTAATAACGCCTTGTTTCTTAGGCACACTTAAGTTACATTCACTTCCTAATCTTTTCCTTAAGCACTAATTATTTGAGGTCAATCTATCCTCAAAATATACTTTTCTTTTTTGGGGCATAACTGTCTGAAATGCCATAATCCCCAGCAATAAGAAAGTAAACGAACCTATTAAGCCTATAGGTCGTATTGAAGTCAATTCTGCTGCCAAACCAATTATTACAGTTAGAATGATGATAAATATTGCTTCTACCATACTGAATAAACTGCTAAACCTTCCCATCATGTTTACCGGCACGTTGTTCTGATAGAACGTCAAATAACCAGTATTGGCAAACGTAATGGCAAATCCAATCATAAAAGTTCCAATGGCAGCACTCGTAAAACCTTGCGAACTGTAAAGAGCGATATAACCGATTGCGGTAAATACAGAACCGCTTCCTATTAGGAAGTTGACTGCTAATTGCTTGGAAAAAATGGTATTGATGACTGAACCCAAAATAATTCCTGTTCCAAATACACTTAGCAAGAACCCATAATTGGTGTCGGATATCTCAATAACTTCTTTCACAAAAGCAGCTTCTAATGAATCCAAGGCCGTCATAAATACCGTCATTCCAACAAACAATAAATAGACTTTTAACATAAACGTATGGGTTTGACTAAACTTGTAAACCATTTTAAAGTCATTTTTTATCAGTTTCCAAGAAAGCTTTTCCGTTTCGGATGAAACTGTTTGAGAATCCAAATTAGGCAACAACAGAATGATAAAAGCTGACAACATCAAAGCTACTGAGTTTATATAGATGGCCGTATAAGGTGTGCCCATCCAAAACAACAGACCCGCTATGGCAGGGCCAATCAATGTTCCGCAAGAATTGATAAAGCTTCTTAACGCATTGAATCGTTGACGATCCTTCTCTGGTATGAGTTTTGTCATGTACACCATTGACGTGGGTTCAAACATGGCACTTCCGATATTAATGAAAAATACGATGATATACACATAGAACAGTGAAGGAAGCACAGGGATTAATGCAATACAAAATGCGCGTGTAATATCTAACCCAATCATAAATTTCTTTATATTAATGCGATCGATCAGGCTCCCTACCCATGAGTTAGAACAAATAGTCGCGATCGGTCCTAAAATGTATAGCAAAGAGATTGCCAAAGGAGAACCTGTTTCATTCAGGATAATTAAATTCAAGGCAATCAGATAAACCCAGCTGCCTATATTCGAAATACCGATACCGCCTAACAATAATAAAGAATATCTCCAGCTTTTCATGGTAACCTCCCCCCACTGCATTTTAGCTAAATAAAAAATCCCACCCCCAAGACAATTGTCTTGGGGACGAGATTACTAAAATCGTGGTGCCACCCCTGTTTGTTCTTACGTCACCGTACGAACCTTATTTGGTACAGCCGCAAAAAAGACGAATACCTTAGCTCTGTAACGGGAGCTCCCGTCCCAACACCCCCAAGATCAGGTTCCGTTGTGATGCTCAGAGGCTTGTTTCGATAACATACTCCTACTCCTTTCCACCAACCGGAGCTCTCTAGAAAAAGTGTTTGGTTATCTACTGTTCTCTTCAACGCTTTTATTTTTTTAATTTCCGTAACATTACCACAACTTAACAAATCTAGTAAATGACATTTTTTTGACAAGTAATCCTATCACTGAGTGGGTAGTTAAATATGAACGAACTTCACCTCAGCAATTTTAGATAGACCATAAAAATACTTCAAAAGTTATAAACCATACTGCCAGATAGTATTACACTCCTTCTTTATCTGAGCTTTATCGTTCTGCTTAGCTTTTATTTCCCAAAGACTAATCACCTTCAACTTGGGTGTCAACTACTCGTCTTAATTGTTTGTGATATTCATTTGAATGACTTATGGATTCCACTTTTAAGTTGACCATAAGTTTATAAACACCAAAAGCACTCAAGATGATCCTGAATGCTTTTGGTGTTTACGTTTAATTTGTATTTTCATCCTTTTTTTCGGGCATTGCCATGACTTCCCACAAATGGCCATCAATATCTTGAAAACTCCAGGCATACATATACTCGTTATCCATAGGGTCATTCGATGTTGACCCGCCTGCTTCTAATGCTTTGTTTACCATGTCGTTAACATCTTTGCGGCTGTCAACGGAAAGAGCCACAATTACTTCTGTAGTTTTCGTAGAATCTCCTAAAGCTTTATTGGTAAAGGTTTCAAAGAATGGTTCTGTTAATAACATAACAAAAATATTTTCGCCAACAATCATGCAGGTCGCATTTTCATCTGTCATTTCAGGGTGAAAATCAAATCCTATCTGCTGGAAAAATTCCACGGACTTGTCTAAATCTTTTACAGGTAAATTGACATAAATCTCTTTAGCTTTTAAGCTCACTGGTAATCCTCCATTCTAAAGTAGGATAGGAACCCTTATTCTATTCGATTAGTTTTGAAAAAACCCTTCAAAATGACAAAAAAATTTATACTAGCGGTCACTTAAAGTATATGTTTGGAACAGACGTTTTCTAAGTTATAAAAAAGAAATGCAGCTGTATATCGCCTCTTCTCATCTTATTCAACTTCTGACTATTGCGATTGATTTGCAGAAAATTTAACTGTTTGACTCTTGGTCCAACTCTACCCTAAAGACGATGTTTGAGATTTTTTTATGGTTCTTCTCTCGAAAATCCATAAAACGTGGAAATAACAAAAAGCCGCAGTAAACCAATATCCTAATGTCTCGATAAAAATATTTAAGTTAAATTGAATACTTCCCAACGCAAAATGGTACACAGTTCCTAAAAGCAACCCCATTAGTGAATAAACCAATACTCCAATACAATATTGAATAACGACAGGTTTTGTTCGTAAACGTTTTCGATACTTATCCAAGAGCCATGAAATAGGTAAGCCAATCACAACATAAAAGATAAAGAAAATGTAGGAAGCAAAAAGAAAATATTCCCCTATGCCAAAATAATATACATCGGATTCTCTTTGTCCTAGGGGTACATAATTGAGGAGAGAAATTCCCAATGATACTATAATTGTGCTGATAATAACTGCCAAAAATCGTTTTAACATTCTCCTAACTCCTCTACCGATATGGTATTCAATTAACTATCTTTTCATTGTCCTGAAGCAGCAACAGTAAACAATTAACAGTAGCACCTTCTTTTTTGACTGCTGATATTTCGAGGTATGTAACCTACAATCTTTTTCGAATTCCGGCTTTAAAGTCTTTAAAAATGGTTCCTAAAACTTAATAATTCGGAGAGTATATTCTGCCGGTATCCGTACCCAAGACAAAATCAACTTCTATATCCTCTGAATACGGAAGTTGATCAAAGTTATGAAGCTGGCAAAACACATTGGCAAAGTCACGAGTCTCAAAAGTTAATTGGTCTGCTTGTCGGTACATTTGCCTCAATTGCTGCTTGGAACATTTTTTACCGGTCAATAAGGCTTGGTTGAAGTAACCGTCAACTTTAATAATCATCATGATCACGGCTGGTTGCTAACCAACTGTTCAGGATTGGTTTGAAAACCTGTACTTTCTCTTCCGAAACAGTCATAAACAAATACTCGTGGCGAGAAAAAATCGCTCTGGTATTGTAAGTGAACTCTCCAGGGTATTCCGAAACCTGCCCCGTTGTTTCAAATTGCCATAACAACAGCCGGTTTTCTTCAAGAAACACTCCGAATTCATAGGTAAGTGCATACGCGATGATATTGCCCGTATAAAAAGGCAACTCTATTGTTCTTTCTCTCTTTAACTGCGCATCTAAGAAGAACAGCTGATTGGAATCCATACCAAAACTAAGGCAGGTATAAGGTTTGTACCGGGCAAAAAGAGCGTCGTATACTAGCTGATTCTGGACAGCGATATCATAATAGGATTCTGTATGCTGAAAGGGTGCAGCGTAATTTAATCTGTTTTTGCCGAGTTTCTTTCCGAACACGCCTTCATCACCATAAATACACAGTACGCCTTGTCGATAGGGGAATAATTCAAAAATATCGTTTCCGACCTCACATTCAAAAATCAATTCCCCTGTCAGGGTATAAAAAGATAAGGTCGTATGATTTAAGAGACAAAAATGCTCTTGAGTAAACCGAATCTTCCAATGTCCAGTTGGACCAGTGAAAATTTTCTGGCCGTTTAACTGGACTATGTTTTCACCCTTACCTTTCAAAAGAACAATCACCTGGTCTTTTTTGCAATCCGCATCAATAATGGGCCACTGGTCACTTCTGAAAAGCGTTTCTTCCTTCAAATGCATCACGATCATTTCCCTTCCATTCAGGAATTAGGCAGCGCCGCTTAAAAAAATCTATCTATTTCTTAGTTATCGTCATTATTTTTGAATGCAACTTAACTGCACATAGGGCACATTAAAACCCTAGTCTTTACTCACTTTTTTTAGGTATTACTGAAGCTGTTTTCATGTTTTATCTTATCTATAAAATTAAAACCTACTCATTAAATATACTTAGAACTTTAAATAATAGCTAGATAATTTTGGAAATAAAATTCTTCGTAAAACTGCACTTTTTCAGCTACAAAAACAGAGAAGAAACTGATGCTTGAGTTTCTTCTCTGCCGAAAACCTATAATATATAAACTGAACTAGAATTAAACCCTAATGTTCTTTATCTGTTCTTGCAAATCCCATTTCTCAGGCTTCTCTTTTTCAGTAAACCAGTTTGCGCCGCTTTCGACCCACTCCGTCCGATAACTTTCTAAGGTATATCTTAGTTCGTCATCGTCGTACCCTGGTTGAAAACCGCAACAATAACAAATCAAGCTAACGTTTGGTATGCCCTCATCGTTATATAATGGTCCTGGTAATCGATCGTATCCACATACCAAACAGACAAATGTTTTTTTACAAAAAAACATTTTTATCGCTCCTTCTGTTTTGCTACTTACTCAATTAGCGTCTTTGTTTTTTGTAGAAGGAAGTACTGATTTTATTTCTTTATCAAGAAGAAGCAATAGCTTTTTTTGTGCTTTATCGCTTCGAATAATCCTCCTAATACGAACTGTACTTTGTAAATAATGCCTGACGCGTTTATTTACAAAAAATAAACGATGATACTTTTTATCCTCGTACACCTTTTTAAACCAATCGCATTCATTTAATCGTTCAATATTTCGATCAATTTTTCTCGTGTTTAAAGTATCACTATAGCCAACACCGCCAAATAGTCCTCCAATTAATTCAACTAACACACTCAACATAATTTTCCCCTATCCCATTCTATTTCTTTTATTGCTAACCCCTGTTTAAATCAATCATGTTTTCTACTATCACCTTTTCTATCTCTCTAATTTTATTGAACTATATCCATTTTGTATAATCTTTACCTTCGAGTACTTGTTCTAACGTCATTTTTCGTGAAACGATAATATCGGATTCAGTAAAAAAGAAAAAACGAAATCCGAAAATACTTTCTCGTTCTTCAAGTTGATAGTCACTCGGCCTCCACTTTCCAACTGTTTTAAGATCAGTAAACTATCAGTTTTCCTACGCAATTTTAATTTACTAAATTTGTTGTCGAAATAACTTTCTCCCATAGTACTAATAACACTACATTCCATCTCTATTTTTGGGGATTAATTCATCCTTTCCTGAGCTTTCTTTCTTATCCGCTCACAAAGCTAATGAGTATTTGTTACAATCATAGAAAAAAGGAGCTTGATTATGATTTGGTTTAAGCGTATTTTAATTTCATTAGTAGCGGCTATAATGGCAACAATTAGTATAGGTAGAGGAATACAAGGAATCTATACTTTTTATTTAAAAGAAATTGTACAGGTACCTTCTACGGAAGCTGCATCGTCTGTACCCGATTTCGGGCTTTTGGTGTTTCTAATTTATAGTGAATTGCTACTGATGCTGCTACTATTTATCATTTTCATAGTTTTTTACGAGCGGCTAAATATGTTTGGTCTGTTACTTGGGGCAGGATTTGGATTTTGGCTCGTTCACTTACTGAAACTCTTTGTCCAATGGACTGGGACTAATCCTAGTTACAGTGAATTGCTATATGTATATCCTAATATAATAGCTTTTTTCTGTATGCTAACTGGTTTCTTTTTCATCAAACACGATACAAAACGATTTAGTTTAGCAGGAACTGTTGCTGGGGCAGCATTCGGAATTCTGATTTCATACGGGGCAGTAATTGTTTATCGCTGGATGGATAATACCCTGACATCTTTTCTGTATTTCGACTTAAAAGAAACCACAGCAGTAATGATCGGAATTTCAATATTCGCATTCGTAGGCAATAAAGTTGGCAAGAAGAGGCGATTGTAAGTGACTCTCAATAGCTTAACTCCTCTTTGAGATTATCTGCTTCTAGTTCTTCAATAGGTTTCATTTGAATTCTTTCATAAAGCCCATAGTAAGTTAAAAAAGTACAAATAATCTCAAACGATATTCAACAAAAAAGAGCCCAAAAGGACTCTTTTTCTTATTAATCTCTTTCTCCTTTTGTTTTCACGAAATGCATCAAGCTTTGAACAATAAGGATGACATAGAGCATTACTGCAGAAAATACAACAAGTGCGCCCATCATGATTTTTATCCAGATACATATTGTCCCAATTCCAGGTAGTTTCCAACAAAATAAGGACCGGCTTCATATTGGATGCTATCTCTACTTTCATAGTATTTAGCAAGTAGAAGTGAAATCATGGAAGCAATTTTCGGATTTGCTTTGTTTAATGCACTCCTTGCTTGTTCAACTAACACATAATCCAACTCTCCCTTATGCAAGCGAGCAAAAAGCAAAATCAAAACGAAATAAATCGGCTGGTCGTTGTGATATGTCAGCGCCTCTCTGGTGTACTCAGATGCCTGTTCATAATCCTCAAGGGGATCCAGTGTTTCGAGCAGAATCAATCGATTCCACCCTTCTAGATCGTCGGGGTTCATCTGTACATAATCGATCAATAAAGCTTCAGCATTCTCTAATTTTTCATCGTTAACTAACGCTGTTATTTTTCGCTTTAATTCTTCACCCTTCATGTTCTCACCCCATATCCATACATTTGGTGTCTAGCCTATCGTCGCCACCTACACTGCCCCTTATTCTCTGTCTTTTCCTGCAGCTTTAAACTAGGATTCCGAAGTAACTTTCTTGCTATTAAATTACATTCAGAATCAGTAAAAGTCATTCAAACATGGTCTGCTTACTTCTGCAACAAATTCTCCAAGTCACGATAACTGTATTCTGTAGTAAAGACTCCCGTTATCATTTCATTGATGTACCGGATAACATCCAGATCGTCATGGTTGTCGAATACACCCTCTATGTAGACGAATTTTACATTGGCTAATCCTTTTTTTATCAATGCCTTCCCTGATTCCTTTTTTCCATATCGCAAATAATGCTGCCCTAAATCGGTATAGTTTCTAACAATATATGGGTAGTCCTGGATTGACCGTTTTAATAAGAATTCGTAATGAGCCTTATCTTTACTCTGATAGTGGTCGGCAAGCAGCAGTGAAATAATGGCTGCTATTTCCGGATTTTCTTTGTGTTGTACTTCTTCGGCTTGCTCTACCAGTTCGTCATCCAGTTCTCCTTGGTACCAGGGAGTAAAAGAAAGAATCAGAATAAAGTAAAGCAGATTGGTTGGGTGGTACTGCAAGGCGTTCCGAGCAAAGTTAGCGGCTTGTTCGTAATCTTCAAATGGCGTGAGCGTTTCCAGTACAATTAATCGATTCCATCCCTCGATGTCATAGGGATTCTGCTCGACGTAATCAATTAATAACCGTTCAGCTGTCTCCAGTTTCCGGTCAGCTACCAATGTCGTAATCTTTTTTTGTAATTCCGTATCCATCATATTCCTACCTCTCAAAAACTTATACAGGACTGTTTGATAAGCACTATTATGAATGTAACTTAATTAGAATTAAATTACATTCAGATTAAGCTTAGTTACATGGGTTCTCTGTCATTAGAAAGTACAGCTGCAAAAACATTTAACGGTTCACTCATTTTTTCTTCCTCTCCCATATCGGCAGAAATTTCATCTTGAATATCGGCAATAGGGAAGCCGTCATGAAACTGAAATTGCAGAAATTCGGCAATGATGGGTTCTATGCTCGCTATCGTTTTGTATGGGCTGATAAAAGGCAACTTTTCGTGGAAAGCTGATATCAGACTGAACTTTAAGCTAGCAGCCTGCCAGTCAAACCAAGCATAAAAAATCATGGGATGATCACTAATTTGGGTAATCTGTTCTTTTCTATTGGTTTGGACTTGAGTAAAGAATAAAACCAACTCTTCCATGGTGAATTCATTTGCTAACTCTTGTCCCATTGAAATACCCCAGGTGTTTTCTCCTGTTTCACTGAACAGATCGTCAATAGAGTTCCCAATAAAGATGGGATCTTTAATAATTTCGTTCAGCTCTTCTATAAACTCTTTTTTGCTCATTTGAGCCTCCTAACTGCCTGAAAACGCTGAATATCATTACCAAGAAATCAAGTTTTGAATGTAACTTAATTGGAGTTAGTTACATTCAAATCCAGCAAACATGTTCTACAAGTGGTTCATAAAATTTAAGTTTTAGCTACATTACGTATAAATCGAAATGTATTTCAGCACCGATTGCACTTGCATAATCAATGATCTCCTTTTCGAGACACATTGCAGGTGTTTGGTTCTTTCCAACTTCTATGACGATTATAAAAATAGATGTTAATTTGTATTTCTTTTTTAGTCTGATTATGTCTTTTTGTTTTCCTTCAAGAAAATTCAACAGTGATTTCAACTGGTCATTGATGTCGTATGAATTTTGATATCCTGTACTCAGCGTCCAATCGGTTTCTACTCTTTTCCTTACTTCTGGTGAAAACGTAGTAGCTCTATTTTTTTCAATAATATCGCCTTTAGTATAAGTTTCAGTCGGTTTAATGGTCAGTACTTCGGTAATTTCTTCAAGTGGAAAATGGTCACCTACTAAGCAGAAGTAAGCCATCACTTTGGTAACATCCAAACTAGTCCCTCCTGTTAGTCAAATAAAATAAAACGCACTTTCATAAAATCTGAATGTAACTTAATTAGTATTAAGTTACATTCAAATCAAACAGAAAATCTAATATATCGCTATGTAATTCTTGCTGTCTTTCAATCTCGTCCAGTCGCTCTTTTACCTTTTGCAGGGATTTCAATAATACATCGCCAGATACGTTTCTGTTCATGGATTCTATAAGTTGATAAGCACCTGCTTGTACTTCATAATTTCCAGTTAAAAACTGATGGATGAGTATCTCTAAATGCGCCGTACAATCAAAAAGTTCTAATGCGTACAATAAAGTTCCCCTACTTCCGAGTGTCCTGGAATCGTTAAGCAAGTTAATCAAAGGAGAAACTGCTTCTTCATTTCCAATATCTCGTAAGGCAATAGCAAGCAAATTTCTTAAATTCTTGTCTTCAGTTTGGGTGAGGTGCTTTATCAGTATTTTGGTTGCTTCCTGATGTTGATCAGCGGACATTTCACCCAATAATAGTTCTACTTTTTCCACGTCATTATTTTCTAATGCTCTTTCTAATACACTGAACTTCATTTGCCTCTCCCCCTTTAATAGTCAATCTGAATGTAACTTAATTACACATAAGTTGCATTCAACCATCGTTATGTAAACTGCAAATTCTAGATAAAAGTGTAATACTAAGAACAAGACATATTCTTCAATGTAAAGGAGGCGAAACGTATGGATAAGGTTTTTATCATTCCTGAAACTATTAGGTCGGATGGAGAAATGCTTTTGTGTGAGGAGGGTCAAACCATTGAGAAGTTTCATATGGCTCCTTTTGACTCTATTGCTGATCCTGATTCAACAGGTGAACTACTCGTTGAGTTCATTTGTACAAAATTCCTGTTTCCAATCTATCTTACATTTGAACCGTTTAGTGGCATGGAAGAGGATTTAGAACGCCTTTTCCAAGGCAAAAACATTGAATACTCTTTAAAATTTGAGGGTTTGAAAAACAAACGTTTTCCTGTTTTTAAACTCACAATCGAAAAACCTTCTTCACTGACTTTTGTTTTACAAGAAACTTTTTGGATAGCAACTTGTAATAACTTCTACGCCTTTTCTTTCTCGGATAATATCGTGTATAAATCCGTGATAGGAAAGAGCTGGTTTGGACGTGAGAAGACCTCGATATGGCCTCACTTTGATATGAATGGTGCATCGACAGTTATCGAAATTTGGCATGACGGGGATGGGTTAAATCTCTATACAACCGAACCTCGTTTTTCGACAATTGAAAAGCTGACCAGCTATTTTCCAGTTGGAACATCGATTGTAAACAATGAAGATTAAATGTAACTTACTTGCTAATAAGTTACATTAGTTTTATTAAGTGAGAATTTATTATTTTTCCAATTAATGTAACTATAAAGTGTTTTTCTCGTCTAATAAAACGTGAGGTATTTATTGTTTTATAAAGAAAAGGAGAGACGATATATTGAAAAAAACTTGGGTTTTTATATTAATTTTATTATTGAGTGGATGCCAAGAACAAGAAGAAAATACTGAATCTTTAGAACAGTCAACTTATGAGGTGTCTGGGACTATAACGGATATAAATCAAGATAAAATTCTTTTGGAACTATCACAAGAACTACAAGAAAATGAGACAATAATATGGGTTAATGTTAGCGATGAAACCAGTATTCAAAATCTTCAAGACACTAAACTAAATCGAGATAGTTTGCGTGCGCAAGATGAGGTGAGAGTAATTTTAGGAGATACGTGTACAGATTCTATACCAAGAATTTGTTATGCAAAAGAACTATTTATAAATAAATAAAACTGAGGTTTGATAGCACTTAGAATGTAACTTAACTGCACTTAAGTTACATTCAACCCCTAGTCTTTATTGGTTATTTTTCGTCTAACTCAGCTATCCATTCTTTAAACCAATCAGGCGGTAATTCTAATTTCGACAAATCCATCTTCATCAGTTGTTTATGGGAATAAAATCCGTACCAATGCAAATCCCATTGACACTCTATATCTCTTGCGATGACACGAGCCAGTTCACCTTGGTCATCTATATCTTCATCTTCCCAAGCCATTGTTAAATTATCGCACCACATGCAAAAATCAACTTGAGAAAATTGATTTTCTTTCTTGCAGACTGCATCTAAAAGAGTCTTAAGATTTTCATATGAATACGGAAGATCGATGCTAGTTTTATTCCAATTCCACTCCACAAGGTAATCCTCCTCTTTTAGTACAATTCATGAGCCTTGAAAACTTTTGTTTTTCATTTTTCACCAATAATATCATATTAAAATTATATTCAAAGGAAATTTATCAGAAAATAACCGTTCGCAAAAGTACACATATACAGACAAAAAAGAAGCTCTATTTTGAGCTTCTTTACTTTCGACAATCCTGAAATATGTAAGCCTATTAGTGGTCTATTCATCGTCCTCTAAGTAACATCGACTAGCTGCAATGCAAATCAGCCTTTCTCAGAACGGAGCTCCTTGAGACACCACAAAAAACGCTAAAAACTTCTATAAATCCTCCCAATCCCCAAACTTTTGGGGGCTGCATCGTCGGTTGGCAGTTTACAAAGGTGCATTGGGAAAAGCCCAAAGAATAGATTTACTATAAAAGATGAAGTACATAAAAAACAAAAAGGTCAAAGAAAATAAAAACTTCTGCCCTTCTAGTTTTAGAAAATATTTAATTCGTAAGTCTATTGTCAATTCTCACTTTCATTTCCTTTATTACTTCTAAATCAAGAATATCTATCAGCTCAAACACCATTTCTAACTTTCTATTTTCATCAGTTATAAATAAATCTAATATGTCCATTAAGTTCTCTTCTTCCTCTTCCTGTTCTCCTTCTTCATCGTCAAAGCCTTTCTGGTGATAGTTATTTATATCTTCTTGATAGCCTTCGTGACCAAGTTTTTTTCTATTACTCTGATATAAGTTATCGAGTAATTCTCTATATAGTTCATCCCCAGGATTAGTCAATAGAGCAATAATGATTTCATGAAAGTTGTTAAAGGAGATTAATGAAGGGTCTTTTATTGCAAAGTCATAGATATATTTTAAAATCTCCTCAAAATTATCATCACTAATAGTTAAACCCTTGAAGATTGTTTTGGAGGACAGAGGTTCGCCTAATTCTGGACTTGCGTGAAGGGAGAGAAATTCACCTAACCCTGCACTTGTGTTAAACCAACCAACTTCTTTACATTTTTCTAATTGCAAATTAATTTCTTCGGTTAATTTCCTAAGCCCATAAAGAAATGATTTTTCGGGATTGTTTTCTATCTGATATATACGTGCCACTATTCCACTGGTTTCTGATTCATAATAATCAATTAGTGTATTGGGGGATCTAAATCCCAATGTTTCATAAAATAATATTCATCAAACTTACTCTCGTAAAATAAGGGATACCTAAAGATATCCCTTTTGTTTTTATGTATCCAAAGGACATTCTTATACTTTTCCAGAACCTCTAAACCGAGTTCTGTAAGAACAAAACAACTCTTATCTGTATGATTACGAATATCTTCATCACTCGCATGAGTCTCTATCCTATTAATTAATACATCTTTCGTGCCTTTAACTGGTTTAGATATTGCCTTAAGGATAACTTTCATTTCTACAACCGTTAAATACTTTAATATTTCTTTAGGTAAGTTCTCTCTTATCAATTCATTTTCTTGTAAATTTGAAACCACTTGAACAAAATCAAGAAATATATCTCTCGCTTTAAACGAGTCTATCGAGTGTGTATGACCAGAAAAGGTTTCTAAAGGATCGTTTACAAAAGTAGGTCTTTTATTTAACTCATGTAATACTAGAATATCTTCAACTTTATATATATTATTATTGTTGTGTATTGCAGGCGGGCTAAAGTTCGTCATGAGAATACTCCTTAGTATTTATTTATCGAAGGCTTTCGTAATTGACAACGGGCTTATTGCATATTATAAATCATACCATTTTCTTAGATTCCGTATTCTCGCTCTGTACAGTTCTAGTCTACATATCACAGGTTATGAAAATTTCTATAAAATAAAGGGAGATGCTAATAGCCAGCACCTCCCTTTGCTTTATGTAAGACTTCCGATAATCCGGAATATGTAAACTAATCTAATTTAAAAATTTTACTGTATATTTATTTAAATAAATCTTTTTAAATATTCATCATAAATTTTATTCATAACTTTTGGAGTGTTTTCTAAATACACATTCATTTGTTCAATGTTCGATTTGAATTTGTCAGAGTTTCTTTCATCTGTTGGAAAGTCAGATATCCCTTTAATAATAATGCATTCGATATCATTCTTCTTACAGATATACGCAATTGCACCTGACTCTGTATCAGCTACTGTTATATCGTTTTCTTTAAGTTCTATATAATCATTCCACATAACTACAGCTTTATCTGCAGTCCCAATTGTACCCGTATAAAAATCATTTCCATATTTGGATAGATTGATGTCGACTATGAAGGATTGTTTAATGAAGGGTTCAATTTCTTTTACTGTGCAATCATATTGAACAGCTCTCTCAGGTACAAAAACATCTAAATTGCTGAACTTCCCATCTATTCCTGCACAAGTTCCAGCAACGATTACTTTCGTTAAATTAAATTTAGCAATCATGTATTGATTTCCACCCACGCCATTTACTTTTCTCACACCAGTACTGTAAAAAATAAGTTCGGCATCCTCAATTGTTCTGATGAAATACTCGCCGTATGGGTAAGCGAAACGTTCACTATCTTTTATACCAAAATATTTTAATGATGCCTCATATTCCCACTTCGTCGCTATACTTATTCCAATCACCGAGTTATCACCTACTATTTTCATTTTCGCTATTTCTAACAATGATACCATGTTGTAAATTGATAATTATGATCAAAATTTTTTTATAGAATTAACCTATCTTAAATAAACAGTGCAATTAAATAGATAAGTAAAAAGAAAAAAGCTTTTCTCTTTCACTCCTCAACTTCCGATAAGTTGTCATATGTAAACTTCATAATTAATCCGGAACATCAATACACTTGCACAACCACTTCATATCCCTCGAGCCAATTGTCTGTCTCTACCTCTTTAATATCGAAGCTCAAGGAAATCAAATTTTTGAAGAACTCCAGATAATCTCCGGAGATGATGACAGTAATTTGACCTTCTTTCTGTGCATGCGCTTTGATGAAAAAAGGCTCGGTTTTTGATACATCAAAAAGGGCCTCATCAATTTTCAACGTTGAAGCATCAATACGAATTTCCTTTTCTGTCTTGTTTTCAATTTGAATTTCAAGCGTGAATGCCTTGGTGACTTCATTTATAGAAATAGAGACTATAAGAAAATGATATTTTTCTGTATTCAACAAGGGTATTTCTAGATGATGATCTTCTTCAGTTCCGACGAAAGCTGCCCATTCCTCTGGTGACCATTCATCCATTTTGCTGGTATCAAATTTCCTTCTGCCTTTTGTTAAATCTATCGAGATGAACTTTCGCTTCTTCGCATGAGAAAGATCCATACCTCCCTCCTCCACTCTGAATACAAATCTCAGAACCTCTTAACATTTTTTCTATTAAACTCGTCATGAGAGTTGATTTAACTTCTGATAATCCGAATTATGCAGACTAGTGAGCTAACAGACTCTATGAATTTAATTTTGTTTTAAAAGTACTGCCTCCATAGCCTGAGCAATAACTTTCGCTGTTTTTTCTTTCTTTGGTTAGTCACTCTTAGTTGGGTCAAAAAAATAAGGCCTCATTTAGAGACCTTATTCACTAACGATACTATTCAATTTCCTTTGAGTCATCGATAGTTTTCGAAAAACTTGCACAAGCACCCATCATCTTTTGTCCTTCAGATGAGTTCATTGCGTTCATCATACTGGACATATTGCCATTCTCCATCATGTTTGTCATTCCATGTTCATTGGCATTTGCCATGTTACCGGCTTTATTGCTATCCATGCCATTAGCAAATCCGGTAGATCCCATTACTAATAGTGTGGACAAAGCTATTGATAAGATAAAAGGTGTTTTTCTTAGTTGCATTACTTTCCTCTCCTTCTTATAGTTGGTTCATCAAAGTTTAGAATATGAATATATTGAATTTGTAAGATACGAAAGTTTAACTATTTGTTTTGCAAAATTTCCTTTCTGTCTTCAAATTCTTGTTTTTCTATTTCCCCGCGTGCAAACCTTTCTCTAAGAACATCGACTGAGGAATCTCCTCGCTTTTCGATTAACGATGTATTTTCTTTTTTTGTGTTTTGCTTCATCAGGAATCGGATTATTCCATAGATGATGAATCCGACTATGAGAATCCAAAGAACCATAGTCAGCATCATGCCTCCACCCATCATTGACATCATATATTTCACCTCCAATCATTGTAAATATATTTTGATGCGGTTTTTAATAACTTCTGCTAATTCATTCTTGTGTATTAAATTTATATCCAACACCCCAAACCGTTTTAATGGGATTATAGGACAATCCAGATCTCCGAAGTTTTTCCCGTACATTCTTCACATGTGTATCAATCGTACGCAAGTCGCGAAAGTCTTCGGAATCCCAAATGTTATCTAATAAGATTTCTCGAGTAAAAACTCTTTTAGGCTGACCTGCAACCATATAAAGGATATCAAACTCTTTAGCAGTCAACTCGACAAGTATTCCCTTGACCTTTACTTCTCTACTTTCACTATCAATAAGCAGATCTTCAAAAGCTAGATGAAGGTTATGTCCTCCCTCTACTTTTCCTTTTTCTCGGCGAAGCAATGCCTTAATACGTGCCACCAATTCTTCAGGAGCAAACGGTTTAATCAGGTAATCATCGGCCCCAAGGTTTAAACCACGGACCCGATCTTGAATATCATTTCGAGCAGTTAACATTAGAATTGGCATTTGTTGAGTCTGTCGAATGGCTGAGCAAACTTCCCATCCATCAATATCTGGCAACATAATATCTAGTACTAGTAAATCGTAGGCGTGTTGCCTGGTCAGCTGGATAGCTTCATGTCCCCCGCGAGCCTCATCCACCTCAAAGTCTTCTTTTGACAAATACAGCTTCACGAGATTTCTCATATTCCATTCGTCATCGACTACCAAAATTTTATTTCCCACCTTAAAACCTCGCTTTTTGACTGCTTATTCTAACTCTATCCTTAAAGTTTGTAGTTACTGTGAAGTTTATTGATTTCTACCGTATTCATTTAAACGAATATAGTGGACGGAGATTAAATGATAGAATATAAATGCTCATAACCCCGTAAAACCATTAAAAAAATTATTAGACAGAAATGAAATCATCTTCGTCATCCAGTCAAAATAGAGGAACACCCCCATGATAATCATCGTAATTCCACCGATTTTCATTATGAGTCCGCTATATCTCTTTACCCACTTCATTCTTCCAATAAAAAAAGACATAAAGAAAAAAGGAAGTGAGAAACCCAGGATATAGGAGACCATATAAATTAAAGCTTGGTTGGGATTCGAAATTCCTAGAGCAATAACCCCTGCCAAAATAGGACCGGTACATGGAGTCCATCCGGCTGCAAAAGCGACCCCGATAATACTAGATCCTAAGTAGCCACTTGGACGATCTTTAAATGTCACTCTTTTTTCCTGCATCAGGAATTGGGGTTTAAAAACCCCCAATGTGACCAATCCTAACAAGACAATTAAGATTGCTCCCATCTGTCGCATCAGATTCCCATAATAGCTGAATAAATTGCCGAACAAAGACGTAGAGAAACCCAGAGCAATAAAAATAAGGGAAAATCCTAATAGAAAGAACGTGGTATGCAGCAATGCACGTTTTCTCAGTATCCCCTTACCGTTCTGTAATTCATCCACAGACATTCCGGTTATATACGACAAAAATGCGGGATAGAGAGGCAGGCAGCAGGGGGATACAAAAGATAACACCCCAGCCGCGAAAGCCAATAACAAATTTACATCTTCCATTCCCGTCCCGCCCTTTTTCAATTAGTTTTTTATTTTCGCTACTCATTTAACCGCATTTCCCCGGGTATGACGACTCGAAAAGCAAATTCCACTTCTTCTCCACTCGATTTTTCCGCCTTCACTTTCATGTTCATCGTACCAGCAGCATGAAGAAGATTTCCGGTAAGTTTAAACACACCTTCTTCAACTTGGAATGCCTTGTAGTTTACCTGGTAATTCGGTGGCATGGACAACGTTACATCCACGTCCTCAATCGATTCGCCTTCGAAATCCATGGTTAAAACGTTTAACCCCAATTTCAAAGGTGAGAAACTGACATTCACCTTAATATTTTCTTTTTCTACAGTAGCAGGATATACGCCTTGTTCAGCTGAACCGGGTGTTGAAACAACCAACACAGATGCGAACAGTAACAGCAAAGCCGCATAAATTATCTCGACCCGCAACCGGTTGAGCACTTTAGAGAAAGCTTTCTCTGTTAGTTTTTTAATTAATCTCCTTTGGAGAAACCCAATCACCAAAACAGCGAGGGTTAACGCCATTTTCAAAATGATCGCTTTCCCCCATTCACTTTCCCAGAAGCTTTCAATTGTATAAGAAGGAACATATTTTATTGTCATGTATAACCCCGTTACAATAATGACCATTAAACTGACGAATGCCCAGTTCGAAAAAGCCGGTAGCGTGGTTCTTAAAAATTTCTTCATCTCTTCTTTCTTGGGAAAAGTCAGTATTGCTAGTAAACCACCAATCCAAATAGAAGAAGCCAGTAAATGTAATGCATTCATAAATACTGAAAAGTAGCCGCCGTATCGTGGATATGGTGCATGACCGGTAATAAAGGGAATCAACAACAGCGTAGCTGCAAAGAAGAAAAGTCTAACTTTGGGTAAGAAGACGCCCAGCAGTAATAAACCAATCTGTACTAATGGAATCCAGACAAATTTCAGCGAAAGGAACTGAGTCAATGACAGGCTTTCCAATTCACTTTTTTGAGCCATAAGTACGAAAACCATACCAGTGAATACAGAAAGTAGAAGGAGCAGTGAAAGTGGATTCCGTTTCAGCAAAGTGATTTCTTTATGTATGACCGTATGAAAAAACGCTACACCAAATAAAGCCATGATGCCGATGAAAAAAAACCAGTATCCCGTTTGTTTTAATCCCATACTAGCGAACCATGCAAATCCGACTGGCTCTCCTTCATTTGGCTGTTGGATTGGAGTGAATTCATCTACAGCAAAATAAAACACGTCTATGGCATCTGGTAGGCTTACATCTTCTGATGCCACGGGCCGGGCGTACCAGGTGACTTGATAGGTTCCTTTCGGCAGTTCTTCGTTGAATTCAATAATTACATGATTTGGATCTTCAGAATCCATAACAGGTTCCTTGATATTGATCGATTCTTGCCTGTCATCGAAAACTCCGATAGCGGTTATGTCAGCGGGCTGATTAAACCAAAGTTCTATTTTCTGAGGAGAACCACCAGTGATTTCTCCATCTTCGGGATAATTTTGAATAATTTCAAACTCCGTCTGTGGTTGTTTTTTTGCTTTTCCACCTACTTGGAAATTCAGTTTTTCTTCCAATACATCGCCATCTAAAGCAACTACACTTATTTTAGCAGTATATCTACCCGGCAATAATTCCTCATTCAAGTTACCGATAATATGCGTCTTATCATCAGGATCAATTCGTGTATCCTCTAGTTCAATTTTAGTTCCAGATTGACTATTTAACTGAATAGATTCAGCGTGCAGAACAACGGGGTCCTGAAACCAAAATTCGAGCGTTGTCGGACTTTCAGTTAGCCGTTCTCCTTCTGATGGACTGGTTTCTTCCAAGGTAGAATGAGCAGAACCATGGTGCGCTAGAAAAGCAACGTGCGTCAAAAGCAACGTAACGAATAAAATAAAAAATTTATGGACAAAATTCATAACAATCACCTCCTTACGTCTTTGAACTCACTGAGTAATAGACGTTTTATCAATTTCAGATTCCGGCACTATCAGTTTCAAATAGTCAGCTATCTGTGACTCCGTTAAACTGGCAGTAATTCGATCAACCACTTTTCCATTTTCATCTATCAGAAAGCTGCTGGGAATTGCCGCTACATCATATAAATCCATCGTTTCTTGATTCAAATCAAGCAAGATAGGAAAAGTCAATCCGTATTTCAACGCAAACTTTTCAACTACTGGCTGTGGCTCTGCTACATCTACGGCTAAAATTATAATGCCTTTTTCTTTAAACAGTTCATACTGATTTTGTATGAATGGCATTTCCTTTTTACACGGAGGACAATAAGTGGCCCAGAAATTCAAAAACACACCTTTTCCTCTATAGTCCCTTAAGTTTACGGTTTTTCCTTCAAGTGTAGTAAGTAGAAAGTCGGGAGCTTCGTCTCCAATAGAAAGGACTTCTTCATTCTTCTGGATATCGGAAAGGTTGGTGAAAAGCACGTAGATTATCACGATAGCAACCCCGACTAAGATACTTTGTTTCCTAATGGATCGTCCTTTATCACACAATGCCTACCACTCCTAACTATGAAGTCACCCTGCTTAGAACAGTGCCAGAAAAAATGGCAACCAGATTGCGGTCACCATTTTCATACAGTTTTCGATTAATCTTGAGATTTGCTAATTTCACATAAGCTAAAAACTATTATTTTGCATCTGACGTTGAATTAATGCCTATCCCTTTTTCAGCTATTTGGTTCCAGTTATCACCAGAATCTTTGATCGTGTAAATATCTTTTTCTATTGTTGCAAATGTAATGTGGTTTTCGTCCTGCGGGTTTACTGTGATATAGCCGATTGTATTTTCTTCATTCAATTCAGGAATTGAAATTAATTGTGGCTCATTTGTTTCGCTATCGAATATTGTTAAGTTCACTTCATTTGAAACACTGCCTGCAATTAAGCCCCCTGTTGGAGAAAAGGTGACGGCTGTAGTGGGAGAGTCTGACACTGATTCAAATGTCTCTCCAAAATTATTTGACAGAAAGACTCCTTCACTTGCACCTAGAGCGATAATTGCTTCGTTTGTCGGGTGTGCCGCTATTGAAAATATTGTCCCTTGCAAGCCCGTCATCTCACTTTTTGTCCAAGTCTCTGTATCGTCTGTGGAATAATATAAACCTATTTCATCCATTCTTGAATTCTCTTGCGGATTCATCACATAAATGGCATGTGAAATGTATCCGACTGCCATTCCATGAAAATCCACTTCTTGATACAGATCCAACATTTCCAGGTTTTCACCCATATCAGTTGTTTTGACCACCCCGAATGGATTTCCCAATGAAGTACCTGGACCTGGATGACCACTGCTGTAAAACCCATCATCAACCATAACAAAGCCCATATAATCATGCGGCTCAGCTGCCGCTTCGCGCCAGATACCATTTTCAAACACTTTGAGTCCATCATGGGAAGGGACAAATAATCCGGCACCGTCTCCTGAGAACCCAAGCCCGTGTAAGTGCATCATTTCAATATCGCTCATTTCCGGGGTGTATTCTTCGGCAGGCGTCGTCTCTGCTTCGCCTTCTTCAACAGTTTCTGCTTCGTTTGATTCATTGTCAGCCACTTCTTCAGTTGCTGCATTCTCCATAGCTTCTTCTTCCCCCGAGCACGCGGCGATACTTCCCGCCAATAGCCCAACCAGAAGCGCAAATGTCAATTTTTTCATTTTGTTACCTCCTCTTTCTAGCATACTGCCAATAAATTATTGCAGTCAGGACAAGTGGAACGCCCATCCATAAACAAACTTGGACAAATGTTGTTAAAAAAACGGTCAATCCGGTTTCTAACATCAATGTTCCAGACATCGTTAAACAGAATATCCCAATAACAACCAACATAACAGCTAAAAAAACCTCGATTTTTTTCACGGAGATTCCCTCCTTGTGATTGGGAAAGTAAGTTCAAAACATGTTCCCTTTCCAATCTGACTTTCCACTGTAATGGTTCCTCCTTGCAGCTCCACAAGCTGTTTGACAATCGCTAACCCTAGTCCTGTTCCACCAAACTCTCTCGACCTTGATTTTTCTACTCGGTAAAATCGCTCAAATAAAAAGGGAATATCTTCTTGTGGAATGCCAATACCTGTGTCTTCAATGACTGCTCTTGCAACTCCGAGGTCAGTGGAAAGCTTTATTTTTATGAAACCGTTTTCTGTATAGCGAATGGCATTCTCAAGTAAATTAGTGATGATTTGTTCCATTCTTAATCCATCCGCATTAATGCCGGGAAAGTCATACGTTTGATTAAACTCCAAATGAAGACCTTTCGCTTGTGCCTTTATTTTCGTCTTCAGTAACGCATTTTCTATTACTTCTACCAAATTCACTTCTTCGAAAACCAAGGCAACCTTGCCATCTTCCATTTTTGATAACTCAAACAAATCCGAGACCAGCTTAGACATTCTTTGAGCCTCCAATTGAATAATCTGTAGATACTGTTCTTTTTCTTCTTCTGTTTCGTACAGGCGATTCCTTAGTGCACTTGTGTACCCTTCCAAATACGTAATAGGCGTTTGCAATTCATGTGAGATATTCGCTAAAAATTCCCGTCGATTGGATCGATAACGATGAAGTTCAACTGCTAGGTCATTTATAGCTGCTGCTAACGTGCCGATTTCATCCATTGAACCGCGAGTGACCCTTGTATTCAAGTCGCCTGCGGCTATTTTTCGGGTCGCCTCCTCCATTTCAAGAAGAGGGCTGGACAATTTACGCGACAAAATAAAAACAAGGCCAAGTGCCAAGAAAACTGCCCCTACCCCCGCTAAAATTATCGCCCTTTTAATCAACTCCAACGATTGATATAAGTCTTCAATAGAAGCCAAAACGACAATTGCTCCGATTACTTGCTCATCGTCAGAATAAATGGGCTTTCCAACTTGAAGATAACGCCGATTGGTGATGTCATCATTATATTCATGACGAATATCAACGTTCTTCGTCATTACAACAAGGTCCTCAGAACGGATAGCTTCGCCTATAAGTACATTTTGAATACCTGAATTCGCAACGACTACCCCTTGTTCATCCACAATAATTATCTCTTGTTCTGTTACTGAGGCCAGCAACTCGAATAATTCAAACTGCTGTTCATCGAGTGAGTCAATTGAATTTGCATAGCGTTCTGATGCTTCTTCTACTTCTTCCTGAACCTTGCTGAAATAAAAACCGGAAAAAATTTGATTTACTATAAAACCAAGTGGAAGTAAAATTGCCAATACTAGCAACAAAACACTGACACCTAATTTAACTACAATACTGTTCCACTTCATCGATTTTCATCATCGCGTCGAAATTCCATCGAAATTCCATTTGACTGAATAGAGTTCCTGAAATTATTTTTCATTTCATCCGTAACCCCTTTCACCTTATCCTTCAAAGCTCTTGCATTTTTTCACTGGTTAACTTCCTCTATAAAGGAATTAGTTGGCACTGGATCCACTTTACTTAATCGTTCTTTCCTAGCCCACGTAAAGAAAATATAACCGATTACTGTACTGTATACAATCTCCTGAACAACTTTCATGACAATACCACCTGTCCGCTGATCCTCGAGCGGTGGAAGAGAAGCAAAAAGCTGCGGAGCATCTGAATAGACCGTATAAAACGATTGGTCTGCAAAAATGATGAGGGCGCACGCCGGTGTCAGCAACATCCCCGCCGCAAAAATATAACCAATTTTGTGGATTTCAGACAATGTGTCCAATTCTTTGACCATAGGGATAAGCGGGATCCACATAAAGAAAGCTGTCAGCGTTAACACAAAATGCATTAGGTTGTGCAGAACATTATTATCCACTACAACATTGAATACTAAGGGAATATGGTAAAAAGAAAATAATACATTAAACATAAGTAATGGAATCAGCGGACGTTTCAGGAAACTCAGTATTTTCGTCCGTATACCTAGGCGGACTATCGGTGCAACAAATCGTTTCGGAAGACCCAGCAACAATAATGGCGGCAAAAGCGTATATATTAACGACTGTTCCAGCATATGGGCGCTGAATAAGTAATGATCTCCCAGTACATGCAGTGGACTGCCCAATGTCACATACAGCACCACTAAAGCCGAAAAGAAAAAAGCAAACTTCTTAAAGAAATCTTCTTCCGCTTTGAATTGATAAACATAAGCCACTAAAACGACAACCAAAGCCACTGCCATCCAAAGGCTCCATTGTGAAGCTAAATTAGCTGCCTCAGTTGCTTCATCAACGTCATTATGCGCCAAAACGCTTTCTGTTGGATCTAAAAACAGTACCAGTAAAACGCTGAATAATATCCCAATTACCTTCACTGTCTTTCTCCTTTCTTTCTACTTGTCCAGATAATGCACTGGTTTTTTAAACGCAACACGTCTATAAGTAAGTAATCCGAGCGCTAGTATAATCGCCATCACGGAAACCAACTGCGCTGCCCGCAGTTCACCAACTACGTACAAACTGTCTGTCCGCATGGCTTCAATGAAAAACCGTCCGGCAGAATACCAGATCACATAAAAGAAAAATAATTCACCTCGAACCAAATTGACTTTTCGAAGCAGTAATAAAATAATAATGCCAGCCAAGCTCCACAGCGATTCATACAAAAACGTCGGATGGTAATAAACGCCGTCTATGTACATCTGGTTAATGATCCAGTCGGGAAGGAACAGGCTTTCCAGAAATGAACGTAACACTTCTCCGCCGTGCGCTTCCTGATTGATAAAATTCCCCCAACGGCCAATTGCCTGTCCTATTAAAATGCTTGGCGCCAAGATATCTGCCACTTTGAGAAATGACATATTGCGCTTTTTGGTAAAGACATAAGCGACAATGACAGAAGCGATTAATGCTCCGTGAATGGCGATTCCGCCATTCCAAATAGCTATGATGTCTGCTGGTTTGTCTTTGTACTGCTCCCACTCAAACGATACGTAATAAATACGCGCTCCAATGATTGCTAGTGGCACTGCCCAAATCAGCAGGTCCGTCAAAAAATCGGGATGGAGCCCTCTTTTGACCATCTCCCGCTGGCCGACCAAAAAAGCAATGATAATTCCCGCTGCGATAATGACACCGTACCAGCGAACATCGATTGGTCCCAGCGAAAACGCAATGGGGTCTATTGACGCTAAAGTCTGATGCATATACTACCCCTTTCTAATTCGTTAAATCTTCATACTTATTTTCCTTTGGATTTAACAAAATCTGTAAGACTCAAATACTCCAGTAAGTAATAGTGTCCAGTACACCTAAAGTAATTAAAATTACTCCAGAACCTTTTTGCATATAAAATCCGAGTTTTCTGCCCTTTTTCATCACAGCTCCGCCAGCTCCGAAATACCAAATCAGAAAAATGGCAATGAACAATGGCACAGATGTTCCGATGGCGAACAAGCTAGGCAACACCATCCCATAAGAAGTGGAAAGAACAACAGGCATTAATGTTACAAAGAATAGCACAAACATCGTCGGACAAAACCCCAATGAAAAACTGACACCAAGTAAAAAGGATCCCATTTTCCCCTTCCGCAAAAACTTCTTTGGTACCTCCAACAATGTAAAGGTGCCTTTCACTTTAAAAAATCCCAGCAAAAAGATGCCTACAACGATAAACAACGGTCCTACTACTTTTCTGAACCAAGGAAAGTACATTGTAAGCTGAGACTCAAATTCACTCCCTAGCCCCCACACTAGCAGTCCTAATCCAGTAAATACGGTAATCTTTCCTAGTGAAAAATATAAAACTTCACTCCATGCTGTTTCTTTTTGAAGCGACTTATTTCCGTAGAGGGTAATAGCCCCAATATTTCCTGTGAACTGACAGGGTGCCATAGCACCTACGATTCCGAGTAAAAAAGCAAATAAAAGGGGAGTGCTCATAAAACTATTTGAAAGAGTGATAAAGGGTTGCATCATAATATTGCTCATTTGACTAAAAAATCCATACATTAGAACTCACCAACTTATTAACATTTTTGACTTCTTTATAATAGTCGAAAAGTTTGTGGAAAGTATGAAGTTGAAATTATACATTTTTCCAAACTAAAAAGACAAGAGGCTCGGGTGTGAGTCTCTTGTCTTCCGATAAGTTATGATATGTAAACTTGTATTCATTCAAAATCCGAATATTACATTACAATTTATTAATAACCATGTTGATGAGCTCAACTTGCCCATGCATATAAGGATTAGTCCATTTCTTTCTTCCAATCAATAAACCACTGTTGCGGAAGCTCTACTTTAGAAAGGTCAATAGATTGTAACTCTTCCATTGAGTAAGTATTGACAAGAAACAAATCCCATTGGCATTCTATGTCCCGTGCCACTCCTATCATGACAGTTTCTTCATCGTCCCATTCTCTTTCGTCATCCTCAAAAATCATTGTTAAATTATCACACCACTGGGCAAATTCGTAATGTGAAAATGTATTTTTATTTTTACATATCTCTTCTAATAACGTTTTTAAATTTATATGAGAGTATTCAAGGGTAATGTTAGTATTATTCAAATTCCAGTTCAATGTATATCCCCCCCCTCATTTTTTGTATGAAAATTGACCAACTGCATACAGTCGACTAGAACATAACACAACCAGATTCACCTTACTTTTAGGGTTACCGAGGATCTTTGAATACGATTTCGTAAGTTTCACTATCAAGTTCCAGCTCTATCGCCTGATTTATATCCAGAAACTCCGTGCAGGAAATGGATAACATCTTCCCATGCCAATCCACGAACGCAATCATATCTACTTCAATAGGAGGCGGTATGGTAGTGACTTCCTGTAAATTAGGATGTAGGAGGTCAATATGATAATCATTAGCCACAATGAACTCGCCTGAAGGAGAAACGGTGAGGCATCGATAACCGGGTTCAGAAACGTAATCAAGAAGGTCGCCGGTGCCTACATCCAATTTGAATAAGTAGTCGGAAGTGAGAACGAGAACGACCTGATGCCTTTCCGATAAGGCCACCCCTCTCGGGAAACCGCGGAAGTTTCCGCACCATTCCGCTAGATCATCATTCGTGAACATAACCCACGTCCAGTCGCCAGAATTCGAGGAATTGGGAATATCATAGATCCTTTCCTTGTACTTCCCTGATTTGGGTTCGTCTATCAGTGTTGCTTGCCTGATCATAGCCACTTCTCCTTGCGGAAATAGATTTTATAATTCTATTTTTTTTAAAGTACATGAATGCTGTCAATGGCAATTGATTTTTCCTGATCCGTTAACCGGACCGTGCAAGTCAAGGTCAAATCCGACTTCTCCCCATCGACCCATAGTTCATATTCCATCACCCATTCGGGCTCATCGTCTATTTCATATAAATCAAGGTTTTTGTAGTCTATTTCAGGCGATGCTGTCAAAGTTCCGCCGTAATCATCTAGCTGCTCTTTTAGTTCTTCCACGGTATAAGGTCCGCTTCTTCCCGTTTCTTTAATTAACTCTAATTTGCCGCTAACTAAGTCTTCGACTAATGGTATGAGCAGAGCAAGAATCTCATCTTTCTCTTTCATATACTTTACCTCCTTTTTATAGACTTTTCATAAATATACGCAGAAACTTAATTGCTGGCTAGTTAATTTTGGAAATAAAACCGTTTTCAAAAACTTTCTCAGACCAAAAAGAGACTCATATTTGAGTCTCTACCCTACCGATAACACCATGATGTGTAAACTTGTATTTAAAATAGAAATTTACTTACTGTCCTCCAGCTCTTCTACAAATTCTAGAAATAGATCCTGAAGTTCTCCTTCAGTATCTATAGAATTCAGGAGTAATCTTGGTTCGACAGAATCGTCATCATCTACCGGAATGCTACCATCGATGATGCCTAACATCGAAGAAATCGTATCTACCATGGTTTGTTCGATTATTTTCATCAAGGTCTCTCTTTTTTCCGAAGGTATACTGTTATATAAATTCAAAGCTTCTTTATAGTAGGGATCCGTTTTGGCATCCACTACCGCTGTCTCATATAGATCCTTATAACTTTCCAGATTTTCTTTAACAATTACTTCATGCAATGACTTAACAAATGCTTCATTCATCATTGTTCCTCTTTTCATGGTTTAATTGATAAATTCTCATTAAGCGATGGCCATTAAATAAGTTTTCGTCTAATCGGACTATTTTAATGGGTGTCATAATTTAGCTTGAATTTGTTTAGATTATTCATAGAATTTCGGTGTCTCAAGTGCGCTGCATAACAGTTTCCATTTATTTCCGTCTGATGCAGCATCGTCGGCATCCTCTAGCCAAGCTTGCAAGCTTTCGAGATAATCCGAGAGTTCAATGTTCTCCCAAGTGTCCTTATTTTCTATAAAATCGATGATTAACTCCTGGATAAAGCGGATTACGTCTTGTTTTGACTTAACCTGATCTGTATCCATTACGCCAGTTCCTCCTCGATCAATTCCAATAGAAAGTCCCCAAAATCATCCGCAATGATTTCCAGTGTCTGATCCTCTAGGGCATATGTCGGATCTAGAGCAACTACTTTCGGTTCCCCTGTTGCATCTGTACTATGAAAATCCAGACAGAAAATCTCGTCACTGCCCGTATCATAAATCGCCAGAAAGTTGGCAGGCAGATTTATGCTTTTGCGTAAAGTGAGCGTGTACCAAATGGCATCTGGCACTGAAGAGTCCTCAAAGTCTTCGTCGATGATCCCGTAAACTTCTTCCGAGCCAAAATTTCCTGCGCCGAATGTCTGTAAATAATCCAGATAGGAGCCGGTAAATTGTAGACCAACTGCTGCTTCTGCCTTCTCGATTAACTCTACTGACTTTTGCCCTTCAAAATCCGCTAGGTCTTTATTCTTTGAAATGATTTTTTTGGCTTTTTGATAGGTTTTGTTGCTCATTCTGCTACTCCTCCATCTTGTATCAGTTATTTTCATTAAAACCGGACTTGGTTAGTCGTCATTTAGCTCCGTATATAAAATTTTAAGGCACTCATTGAAGGTAGGTCCACATGGTTCCACTTCATCGAGGTCCATCCCGATGAACGGCATGGAGACAAAGGGCATCTCCTTGCTTCGCGTATCAATACAGTAAGCAGTATCACCGCCATCCGATCCGATGATCAACAGTCCAGGTGCAAATTCTTCGACACTGTAGCCTTCGTTATCTTCAATCAGGTCGTCCACTCTCCATAGTTTAAGATAGTTTTCACCGATTGGACCCTCGCCTCCATTTGAATGCAACAGGAAATTGACATACTCTATGGGAAATTGGAAGCCCAATTGATCTTCAACGTTTCGGATAACGTTCGGATCAGCCGGGTCATTTAGGTCAAGTGACTTTAGATATTTCTGAAAGTTAGTGCTCATCTTTTAGCTCCTTTTTACATTTAATTCTATTTCTTTAAATATACTTAGAGAATAGCCAGATAGCTAGAGAATTCTCAGTAAATAAGCGTTCGTAAAAGTACACTTTTACGAACAACCAAAACACAGCACAAAACCCACAAAAAGAACGTCCGTAAACGTGTCATCACACTTTCCGAACGTTCGCTATTTCCCTTAGACCTTTACGAACTAAAAAAGCAGCAATAGTTATTCAACTTTAAAATCAATCACTTCTTTATGATTTTTTAATAGCTTAAGAAATGCCGACAATGCTTTTGTTTGAAACGGCGACCGAGTTACAATCGAAAAATCTCGTGTATAAGGCATTTCTTTAACGTTTATTACTTTTATATCCCCATATTTCAATTCTTTTTGAATTGCCCATTCTGATAGCAAACTAATACCGATTCCTGCTTCAACCATGGCTTTTATTGGCTGTGTGCTGCTAAAGTGCATAATGGCTTGAGGTGACAGTCTAAATTTTTCAAAGACTGCTTCTGCCGCTTCTCGTGTACCGGATCCTAGCTCTCTCAATATCCAAGTTTCGTCTGCCAGTTCCTTAATCGAAATAGCCTCTTTACGTACTGCCAATGGGTGATTTGCTGGGGCGACGATGACCATTCGATCTTTTGCAAACGGCTCTGTTTTTAGTTCTTTGACGTCTTTAAAATGGCCTTCGACAATTCCGACATCTAGTTGATGGTTTAATACCAATGCAGCAATTGTCGTGGTGTTGCCAATAGTGACCGTTGGTTTGATGTCTTGATATTGTGCTTTAGTTTCAGCGATGATCGCTGGCAATAAATATTCGCCAAATGTATAACTCGCACCAATTGCAATAGACCCGCTCGCTTTGTTGGTCAAATCATCGAGTAAGTGATTCATTTTTGCATACAATTCCTTGATTTCGAGTGCATGATGGAAGACAATTTCACCTGCTTTATTCAGACGGACATACTTATTGGTTCGCTCTAATAATTTCACTCCTGTCGATTCCTCTAATGACCGAATGTACTGGCTAACAGCGGGCTGCGTCATATGCAACTCTTCTGCCGCTTTGGAAAAGTTCTTCTTTTCAACCACTTTAATAAACACTTCTAATCGTTGATCCACTTTTTTGCGCCCTCCTCACATCTCACTTTACTTATGGTACTCATTTTATATATTTATTTTACTAATGCATACTTTTTTTCTAAGCTTATTGCAGGAGGTTTTACTATGTCTGCATTTCTTAATAAATCAACATCGCCTAAAGCCGCATTGCTCGGTGGTGTGTTGTTTACGTTTTTACTCGCATTTCTAGGTTTTTTATTGGCACAAGTACCAGGTTTTAATCAAATTGGTCAACTGGCGTGCGCCATTATTATTGCGGTTTTTTACCGACAGCTTTTCGGGTATCCTACTGCGATTCGATCTGGTATCACGTTTTCCACAAAACGGTTACTACGTGTCGCTATCATTTTATACGGATTAAAACTAAACATTAATACTGTATTGAGCGATGGTCTTTGGCTTTTAGTACGAGATGTTGGCGTTATTGCTTTTGCGATTTCGCTAACTGTTTGGCTAGCCAAACGCTTTAAAGCCGATCAAACGATTTCGTTACTTCTTGGTGTCGGCACTGGCGTGTGCGGTGCAGCCGCAATTGCAGCTATTGCGCCAATCATTAAAGCAAAAGATGAAGACACCGCGATTGGTGTCGGCATTATTGCGCTCATGGGAACAATATTTGCTATATCTTATACCATCATTCGCCCATTTTTACCGCTGGATGACATTGAATATGGCATGTGGGTTGGCATCAGTTTACATGAAATTGCTCATGTGGCATTAGCCGGAGCTCCTGCTGGAGAAGATGGGCTCGCTATGGCTTTACTTGGAAAACTAGGTCGTGTCTTTTTACTCGTTCCGCTTTGTTTTATTTTTATTTTCATGATGAAACGAAAAAACAAAGACGAAGAAACTACAGCAAAAGTCGACTTTCCCTGGTTTCTTCTCGGGTTTATCTTCCTCAGCGTGTTAGGCAGCTATGTACTAGGCCCAGTCGTTCCGTTCCCAGAAGCTTTACGTGACTTTGTCTCAACGGCCACCACTTGGTTACTTACAGCTGCAATGGTTGGACTGGGATTGAATGTCAGCTTACGTGATTTACGAGAACGTGCTCTCTTGCCGCTCGCTGCAATGACAATTGCATCGGTTTTATTGTCCGTCTTAACGTATTTTATAATTTGATGTCCTTCTTAAATCTAAAAAAAGAAACAGCCAACTGTCTTTTCAGATTCTAGACAAATCTTTAATAAGACGAGATTCTTTTGTCCACTGCACAATAAAAGTAACCTAATATCCTTTTCATCCACTCACTCCAGGATTCGTAGCACCAAGTGGCGACTCCTGCGGAAGAACGGAGTGATGAGACCCCGCAGGAGCTTGCGACGAGGAGGCTCAGCACTTCGTCCGCGGAAAGCGTCCGCTTGGTGCTACGAATCCCATATTATGAATAAACTTAAAAAGCGACAGCCAGCTGGCTGTCGCTTTTTAGGTTTATTGCACTTCCCATTCCTCACGCAAGATGCCCATCTTAATCGCATCATATAATTGTCCATCGACTATGCGTGCTTTTCGAATACGCGCTTCTTCTGACATCCCTAACCGTTTTGCAACGCTCATCATTCGTTCATTGCCTGACCAAGTCGACATGCCGAGTCGGTGCAAATCGGTGTTGGCAAACAAAAAATCGATCCACATCCGGTAAGCCTCAGAGCCGTATCCACCGCTCCAATAATCCGTGTCATAAATTACAACACCCGTCTCCAACCAATTTGTGTTTTTATCCACCCAATAAGCACCAACATAGCCAATCGCTTTGCCGTCCGCCGTAATAACCAGTGATGCCGGGACGCCCATCGAAATGTCTTTTTCTTCTAACCACATTTTACGGTGTTGATCTCTACTCAACCACACCTCTGGAATATACGGTCCGTTCCACTTTTTCGCTTCTTGTTGTGGATTTTCAAAGCGCCAATAATAAAGCTCATCTAACAATTCTTCTGTTGCGTTTGTTAAAGTCATCTTTTTTCCTGCTAGTTCTATCAACTTGAATGCTCCATTTCTTTATTGTTAGTTAAACTAAGCTATACGGTTACTTTCACTGGCACTCGCTTTTCTGGCCAGTTGACTAGAAAAATTCCTGAGAAAATCAAACTGCCACCAACTAATAACGGTATCCCAATAGGCTCTCCTAACACGAGCCAGCCAGATACGATACCGAAAAAAGGAGCTAAAAACAAAAAGGCGCTTACTTTACCAGAATCTCCTTTTTGCAACAAGTAAAACCAAATCGTGAATTGAATGATGGAAGCTGGAATCGATAGCCACAATAAAATAGAGACCGATGTTGTGTTAATGACTATGTAGGCATTTTCTAAAAAAACTGAGCCAAGCAATAAGATAAGACCGCCAAACAACATTTGATACGCAGTTAATACCCACATATCGATTGCGACGCCCCATTTTTTTATAAGAAGTGTTCCAACAGCCCAAAATACGGCACTTAAAAAACCAAGCAATGTGCCGATTTGAAGATCCAAATGACTTCCCATTGTGACAAAAACACCCGCAAACCCAACAAAAACTCCAAACCATTGAACAATTCGGTAACGCATGCCCATTGCTAACGTCCCAATCAACACCACCAATAAGGGATTCATAAACGTTAATATCGCGGACTCTCCTGAAGTGATGGTGCGCAAACTGAGGAAAATAGCTCCCATCACGCCTGCGGTTTGAACAGCACCGATTAAAATAACTTTCCCCCAAGTTGCAGCATTTTTAGGGTGTTTTCTTTTAAATAACAAAACAAAGAAAATCATAATACTGCCAGCAATCGTAAATCGTATCCCTGCCAATAATAGAGGCGATATGTAGATCAAGCCTATTTTCGCTACGACAAAAGAAGACCCCATTAATCCGGTCGTCAAGACGACCAATAAAGAGAAAATTAGTTTTTCTTTCAATTTGCCACTCTCCTTGAATATTCTAATTTCAGTTGCTGATTGGAAACTATTTTATTCCAATACTCCCAAGCTCGAATATACATGGACCAATCCTCAGGATGATGCTTAAGACAAATGCCCAACCGCTGGTACAACCCAATCAGCAATTCTTCATACAAAACAGAATCAGCAGGCCGCTCGATTGTTAGGCCAGCGATTGCAGAATCCCACGCCTGTTTAGTTAAGTCGGAAGGGGACGAAAAAAATGCATAGATTACATCATAATGTGGCCAGCCTAAGATTGGAGTTGGATCGATGACACCCGCTAACTTTTCTTCGCGTACGATAAAATTATGTACTCCGCAATCACCATGAATTAAATAAGGGAACTGGTTTAGTCCCGAATTGCAGCGCTCTTTTAATAGCGGTTCTTCAATTGTTACACCTAATCTATCCAATTGTGGAGTTAATATAGCAGTTGCCGCTTTTACTTCATCGCGTAAAAATTGCGCCCACGAACTTACGGGTGCGTCTTTCCATCCCCAGTTGTGCTGATTTAACACAGGTTGGTAGTGGTTTATGAGTTCCGCAACCAACGTTTGGAGAAGGCTTGTTTTTTTGATGTTTTGATGATTTGCTGTAGAACCTGGAATATATGTATAAACCATAAATTGATATAAAGAATCCACGACTAGTAAATCGGGTAGTAAGGCAATTGGCTGATAAAGTGACAGAAAACCAGCTTCTTCTTTGGTCACTTTTGCTGCGTTAATCTTTAAAATGCATGCATTGCTCTTTTCTTGATAGAGAAGAAAAACTTTGCTCATTGTGCCGCCAGCCAAAGCCGTATACATATACGTATGCCCAATCGACTTCTCTTTATTTAATTGCGCAATAATTGGTGCAACATCCATTTGTTGTCTCCTGACTTGTCATGATTTGGTTAAAATAATCATAACATTTTTTCTAACCAAAGAATTTACATTAGTAAATTTATTCAGATATTTCTGGGTTGTTACGTTCAATTAAAGTATCCGAGCTTGATTCCTCACCATTCGTGCAGTTTTTATGGAGTTTATCTGAAAAAAATCCAGGTATATAAATAATAAGCTTTGTTTTTAGCAACTTAATTGAAAAAGGAGGAGAAGTATCGATGAATGCATATGTGAAATTTACTTTAATGATTTTAACTTCAGCTTTTATCATGTATTGGTTAACATTTTTGAACACGTTTCAGTTTGATCACATTTTCTATAGTGAAACCCGGGTGTATATGGCTTTGATCATGGGCTCTACAATGGCAATTGTTATGTTGCTGTTTATGTGGCCGATGTACAAAAACAAAAAAGCCAATGCGGTGATTCTTGGGACGAGTGCTGTAGTATTTGCGCTTTCGTTATGGCTAGTTCGCAGTCAAACCTTAATCGAAGATGTTAAGTGGATGGAAGCCATGATTCCCCACCATTCGATTGCAATTTTGACGAGTGAACGCGCCAACATTTCAGACCCTCGCGTTCGTGAATTGGCAGACTCGATTATCGAAGCACAACGAAAAGAAATTGCCGAAATGAAAAAGCTGATCGAAGACCTTGAAGATGAGGAATAAGCGAGAAAGACTAAGAGCAGGATGTTGAGCTTTTAGTCTTTCTCTATTTAATACACAAATTACCTTCGAATCTATTTCAAACAAAAGACTAGAGACAAACCGAACAGATCAAGTTTGTCTCTAGTCTTATAAATTTAATATAGCCGATCTAATTAAAATTCATTTATTATAATTGAAATTTAAATGAAAAAATGGTGCCATCACTGCTTGACTGTACATCGATTTTGGCTCGATGACGAGCAGCAATTGCATACGAAACACCAAGTCCAAGACCTGTACCGTTGTCTTTAGTCGTATAAAATGGAGTGCCAATTTTCTTTAATACTTCTTCACTCATGCCTTCGCCTTCATCTTCAATTTCCAGAACCACTGTATTTTCTTTTTCTATATACGTCCGAATAGACAGCATTTCCCCTGGGTTCATCGCTTCAAGTCCATTTCGACAGATGTTTATGAGCAATTGACGTATTTCATTTCGGTTTAGCAGGAGATCTGGCAAATCCATCGTCTCGATTTCAATAAACTTATTTTGACTAAACGTGTCAATCTTTAACAATGGAGCGATGTCCATAATAATGGCATTTAAATTTTGCATTTTCAAATCCGAAGACCTTGTATTACCCATCGATAAAAATTCAGATATGATAGAGTTTGCTCGGTCTAGCTCTTCAATCATTAGTTCGAAATACGAATTGTAGTTTTCTAATTCTCTATTATCTGTAAGCAATTGCAAAAACCCGCGAACCGTCGTCATGGGATTTCGAATTTCATGACTGATTCCTGCGGCCATTTGGCCAATAAGTTCTAAGTTTGATAACCGTTTCAATTCATTTTCATAAAGTTTCTTTTCTGTCGTGTTTTTACACATACAACAAATTCCATCATCAAACGGATAGGCAACAATTTCATAACAATACCCTTCTTCAGCAGAAGCAATTTCAAAATGCACAGGCATTCTTTTCAACATGGCTCCAGAAAATTCTTTATATAAAATAGAATTAAAGTGTTCTGGAAAAACAGACCATATTTCCTCGCCCATTACATTTTCTGGGGTACGTCCTTTTGGCAGTACTTGGTGGTTGTTAATATAGATAAATTCCCAGTTTTCATTTAGCGCAAAAAATCCATCTGTGATGCTGCCAATAACACTAGTCACCCGCTCGTTTGCATTTGCTAACTCCAACGTTCGGTCTTTCACACGATGCTCAAGCTGGTCCATATACGTTAAGTTTGAAAGTGTGATTGCAGTTGAGTTGATAATAGACTGGGCTAGATTAATTTGTGTTTTCTCGTACGTATGCAATTTTTCTAACAAACAAGCGATTGCCACCACTCCAAAAACGGCTCCTTTTGAGATTAAAGGAATAAACAGTAACCGACATTTTTCTTCAGAAGGGATGAAACGAATGTGTTTTTTCTTAATAATGTCTTTAATAACTGTGTCAGAATTTGTAGTGGATTGGAAATCATCAATAATTCGTTCCCATTCAGGCTTTGACCAATTTGATTTATTGTTTACTTCTTTCAGATAAACCGTATTCGTCTGATCAGGCGTTCTCAAAAAAACAGCGACATTTTTAAATCCGCCAACTTTTTCTAAATAACAAAAACAAGTGTTTATGCTTTCGCTTACAGTTGCGCATTTGGCAAGCTCGTTGTTTGCGTCGAGAAGGAGTTCTTTTTCTGCAAGCAATTGTTCTTTTTGTTTAAGATTGGCCGCATTTTGAATAGCTACTGCTGCCATATTGACATAAGCTTCTACACTTTGAATTTGATTTTCGGTTAAGTCCATTTTCTTTCCATTATCAAATAAGAACACAAGACCGTATAAATGCTGCTCATAAATAATGGGTAGTCCAAGAAGGGACTTAATATTAAACGCTGCTAAAGCAGCAGCGTTCGGACGTGAATCCATCGATGTATCGGGAATGTAAACCACTTGTTTTGTAGTGGCAATTTCGTTGGCAAGTGGATCATCATCCAAATCTATTTTCTGATCAGTCAACGGTTGACCGTCGATGGCTTCAGGCTTACCTGCTACAGCTCGGAAGATTCCTTCGCTATCAGGAAGGTAAATACCGATAGCATCACATTGAACAATTTCATCTGAAATGGCCGATGCAACATGTTGAAGCATATCTTGTAATTCTAGTTTCGTATTAATGAGTCTTGTAATTTCTGCCAGTCTCGAATATCTTTCTTGTTCTTTCAACATATTATTCGCTCCGCTCTAAATAATCGTAAATTGTAGACTTCCAGTTTTTAGTCATAATTATCTATTCTCATAGTATATTATTTTTAGAACTTATCATAAAGAGTTTTGCACTATAAAAATATATTTCACCGTTTCTTTTATACTACTTGCTTTTTCAATCATTATTTTTACATAGAAAAAAAGAGGCACATGGATGCACCTCTTCTATTTCTATCTTTTACTATCTTCTCACAGTTTTCATGTAACGATATTCTCTCAAACTATTCAAATTTCGAATTTCTTGTTGGAGGCATTCCCCAATATTGGTTTCTCTTACTTTTTTTCGTTCTAATTCTTCATCAACCAATCGTTTTACAGATAAAACATCTGTCCCATTTTGTAAGACTTCTTCTTTTGAGTTGAACAATTGATGAGCGACCAATTGCATGCCGTAAGAATTATATAGCAACGTGTATCCGGCAATTCCTGTAGTCGACTGGTAAGCTTTTGAAAACCCACCATCAATCACTAGCATTTTGCCATTGGCTTTGATCGGGTTTTCGCCGTCCCGCTCTTTAACAGGGGTATGCCCATTAATAATCCGACCATGTTCAGGATTCAAATCAAATTCAGCAAGTATTTTCCGGCACATGTCTTCGTCTTCCCGTAAATAATAATATGGGTTTTTCCGCTCTTTATGTGTTTCTTTGTCTTGAATAAAGTAACGCTCAAAAGTCGTCATTTCCCGTTTGCCAAATAACGATGAATATTCACCCGTCCACAAATACCAAACCATATCGGTCGCAAAATCATCTGTTTCTTCCGGATGCGCAAATGACGTACGCAAATATCGTTCAAATACATCGAGCAGTTCACGCCCTGCATATGACTTTCCTTCAATCTCCATTTTCTCCATATTGCCATCTTCATCTAATGGAATGCATCCATGAATAAGCAAGTTGCCATTGTATTTCAAATACAAATTGCCTTTTTTCATCAAAAAATTCATATGTCGCGCTAGCTTTTCTGAATGTTGAACCGAAAATAGCAATTTGTCGATTACTTGTCTTTCTTCATCTATCAATTCATCTGGTTGATCCGGATTGATGGTTGCAAAGCACGTATTTTCTAATGGGTAAGTCTTCCCATGAATTGTTGCTTCATTTTTGTCATAGTCGACTTTTTCCAGTAATAAGCGATCTCGCATGTCAAAACACGGACGTCTTTTAATAATAGGACTTTCCAATTTAAATTGGATAATAGATATCGCTTGATGAATTTTAGTAATTTGCAGCTGTTCTTGTTCTGTCATCTTTTCATCTGATATTCTTTTCGGTCGAAAAGCCGGATTGTCTTCGTAGTATTTCTCCGCTAAATTCAATAACGGTCGCAAATTAATGCCGTAAACATCTTCAATAATATCCAAGTTATTGTAACGTGCACAAATTCGTAAAATATTCGCCAAACATACTTTTGAACCGGCATATGCACCGATCCATAAAACGTCATGATTTCCCCATTGAATGTCCACCGAATGGTAATCAATTAGCGTATCTACGATTTTGTGCGGATCTGGTCCTCGGTCATAAATGTCGCCTACAACATGCAAATGGTCGACGACGAGGCGTTGAGTGGTATAAGCCAATCCAACAATCAATTTATCCGCTTGCCCTAGGGAAATGATTTGCGTTACCATTTTCGCATAATAGTCTTTTTTGTTTTTAAACTCATCTGTTTTATACAACAACTCTTCTATAATATAAACAAATTGTTTTGGTAGCGCTTTCCTTAACTTGGAGCGTGTATACTTCGACGAGGCGTAGGCAATCAATTTCAGCAGCCGCTCAATTACTTCTATGTACCAGTTATGCAGCTCTGCTTTACTGGTAAAGTGACTTTTACTCATTAGCAGTTTTTCTTCTGGATAATAAACGAGCGTAGCGAATTCGTTCAATTCTTCTTCAGTTAACTCGTTCTTAAACAAATCTTTAATTTTTACTTTTACATTTCCAGAGCCGTTACGCAAGACATGTTGGAACGCCTGAAATTCTCCATGCAAATCACTGACAAAATGTTCGGTTCCTTTAGGTAGATCCAATATGGACTCAAGGTTAATGATTTCAGTAGCGACTTTTTCTTCACAATCGTATTTTTGCGCTAATAAATCTAAGTATTTTAAGTTCATTGTCTTGTCTCCTCCTTTAAGTCTCATGTTTTTACATATGTTACTTGTAGCACGAAAAAGATTGTTTTGAGCGAGTTAACAAACACTCGTTTACTTTTCATTTTACAGTGAGTGTATGACAAGAAAAAAGGGCTAATCACTCCAAAAAAACGGCTTTACTCTAGTCCGGATTTCACCTGTGGCTGGTTACCTTCTTTACCTTTATTCTTCATTTAATTGGAAATCCCTTGTGCAAATGAAAAGAATTTCGTTATTCCCTTATTCACTTTCACCATTTCATCTTGATATCACATTTCAAGTGCGGCAAATGCACGTTTCAATATGATCGTTTACCATTCCAATGGCTTGCATAAAAGAGTAAGTGGTCACAGGGCCTACAAATTTAAATCCTCTTTTTTTCAGCTCTTTGCTTAATTGAACAGACAGAGGAGATTGAGCAGGTAGTTGAGCATCATTCGACCATTTGTTGTCAATGATTTCCCTATTCGTAAAGCTCCATAAGTAATCAGCAAAACTGCCCCATTCTTTTTGTAGGCTTAAGATGGCTTGTGCATTAGACCGAACAGATGCGATTTTTGTGCCGTGCTTGATCACGCCATAATTTTCTTTGATGGACACCAAGCTTTCATCTGTTAATTGTGCACAATAGGCAATATCAAAATTTCGAAAGGCCTCGAGGTAAGCTTGTCGTTTAGACAACACAATGTTCCACGATAAGCCGGCTTGTGCACCTTCTAATGTGAGCATTTCGAAAATGTATCGATCGTCTTTACTTGGTTTACACCATTCCTTGTCGTGATAAGCTTGCATGAGTGTGTTGCTTTGCGCCCATAAACACCGTTTCTCCATTTCCATCACTCCATTTTTTCGTTACCTTTACTATATCATTTAACGGGATATCCGTTTTAACAAACAAAAAGGACGTCCCACTCTTTTGAGTAGACGTCCTATCAGTATGACTAAATCAATAAATTAAACAGCAGTGAATCGTTGTTAATTTCTTTGTACGGAAAACCACTATCGGTCATGCGTTTGACGAGCGGTTCATAGTCATCGGGACTTTTCAGTTCGATGCCAACAAGTACCGGTCCTTCGTCACGATTGGTCCGTTTCGTGTATTCAAAATGAGTAATGTCGTCTGTTTCACCTAGCACTTGCCCCATAAACTTACGTAGCGCACCTGCACGTTGCGGGAAAGAAACGATAAAGTAATGTTTCAATCCTTCGTAAATCAATGATTTCTCTTTAATTTCTTGCATCCGTTCAATGTCGTTATTGCCTCCACTAATGACGCAAACAATGTTTTTCCCTTTGATTTCATCTTTATAAAAATCGAGAGCGGCGACAGACAACGCACCTGCGGGTTCTGCAACAATCGCATTTTCGTTATACAGCTGCAAAATCGTCGTACACACTTTGCCTTCTGGAACCAATGCAATGTCGTCTAACACGTCTGCGCAAATCGCCATTGTTACATCTCCAACTTGCTTAACTGCAGCACCGTCTACAAACGTATCAATTGTATCTAGACGCGTTACTTTGCCATTTGCCAATGACGTTTTCATGCTAGCAGCGCCTGCCGGTTCCACACCAACCAACTTCGTTTTTGGACTGATTCCTTTTAAGTATGAACCAACGCCCGCAGTCAATCCCCCACCACCAATTGCACAAAACATGTAATCGACAGGTTCTTGCATATCATTTAACACTTCCACTGCGACCGTTCCTTGTCCTGCAATGACGCTTGTGTCGTTAAATGGATGAACAAACACTTTTTCTTCAGCAGTACAGTATTCCATCGCTGCTGAAAACGAGTCATCAAATGTATCTCCCACTAAAACAACCGAAACTTGGTCTCCACCAAAGCGTTTTACTTGAGATACTTTTTGACGAGGCGTTGTTAAAGGCATGAAAATCTTTCCTTCAATGCCAAGAGCGAAACAAGAATACGCTACCCCTTGAGCATGATTCCCAGCACTCGCACAGACAACCCCTTTTGAGCGTTCTGTTGCATCTAGACTACGGATGAAGTTATAGGCACCTCGCAGTTTAAAAGACCTTACTACTTGAAGATCTTCTCTTTTTAAATAGACATTGCATTCATACCGTGCTGAGAGCAGTTCGTTTTTTTGCAAAGGTGTCTTGATGACAACGTCCTTGAGCGCCTGGTTGGCTACCATAATTTCTTCTACGGATACTTTCTTCACTAATTGTTTTCGATCGAGCTCTTTGATGTTGCTCTTAGTCATAGTTGTCACCCTCTTATTTTTATTTATCTCACTACTCTAACACATTAAAGCCCATTAATGTCGAGAAGATTTTGACAATTATAAGAAAAGTTTAATATACTTTTACTGTCTGCTGAAATGAATAACATTCACCCGAGAATAATTATTCATTCCAATTCATTTAAAATAAAAATGAATATTCCAGAATTATATATAAGAATTCGAATGAATAAGATTATTCGTTTTAACCAAAAAAATAACCCGCTCTCTATATCCGCAAGAGCGAGTTATTCATGTTATTCTTTTGTATTCAAGCGATAAGCAGCGACTACTTTTCCATCAGTGGATTCATCCGCTATGAATGAACCATTTGAATAACGGTCTACATTTTTCAATGAATTCGCTACTAGTGGTATGCGAAGACCTTTAGCTGTTTCTAACATAATTTCCTCTTTACCGGTTGCGCCAATAACAGCGACTACACGGTGAGGGTTCGATTTTAATTCGCGTAGCATTACGACACCGCGTTTTGCACGACTGCCATTTTCAAATTCATCTAGCTTCATTTTTTTAGCTGCGCCTCGGTGAGTAACGAGAACTAGTTCTTGTTTTACTTCTGGATCAATTAAGATTGCCGAGACAGCTTCATCATCGCCTTTTAAGTTTACGCCTTTAACGCCACCCGTCCGGAGTCCTGTAAGCGGAACTTCTTCGAGTGGGAAACGAACGCCGTAAGCTTGGTTTGTGCCGATGAATAATTCTGTTTCTTTCGTCACAAGCCCTGCGTAAATCATCGCATCACCAGATTTCAAATTCATGGTTTTCACAGTACGTGAATAACGCTGAATTTGATAATCTTTTAACGCAGAACGTTTAACTTGTCCTAATTTAGAGACCGTTAAAATACTGGCATCTCCATCAAAGTTTTCAAATGGATAAACAGCAAGAACAGATTCATTGGCATCTAATTGAATAATACTTGATAAATGCTGCCCCAAGTCTTTCCACTTAATATCTGGCAATTCGTTGATTGGTTGGAAGACGAAATTACCCGCAGTAGTGAAAATCAGAATGGTATGTTGCGTATTTAAATTGCCTTCGAATAGTAAATGATCCGTTTCTTTCATCGCAAAATCTTTGCCGTTCGAAGCAGCATATGACCGTGTACTCGTCCGCTTGACATAGCCTTCTCTTGTGACAGTTACGACTACTTCTTCACTTGGAATCATAATTTCGCGCGTAATTGTAATTTCTTCTATTTTATCTTCGATCACCGAGCGGCGCGGTTCTGCAAATTGTTTGCGGATGTTTGCCAATTCTTTTTTAATGACATTTTTTAACTTAGTCGAGCTAGTTAAAATGCCCGTCAATTCAGCAATGGTCTTTTTCAGACTATCTTCTTCTTTTTGCAAATCCGTAATATCCGTATTGGTTAATCGGTAAAGTTGCAGCGAAACAATCGCTTCTGCTTGTGCTTCTGAAAAATCAAATGCAGCGATTAAGTTGTTTTTTGCATCACGCTTGTCAGTAGAAGAGCGGATTGTTTTAATCACTTTATCTAATATCGATAATGCTTTCATCAAACCTTCAACTATGTGCATGCGATCACTAGCTTTTTGCAAATCAAATTCAGAGCGCTTCGTAATTACTTCTTTTTGATGTTCAATATAAGCGTCTAACATCGTTTGCAACGTCATCATTGTTGGGCGACGTTTGTAAATTGCCACCATATTGAAATTATAGCTGACTTGCAAATCGGTGTTTTTATACAAATAACTTAAAATTCCTTGTGCTTGCACATCTTTTTTCAGCTCAATCACTATGCGCAAACCGCTTCGATCCGATTCATCTCGCACTTCAGAAATGCCTTCGAGTTTGCGGTCAAAGCGATGATCGTCTATTTTCTTGATCATATTGGCTTTGTTGACTTCAAATGGGATTTCTGTAATGACGATTTGTTCTTTTCCGCCTTTTAACGGTTCGATTTCGGCTTTAGAACGGACAATAATCTTTCCTTTACCCGTTTCATACGCTTTTTTGATGCCATCTACGCCTTGAATAATGCCACCTGTTGGGAAATCTGGGCCTTTAATGACCGTCATCAACTCAGCAACTGTCGCTTGTGGGTTATCCATGCGCATTAATACCGCATCTAGTACTTCGTGAAGTGCATGCGGCGGGATATCTGTGGCATAACCTGCAGAAATACCCGTCGAGCCGTTCACTAAGAGGTTCGGAAAACGGGCCGGTAAAACAGTTGGTTCCATATCCGAATCATCAAAGTTCGGGATAAAATCTACCGTTCGTTTGTCGATGTCGCGTAATAGTTCTGAAGAAATCGCCGAAAGCCGCGCTTCCGTATAACGCATCGCAGCTGGTGAATCACCGTCCATCGAACCGTTATTTCCATGCATTTCAACAAGCATGTGACGAATTTTCCAATCTTGACTTAAACGAACCATGGCTTCATAAACCGAACTATCACCGTGTGGATGATAGTTACCGATAACGTTACCAACGGTTTTGGCCGATTTACGGAACGCTTTGTCATTGGTATTGCCTTCGTGGTACATCGCATATAAAATTCGGCGCTGAACAGGTTTTAATCCGTCACGAGCATCTGGAAGTGCTCGATCTTGGATAATGTATTTACTGTAACGGCCAAATCGATCGCCAATTACTTCTTCTAATGGCAAATCTTGAAATCTTTCGGCTTGTGTCATACCAGTTCCTCCTCAGCGTGAATCAAATCATTTTCTAAAATATTGCTATCTTCTTCAAGTCCGAAATCGACATTGCTTTCAATCCAACGACGGCGTGGTTCTACTTTATCGCCCATTAATGTGGTAATGCCGCGTTCTGCGCGTGCACTGTCTTCAATCGTTACACGGATTAATGTGCGGGTTTCCGGGTTCATGGTTGTTTCCCATAATTGATCTGCGTTCATCTCACCCAAACCTTTGTAACGCTGTAGTGTGTAACCTTTTCCAACTTTTTTGATCGAAGCATCTAGGTCGGCTTCAGTCCATGCGTAATCAATTACTTCTTTTTTACCGAGACCTTTTGATACTTTATACAATGGCGGAAGTGCGATAAACACTTTTCCTGCTTCAATCAAAGGCTTCATGTAACGGAAAAAGAATGTTAACAAAAGTACTTGAATATGCGCACCATCCGTATCGGCATCTGTCATGATGATTATTTTGTTATAAGCGATGTCATCAATTGAAAAGTCAGAAGAAACCCCGCCACCAATGGCATGAATAATCGTTGAAATCTCTTCGTTTTTCATAATTTCTTCAAGTTTTGCTTTTTCAGTATTTACAACTTTTCCGCGTAGCGGCAAGATTGCTTGGAACGTTCTGTCGCGTCCTTGTTTAGCGGATCCACCAGCAGAGTCACCCTCTACTAAGTAAAGCTCATTCTTTTTAGCGTTACGCGATTGCGCTGGTGTTAGTTTACCCGACAGCAACGCATCTGATTTTTTGCGTTTTTTGCCGTTTCGCGCATCTTCTCTAGCTTTTCTTGCAGCTAGTCGTGCTTGTGCTGCGCGAATGGCTTTTCGAACTAACGAGGCGCTCAGGTCTGCGTTTTCTTCCAAAAAGTACATGAGTTTTTGAGAAACTACTGAATCGACGATACTGCGCGCTTCACTCGTCCCTAATTTACTTTTCGTTTGTCCTTCAAACTGCAATAAAGCTTCTGGAATGCGGACAGATACAATTGCGGCCAATCCTTCACGAATATCTGAGCCTTCTAAGTTTTTATCTTTGTCTTTTAACAAATTAATTTTCCGAGCGTAATCATTGAAAACACGTGTCATCGCTGCTTTTGCACCGGTTTCATGTGTGCCGCCGTCACGCGTACGGACGTTGTTTACAAACGATAAAATGGTCTCAGAATAACCATCATTAAACTGGAACGAAAATTCGATTTCCATTTCATCTTGTTGGCCTTCGATATACGCGACCGGATGAAGCACATCTTTTTCTTCGTTCAAGTAAGAAACAAAAGCTTCAATCCCAGTTTCGTAATGAAAAACGTCTTTCGCTTCTGTGCGTTGATCGAATAGCTCAATTTTTAATCCTTTTAACAAGAAAGCAGACTCGCGCAATCGTTCAGAAAGCGTTTCATAATTGTATTTTGAAACCGAAAAAATAGATTCATCCGGTAAGAAATGAATCATTGTCCCGGTTTCTTTTGTAGAGCCAATTTCTTCTAAAGTCGTCACAGGCTTTCCGCCATGTTCAAAACGTTGACGGTATTTTTTGCCGTCACGGTAAATGGTCACTTCTAAAAAGCTAGACAATGCGTTTACAACAGAGGCACCCACTCCGTGAAGCCCTCCACTTGTTTTATAGCCACCTTGACCAAATTTACCCCCAGCATGTAGCACAGTTAAAATAACTTCTGGCGTCGGTTTCCCGCTGCGGTGCATTCCTGTAGGCATACCACGTCCGAAATCTCGAACACTGATGCTGTTATCGTCGTGGATTGTAACGGAAATTTTATCTCCGTGTCCTGCAAGCGCTTCATCGACCGAGTTGTCGACAATTTCATAGACCAAATGATGCAGTCCACGCGTATCAGTCGATCCGATATACATCCCCGGACGTTTTCTAACGGCATCTAAGCCTTCGAGTACTTGAATTGCTTCTTCGTTGTATGCCGTATTTTGAATTTTAGCCATCTAATTCCCTCCAACAAACGTTTGTTCGCGTTTCACTCTATCTTAATCGTATGCTATTTCTAGACCATCTGTCAAACTTCATAGAAAAAGAGCGCTGAGCGCCCTTTAGCGGTATTGCCTATTTCAGAATGGCGTATTCCACTTTGATGCAACGATCCATAATGACTGTATACCCTGCATCAGTCAACCGATTAAATACGTTTTCATCTACTACATTTAATTGTGTCCAAAAAACAGGACAATCGATTTTCACAAATTCATCTGCAATTTCTTCTAAAAACTCGCTACGACGAAAAACGTTCACGATATCTACCTTTTCTTGGATATCGCTCAAACGGGCATAGCTTTTCTCACCCATTACCGTATCTGCCAACGGATTTACCGGTATGATCCGGTAACCTGCTCGCTTCATCGCTTCTACTACCACATAAGACGTTCGGCTAGGATTTGGACTAAGCCCGACCACAGCTATTGTTTTTGCTTGGTCGAGTACATTTTTAATTTCGTTACGGCTAGGATTTTCCAAAATGTTCACCTGTCCTTTTTTATTCTATCATACACGATTTTGTTCTGCCTGTTGAATAATCTGTCGACTATTGTTTAAAGAACTTCAGTCATGGTAAACTAAAAATACAAAATAAGGTTGTGTAAAGGAGTTCATCATGACTATACTACTTCCCCTACTATTAGCTTACTTGCTTGGCTCGATTCCTTCTGCCTTATGGGTTGGAAAACTATTTTACAAAACTGATATCCGGACGCAAGGAAGTGGCAATTTAGGAGCTACAAACACATTTCGAACACTCGGAAAAAAAGCCGGTATTGCGGTAACCATTTTAGATATTTTAAAAGGAACAGCGGCTACGTTGATTCCCCTCTTTATCGCAACGGACATCCATCCGCTAGTGTTTGGTGTATTAGCTGTTATTGGTCATATTTTTCCGGTATTCGCTAAATTTAAAGGCGGCAAAGCCGTTGCTACATCTGGTGGAATCTTAATTGGCTACCAATGGCCCCTGTTCATTATGGCAGTTGCAGTGTTTTTAATTGCATTAAAAATCACAAAAATGGTATCCTTATCATCAATTATTTTAGCGCTCGTTTTCATCATTTACATTACCATTTACGCCATTTTTTCCGCAGATTACTTGTTTATGGCAGTCATTTACTTATTGGCGTTATTCATTATTTTCCGCCACCGCGCCAATATCTCCCGAATACGAGCGGGCACTGAACCAAAAATCAGCTGGATGTAACCAGTGAAAGGACGTGTACTATGCAAATTAACATTAGCAACGACGCGCTCGATTGGTTTAAAAAAGAAATGGAAGTAACATCTGGAGAAGCTGTACGCTTTTTCGTTCGTTATGGCGGCTCAAGCAAGCTGCAGCCTGGATTTTCTCTCGGTGTAACAAAAGATCAGCCGTATGAAATCGAGGCCAAAGTAGAGGAAGATCACGTCACTTATTTTATCGAAAAAAGCGATGCTTGGTATTTTGACGGCCACAATCTTGACGTTAGTGTTAACGATGACTTACACGAACTCGATTATTCATACACAAAATAAAACGCATGAATAATCTTGTGAGACTATAGATAAACTCGTATTGTTTGAGTTGTCTATAGTCTTTTTTGTTGAAAAAATACACTTTTCCGTTCTTTTTTCGATTTGTACATCCTGTTTTAAAGCATAAAACACAAAAAAGCGCTGGAAAAACCTTTCCAACACTTTTCGTATAGCCATTCTGTTACATGACGAGTTCATGTATTATTTCTCTAGTTTATTCAGTTGCTCTAAATGGCCTTCTTTTTGCAAAATCGACCGCTGACGTTCACCAAATAAATCAAAATGTGGGTACTTGCCTCGTAAATCCATCCACTCACGTTGCAATCCGTACTGTTTCCCCCAAGATTCCAGCTTATTTAAGTCACAACACCCTACTTTTGTGACCGTATTACAGCCTGGAAAGCGCTCGTCTACCCAATAATGCGTTAAAAACGAAATTTCACCGCGATTGACTCCTTGCTTCCAACGTTCGAGTTCATCTCGTTTAATTCCGAACGCCATCAGGAACCTGCTTTTTAATTTCTTCGTATTTTTTATGCCACTCTGGAAAGATTTTTTGGATGGACACCGGACGAAACGTTTCTTTTTTTACAACGACATGTTCAGATAAAGCAGTAGCCGCGATTGTTCCATCTTCATGAACAATTTCATAGCCGTATTTTGTTCGTAAACGACCATGTTCTTCCACCCACGTGCGAACAAACGCTTTTTGGCCATAACGTAAAGCTGCTTTGTATTGAATGGAAATATCCACAACAGGCGAGATGTAGCCGTCTTTTTCCATGCCTGCATACGTAAATCCTATATCTTCAATCAATTTGGTTCGTCCGATTTCTAGCCAGATAATGTAGTTGGCGTGATAAACAACGCCCATTTGATCCGTTTCAGCGTAACGGATTTCAATTTCTTTTTCGCTTATGTACATTTCCTCTTCACCTCATAACTAGTATACAAGAAAACGCTTTTTGAATGTTCGATAGAGGTTTTGCAAAATCAAAAAAAGGCTGCTGGGTTTCCCCAGGCAGCCTTTTTGAATTGCTTTTATACTTCTAGCAATTTGTTACGCAACACCATTTGTAAGATTCCACCGTGACGGAAGTAATCTACTTCCACTTCAGAATCAAAACGTGCTAATACTTGGAACTCAGTTACTTTACCATCTTCAGCAGTAGCTGTAACAGTTAGTAAATCGCGTGGTTTCACGTCATCAGTTAAGTTAACGCTAATTGTTTCGCGTCCCGTCAATCCAAGAGAATCTGCGCTTTCACCGTTAACAAATTGCAACGGTAGAACACCCATCATCACTAAGTTTGAACGGTGAATACGCTCATAGCTTTCTGCGATAACTGTTTTAATGCCTAAAAGGAATGTTCCTTTAGCAGCCCAGTCACGAGAAGAACCCATGCCGTAATCTTTACCAGTCAAGACAACAAGACCTGTACCTTGTTCTTGATACTTCATAGCTGCATCGTAAATCGCCATAGTTTCGCCCGTTGGCCAGTAAGTAGTGTAACCACCCGTTGTATCTGGAGCTACTTGGTTACGGATACGAATGTTAGCGAATGTTCCGCGCATCATAACTTCGTGGTTACCACGACGAGATCCGTAAGAGTTAAAGTTACGAGGCTCAACGCCGTTTTCACGTAGGTATAAACCTGCTGGCGTATCTTTACCAATCGCACCAGCTGGTGAAATATGGTCAGTCGTGATAGAGTCTGCGAATTTCGCAACTACACGAAGGTCAGATAATGCTTGGATTGGAGCTGGCTCTTTAGAAAGACCCTCAAAGAACGGCGGGTTTTGAATATAAGTTGATGTCGAATCAAACTCATATAAAGAATCGTCGTTTGTTTCAATTGCATTCCATGCTTCGTTCTCGTTAAATACGTGCTCGTATTCTTTACGGAACAATTCTGGAGTAACTGTATCTTTAACCGTTTTCTTGATTTCTTCAGTTGTTGGCCAGATATCTTTGAAGAAGACATCGTTTCCTTCTTTGTCTTTACCGATTGGATCAACTTCAAAGTCGATATCCACAGTACCAGCAAGTGCATAAGCAACAACTAACATTGGAGATGCCAAGTAGTTTGCTTTTACAAGCGGGTGAATACGTCCTTCAAAGTTACGGTTACCAGACAATACAGATGATACTAGTAAATCGTTATCAAGAATTGCTTCTTCGATTTCTGGAAGCAATGGACCTGAGTTACCGATACAAGTTGTACAGCCGTATCCTACTAAGTTAAAGCCGATTTGGTTCATGTAATCCAATAAACCAGAATCGTTCAAGTAACCTGTAACAACTTTAGATCCTGGAGCTAATGAAGTTTTCACGTAAGCAGGTGGAGTTAATCCTTTTTCAACTGCTTTTTTCGCTACTAATCCAGCACCAAGCATTACGTACGGGTTAGAAGTGTTTGTACAAGATGTGATCGCTGCAATTGCTAATGCACCGGTCTTCATCTCAACAGATCTGCCGTCTTTAAAGTTAACTGTTGCTGTTTTTTCAATTTCAGCTTCATCAAGTGCAAAACCGTGAGGTCCTTCTTCACCTGTTACAGCTTTGTTGAACTCAGTTTTCATTTGAGATAAAGGAATCAAATCTTGTGGACGTTTTGGTCCTGCAAGGTTTGGTTCGATATCAGAAAGATCAATTTCCACTAAGTCCGTGTAGATTGGATCTTCGTTATCTACAGTAAAGAACATGTCATTTGCTTGTAGATATTTTTTCGTTACAGCGATTTGCTCTTCGTCACGTGCAGTTAAACGCATGTAATCTAGTGCTTCTTCGTCAACTGGGAAGAAACCACAAGTTGCACCGTATTCAGGAGCCATGTTCGCAATTGTTGCACGGTCAGCAAGTGGCAATGTTGTAACACCAGGACCGAAGAACTCAACAAATTTACCAACAACGCCTTTTTTACGTAATGTTTGAGTAACTTTTAAAGCCAAATCAGTAGCAGTTGCACCGTTTGGAAGTTCACCCGTCAATTTAACGCCGATAACTTCTGGAATTGGGAAGTATGAAGGTTGTCCAAGCATTCCTGCTTCAGCTTCAATACCACCAACGCCCCATCCAAGAACACCAATACCATTGATCATTGTTGTATGGGAATCTGTACCGAACAACGTATCAGGGAAAGTTTCAAATGTGCCGTCTGTGTTTTCAACTGCATGAACAACGTTTGCCAAGTACTCAAGGTTAACTTGGTGAACAATACCAGTTGCAGGCGGTACTGCACGGTAGTTATCGTATGCTTTTTGAGCCCAGCTAAGGAACTGGTAACGTTCAGCGTTACGATCAAATTCAAGCTCCATGTTGATGCGTAGTGCATCTTCTGTACCATATCTATCAACTTGTACAGAGTGGTCAATAACAAGATCTACAGGAATTTCAGGGTTAATTTTATTTGGATCTCCACCCATTTCAGCCATTGCTGAACGAAGTGCAGCCAAATCAACTACTACTGGTACTCCTGTGAAATCTTGTAGAATAACGCGTGAAGGCTTGAATGGAACTTCTGCTTCTTTGTTGGCATCTTTGCCCCATTTTGCTAATTCTTCAACGTGCTCGTCATTGATGACATATCCGTCATGCTGACGCAATACGGATTCCAATAGAACTTTAATCGAATAAGGTAGGCGTGATACTTTAGCGATACCTGCTTCTTCTAATGCAGCTAAACGGTAATAGTTATACGTTTTGTCATTTAGCTCAAAAGAAGTGCGGCTGTTGTGCAAACTGCTCTTTGCCATTTTTTAGTTCCTCCTTTAAATCTTCTGAAAAGCTCTTAATCAGCGCTTCTCGCCTCTTCTATCATACCGAATGCCACAGCATAAGTAAATTACATTAAAATTATAGAATGTGATAAGTTTTCCGAATGACTATCTGTTCAATTCATCAATTTTTCTTAAGGTCTCTTGCAATTGTTTAAAATGACGCTTTTCATGCAAGCCGACAAACGGAAACCATTGAACGAGCGGTACTTTTCCGAACACCGGATGGTTCATTGATTTTTGTTCGAGCTGTTCACGGCTTGCATGCGCAAACACTTCATATAGGAAGTTATGTGAGGCATTTAGACGCTCTTTCATTTCTTTGAGTGTAACAAAGTCATTTGTCGGCGTGACGTGCCGTGGCGCATCTACTTTGAACGATCGACTAACCGTTATCGCTATTGGTTTTTTCATCGCTTTTTTGCTTTCTTCTTTTTTTAATTCTTGAGAAACCCCCTTTGCAATGATTTTTTCCATTAATTGCAGATGATCTAATATTTGTATCGGTGACCATTCTGTTTCTGAAGGTTTCAAGTTTAATGTTTCATCGCTCATTCCTTCTACCGCTTGAAGAACTTGGTTTCTAATTTTTGCATTATCTTCGTTAAACATCGTTTAATCCACCTTCATTTCGTCTAATTGCCTACTCTTTTAACATACCCTAATCTGCAAGAATTAAATACATTCAACTACTGGCTTTTTCTGTCTAATAAAAAAGACGAAAAAAACTCTTCTCACTGCCTATTGACAAGGGAAAATACGTTCTATTTACCTGATTTAATGGTATAATTTAAGGAAATCCATTAAGAAGAGGTGACGCATAATGCCTTATGGTTACGAGAAATTCAGACTGGACAATGGCATTAGCCCAAACACCGTTGTTCATGAAGTCCAATTGATCCGCTCGCTCTTCGCTTTTCTTAGACATACGTATAAAAGACCTGTTGAACCGCATGACATTCGCCCATCCGATATTCAACAATTTTTAATGGATCAGCACATGGCGGGCATTAAAGATAGCACATTAAACCGAAAACTAATTTATATAAGAAGATGGTTTGACTATATGTGGCAAATTGGTCGCATTCCGAACGATTTTATGCCAAAATTCAAATTTAGCAAAAAGCTGGATTTGACACCGGCTGATATCCATTTGAATTACGAAGATTTGTTAAAAAAGAAAGATGCCGTACTTGAAGCTGATCGGTTGTCTTTGAACGCAAAAATTCTTTATATTCTTTACTTACGCGGGCTTCGCCTTCGTGATATGGTCGCTATTGATGTAGATAATTTTGACGATCGAGATGGTAAGCTCGTGTTAGCTGTTGATAAAAAAGACGGCTACCAATGCCGCATGGAGTTCACCGATAAAGAGATTCCGGTTATGCTTGATGCAATCGAGCGCGCAGTATTCCGCGGCACGCCTTACCTTTTATCATCTAAAGTGAAAAACGAATACACAATGTTTCAAATGGGTTCGTTATCAGATTATACAGAAGCTCTTTCTTCATTCGTCGGCATGCCGATGCGTTCAGGAGATATCCGTTTTGCTTACGTCCATTATTTATATTCAGTGGAACATAAAAATCTGGAAGAAATCCAAGAAACACTGGGGGTTTCACTAGACTCTGCTTCCAGAATTTTAAAAGATTCATTGGTTCGGTTGAAAAGAGAATAAACATAATAATAGCCTACCCCAATGAGTTTGAGGTAGGCTGTTTTATATTTCCGGTCATAAGAAAAACCCGAAATCCAAAGCAAAATTAAAAATGAGTAATGTATGGAATATAACAAAAATCATTCCTTGGCGATTAAGTTTTTCCACATTTTCATATTGCATTAGGACCACCCCTTCTCTCTTTAATAGTCTGATTATACTGAAAAGATAAAATTTTAGCAAGCAATGTTTATTTTCATCTTACTCGGTTAAAGTTTATAATTAAGAAAAAGATATGGGAGTGAACGGAATGAAAAAAGCGTTACTCGTTGTAGATTATACGGTGGATTTTGTGGCAGATGATGGAGCGTTAACTTGCGGAAAACCCGGTCAAGTTATCGAGGAAAAAATTTGTCAGTTGACTGAAGAGTTTTTAAATGAGGGAAGTCTGGTGATTATGCCAGTTGATTTACATGAAAAAAACGATCCCTATCATCCTGAAACAAAGCTATTCCCACCCCACAATATAAGAGGAACGGCTGGCCGTGCGTTATACGGACGACTTTCGGATATTTATGAAACCCATCAGAACGACATTATTTGGATGGATAAAACACGCTACAGTGCATTTGCCGGTACCCCTTTAGAATTGGTACTGCGTGAGCGAGGGATAGAAGAAATCCATATAGTTGGAGTTTGCACCGATATTTGTGTCTTGCATACAGCGGTTGATGCTTACAATAAAGGATTTAGCATTGTTGTTCATAAAGAAGGCGTCGCAAGTTTTGATCAAGTTGGGCATGAATGGGCACTGCGGCATTTTACCGCAACCTTAGGCGCACAAGTTTTATAAAATTTTTTTATTTTATGTTTCAAATGTCCTGATTAAGGTTATATCTAAAGTGTAGCAATTATACATTACCTTAAAAGGAGCTGGAAAAAATGGGTTTTATTTTATATCTAATTATGGGTGGTATTATCGGTTGGATCGCAGGAATGATTTTAGGTAAAGATATTCCAGGCGGCATTATCGGTAACATTATTGCAGGTATCGTAGGTGCTTGGTTAGGTGGATTGATCTTAGGAAACTTTGGTCCAGTTATTTGGGACGTAGCAATTATCCCAGCATTAATCGGTGCTTTGATCTTTGTATTCGTTCTTAGCTTGATCATGGGATCTATGAGAAAAAAATCATAAAACATCATGCAAAAAGAGTGGACATATGTCCACTCTTTTTTTCGTCAATTATATTCTTCTTCGTACAAATGATAAAATTGCAACACGTCTGCTACATATTCATCACTATGGTTATACTGAAAAATGGCTCGTTCTAAATCACCTTCAGCAGCTCCGTTTTGGGATAAGTAATTCGCCGCACTGTAAAGCGAATCTGTTAAATTATACGGATCTGCAATGCCGTCTCCATTACCATCCACACCGTAACCACCGTAATAAGCAATCACATCAATATTTACTTTGTCTTCATCACTTATATCGCCTTGCCCTTGCCCAGAGCAACTCGGATGGCTCCACCCGACAAAAGTACAGGGCATAAATTGAAGATGTCCTTCTGCGCCAACTGGCGACAATAAGGGATCCATAGTAGAAAATCTGGTTTCAATTCGGTGATGCGCAGCTAATAATGTCCAAGGGATATTATAAGCATCAGCCGCTTCTTTGTATAATGGAATGTTTTCTTCTGGTACATTTAATTCAATTAAACGATTAGGTGCGTCTTTGATGGTTTTAAATACCGAATCAGAATTAACAATCGTAAATATTAAAATTGCAATCGTCGCTATCACAATCGCGGCAGGCACAAAAAGAATTAGGCATCCTACTTTACGCTTCCACCTAATTGGTAATTTTTTCTTTTTCATTTTTTCACACCTATTTTTTCATTTGTTTTAGTGTATCACAACCTCTATAACAATACCTTTTAAAAGGACGCAGAGAGATTCTTCACCAATTCCCTCTCCCGTGTAGTTTCAGAAATTTTTTGTTATCATAAACAATAGGTTAAAGGAGGTGAATGATATGTGGGAAGATTTTAAGAAATTCGCTTTAAAAGGAAATGTCCTTGATCTGGCAGTGGCAGTTATTATTGGGGCGGCTTTCGGAAAAGTGGTCACATCTTTAGTAGAAGACATTATTATGCCGATAGTTGGCATGTTAGTCGGCGGCGTTAGTGTTGAAAACTGGAGCTATACGTTCAATGACGTAGTGCTGCAATACGGATTATTTATACAAGCTATCATCGACTTTTTTATCATTGCATTTTCTATTTTCATGGTCATCCGCATTTTCACTAATTTAAAACGTAAAAAAGATGTACCTGCAGCTGAAGAGCCTGAAGTTCTGGACAAGACACAGGAAATTCTTGTTGAAATCAGAGATCTTTTGAACAAAGAAAAAACCGGTCAATGACCGGTTTTTTTACTACTTTTCGATTAATCCACGCAAATCGTTTTTAATATCTTCAACTGGCACACTGTCATAACCATCGTAATTATTTACAACGACACCTTCTTGGTCTACTAAATAAAAGTTCGTGCCGTGTATAACTTGATCACTTTCAGGATCATTGCGAACAAACGATTTAAAGTTATCTTTAGCAAACTCAGCAATTTCATCTTGTGCGTACCCTGTCAGTAAATGCCATTTCGATTCATCAGGCACCGAATATTGAGCTAAATAATTTTGTAAGGTTTCAGGTGTATCTACAACTGGATCCACACTAAACGCTACGATCTTATAATCACTCAAGCCATCAGCTTCCAATTCTTCTTGAATGGTGCTCAAGTTAAACGTCATAGGTGGGCACACTGTATTGCAATTGGTAAACACAAAAGTTGCTAACCAAGGCGTTCCTTTTAAATCTTCTAAAGATACCGGTTCTCCACGCTGGTCGGTATACGAAAAATCGTCTATTGTAGCACTGCCACATGCCGTCAACAACAGCACCAAGCTTAGTAATGCGGATAAAGAAAAAAATCGCATAATCTTGCCTCCACTCTTTCATCTCTTTAATCATAGCGAAAGTGTAGAATCAGTACAATACATGGAATACCGCCATTGTCACGAATTTGTGAAGTCAGGACAATTTCAATGTAAGCAATGCTTCATGAATGGCGACCAGTTTCGTTTCCACACGATGCATCAAGTAAAACGACACAAATATAGGAAATCCGAGTTCCTGTACCCATTGCATCCACTCAGCCATAACCCTCACCTCCAATCTAGAAAAGCTGAAGCTGTCATTTAGATTCGACAGGCATAAAGCGATTAAAAAAAGCTCTCCCAAATCAGGAGAGCTTTTTGCTTATACTTCGTACTCCACAATATTTCGTTCGACGATACGCGCGCCTTTAACGGTCCCGAGTGGTGAACCTTCTACTTCAAATACGTTGTGTGTGATAATCGCTTGCATACCCGCAAGCAATTCCGCATCTGTAACATTAGCTCGTGGTTCATCTACTGTTAAGGTCACATCTTTTCCTGCAGTCGTTGTAAAGATCAATTCTAACGTTTTAGCCATCCCTTATTCCCCCTTCATGCTAATTATTGATAAATGGTGATTGCGGATTGTTTTTCAACATCCATTAATGTTTTTGTTCCGAAGTTTGTCAAAACTGCTGCTGTTTCGAAAATACCGTCTGCAGCTGCAGCTTCTTTGACGTTGTGATACGATTTAAACTTTCTCTTTACTTTGCCGTTGGCGTCTAACCCATTGTCGTACGTGCAGCGAATGCTAGCGTTCTTAAAATCACTAAAGGCCATGTTTCTCACCTCCTTTCATTCGCTATATAGACACAGTTAGAAAAAAGAGATACATTTTTAATGAATTTCTTTTCAATCCCTTCTATAATAGAAGTAATGGAAAAAACGAGGTGAAACAATATGGAACTGAATGGCTGGTTTTTAGTGTTTATCCTATTTTGGGTAGTCGTATTAGTAGGGCTTTTTGCCATTGGAGGATATTTTATGTTCAGAAAGTTCCTGAAGTCCATGCCTAAAGAGGACGGCCTTTCAGATTTGAACTGGGAAGAATATTACGTGGATAAAACCATACATTTATGGGGCGATGACGAAAAAGCAATGTTGAACGAATTGGTTCAACCTGTTCCCGATTTATTTCGACCAGTAGCGAAACAAAAAATCGCAGGTAGAATTGGGCAAGTTTTACTAGAAGAAAAAGCTAAAAAGATGAAAATCGAACACATTATTCGTGGCTATATTTTAGCGACACCTAAACGCGATCATAAGTTTTTACGAAAAAAACTAGCAGAGATGAAAATCGATGTGAGCCCATACGAACAATATTTTGAACAGTAAAAAGCGCTGCTCCCTTAAATGGGAACAGCGCTTTTATTCTTTGATTCGAGTTTTTTATATTGCCAAAGCATTGAAATTCGCCACGGCCAAAGCATGCCAAATGCTAAAATCCAAAACATCCCACCCAATTCTCCTATATCGATACTTGAACTCAAAACAACTTTGGCTATTACACGAACAAACAATAAGCCAAATAAAATAAAGACAAATGCTTTCGATTGTTTCAAATAAATATCGCCGTTACGCACTTCAAATTTGGATGTCCAAATTAACACCGTTGAGAACAGAATACCTACTCCCAGTGCTTCTAAAATCTGCAGAGGGGCAACTCGAAAAAATGGAAAGATAAACATGAAGGCACCCGTAGACATGAAAAAAGGTGGCAAAATGATTTTTTTAACAGATGCTGGCTTTTTTGCAGCTTTTGAGCGAACAAACATCGCAAGCAATCCCATCAAAAATGCGCCAAGTGTTGAAACGATTAAATAAACTTCTGTTGGAATTTGATTAAGCATCCAAACTCTCCTCCAGCTCATCTAATCTTCGGCGTAATTCGTCTATTGGTACAAAACGTGCAAAACGCTGAACTTCTTTACCATAGCGATATAAAATAACTACGGGTGCTGTGAACAGCATCAATTGTCCTGCCAACTCAGACACCTTTGCCGCATTTACCATGTAAAAAGGAAGCTTATAATCATCTTCAAAATCTTCTACTTGCGGCCGTAATCCTTCACATACTGAACAATTATCCGTTTTTACAAAAAGCAAAAAAGATTTCTCTTCACCTATTTTTGATTGATAATCTTCTATTTTCGAAATGGTTTCCATCTTTTTCACCTACTTATTCTCAATTTAAAATCCTTGGAAATCCCCAAAGAACGGGCTTAAGACACGGATCAAATACGTTAGGCCATCAAAAAATAGTAAGATCCCGATTGCAATCATAACATAACCGCCAACCTTCATAATTGTTTGATTATGTTTGCGCAACCAGCCCATACGTGTCACAAAGAAAGACAACACGAAAAATGGAATAGCAAAGCCTAGAACATAAGCCACCATATACCAAATACCAGATCCCGGATTAGTCGCAGCAAGTGTATAAATAGCTGCTGTGATTGGTCCTGTACACGGTGTCCAACCCGCCGCAAAAGCAAGTCCAATTACAAATGTTCCAAGAAATCCTGATGGCCGATTTTTAAATGAAAATTTTCGATCTTGCATGAGGAATTTCGGCGAAAATACACCGACTATCATTAAACCAAACAATACAATAAAAATCGCACCTACTTGACGGATTAACTCATCATACCGGATAAACCATTCAAAAAAGAATGAAGTACTAAACCCGAGTGCGATAAAAATTGTTGAAAAGCCTAGTAAGAAAAACAAGGTGTGAAACATACCTCTTCGTTGCATCACTTTTTTATCGTTTTTAATCTCATCCATCGTCATACCTGTTATATAAGATAAAAATGCAGGATACAAAGGCAATGTGCATGGAGAAATAAAACTTAAAAAGCCTGCGCCAAATGCTAAAAATAAATTAATATCAGATGTCACTGGTAAATCTCCTTCCTGTGCTCTTCTCATCTTAACAAATATTCTACCGCAACACTGCTTCTACGCCTGTGAAATCTTTGTGGACAAATTATGGTCTTTTTCCATTTTCTCAAGTGTGTTTTTTTGGTTGGCTACGCTTTTGATTTTCTGCATAAATCCTTTTGTAGTTTACTACATTGTAAGCTTATAACAAGCTTGCTTGTTTTTTCTTATGTCTGGCAGGATTTTTCACATAAAAAAACTGTAATCAATTTGAGTTGACTACAGTTTTAGAAGCGTATCCTACTCTACGATTCCGTTTTGCAATAAATACATTTTATGATACAGACCGCGTTGTTGCAGCAATTGTTGATGAGTTCCTCGTTCGACGATTTCCCCTTGTCGCAATACTAATATCAATTCTGCATCTTGAATGGTGCTAAGTCTGTGAGCAATAGCAATTGTCGTACGGCCAAGGCGCATACGCTCAAGGCTTTCTTGAATGGCCATCTCGGTTTCCGTATCAATATTTGCTGTTGCTTCATCGAGCACTAATACTTTCGGATCGGTTGCAATGGTTCTCGCAAAAGCGACTAATTGCCGTTGACCACTAGAAAATGTCGATCCACGTTCTGTCACTTGTTGTTGATATTTGTTTGGCAATTCTTCGATAAAACGATCTGCTTGCACAAATTCAGCTGCTTGTCGCACGTCCGAATCCGTAATCGATTGATCATAAAGGCGGATGTTGCTAGCGATGGTTCCATAAAATAAGAAAGGATCTTGTAAAACCAACCCCATTTTTTTACGCAGCTCCTCGGTTTGATAATCTTTTATCGAAACACCGTCAATCAAAATTTCACCTTTTTTGAATTCATAAAAGCGCATAAGCAAATTGATAATCGAACTTTTCCCACTGCCCGTGTGACCAACTAATGCCACTGTTTGTCCAGGCATCGCTGTAAAAGAAATATTTTTTAAGACCTCTGTTTTGTCATCATATGAAAAGCTCACATTTCGAAATTCAATTTTACCTTCGTTCATTTTTGCTGTTGTTTCTAGTTGAGCAGGTATTTTTTCTTCTTCATCAAGCAATAAGAACACGCGTGAAGCTGCCACAATAGCTTGTTGAAAAATCGATAACCGCTGCATTACTTGATTGATGGGTTCGAAAAATCGATCAATATACGTAACAAATGCATAAATCACACCGACTTCGATAGTATTGGAAAATGATGAGACACCAAAAAAGCTGAGCAACAAAATAATGGCCATTGTATAAACCAAATTTACCGCCGGACGGAGTAGCAATGCGTCCACTTTTATATTGCGTTTAGCTGCTTGCCAATGCCCATCATTTATCTCATTAAATTCATCTTTCAACCGAGTTTCTTGACCAAACGCTTGAATCGTTCCCATACCTTGTATAGACTCGGATAACTTGGCATTTAATTGCCCCAAACGCTCACGTAAATCTTGGTAAAATACCGAGCTGTATTTTCGGTATAAATAAATAATCCAAGCGAGTATTGGCAGTAAGATTAAGGTAAAAAGGGCTAATCGCACATTTAGTAAAAACATCGCAATATAGACACCAACAATTAGAAAAGCACTTTGGATAAATCCAATTAGCACCGTCACGAACATTTCTTTGATCGCTTCGGTATCATTGGTTACGCGCGATACAATGCCCCCAGCCGGAGTTTTGTCGAAATAACGCATGCCGAGTCCGTGAACTTTGGCAAAAACATCAATCCGTAGCTGCTGGATAATTTTTAACGCTGCTTCTTGAAATTTTAACAGCTGAAAATAACTGATGATGACGTTGGACGTTTGGATAAACAAATATCCTAATGCCAAACCAACTACAGGTCCTGTTGGAAAGTTGCCTTCTGTTAAGTAATTATCGATAAATACTTTGATCAAATAAGGTCCAAGCACATCACCTAGTACTGTTAGCAGCAATAGACCCATTGCCAGTAATAGCATTTTTTTATGAGGCAACAAATACTGTAGCAAGCGTTTGAAAATAATCCATTGATCTCGTCCGGTGAGTTCGTGTTTTTTCTCAGTTTCTTTAACTAGCATTATGACTCGCCTCCTTGTTCGACGAGCGCTTCTAATTGTTGCAGCTCATACATTTCATAGTAAGCCCCTTTTTTCTCCATCAGTTCATCATGCGAACCAATTTCTTTAACGGTCCCTTTTTCCATCACCAATATTTGATTTGCATGTTGAATGGCACTCAAACGGTGGGACGTTATAATGGTCGTTTTATCCGCTCGTGTTGCTTTTAAAGATTTTAAAATGGCTTCTTCTGTTTTGGCATCTACTGCCGATAACGAATCATCCAAAATCAATAATTCAGGTTCTGTCATAAGTGCACGGGCAATTGAAATTCGTTGTTTTTGCCCCCCAGATAACGATACGCCACGTTCACCAACTACGGTGCCATATCCTTCTGCAAAGTTTTGAATATCTTCGTGTATATGTGCTAACTTAGCAGCACTTTCGACTTCTTTGATCGTAGCAGTTGGTCGCGCAAAGGCAATGTTTCCTGCAATGCTCGTCGAAAACAAGAAATGGTCTTGAGGAACATAACCAATGGCTCTTCTCAACCGTTGCTTTTTATAGGCATCTATCGAGTAATTACCGAATAAAATAGAGCCTTTATAGTCATCAAATTCACGCAATAACAATCTTAAAATTGCGGACTTTCCTGACCCGGTTTTGCCGACAATTCCGAGTGTTTCGCCTTGTTTCACTGTAAAGTGGATATTTCGTAATGCCGCTCGGTCATCACCAGTAAATTGAAACTGTTCTAACGAAAAAACAATATCTCCTGATGGGTCTTCATCAATTGCGTCTTCTCGATCATCAATGTCAATTGGTTCTGCAAGCAACTGCCGAATGCGATCATAGGAAGCACGGCCACGCTCTACAATATTGAATAACCAGCCAAACGCTAACATCGGCCACACCAGCAATCCAAGATAAGCTGTAAATGCCACCAAATCCCCAATCGTCATATCGCCTTGCGTCACAAAATATGAACCAAAGCCAATCGTTAGAAAATAACAAACACCGATAATAGCAGAAATGGTAGGATCAAATAATGAATCGACACGTGCAACGCGAATGTTTTCATGTACGACACGCTCTGACAAGCTTTTAAAGTCATCAATATCTTGCTGTTCTTGACCAAAAGTTTTGATGACTTTCATCCCTGAAATGCTTTCTTGCGTTTTATCATTGAGCCCTGAGAACGCTTGTTGTGCTCCGTGAAAACGCTCGTGCATTAATTTGCCGTAATAATTGGTCATATAAGCCATCAGAGGCATTGGCAACAAAACGATCAATGTTAATTTCCAATCAATTGTAAAAGCCATGGCTGCAATTACAAATCCGCCTGTCGCAATCGAATCGACGAGTGTTAAAACGCCAGCACCGGCTGTTTGCTGAACGGCTTGCAAATCATTTGTCGCATGGGCCATCAAATCACCTACACGACGCTTTTGATAAAAAGCAGGAGACATTTGCGTGAAATGCCGAAACAGTTGCTGACGTAGATTCCTAGCTAACAAAATCGAAGACCCAAATATTTGCAACCTCCATGTGTATCGTAGGACATACATTGCAAATGCGGAAGCCGCCAAAATACTTAACCATTGAAGCAAATATTCAGGTGTCAACGTTCCTTGGCTAATGCGGTCAACCACAAATCCGATGATTCGCGGCGGCAAAACACCTAGAAAAGCTACGACCATTAATAGCATAACCCCTAAAATATAGTGTTTTTTCCGTTCTTTAAAAAACCAACCCAACTCCCAAAATACACGCATCGTAATATTCCCCTTACCTATTCATATTTTCTTGTAAATTCCTTTTTGTACGCATATTTTTAACCTTTTTAATTTTAGCAAATATTGTTAGCTTTCGGAAAGACAATGCTTCGATTTGTGAAATAAATTAGACTTTTGACTGATTCCGTATGTTACTCGTTAGGACATCTCCAGAATTCGAAAAAAACACAGAAAAAAGCCGATTTTCCATCGGGGAAGAGGAAAATCGGCTTTTTTGATCGCCAGCGGGTACCAAGCGCTAACGACTTTATAGGGAATGGACTTATTACCCGATAAGTTGCTTGGCAAGTCCCAATTGATGATGTACTTGTTCAAAACCTGTGCCACCCAGTGAGTTTCTGCGCTCTACTGCTGTTTTTGGCATTAAGGTGTTGTAGATATCTTCATCGATCAGTGAACTTGCTTGCTGTAGATCAGCAAGCGGCAAGTCTTTCAAGAAATAACCGCGTTGAATGCATGTAAACACGAGTTTCCCAGTGACATCATGTGCTTCACGGAACGGCATTCCTTTTGCGGCTAAATAATCCGCTAATTCTGTGGCGTTTGAGAAATCTGAATGAACGGCTTTTTCCATAGAATCCGTACGAACGGTCATCGTACGAATCATGCCTTCAAAAATCGGCAAAGATCCCATCAACGTGTGAACCGTATCAAACATACCCTCTTTGTCTTCTTGCATGTCTTTGTTATAAGCAAGTGGCAAACCTTTTAAAGTTGTTAATAGGCCAAATAGGTTGCCATATACGCGACCCGTTTTGCCACGGATCAATTCCGCCATATCTGGGTTTTTCTTCTGCGGCATGATACTTGAACCTGTTGAGAACGTGTCATCTAACTCGATAAAACGGAATTCCTCACTAGACCACAGAATAATTTCTTCGGCAAAACGAGACATGTGCATCATCAACATCGATGAATTGCTCAAAAATTCAAGGATAAAATCACGATCGCTTACAGCATCCAAACTGTTTTGATAAACGTTTGAAAAACCGAGAAGTTCTGCCGACATTTCACGGTCAATTGGGAAAGTAGTTCCCGACATCGCACCCGCTCCAAGCGGTGAAATATCGATGCGTTTTAATGATTCTGTTAATCGTTCTTTATCGCGCTGCAACATCCAAAAATAAGTCATCAAGTGATGGCCAAATGAAATCGGCTGTGCACGTTGAAGATGTGTATAACCTGGAACAATCGTTTCCACATGTGCTTCTGCTTGGGTCACAATTGCATCTTGAAAAGCCGTTACAGCCTCAATAATTTCACCGACACGATTTTTTAAATACAAATGCATATCAGTCGCTACTTGGTCATTCCGGCTTCTCGCTGTGTGCAATTTGCCGCCAACAGGACCAATTTCATCGATTAAATGTTTTTCTAAGTTTAAGTGGATGTCTTCATTTGATACGCTATATTCCAATTCTCCGTCTTGCGCTTTTTGTTTGAGCGTTTCAAGACCCGATAAAATTAGATTCGCATCATCGTTAGAAAGAATCTGGCAAGCAGCCAGCATTTTAACATGCGCTGTGCTGCCTTCCAGATCCTCCATTACTAACTTTTGATCATAAGAAATGGAAGCCCCAAATTCATCGACCCACTGTTCGGCCGATTTTTGAAAACGGCCGCCCCACAGTTTGGTCATGCTTTCACCTTCTCTTTCAACTCTTCAGGAACTGCTACTTCTTTTTTGTTTACCATTGAGTTCACAACTGTTGGAAGGCCCCATAGCTCGATAAAGCCAACTGCAGATGCATGGTTAAATGTATCATCTGTCGAATACGTAGCTAGTTGCTCACTGTAGAGTGAGTTTGCAGACTTACGTCCTTCGATAATGGCATGGCCTTTAAACAATTTCACACGCACTGTACCGTTAACATACACTTGTGTTTCTTTTAAGAATGCTTCAAGTGCAACACGTAATGGAGAGAACCATAACCCTTCATAAATTAATTCAGTTAATTTTTTCTCGATAACGGGTTTGAAATGAGCCATTTCTTTTACCAATGTAATGTCTTCAAGTTCTTTGTGCGCTGCAATTAATGTCATTGCTGCAGGAGCTTCGTAAACTTCACGAGATTTAATCCCCACTAAACGGTTTTCAATATGGTCAATTCTTCCGACACCATGTTTTCCAGCGATTTCGTTTAGTTCTAAAATTAATTTAGAGAATGAGTACGAAATGCCATTTAATTGAGTTGGTACACCGTTAACAAATTCGATTTCAACGATATCCGCTGTATCTGGTGTTGTTTCAAGAGAATTTGTAATGTCATATGCTTCTTCTGGTGGCGTTGTCCACGGGTTTTCCAATACGCCACATTCGTTGGCACGTCCCCATAGATTTTGGTCAATTGAATACGGGCTATCTAAGTTTACTGGGATTGGAATATTATGCATTTTTGCATAAGCGATTTCTTCGTCACGTGACCATCCCCATTGTCTAACTGGTGCTACAACTTCAAGGTTAGGGTTTAACGACTTGATCGAAACTTCGAAACGTACTTGGTCATTGCCTTTTCCTGTGCAACCATGTGCAACAGCGCTTGATCCAGTAGCTTCTGCAATTTCAACCAATTTTTTTGAAATTAACGGACGAGACAATGCCGACACTAACGGATACTTACCTTCATACAATGTATGAGCTTGCATTGAAATTAATGCATATTCATCCGCGAATTCATCTCTTGCATCAATCATGTAACTTTCAACCGCTCCAACTTGAAGCGCTTTTTGTTTAATAAAATCTAAATCTTTTCCTTCCCCGATATCCAGGCAAACTGCAACAACGTCGTAGCCTTCTCCTTTTAGCCACGGGATGGCCACCGATGTATCTAATCCACCTGAGTATGCGAGTACAATCTTTTTAGTCAATATGAAAACCTCCAATGTATTTTTATGCAATGTTTTAATTTAATATACACATAATATCACGGATATTTAACAAGCGCAAGAGAAACGACTATAAATTTTTATAAAAAAAAAAGCAGCTGCGGCTGCTTCTCGTTATTATTCACTTGTTTCTCCACCAATGGTGTACTCATGTGTATCAAGATCGATCCGAACTTCGGACATTTCGCCCGTTTCCATATTGCTGAATAAAAAGCCGATTTCGTTATCGCGCACTATTGGTTGTCCCATCATAATCAAACGTGATAATTGTTCTTCGTTTATAAATGCTTCAAGCGCATCTGCTTGTTTCACAGATTCTTCATCTATTAAAATGGTAATCGTTTCAGCTTCTCCTTGCATAGGAAACGATTCAGCTAACGGTCCATTATAATCCATGCTGACTTTCATACCGGTACGAATATCTCGAATCACACCTTCAGTTGTTTCAGCACCATCGCTTAGTTGAACTTTAACATCTTCTGGAATGCTAAAATAAATATTGTTAACGAGAACACTTTCCCCACTAACTTGTGTGATAAATCCTTCCTCGGTCATGCTTTTTTGTTCAACTGCCATTTCTGCTTTATCCGGATCTTCTGTTTCATCCGGCCCTGTTGGTTCCGTTTCTTCATTTGAACACGCTGCTAGCAATAATGCACTTGCTAAAAATAAACCCCATTTTTTCAAAGCTACCCAATCCTTTTCTTGTATAGTCGTGGTGTACACATTCTTCACTTAATTTTACCTGTTGCACAGTTTAGTTGCAATTGAGAGCTGAACTTACGCTTTACTATAGTAGAAAATGCCATCGACACCCATTCGTTCAACAAGTAATCCGTCTTCTAACAAGTAATCAATTTGACCAATCGTTTCAGACAACGTTAATCCGAGTTCTTTTTCGTAGGCGTGTGCAAACAAGTCTTTTGTTAGTTCATAAACGGTTCGCTCTACTTCTCCTATTAAACCGAGCGCTTTCATAGCCCGCTGATGCTGTTTCGCTAAGCGCGTGGTGATCAATTCATGAACATTGTATACTTCTTCACCATGCCCACTATAAATCACGTCCACTGGCATCGTTAGTAAACGACTAAGTGAAGCATTATATTGAAGCAAAGATTTTGGGCGTCCTGCTGTTGGATCTAATGGCGGTTCTATAAGCGGGTTAGAAGATACTTTTGCAATGACATGATCCCCACCAATCATTTCGCCCGTTTTGCTGTTCCAAAACGATAAATGGCTTTGTGCATGACCTAACGTCTCAAGAACTTGCCAATCTGGATGCCCTGGCAACACATCTCCTTCATTAATCGTCTTATCAAGTGGACGATTGCCCATTAAGTTTAACGGCCGCTTCATTTTCTTGACCCAAAATTGCAAATCGCCTGGAACCCCTTCTTCTTTTAACCGTTCCAAGTAAAATTCATCGTGATAATCAAAGAATTGTTGATCACGGCGCAGCCACGGATCATTGTACGGGTGGCCGTACAGTTTGGCATTTTCAAAACCATCTATCCACCCTGCGTGATCTGGATGATGATGCGTTAACACCACTTGTTCCACATCTTCAGGTTCGGCTCCAAATTCTTTTAATCCAGCTTTAATCGCGAGCCATGCTTCCGGCGTTTTAGGACCCGCATCGATTAACGTCAGCATGTCTCCTTTTATTAAATACGAATTCACGTCTCCTACCGCAAAAGGTGTCGGAATAATAATCTTATGTAAACTCACACTATCAGCCCCTTAAAAATGAATCACTATTCATCTATCATACATGGAAAATTCCGTGCCGTCACTTCTTGATGTTATTTGACAAAGTGCTGCTTTATCCTCTATAATTCAATAACATATGTGAGCGAAGATAAAGATTAGTAAACAAAGTGAAGGTGTAAAGAGAGTGTCGCTATAGCTGAAATGCGCACCCCCTCTCCTTTGTCGAACCTGCTTTTGAGCTGCCGTGAAAACACGGCCGTCTGTCCGCGTTATGGATATCGAGTGGTGTCTTTATGGCAAACTTAGGTGGTACCGCGGAAACAAAGCGTTTTCGTCCTTGTATAACAGGGACGAATGCGCTTTTTATTTTGAGGAAAGAGAGTGATGAATATGAAAATCGTTTGTGTAGGAGCCGGATCAATGGCTGAGTCTATGATTCATGGCTGGATAAATAAACGCATTATGAAACCAGAAGAAATTTCGGTGATGAACAAATCAGATCAAGACCGTCTAGAATTTTTAAGTGACGAGTACGGCGTAAATATCGTTTGCCAAGAAAAAACCGAATTAAAAGATGCGAATTTCATTTTGTTGGCAATGAAGCCAAAAGATGTAGAGGTTGCACTTAACGGGATAAAAGATAAATTAACTGGCAATACCGTAATCGTATCTGTTGCAGCAGGTGTTTCAATCGACACGATCCAAAAACATGTGGGTAACTTCCCCGTAGCACGTGCAATGCCAAATACTTCTGCAAAAATCGGTAAATCTGCGACAGGTGTTGCCTGGAGCAAACATGTATCTCTTGAACAGCAACATGAACTGCGTAAGTTATTGTCTTCTATTGGCGGCGTTACAGTCGTGGAAGAAGAGCAATTACATGCAGTAACCGGAGTCGCCGGAAGTGGACCTGCCTATATTTATTATTTTGCAGAAGCCATGACTGAAGCGGCTATCGCAAATGGTCTATCAAATGCGGATGCAAAAAAATTGGTACGCCAAACTTTTGCAGGGGCAGCTGAAATGCTCCAACAAGAAGATTTTGCTGAATTGCGCAAAAAAGTAACAAGCCCAAATGGAACGACAGCTGCTGGCCTCAATTCTTTAGCAGAAAACAACTTTAAAGAGATTGTCAATCAATGTGTAACAAGTGCTGCAGAGAGATCAAAAGAGCTTGGAAAAGAATTTAAATAAATCTTTCTGTATACTTTATAGTTGGAACTACTAGAAGGAGGACAGTACATGGCTAAGTTATTTGAACCATTCGAGATAAAAGAAGTTGTTTTTAAAAACCGGATTGTCATGGCACCGATGTGCATGTATCAAAGTGACAAAGAAGATGGACAAGTAACTGACTGGCACCGTATCCACTACCCAACACGGGCAGTTGGAGGTGTCGGTCTAATTATCACCGAAGCGACAGCCGTTCAACCTCAAGGCCGTATTTCTGCAAGAGATCTTGGCATTTGGGATGATGCTCATATTGAAGGTCAATCCGAAATAGTTCGTTTAATGAAACAAAACGGAGCTAAAACAGGAATTCAATTGGCGCATGCAGGGAGAAAAGCTACTGTTGATGGCGACATCTATTCAGCAAGCGCGCTTGCTTTTGATGATAGTTATAAATTACCAAAAGCAATGTCATCTCAAGACATTGAAGAAACCATTGAAGCTTTTCAACTTGGCGCAATTCGGGCAAAAAAAGCAGGCTTTGATGTAATTGAACTTCACGGTGCACATGGCTATTTACTCAATCAGTTTTTATCTCCTTTAACAAATCGACGAACAGATGAATATGGTGGCAGTGCTGAAAACCGCTACCGGTTATTAGGAAAAGTGATCGATGCTGTCAATGAAGTTTGGGATGGTCCGTTATTTGTCCGTATCTCAGCTCATGACTATAGTGAAGGCGGCATGACTGCCGATCAATATGTAGAAATGTGTCAATGGATGAAACAACAAGGCGTCGACTTGATCGATGTGAGTTCAGGAGCTGTTGTCCCTGCTCGCATTCCAGTATTCCCTGGCTATCAAGTGGCTTTTGCTGAAACCATCAAAAAAGAAACACCAATCGCAACAGGTGCCGTTGGCTTGATCACTAGTCCTTTGCATGCAGAAGAAATTCTTCAAAACAATCGTGCGGATATGGTCTTCCTAGCCCGCGAACTGCTTCGCGATCCTTATTGGGCATATACAGCAGCAAAAGAGCTAAACGCTGAAATAACCGCTCCAGAGCCGTATAAGCGTGGTTGGCTATAAGGCAGTTGCAAAATGCTTCAAATTTAGTATACTTAAGATAACGCAAAAAACCGAATGCTTTCGCATTCGGCCAGCTGTATGCCGCTACGAGAGCGGTTGGCTGGAATACAGGCTTAAAAAGTAACCGTCATTCCACGCCACATGGGACGGTTATTTTTTTTTGTTAATGACCAAAATCATAGAAACGACAAGTGTTAATGCGCTAATCGTTAATCCGATACTCGTAAATACGAGACCGAATGATTCGGCAATGGTCATGTTACCACCCCCTTTCCTCGGGAATGGCCAAACCGCCCTCATACAGCTGTAACTTTATTTTATCACAAAAAGAACATATGTTCTATTATTTCCAGAAATAATTTTGCTTTTATCCAAAAAAAGCCATATATTTAAGATGACTTCCTCATTTTTTCCTTATTTTTTTCTCTTGTTGTAGCCATTCAAATTCTGCAAAATCATGCGCAATAAATCCTCGTGGATGCTGTTCTTTCATTTGCTTTAATAAAAACTTCTCATCTTCAGGTAAAAAGCGAGCACTAATGTGATTCATGATTAACGTATTCGCTCCTGCTAATCGAGCAGTTTCAGCAGCGTCATAGACAGTTGCATGACCATATTCTGCCGCCATTTTTTTAGCAGTTGCGTCGAACGTAGCTTCGTGTACTAACACATCTGCACCGCGACCTAATTCTACTGCGGTTTTACAAAAACGCGTGTCGCCTAAAATCGTCACGATAAATCCCGGTTGTTCAGGTTCTGTTACGTCACCACTCCGCACCCACTGACCATTGGCAAGCTCGATGTCTTGTCCAGTTTTTAGCTTTGCCAATAACGGACCTTTAGGAACTCCAAGAGACAAGGCTTTGTTGATTAGTAATTTTGGAGGTAATGGTTTTTGTGTAATGCGAAATCCGTAAGAGGGGATTACATGATCTAATAAACGCGTTTCCACTGTCATCAATTCGTCTTCAAATGTCATTCCTTCAGATAGTTCGTGGTAAACAATCGGATACGTTAAATGAGTTCGACTGAGTGTTAACGTCATTTGGATATATTCTTTAATGCCTACAGGTCCATAAATATCAAGCGGCTCTTCACCTGCTTGAAATGAACGAGACCCAAGCAAACCGGGTAAGCCAAAAATATGATCACCATGCATATGTGTAATAAAGATTTTTTCAATCTTGCGCGGTTTTACTGTAGTCCGAAGAATTTGATGCTGTGTTGCTTCGCCACAGTCAAACAACCAAACGGTTCCCCGTTCTTCAAGCAATTTCAGTACCAGTGCGGAAGTGTTCCGTTGTTTAGAAGGCATTCCCGCTCCAGTACCTAGAAATAATAACTGCATACTTTCCCTACTTTCTGTCGTGATCATCCAAAAAATCTTTGCTAAAACTTGTTTTTGAATCGTAGTTGGTTTTTTTGATTTTGGTGCCTCGCGTCAAAACACTTTTCCCGAATCGACTTTCAAGTTTAGCCATCAAATCCAGAATCGGTTCTTCTTTTACATGATCTTGAAAATTAAAGATCGATAATTGTTCGGTCATATCGCCTTTACTTGCCACATTAGAAACTGTTACCCCAATCAACCGTAACGCTTCCCCGTTCCAATGTTTAGTGAACAATTGCCATGCCGTTCGTTGAATGTCATCAGCTTTCCAAACCGTATTGTTTAAAGTGATGCTGCGTGTTCTGTTTTTCCAATCGGAACTACGTGTTTGAATACTAACAGTGGACCCGGCCAATTCTTTCGCTTCTAAACGATTGGCCACTTTCTCACTAAGTTGACGAAACAAAGCTCTTAAACTTTGTTCATCTGTTTCATCTACCGGTAAAGTAGTCGACGTTCCCACACTTTTTGTGTCGTAAATAGAATCTGGATCTACTGGACGGTCGTCAATTCCATTTGCTCGCTCTCTGAGGCGCAAGCCGTTTTTCCCCATTTTTTCTTTGATCAAGCCTTCGCTCGCAGTTGCTAACTCACCAATCGTTTCGATTTTCAAACTTTTTAAACGTGCAGCTGTACTGTCACCAATCCCGTGCATCTCGATGACGGACTTTGGCCACAGCAAAGCTTGGATGCTTCGCTTACGCAACACGGTAATTCCCATTGGTTTCTTCATGTCAGAAGCTGTTTTTGCTAAAAATTTATTCGGTGCAATGCCGATTGAGCAAGGCAAATCCAACTCTGCCAACAGCCGTTGCTGGATTTCATCCGCAATTTCCAATGCATGACGCGTTTCGATCAATTCGGTTACGTCGACATAGCCCTCATCAATAGACACCGGTTCCACCAGATCCGTATATGTACGCAAAATTTCAAACATCGCTTTTGATGCCGCCCGGTACCGTTCAAAGTTCGGTGGCAACAATAACAGCTCAGGGAATTTTCGTTTTGCTTCATGTACTTGCATCGTCGTATAAATGCCATGTGCTCTTGCTTCGTAAGAACAAGTGACAATAATCCCTTTTCGCTCTTTCGGATTTCCCGCAATGGCAATCGCTTTTCCTTTTAATTCTGGATTATGCGACTGTTCAACAGAAGCATAAAAACTATTCATATCAATATGAAATATCACTCTGCTTGCCATAGCACTGTCTCTCATTTCCTTTTCTTTTAGTGTATCAAAAAAAGAGAGAACATACATCCTGTTCTCTCTTTCCATCATCACTCTACTATTTACTTTTGCGTTGACTCTTTCACAATTTCAACCAATAATTCGGTTAACTTTTCGAGTTCTTCGATTGGCATACGTTCATTTTTAGTATGAATTTCTTCGTAGCCGACACAAAGATTGACGGTCGGAACCCCAAAACCATTGAATATATTTGCATCACTGCCTCCACCACTTGTTAAAATGGGCGACGGACGTCCAATATTAGCAGCTGCTTTTTGAGCAATTTCCACAACAGGATCCATATCATCAAAATGGAAACCTGGGTACATTAATTGCACTTTTGTTTCTGCACGTCCTCCCAAATTTTCAGCCACTTGTTCAAAGACCGATTCCATGTGAATGGTTTGTGCTGCCAATTTGTCTTCGCTAATTGAACGAGCTTCTGATAAAATATGGACTTCGTCACATACAATATTCGTCGCTCCGCCACCTTCAAAACGCCCAATGTTCGCAGTCGTTTCTTCATCAATCCGGCCTAATGTCATTTTAGCGATAGCTTTTGCAGCGATACTGATTGCCGAAATGCCTTTTTCAGGCGCTACTCCCGCATGAGCTGTTTTGCCGTAAATGGTCGTCCACAGTTTTGCTTGGTTTGGGGCAGCTGTTACAATTCCGCCTACCTTGCCATCGCTGTCTACTGCATAGCCATACTTGGCAATTAGTAAAGAAGAGTCTAACTCTTTTGCCCCAACTAAACCACTTTCTTCTCCAGCCGTGATAACCAATTGAATATCACCATGCGGAATTTCTTGCTCTTGGAGCACACGAATCATTTCAAATAAAGCAACGATACCGGCTTTATCATCCGCTCCTAAAATAGTTGTTCCATCCGAATAAACATAGCCATCACGAATTTCAGGTTTAACGCCAACTCCAGGCGTCACGGTATCCATATGAACTGTAAAGTAGATAGCCGGAACTTCACTTAAGCTACCACGTAATGTCGCAATAATATTTCCTGCACCATGCCCAGTTACTGCAGCAGATTCGTCAATTACGACATGAAAACCCATAGCTTCTAGTTTCGTTTGCAATATAGCCGAAATTGGCCCTTCATGTTTTGTTTCTGAGTCGATTTGAACCAGTTCCAAAAATTCATTGATCAATCGTTCATTATTCATTACAAGCACTCCTTCTATATCTTACAGTGGCATATTGCCGTGTTTTTTTGCAGGTCGAGAATCTTTTTTATTGCGCATCATTTCTAATGCTTGAATCAATTTAATCCGCGTTTCGCGTGGATCGATCACGTCATCAACCATTCCTCGAGCTGCAGCTACATATGGATTCGCAAATTTTACCCGGTATTCTTCAATTTTTGCTGCGCGTGTTTCTTCTGGATTTTCGCTTGCGGCAATTTCGCGCGCAAAAATAATATTCGCCGCTCCATTAGGTCCCATAACCGCAATTTCAGCGTTTGGCCATGAATAAACCAAATCAGCTCCAATAGACTTCGAGTTTAACGCGACATAAGCACCGCCATATGCTTTACGTAAAATAACCGTCATTTTTGGAACTGTTGCTTCTGAATAAGCGTATAAGATTTTTGCCCCATGACGAATAATTCCGCCATGTTCTTGTTTAATCCCAGGGAAGAATCCAGTCACGTCTTCAAATGTGATCAATGGAATATTAAACGAATCACAGAATCGGATAAAGCGCGCTGCCTTATCAGATGAATCTATATCAAGTCCGCCCGCCATTACTTTTGGTTGGTTACACACTAATCCAACGGTTTCGCCTTTAATGCGAGCGAGACCAATGACAATGTTGCGCGCAAACTCTGGTTGTACTTCCATAAAGCTGTCTTTGTCCACAACTTGGTCGACTACTTTACGCACATCATAAGGACGAATTGCTTCAAAAGGCACGACATCTGCTAAATCCGGACGATAATCGTCTTCCTCTCCACCTTCTAGGCGAGGCGGCATTTCCGTATTATTTTGTGGCAAGTAGCTTATCAATTGACGAACCATTTCAAGCACTTTTTGTTCTGAGTCTCCTCGGAAATGTGCATTCCCGCTAATTGCTGTATGTACTCTTGACCCACCGAGATCTTCAGAAGATATTTTTTCGCCTGTTACGGTTTCGATAACTTTCGGTCCTGTAATAAACATTTGACTCGTTTTATCAACCATAAAGACAAAATCTGTAATCGCTGGTGAATAAACTGCTCCACCGGCAGAAGGCCCCATAATTACGGAAATTTGTGGGATAACGCCCGAATAAATCGAATTGCGGTAAAAAATTTGACCATAGCCATCAAGTGATAACACACCTTCTTGAATGCGTGCGCCACCTGAATCGTTTAAGCCAATAAACGGTGCACCATTACGAGCTGCTAAATCCATAACATTGGCAATTTTTTTCGCATGCATTTCCCCTAAAGCTCCACCAAAAACCGTAAAGTCTTGAGAAAACAAATAAATCGGTCTACCGTTTACTTTCCCGTATCCGGTAACAACCCCTTCACCAGGTCCTTTAGCCATGCCGAAATCAGTTGTGCGATGTTCTACAAATGGACTTAACTCTACAAATGATCCTTCATCAAGCAACAAATCAATACGTTCACGTGCTGTTAGCTTGCCTTTTTCGTGTTGCTTGTCGATGCGTTCTTCGCCACCTCCAAGTTCAATTTCACGTTTGCGATCATATAACTCATTAATTCGTTCGTAAATATCCATTTTCCCCACTCCTAATCACTCTTTTTCGCAAAGTTCGTATAATACTCCGTTTGATGATTTTGGATGCAAAAAGGCGACCATCGCTCCGCCAGCTCCAGGTTTCGGCTTGTCGTTCAATAACTGTACACCTTTTTCGCGCAATTCTTCCATTCGCTCTTCGATGCCAACCACTCCAAAAGCAATATGATGAATGCCTTCGCCTTTTTTCTCTAAAAATTTGAAGATAGCGCTTTCTTCAGCCATTGGTTCAAGCAATTCCAATTTGACGTTGCCTGCATCAATAAATGCCACACGCACTTTTTGAGATTCCACTTCTTCAATTTTCATAAGCGGAAGGCCGAGCGTATCCGTGTAATAAGGAAGGACAGCATTCAAATCCCGTACAGCAATTCCGATATGATCTACTTTTTTCATCCCATTTTCACTTCCTTTTCTGACTTCTCTCTTATTGTACAGATTCACCGCTAAAAACTCTAGTTGTTCGTGAATATTCGGAAACCTATAGCGTGTCTCTTCAATTTTACACGAATCTATGATATGATTTGCTCAATAGATTTGTTTGATAAAGGAGTTTATCACTAATGAGAAACGCTGCATTCCGTAAGTTTATTGTTTATGCGATGATTGCTATTATGCTGTTATCAAGCTTTATGTTTGGCTTGAGCTTTGTACTTTAATTAAGTAAAAAAAGGACATTCCGAATTTTTCGGAATGTCCTTTTTTAGTTTTTAACGGCTGCTTCCGCTTTTCTTGTGGCTAGACTCCAGTGCCTAGCTCCTCGGGTCATAAGTCAGCCCAGCTACGCGGCAAAAGCGCCACTACGCTGGTCCGTCTTATGCCTGTCGGAGCTAAACAGGCACTTCCGCTTTTCTTTGTCCAGACTCCAGTGCCTAGCTCCTCGGGTCATAAGTCAGCCCAGCTACGCGGCAAAAGCGCCACTACGCTGGTCCGTCTTATGCCTGTCGGAGCTAAACAGGCACTTCCGCTTTTCTTTGTCCAGACTCCAGTGCCTAGCTCCTCGGGTCATAAGTCAGCCCAGCTACGCGGCAAAAGCGCCACTACGCTGGTCCGTCTTATGCCTGTCGGAGCTAAACAGGCACTTCCGCTTTTCTTGTGTGAAACCCTTTGTAGGATTGTTTGATTTCAAGATAAGCTTCCATTTCGTGAATGACTTGGTAGAGTTCGGCCATTGCCAGAAATTTTTCGTGACTATCAGGAAGTGGCAGCTCGGCGAAGTTATCTTTTACTTTGTCAAGCTTTGAAATGTATCGATATGCTGTATTTCCTGAGTGAACATGTTCCGATAAATCTTCTAAAAAATCAGCGACTAAGTCCGTTTGGTCTACAATGACCGGCAAAGACGTGATTTTCGGTAAGATGCGTTCAATAATTTCAAGTTGCTGTTCGCGCATTTCAAAATAATGATAGTATTTGTTTTCATGACGTGTGATGTGATTTTCAACGTCTTGATAAGCAAGTGCTTTTGCCTTTGCTAATAGTTTTCTCGCATCCATCAACTCTTGGCCACTCCATAACGATTCTCTTTCACGTAAGTAAACGACAATTTCACGAAAAATAGACGCGTACAATCCTTCAATTTCATAGCGATAATTTTCCAGCTTTTTCTCGATACTGGGCATATACATATTCACCGCTAATGCTGTACCAAATCCTATTACCATTAAAGCTATTTCGTTAATTAACAAGTCAAAACTTAGCTGTTTGGCATCGTAAATATGCATCAATATAACGGAGCTCGAGACAAACCCATCTTGAAATCGTAAAGTAACCAATAAAGGAATAAAAAGAACAATTAATACACCAATAATAATTGGGTGATAGGCTATTCCTTCAAAAAAGATAAATGCATAAACAATGCCGATTAAACTGGCGATAAAACGAGAAAATGCGGCACGAATTGACTTTTTCTTTGTGGGTTGTATGCAAAGAATCGTCAAAATACCGGCAGATACATAATAATCGAGTTGCAACAATTGCGCTAAATAAATAGCTATAGCTACACCTAACGCGGTTTTCATTGTGCGATACCCAATTGAATATGGCTTTAAATTCAGTTTCATTGTTCCCTCCAACTATTGACATGAAAAAAATGCCCCTATTAAGAGGCATTTCTTTTTACACTTCGTCGCAATGCTGTTCGAAAATTGCTTGAATGTGTGTAATAACAGACATTGGATCATGACCTTCAATTTCGTGACGACCAATTTCATCAACCATTTTTCCATCTTTTAAGAAAACGAAAGATGGCGAAGACGGTAAGTGATCATCCCCGAAAATTGCACGTGCTTGTGCAGTTGCTTCTTTATCTTGACCTGCAAAAACCGTAAACAAGTTATCTGGGCGCTTATCGTAATGAATCGAATGCAATGCAGCTGGACGAGCGATACCGCCGGCACATCCACATACAGAGTTAATCATTACAAGGCTCGTTCCTTCTTTAGAAAAAGCTTCGTTCACGTCTTCAGCTGTTTCCAACTGTGTATATCCACCATCAATCAATTCCTGGCGCGCTTGTGTAGCTATATCATTCATCAGGAAGTTAAAGTCCATGCTCATCAAATACCACTCCTTATTAGTGCTTTCTTAATCATAGCAGGTGTTTAACGGACTTGCAAAAAAGCCTACTCAAAAAGTCGCACAATCGCTTGAGCTACCGTCAATTCGTCATCAAGCACTTGTTTTTCTAGTACTTTAACCAATTCTCTACGACTGGCATCGTCAAAAAAGCGGCTATGCAGCTCATCTGTAATCATCGAGCGGAACCAATCTTTTGTCTGTTCTTGTCGACGTTTTTTCCAATAGCCGCTGTCTTTTACCGTTGTTTCAAACTCTTGGATCATTTCCCAAACATCAGGTATGCCGGTACTATCAATAGAAGAAGCAGCAATCGGTTTGGTCGTCCAGCTTTCTGTCGCCGGTTGCAGAAAATGCAGCATTTGTTTGTATTCTGCAACAGTTTTCTTTGCCAAACGCGCATTTTCTCCGTCTGCTTTATGAACAACAATTGCATCTGCTAATTCTAGTATTCCTTTTTTCATGCCTTGCAGTTCGTCGCCAGCACCTGTTAAAACGAGCAACAGGAACATGTCCACCATACCCCGTACCAAAGTTTCACTTTGACCGACACCTACTGTTTCTACCAATATAATATCATATCCCGCCGCTTCACATAACAACATTGTTTCACGCGTTTTTTTATGCACACCACCGAGTGTTCCGGCAGTTGGTGAAGGTCTGATAAAGGCTTTCGGATTACGTGCAAGCTGCTCCATACGAGTTTTATCGCCTAGTATACTGCCACCTGTCAGAGAAGAGCTTGGATCAATCGCTAGTACTGCAACACGATGGCCAAGACTCGTTAACATTTCGCCAAAGGTTTCAATAAAGGTGCTTTTTCCTGCTCCGGGAACACCCGTGATGCCAAGACGTAAACTATTCCCCGTGTCAGGCAGTAATTGATTTAATAATTCTTGGCCATTTTGTTTGTGTTCAGGATTTGAACTTTCCAGTAAAGTTATTGCTTTTCCAAGATATAGACGCGACCCACTTTTGACCCCTTGTGCAATTTCTTGAATATCCAGTTTGTCGGAAAGGGGCTTTTTAAACTTTTTCCGCGGCAAAATTTTCATGCCATCATGCGCTTCATGAACACCTTCCATCATACGCCTGGAGTTTTTTTCGTGGCTCATCAGTCAGCCACTTCCTCATAACCAAGCTGCACATAAATTTCTTCAATTACTTTCTGTGCAGCAACGGGAATTACTGTCCCTGGACCAAAAATAGCACTTGCTCCATTATTACGTAAAAATTCGTAGTCTTGTGCAGGAATAACCCCACCCACCACGATTAATATATCTTCCCGACCAATTTTTGCAAGTTCGGCTTTTAAGTCTGGCACTAGCGTCATGTGACCTGCCGCTAGTGAGCTCACCCCAATAACGTGGACATCATTTTCCACTGCTTGTTGGGCTGTTTCTGCAGGCGTTTGGAACAACGGTCCAATATCCACGTCAAAGCCCAAGTCAGCAAATGCCGTCGCAATGACTTTTGCTCCGCGGTCATGACCATCTTGACCCATTTTCGCAATCAAAATACGGGGACGACGTCCTTCGTTTTCGATAAAGTCTTCAGTCATTTCTTTTACAATTTCCATTTCTTGCTGGTTAGAGAAATTCGAACTATAAACGCCACTCACTGAACGAATCACCGCCTTATGTCTCCCAGATGCTTTTTCAATAGCATCGGAAATTTCACCAAGAGATGCTCGGTGCCTTGCTGCTTCAATAGCACAAGCTAAAATATTGTCTTCTCCACTTTGTGCAGCTTGCGTTAATTTTTCTAGCGCAGCTGCCACTTTGTCGTCATCTCGATTTGCTTTCATGCGATCTAATCGCTCAATTTGTGTTTTGCGAACCATTGTATTGTCGATGTTTAAAATATCAATCGGATCTTCTTGATCTAAACGGTATCGGTTCACACCGATAATGGTTTCTTCATTTGAATCGATTTGCGCTTGTTTTTTTGCTGCTGCTTCTTCAATCCGCATTTTCGGCAAACCGGTTTCAATCGCTTTTGCCATGCCGCCAAGTTCTTCAACTTCTTCGATTAACTCCCATGCTTTTTCCACTAATTCTTTCGTTAGGGACTCGACATAATACGAGCCACCCCACGGGTCAATCACATTGGTCATCATGGTCTCTTCTTGAAGAAATAATTGCGTGTTACGTGCAATTCGTGCTGAAAAATCAGTTGGCAATGCAATTGCTTCGTCAAGCGCATTAGTATGAAGGGATTGTGTATGACCCATAGCTGCTGCATTTGCTTCAATTAACGTACGCGTAACGTTATTAAATGGATCTTGCTCGGTTAAGCTCCAGCCCGATGTTTGCGAATGCGTTCGTAAAGCAAGGGCTTTGTCGTTTTTCGGATCGAATGTCTTCATCATTTTCGCCCAAATTTCACGTCCTGCACGCATTTTGGCAACTTCCATGAAATAGTTCATCCCAATGCCCCAGAAGAACGATAAACGCGGGGCAAAATGATCAATATCAATCCCTGCTGCAAGACCTGTTCGGACGTATTCTAAGCCATCTGCAAGTGTATAAGCTAACTCGAGGTCTGCTGTTGCTCCTGCTTCTTGAATATGGTAACCCGAAATTGAAATTGAGTTGAATTTCGGCATATGAGTGGATGTGTATTTGAAAATATCGGCAATAATATGCATCGACATGGCTGGGGGATAAATATATGTATTACGTACCATATATTCTTTTAAAATATCGTTTTGGATGGTCCCAGCCAATTGGTCAGGTGACACGCCTTGTTCTTCAGCTGCTACGATAAAGAATGCCATAATGGGCACAACTGCACCGTTCATTGTCATGGATACAGACATTTGATCTAACGGAATACCATCAAACAATATTTTCATGTCTTCCACACTATCAATAGCAACGCCAGCTTTCCCCACATCGCCTACTACTCGTTCATGATCTGAATCGTAACCACGATGCGTCGCTAAATCGAATGCCACGGACAACCCCTTTTGTCCCATCGCTAAATTGCGGCGGTAAAAAGCATTACTTTCTTCTGCTGTTGAAAATCCAGCATATTGACGCACTGTCCAGGGGCGTGACACGTACATTGTCGGATAAGGTCCACGTAAATTAGGCGCAAATCCTGGCATACTTTCTTCCAGAAATTTGATATCGTCTTTTGTATAAATTTGCTTAATATCGATGCCTTCATTGGTAGTAAAAGCGCTTTGATGTTCGACCGTTTTAGCCGCAATTGCTAAATCATTTAACGTTATTTTGGAAAAATCAGGTTTTGACATTATAGCGCCTCCTTTCCTAAAGCAAGAATGTTCGCGAGCTTAGAAGTAATGTGTTTGCCAGAATAGATTGTGTCGTTCACTCCGTATTGTTGCCATTCATTTAATTGCTCTCTCGGATACTTGCCAGCGACATCAATGTTTACTTCTGTTTTTAACTTTGGAACCAAGTTAGCGATCGCTTCTTTCGATCCACATAGTACGGCATAGTCCAGGTTTTCATTTATTAGAAATTGATTGATTTCTTCAGCTGTTTGCAGATGTCCACTTACTTTCGCTTCAATTCCGCCAACTGCAAGAAACCCAGATACAAAATCCACTTGAGCTTTTATATTTTTTAACGGTTCCACTAAAATAATTGCAGAGTTTAAATTTTTCGCTTTGCTTTGTGCTCGAAGTTTTTCAAAAGGCGTCGCTAAACGCTTCGCTGTCATGTATTCAATGTGACTATCATCTGTTTTGACATTTTTTACGGTCTCTTGTGGATTTGCATAAATATTTGTACCAATAAGCGATTGTTTACGTGTAGCTACATTTTTTTCTCGCTCGATCCATTTTGCTTGGATATCATCTGTCAGCCATCCAGATTTAATAGCTTCAGAATAGCCACCAATATTTTCGATCTCCAAGAAATAGTTCCATGCCGCTTCTACATATTCTTTCGTTAATGTTTCGATAAAATAAGATCCTGCAGCAGGGTCTACCACATGCGATACATGCGCTTCTTCTTTAATCACCAGTTGCACATTACGCGCAATGCGTCGACTTGATAAATCTGGCTCTGTTAAAAAGTCATGCGGATGAACCGTATGCGCATCCGTTCCACCAAGAACTGCTGCAAACGTTGAGTTTCCTGCGCGTAATAAATTGACATACGGATCAAGTTTCGAATAAGAACGAACAGACGTTTCTGTATATACAGGAAGCTTCGGTGTTTCGTTACCATACGCGGAACAAAAAGCTTGCCACAATACACGGAATGCACGCAATTTAGCAATTTCTTGGAAAAATTGTGTATCTACTGCAAAACGAATCCACGTATTTTTAGTGGTTTCGGTAAAGTCGTTATTAACCAGTTGTTCAGCCAAAATACTAAGTGCCACACCTAATTCATGTACTGCCGTTCCTCCAGCGTGATGAATAGGAATCGTATCGACTAATTGGGTCCGTACGTTATCTGGTGCGTTTACTGGTTCTTCAGAAAAAATGACACCTTGTAATTGAGATAGCTTTTCTGGGGCGATAAAATCAAACACCCGCAAAACATCTTGGTCATCTCCTGACAATTTGAAGTAAAGCGGGTATTCGACAATCAGTTGAGCCAATTCAGTTAATTGTTCGTCTGACCACTCGAATTTATGGAAACCTGTATAAACGACAGTTTCATTTCCCCGGGACAAATCATCTTTCATCAACGTTAAATATTCTGCTGCAGAGTCTGCTGTCACTTCTTGAGACACGAGCCAACTCGGTTGATGCTTGCCATGTTGTATAGCTGCAACTTGAGCGGGTAAATAGCTTCCTAATCGGTCAAGCATGTCTTTTGTATATAAAGGTTCAAGCGTGACATCTTCAATTGTAGGCGTTTTCAAAGTGTCTTCAAAAGACTTTCCTTTAATTGCTTTTTCAGCTGCTTGTTGCCATTCACTGTATGTATGAGTTGGAAATTTTGTGTTTTTCATCGATTCGATTGTCAAACTATTCCCTCCTTAAAGGCTATCTAACTTCATTTTACCCGACTCGACGCAGACATTAAAGAAAAAAAAGCTTGAAGTCCGAAGACTCCAGCTTTTCTTAATAAACAGAAGTATTTTCTTTTGACATGTTTTCTAAAATTTCTTTAACACGTGCTAAAAATTGACCGCAAACAAGTCCGTCAAGAACTCGGTGATCTAGTGATAAACAAAGGTTAACCATATCACGCGCAGCAATCATTCCGTTATCCATAATTACAGGACGTTTAACAATTGACTCCACTTGCATAATAGCGGCTTGTGGATGGTTGATAATTCCCATCGACTGAACAGAACCAAATGAGCCCGTGTTGTTAACTGTAAATGTTCCGCCTTGCATATCCGCAGATTTCAATTTACCTGAACGTGCTTTAAGCGCCAGTTCGTTTACTTCTTTTCCGATTCCTTTTACTGATTTTTCATCAGAATTTTTGATAACCGGAACAAATAGTGCATTGTCAGAAGCTACAGCAATTGAAATATTGATATCTTTTTTCTGGATAATTTTATCGCCAGCCCACATGGAGTTCATCATCGGGAATTCTTTTAACGCTTGTGAAACAGCTTTAACGAAAAAGGCAAAATACGTAATATTGAAGCCTTCTTTTTTCTTGAATTCGCCTTTAATGGAATCGCGGTACTGAACGAGATTTGTTACGTCTACTTCAATCATCATCCAAGCATGTGGAGCTTCATGTTTACTTTTTAGCATGTTCGCTGCAATTGCTTTACGTACGCCCGAGACAGGAATTTCGATATCGCCAGGTGCGCTTTCGATTGGAGCAGAAGCAGCTTTTGGTGCAGCAGGAGCTGACGTCTGAGCTGGCTGTTCTTGTTGAGCGGGCGCTGCTTCTGCAGCCGGTGTATCTCCAGATTTTGGAATGTTGCCGCTGTCGATCAATTTCATTAAATCTTTGCGCGTAATGCGGCCTTCGTTTCCTGAGCCTTCTACTTGTGCTAAATCAATGTCATTGTCTTGAGCTAGACGCAATACAGCTGGTGAGTAACGTCCTTTTGCTCCGGATGGTTTTACAGGAGTCGAAGAAGCTTTTGACTCTTCTTTTTTGTCAGCTGGTTTTTCTTCAGTTGCCGGTTTTGCTTCTTCAATTGGAGCAGCGCTTCCACCTTCTGTCTCAATTGTACAAACGATTTCACCAACTGCTAACGTTTCGCCTTCTGAAGCGACTAACTCTTTAATGATTCCTGTAAAAGAAGAAGGAACTTCCGCTGTTACTTTATCTGTATTAACTTCAGCAAGCGGGTCGTATTTATTTACATGGTCGCCAGGCTGGACGAGCCACTTTTCAATTGTTCCTTCTGTAACACTTTCGCCCAATTGAGGCATTTTTATGTTTTCAATAGCCAAGGGATTTCCTCCTTTACTTGATCGATCGGTTTGGTAAGTGCGTCTTATGCCTGTCGGAGCTGTGCGGCCGGTTCAACTTTTCGTTTTGTCTAGTTTCACCGGCCAACTCCTCGGGTCATAAGCCACTCTGGCTGTGCGGCAAAGAGCGCCGCTTCGTCAGTGCGTCTTATGCCTGTCGGAGCTGTGCGGCCGGTTCAACTTTTCGTTTTGTCTAGCTTTACCGGCCAACTCCTCGGGTCATAAGTCACTCTGGCTGTGCGGCAAAAAACGCCGCTTCGCCAGTGCGTCTTATGCCTGTCGGAGCTGAGCGGCCGGTTCAACTTTTCGTTTTAAAACTCTGCTAGTTCTCTCATTGCTTTTTCTACTTTGTCTGGGTTGATCATGAAGAATTTTTCCATAGTTGGTGCGTATGCCATTGCTGGAATATCTGGTCCAGCTAGACGTTTAATAGGAGCGTCTAGGTCGAATAGGCAGTTTTCAGCGATAATCGCTGCTACTTCTCCGATAATGCTTCCTTCTTTGTTGTCTTCTGTCACTAAAAGCACTTTACCTGTTTTCTTCGCAGCTTCGATAATGCCTTCTTTATCCAATGGATAAATTGTGCGTAAATCTAAAACATGCGCAGAAATACCATCTTCAGCTAACCGTTCTGCTGCTTGAAGCGCAAAGTGAACTGCTAAACCGTAAGTGATGACTGTAATGTCCTCACCTTCGCGTTTCACGTCTGCTTTACCGATTTCAATTGTGTAATCTTCTTCTGGCACTTCTCCTTTAATCAGGCGATATGCCCGTTTGTGTTCAAAGAACATAACTGGATCTTCGTCGCGAATTGCTGCTTTTAGAAGACCTTTCGCATCATATGGTGTAGACGGGATTACAATTTTTAATCCAGGCTGGTTCGCAAATACCGCTTCTACAGACTGAGAATGATAAAGAGCCCCGTGAACACCGCCGCCAAATGGTGCGCGGAACACAATAGGACAGCTCCAGTCGTTGTTTGAACGGTAACGAATACGGGAAGCTTCAGAAATAATTTGGTTTACAGCAGGCATAATAAAATCCGCAAATTGCATTTCTGCAATCGGGCGTAAACCATACATCGCAGCTCCAATTCCGACACCGGCAATTGCTGATTCCGCCAGTGGTGTATCTAATACGCGATCTTCTCCAAATTGATCATACAAGCCTTGCGTCGCTTTAAAAACTCCACCTTTTTTACCAACGTCTTCTCCCAGAACAAAGACGTTTTCGTCACGCTCCATTTCTTCTTTCATGGCAAGCGTGATGGCATCTATATAAGACATAATAGCCATTATTCGTCTCCTCCTTCTTCGGCATAGACATATTTCATCGCATGTTCTGGTGCTGCATACGGTGCTTCTTCTGCATAATCCGTTGCTTCGTTGACAATCACCATGATGCGATCGTTAATTTCTTTTTCCAATTCATCGTTCATTACACCGTTTTCTTTCAAATAAGCACCAAAAGTCAAAATTGGATCTGTTGACTTTTGTGCTGCTAATTCGTCTGCCGAACGGTATTGACGGTGGTCATCATCTGAAGAGTGAGCAGTCATTCGTTCAGAAACCGTTTCGATCAAGCTCGGGCCTTCACCGCGACGCGCACGATCAGCTGCTTCTTTCACATGCTTGTAAACTTCAATTGGGTCGTTTCCGTCAATTGTCACACCTGGCATTCCGTAACCAATTGCACGATCAGAAACGTTTTTACAAGCTAGTTGACGTTCTACTGGAACTGAAATTGCGTATTTATTGTTTTCAACCATAATAATAACTGGCAACTTATGTACACCAGCAAAGTTCATGCCTTCATGGAAATCGCCTTGGTTAGAAGAACCTTCCCCAAGTGTTGTGAATGTAATGAAATCTTTTTTCTTCATTTTTCCTGCTAACGCAACGCCTACCGCATGTGGCAATTGTGTTGTTACAGGTGAAGAACCTGTCAAAATCCGGTTGCTTTTTTGACCAAAGTGACCAGGCATTTGACGGCCACCTGAGTTCGGGTCTTCTGCTTTAGCAAAAGCTGAAAGCATCAATTCTTTTGGCGTCATACCAAAATGAAGAACCACGCCGATATCACGGTAGTAAGGCGCGATATAATCTTTTGAGTTATCTAGTGCAAATGCTGCACCAACTTGTGCCGCTTCTTGTCCTTGACAAGAAATTACGAAAGGAATTTTACCTGCTCGGTTTAATAACCACATGCGCTCATCTACGCGACGAGCCATTAACATTGTTTCATACATTTTTAAAACATCTTCATTTGTCAAACCAATTTCTTCGTGTTTCGTAGCCATTATATTTCCCCCTTTAACTGTGGATTGCTTTTCCGTCAACTGCCAATGCCGCTTCGCCCATTACTTCTGAAAGTGTTGGGTGCGGATGAATTGTTTCAGCGATTTCCCATGGAGTTGCGTCCAACACCATCGCTAGACCTGCTTCCGAAATCATATCTGTTACGTGCGGACCAATCATGTGCACGCCTAAAATATCATTCGTTTCTTTGTCTGCAATAATTTTAACAAATCCATCAGACTCTCCATATACCAATGCTTTACCAATTGCTTTAAAAGAAAATTTACCGACTTTAACATCGTGTCCTTTTTCTTTTGCTTGGTCTTCTGTAATACCAACACTTGCTGCTTCTGGACTTGAATAAATGCAGCGAGACACTAAGTCATAATTCATCGCATGTGGATTGTTGCCTTTAATGTGCTCGATTGCTGTGATGCCTTCATGTGAAGCAACATGCGCCAATTGAAGGCCCCCAATCACATCACCGATTGCGTAAATATGAGATTCTTTCGTTTGGAAGGATTTTTTCACTTGAATAAAGCCTTTTTCAACGATAATATCTGTGTTTTCAATGCCGATATTTTCAACGTTTGCTTGACGGCCTACAGAAACGAGCATTTTTTCAGCAGAAAAACTTTCGTTTTTTCCATTGATTTCAGCTTGAATCGTTACGCCATTTTCACCTGTTTCCAAAGTATCCGCCATTACTTTTGCACTTGTTGCAAACGTAATGCCTTTTTTCTTCAACAGTTTCAACATTTCTTTTGAAATGTCTTTGTCTTCTGTCGGAATAATACGATCTGCATATTCAATAACAGTTACATCTACACCGAAATCATTTAGCATGGATGCCCACTCAATTCCGATAACACCGCCACCCACAATTAAAATAGATTGTGGCAAAGTTTCCATTTTCAATGCTTCATCTGAAGTCATAACAAATTCGCCGTCAATTGTTAACCCTGGCAATGTGCGAGGGCGTGAACCTGTAGCGATAATCACGTTATTCGGGATCAACATTTCGTTTTCTTCTCCATTTTTCATTTCTACAGAAATGGTTCCTGCATTTGGTGAAAAGATTGATGGTCCAAGAATTCTTCCAATGCCTTCGTATATATCAATTTTGCCTTTTTTCATTAATCCTTGCACACCTGCATGCAATTGATCCACAATGCCTTGCTTACGCTGTTGGACACGCGAGAAATCTAGTGTTACTTCCCCAGTTTGCACGCCAAAGTCAGCTGCGTGATTTTTAGTTGTTGAGTATACTTCCGCACTGCGAAGCAAAGCTTTACTCGGAATACAACCTCTATGTAAGCACGTTCCACCTAGTTCGTTTTTTTCAACGATTGCTGTTTTCAATCCTAGTTGTGCTGAGCGAATCGCGGCTACGTAACCGCCTGTTCCGCCACCTAAAATGACAACATCATAATTTTGAGCCATAGATTTCTCCTCCTTTATCGATTTCATTGTTTAAAATGAATAAGTCTTCACTCGTTCTTCCCCGTTCAATACGCGAACTGCACCTTCTGCTAACGCTTGAAGTTCATTTTCGCCGGGCTGGATTTCAATATCCGCAATCCAGCTAACCCGTTCTGATATCGCTTCTACAAAGCTTTTGCCGTGAGCCAAACCGCCTGTCAAAATGATGGCATCGACTTGCCCTTTTAAAACAGCACTAGCCGCGCCAATTTCTTTGGCGATTTGATAAGCCATTGCATGATAAACCAATTCAGCTTTTTTATCGCCTTTTGAAATACGCTTTTCTACTTTAACAACATCATTTGTTTCAAGGTAAGCAACTAGTCCACTATTTCTGACTAATTTCCTTAAAATTTCATGTCGACTATATTGACCAGAAAAACACAATTCTACTAAATCACCTGCCGGCACAGTTCCGGCTCGTTCAAGACTAAAAGGTCCGTCGCCATGCAATCCATTGTTTACATCGATTACTCGGCCCCGATGGTGTACACCAACCGTAACGCCAGTCCCCATATGAGCCACAATTAAATTGACGTCTTCATATGAAAGACCATTTTTTTTTGCATAATGTCGCGCTACTGCTTTTTGATTAAGTGCGTGGAAAATAGATTTTCGTTCAATAGATGAAAACCCCGAAATACGTGCAACAGGGTCTAATTCATCCACAACAACCGGATCTACGATAAATGCAGGTATATTTAAAGCATCCGCTATCTCCTGTGCAACAATGCCTCCTAAGTTAGAGGCATGCTGTCCAGAATAACCTTTTCGCAAATCTTCAATCATTTCTTCGTTCACTTCGTATGTTCCACCTTCGATTGGGCGCAATAAGCCCCCTCTACCGCAAACAGCAGACAAATTAGAGATGTTCATGCCTTCTTCGTCCAAAGACTCCAAAATGGTGTTTCTTCTATAAAAAGACTGATCGGCAATGTTCGAAAAAGCACTCAATTCTTTCTGCGTATGCTGAATGGTCTTTTCCATTATCAAGAGGTCGTTATCAAAAACTCCAATTTTAGTCGAAGTGGAGGCCGGATTAATGACTAAGATACGATTTAATTGTCTTGGCATATCGTTCCCCCATTTCACTTTATTGATCGAATTTGCAACTCGTATTTCGCCTAGACAAAGCAAGAAGCCAGGCGTACTTTGCCTGACTTCTTACAGAGGCCATGCCGAGTACGGCTAAAGCGGCGCGGAAAAGATTCCGCACGCGCGAATTGGTCTTTTTATCTTCTGCTTAAAATATTATGTTCGTTTCTCAAAAATTGAGATCTTGATTTGCGTACACGTTCAATGCGCTCTTCAGCCATACGGTCTGCAGCAATATAACTTGGAATATTATCACGTTTAGCGATTTCAAAGATTTTAGTGATGCTGTCGTAAATTGTTTCAACGCGTTTCATCGCGCGTTCGTTGTTGTATCCGTATAATTCATCAGCGACGTTAATAACACCGCCTGAGTTGATAACAAAATCAGGTGCATAAACAATTCCACGAGCTTCTAATTCATCACCGTGACGTTGTTCTTTTAATTGGTTGTTTGCAGATCCTGCAACAACTTTAACTTTCAATTGAGGAATTGTTACGTCGTTAATGATTGCCCCCATTGCGCATGGTGCAAAAATGTCTGCTTCTTGTGAATAGATATCGTTAGGTGCAACTGCTGTTGCGCCAAATGCTGCAACTGCACGATCTACTGCAGCTTGGTTAATATCTGTAACGATTAATTTTGCGCCTTCTTTGTGCAAGTATTCGCAAAGTGGGTAAGCCACGTTACCAACGCCCTGTACAGCTACCGTTTTGCCTTCTAGCGAATCATCGCCAAATGCTTCTAACGCAGCAGCTTTCATCCCGATATATGCGCCGTATGCTGTAACTGGAGACGGGTTACCTGAAGAACCAAATGCTGGTGAGATTCCTGTTACGAAATCCGTCTCTTCGTGGATTAAGTCCATGTCGGCAACTGTTGTGCCAACATCTTCAGCTGTTATGTAACGACCGTTTAGTCCTTGGATAAAGCGACCAAATGCACGGAACATTTCTTCGTTTTTGTCTTTTAATGGATCTCCGATAATAACTGTTTTACCGCCACCTAAGTTAAGTCCTGCTGCAGCATTTTTGTAAGTCATTCCGCGACCTAAACGAATCGCATCTTCAATTGCTTCTTCTTCTGTTGCATAATTCCACATACGCGTTCCGCCAAGTGCTGGCCCTAAAGTTGTATCATGGATGCAAATGATTGCTTTTAGCCCTGAACTTTTATCTTGGCAAAATACTAATTGTTCGTAGTCGTGTTCTTCCATTTTTTTGAAAATTTCCATTATTAATTCCTCCTAATGATCATTCCTAATTGAGTGACGAGTAAATGGCCAATGCCAGTGAATACAATTTACTTTCAGCGCTGTCCGCCCGTGAAGACAAAACGATAGGTGCCTTTGCCCCTGTCACAATGCTACCGACTTTTGCATTTGAAAAAAATACGAGTGATTTATACAAAATGTTACCTGATTCTATTGATGGAACAAGCAGAATGTCGGCTTTCCCGGCATTGTTTCCTGCAATTTGTTTGTTTTTGGCTGCATCAACAGATATTGCATTGTCGAGAGCAAACGGCCCGTCTACTATACAATTTTTGATTTGGCCGCGCTGATTCATGGCAGTAAGTGCTGCAGCATCAAGTGTTGCTTGCATGTTCGGATTAATTACTTCTACCCCTGCTAACGGGGCAACAATTGGATTTACAATACCGATTGAACGAGCAACTTGAACAGCGTTTTCGATAATTTGTACTTTCTGAGTTAAGTTCGGACTGATATTCATCCCCGCATCTGTCACAAAAATGAGTCGATCAAATCCAGCTACTTCAAATGCAGCAACTTGGGACATCACTGAACCTGTCCGCAGTCCATAATCGCGATTTAATACTGCTTTTAAAAGCACAGCGGTTGCGAGTTGGCCTTTCATCAAGATCTGGCTTTCTCCTTTAAATACGGAGGTAACTGCAGCTTGAGCCGCAGATTCTTGACTGTTAACATGGCACAGAACAATATCTGGATGACCGAGCAATTGAGGAAAACTTTGTTCAATCATCTCCGTCACTGCATTCTCATCATCGTATAATCGAAAGTACGCCATTTTCCGTTCTATAGCCATACTAATTGCTTCAAGCACAAACAAGTCAGCTGCCGCCGCAACTGCGACAGTATGAACTGTTCCACTCGGAATATTTTCGATTAACTGTTTTAATGTGGCCAATGGTGCTCACCTCATTCTTCTTAATTAAAACAGAACGAAACGCCATATATAAGGGATGAAAGCGTTTTATTTTCATTTTAAGCTATGAAATATTGCAATTTCTTGCAAAACCCTGCAAAATGTTGCAAAACTTACATTAAACCATATTTTTCTAATTTATAATACAAAGTCCTAAGTGAAATCTCTAATTGTTTAGCCGTTTTTGATTTATTCCCTCCGGCTTGCTTTAACGCATGATGCAGAATCCCACGCTCAACTGTATCCAATTGTTCTTGCAAAGGCATGGATGATTGAATGAGCACTTCGTTTTTTGCTTCTGCCACTTTTAGCATATTAAGTGGAATATGTTCTTCTGTTAACACGCGGTCGTTCATTTGCATAAAAATCATCGAACGGCTTAGAACGTTCTCGAGTTCTCGTACATTTCCTGGCCAATCGTATACTCTTAAATATTGCAGTGCTTTGTCTGATATGGATTCCACACTGCGGCCATATTCTTGGTTTAGTTTTAACAATAGACGTTCCGTAATTCGTGGAATATCTTGTTTTCGGTTGCGCAAAGGAGGAATCAGGATCGGCATCCGATTCAAGCGATAATAAAGATCTTCGCGGAATCTCCCTTCGAGCAACGCTTTTTCCATATTGGCATTTGTCGAGGCAATCACCCGAACATTTACAGGAATGGGTTTACTTCCTCCAATACGCAAAGTTTCATGTTCTTGCAAAACTCGCAATAATTTACTTTGCAACATTGGTGACAATTCACCAATTTCATCTAGAAAAATGCTGCCGTTATTCGCTTCTTCAAACAAGCCACGCTTTTTCCCTGTTCGACTACCTGGAATGGTCCCTTCTTCGTAGCCAAAAAGCTCACTATCTAACAATTCTTCAGAAAGAGCAGCACAGTTTACTCGAACAAACTTATTGTATTTCCGCTCACTAGCACTGTGAATCGCATGAGCAAACAATTCTTTCCCCGTCCCTGATTCTCCGCGCAATAACACCGTGACCAATGTTTGTGCAGCTAGTTTGGCTTGTTGCAATGACAATTGCATCTCTGAAGACAATCCGATAATGTCATCAAACGTATATTTGGATTCTAATGTCCGAATAATACTTCGCGCTCGATCTAACTCTTTCATTAAAGAACGAATTTCCGTTGTATCGTGAATAACGCCAACACTGCCTTTTAACTTGTTGTCAACAATAATCGGCGCCACGTTCACAATGACTTCCCGATTTGCTGGCCCAACTTTTAAGTTGACCCCTCGCACTGGTTTTCGAGTTTGCAATGCTTTTAAGTGCATACTTTCACCTTCAGATATATCAGCTGAAGCTGGATGACCAATAACATCTTTCATTTGCAATCCAGTAATTCGGGTATATGCCGGGTTGACAAGTAAACCATTTCCTTTTTCATCCACAACTGATATAGCATCGTCACTCGATTGAATAATAGCTTCTAACATCGTCTGAATTTCTTTTAAGTCTGTAATTTCTTCTGCGAGCGCCACTACTTCTGTAATGTCCTTAAATACCGCAAATGCCCCGATAATTTCACCATCGTCTCCAATCATCGGAAAACGAGAAGTGACGATTTTCGCCCCATTTCGCAACTGCAATTCTTTATTTAATTCGACACGACCCGTTTCATAAGTTCTTGGCAATTCACTTAACGAAATAAACTCATGAATATGCTTACCAATTGTTTCTTCCACGGTCACTTCTAACATTCTAGCGGCACTTTTGTTTATAAACGTAATATGACTTGTTTTATCAATGCCGATCATGCCTTCTTCAATCGAATTGAATATTATCTTTTCTCGATGGCTTTCCTTACTGAGCTGACTAATAAAATGTTCTTTTTCTTCTAATAGCCTAACCAATACATTCGCAAGACTGCCCGGTATAATAACTGTATTTTTTAGAAAATACCCTTTCAGATCTTGATAAAGAGTGTCACTACCCGTCACGTTAAATACAATATCAATATCTGATTTGTTAAATTCTCGATAATCGGTTGCAACAGCAATTCCATGAGATTTTGCAGTTGTGATTGCTGGTGCGTCAAGTATTAAATCAACAACCCCTTGAACGTGTAAATAATCGGATTCTAAGAGCGTGCTTAATATAGCTGACCCGCCAACTCCACCACCCACAATCAACACGTTTTGCATATTATTTCACCCTCTTCTCTGAAATCATGCAAATAGTTGCACTAATATTTTAAGCGTACCTCAGGAAGGTTTTCTTGACAACTTTAACCGAATTAGAAACAATAGACACTGAAGGATGTGGAAATATGGGTCGTCTTGTGGCGTTTATTATTTTGCTGATTCCTGGAATCATGGCGGCATATGGGATTAAATTGATGCGCGATACTTTGTTCAATAAATTATTAGAGCCTTACCCGGCTCTTTGGCTTCAATTTACGCTTGGTACTATTTTTGTCGTTCTCGGAATTGGGTTTTTTGCAGGATTCCTGTTAAATCGCGATCGAAAAAAAGGCAATGTATCAAAAAGATTCCAGAAATAATGAAGAAAAGCCGCCTAGTTTAGGCGGTTTTTTTCTATTTTATGGATATACTGTCGAGATTGTGCGAAATACTGTCCGAATTGGATAGAATACTGTCGAAATAGAGGACAATACTGTCCAAAATCGAGAAATACTTTCCAACCCAAATTTTGATGATAGTTAGCACCAAAATTTTCTTCTCAATCCCTTACGGAATAAAAAATCTTTAGACTTTTATAAATTACATCAAAAATCCACCTGCAATTTTTCTCCTCTTACTCTTTTGTTTTGATTTCTATTTGCCCGGTCTCGCTCTTACATCTTTAATGTATATGCAGCAGGACATAAATGCATGCCAATAAACGCCATGCGTTTATGTAGTTAGTTAGCTCAATAATATATTTACTTCCAATCGCTCCGCAGTTCCAACTGACATTCGCAGCCTTCAGCTAATCCCTAGATAAAGAAAAATGGCATTACCCAATAAAGGGTGATGCCATTTTTCTTTTTACGCGATCTGGATAATCCGTAATAATACCGATCATTTGAGGCTCCAGAAGACGCGTGAGCGACTCTGAGCCAAGAATACCGTATAAGCGTACTTTCTTGTTTAGTTTTAATATATCCGTCCATAACGGTTTACCCAGCAGCCGTTTATGAAGATGAATACTATCCACCCAATCCATTTGCTCAGAATAAGCAAGTTGCTTGTTTTTCTTTATTATCCAAGCCATTTCTGTAGATGGCATCAACTGCTTCATTTCTTGAAGAAGTTGTGAATTGAATGAAGACAAATGGATGTCTTCCATTCCTTCTAACATTGCAGCGAGAATTTGAGGTCCTTTTGGATTTTTCGCAAACGATCCTTTCAACTCTACATTCAATGGGATGTTCTTTTTCTTCGCCCACTGAAACACTTCATAAGCTAATGGGATTTGATGCTGTTGAAATTTCCGCATCCATCTCCTACCAACACGCAGCTCTTTTATTTCTTCGTAATCGAGCGTATCTATGTCTGCATTAATACCAGTCAAACGTCTCAAATTATCATCATGATACACGACCACGACACCGTCTTTCGTAATTTGCACATCAAGCTCAATGCCTACACTTAATTCACATGCCTTATTAAAAGCATCCCAGGTGTTTTCCAGTGCATATCCTGAAGCGCCTCGGTGTGCATACACTTTGACTTCAGACAATAAAATCATCCTCTTCCGTTTCTGAAATCCACTGAACCAGAAAACGCAATAATTCTTTAGCTTTGCTGGCTCTTTTTCTTCAGCTTCCTCCCCATGTTATCATCTATTATCCAAAACTAAAAGCAATGCTGGTTTGTTGATGGCGTGTTTGTTTTTTCTTAATTAGATAACCTTATGTAGAAGATTACATAGTAAGCTATACACACCATTCCCTAAAAAAAAACCAATGAGCGGGTGGCTCATCGGTTTAGTAATCTATAAATTTATCTTCCATTTGATTACATGGACATCATGGTCGAAAAAGCGATAAGAAGGCTGACACAATAAACACCATAAAAATAAAGACGGTCAACGACAGTTCCTTCGTCATTGCCTAAAAAGTAGTCATCAATTTGCCTGATTAATTGCAATTGCGATCGCCTCTTTTCACTTCACTGGATTCTTCGTTTCTCACACCATTACGATTCTCTATCTTCTCGTTGTGAAAACTCTGTCTTCTCCTTTTCCTCTTTTTCCCCTTTTTCAAACCAAAACTTTAATTTAAAATATCATTAAATTTCTGAAAAGTAAATTATTTTCATTATATTTTTTATTTCCTATTAAAAACCCCTTGAACTATTTTATCGCTTTTCTAGCGATAAATAAGATTCAAGGGGTTTTGTTTTAATGGGATTTTTCTCGCTTTTCCCGCTTTTCTACTTGCAAACTATCTGCTACCATGGCGATAAATTCCGAATTTGTTGGCTTGGATTCTAAATGCGCTACGCTATAGCCAAAGATTTCAGAAATATGATCTACCGTTTCATTACGCGTCCAAGCTTGCTCGATAGCGTGGCGAATTGATCGTTCCACTCGTGACGAGGTTGTATCAAATTTAGCCGCAATGCCCGGGTAAAGTTCTTTTGTAATTTTGTTCAAAAATTCAGGTTGCTCTAACACCAATGAGACAGCTTCTTTTAAATAGCTATAACCTTTCAGGTGAGGAGGTATGCCGATATCTTTTACCATATTAGTAATGATGTCTTCTCTCGTCGGTTTAACCTCGGGCTCTTCAGGGGTATTGCTCCGTTTGTTCATAATGTGATTGATCTGTACTACTAAACGATCGGTCTCAAATGGTTTCATAATAAAGTAAGAAGCTCCGTAATCGGCAGCCTGACTCATAATTGATTCTTGCCCAAATGCTGAGAGCATAATAACGTCAATACCTTGCAAATCATCATTTTCCTTAATTTCGTCTAACACAGCAATGCCGTCTAGATAGGGCATGATGATATCTAGCAATAAAATGTCGATTTTCTCACTTTTCAACATTTCGATGCAAGTTTTGCCGTTATAGGCAACATTTACAACTTCCATATTCGGTTGTAAATTTAAATAATCTTTCATCAGCCCGACCAATTCGCGATTATCATCTGCAATTGCGATTTTTATTTTTTCCATTGGACTCTCTCTCCTTGGTGACTGACTCTAGTAGTTGTTTAGACGCTCTTTACAAGTTTACTTCATCAATAATTTACGATCTGCTGCTAAAGAAAGTAATTCTTTGGCATGCTGTAAAGTCAAGTCAGTAATTTCAGCACCCGATAGCATGCGACTCATTTCTTCTGTTCGCTCGCTACCATCAAGCTCGGTTACAGCGGTAGTTGTCCGTTGTTTGTCAACTTTCTTTTCAATAAACAAATGTTGATCAGCCATTGCCGCTACTTGAGGCAAATGGGAAATACACAATACTTGAGAATCCACTGAGATAGCTGCAATTTTTTCTGCAATGGCTTGAGCTACACGACCACTCACGCCTGTATCCACTTCATCAAAAATAATCGACGTAATTCCTTGATGTTTTGAAAATATCGTTTTTAAGGCCAACATCATACGTGACAATTCTCCACCTGATGCCACTTTTGTTAGGGGTTTCAATGGTTCACCCAGGTTTGTTGAAATATAGAACGTTATTGCATCATGTCCATTTCGATCAAATCTGGAATTCGGCAATACATCAAAATTCACTTCAAATGATGCTTTAGCCATATGAAGCTCTTTTAACTGCTCCATAATCGCTTTCCCTAAACTTTTAGCAGCTTTTTTGCGCAAAATCGTCAATTCTTCCGCTTCAATACGTAGATCTTCAGTCATTTCTTTTAATTTTTCTTGATCTAACTGAAAACGTTGATCGCGGTTAACTAATTTATCCAACTCATCTGTCTGCTTTTCATGATACAGCAAAATGTCCTCAACGGAAGACCCATATTTTCTTTTCAACGATTGGATAACGGCTAAACGCTGTTCAATTTCATTTAATCGGCCAGGATCAAACTCCATGTCATCTAAAATACGTTTAATTTCACTACCTGTGTCTTGGATCAAGTAAAAAGCGCTAGACAATGTCTCTGAAGATCCCGTAAATGTTTCATCTACAGCCGCTGCATGCTCTAATTCAGACATTGCAGAACCTATCCAGTCTAATCCTTTACTCTCGCCTTGAATGGCTTCATGAGCCGCTGAAATGGATTCGTAAATTTTGTTGAAATTTTGCAATTTTTTACGTTCTAGCACGAGCTCTTCTTCTTCTCCGATAACCAATTCTGCTGCTTCAATTTCTTGCAATTGAAATGTTAATAAATCAATCCGTTGGGCAATTTGCTGCTCATTTTCTGTATAGGACGAAAACTCACGCTTTAATTTCATGTATTTATCAAATGTGTGGCTATAGCTTTCTTTCGACTTTGCTAAAGATTTACCAGCAAATTGATCCAATAAGTATAAATGCTGTTTTTCATCCATTAACTCTTGCGTTTCGTGTTGTCCGTGAATGTCTATTAATGATGCACCCACTTCACGCAAAATCGATATTGTCACTAGTTTACCATTAATCCGACAAACATTTTTGCCTTTGTCGTTTAATTCTCTACGCAACAAAATATCGCCATCACTCTTTGTGATGCCGAATTCTTCTAATTTGCGAAATACCGGATGCTGCTCATTTTCCAAAGAGAATAAACCTTCGATTTCAGCTTTTTTAGCACCATGTCGAATAAACTCTTGGCTCCCCCGTCCACCTGCTAAAAGATGGACGGCATCGATGATAATGGATTTACCTGCACCGGTTTCCCCTGTCAATACCGTTAACCCTTCAGCAAAGCTTACGGTTAAGGCATCTATAATGGCAAAATTGCGTATATCTAATTCCCGAAGCATATACCGTTCACCTCTTCTTAAAGCATTTCAATTAAACGTTGTTTTAAAACTTCTCGATGTTCGGTATCTCTGCAAATAATTAGGCACGTATCATCTCCACAAATTGTTCCGAGAATTTCTTCCCAATCCAAATGGTCGATTAAAGAGCCAATCGCATGTGCATTACCAGGCAATGTTTTCATCACTAAAAAATGACTCGCACCATCAATGCTAACAAAAGCATCTGTCAACGCCCGATGTAGCTTTTGCATCGGATTAAACCGTTGATCTGCTGGCAAGCTATATTTATAACGGCCATCTTGTAGTGGCACTTTTACTAAATGTAATTCTTTAATGTCGCGTGATACTGTAGCTTGTGTGACTTCATAGCCGGCTGATTTTAATAATTCGACTAATTCGTCTTGTGTTTCGATTTCACGATTCGATATTAAATCGCGTATTTTAATGTGGCGCTGTCCTTTGTTCATGGTGCTCCCCCTTGAATGAATAATTATTCTATATACTTTATATCCTACAGTTATTTCATACATAAAACAAGAAAAGCTTGAAGGTATATATCTTTAATGACATATATTTACTAGGTAAACTCCACATATTACTTTCCTATTTGTGTATTCCCCGTTGTGGATAAAAAAAACACACCCCTATCGGAATGTGTTTACAAAACCTCATGTGCTTTTTTCACCGTTTCATCAATCAATAACTCTGAAATAGGGGCAATTTCATGACCTTCTATACTCGATTGAAGATGAAATAAAAATTCAATATTGCCTTCTCCGCCAGTAATTGGAGAAAACGACATGTTTTTCACATGAAATCCAGATTCAACTGCAAAATTCCCCACTTTGAACAATACATCTCGATGAATTTTCGGATCGCGAATAATGCCTTTTTTCCCTACATTTTCTCTTCCCGCTTCAAACTGCGGTTTCACCAATGCGATGACGTCGCCACCCGGAACCAAAACTTGTTTTAATACTGGGAAGATAATGCGTAATGAAATAAACGACACATCAATTGATGCAAATTCAGGTAATCCTTGCACGAAATCTTCTGGTTTTGAATGACGGAAGTTAACACGCTCCATCACAGTTACGCGTTCATCTTGTCTAATTTTCCAAGCCAATTGGTTATAACCGACATCTAATGCGTAGCAATGCTTTGCCCCATTTTGAAGGGCGCAATCTGTAAATCCACCTGTAGAAGAACCAATATCGAGCATCAATTTATCTGCGACTGATAAATCAAACTGCTCTAATGCTTTTTCCAACTTTAACCCTCCGCGGCTAACGTACTTTAAGTCATTGCCTTTCATTTGCAAAGCCGCGTCTTCAAGTATTTTTTCACCAGGCTTATTCATCCGTTCAGAGCCTGAGTAAATAATACCAGCCATAATCGCTCGTTTTGCTTTTTCACGCGTTTCACAGATGCCTCGCTCAACTAGCAAGACATCTACACGTTCTTTTTTAGGTTTGTTCATAGAATCGTTGTACCTGCCTGCTTTTTGGATTGTGCTCGCTCTTTTATGACACGCACCACTTCATCGCTGTTTAAATGGATTTCATCCATTAGTTCACTAACATCCCCGTGCTCGATAAAGTGATCCGGAATTCCAAGACGGTCAATAACCGCGCCACGATATTGTTGTTCTTGAGCAAACTCAAGAACCGCACTCCCAAATCCACCTTGAAGAACAGCTTCTTCAATTGTTAAAATTGGAACTTCGCGTTTAAAGATCGTATGAAGCATTTCTTCATCCATTGGCTTAATAAACCGGGCATTGACGACTTCCACTGAAATGCCTTGTTCTGATAATTGTTTTGCAGCTTTTATCGCCATTGGAATAGTTGTCCCAAACGTTAGAATTACTGCATCTGTTCCTTCTTGGAGCACTTCCCATGAACCGATTGGTAAAGCTTGTAGCTCTTCGTCCATCGCTACACCTAATCCGTTTCCTCGTGGGTAACGAAGTGCAATTGGACCGCCATTATAGTCAATCGCCGTTTTAACCATGTGTTGTCCTTCGTTTTCGTCTTTAGGCATCATAATGACCATATTTGGCAAATGACGCAAGAACGCAATATCAAATACACCTTGATGCGTTTCGCCATCTGCTCCTACAAGACCTGAACGATCAATACCGATAAAAACATTTAAGTTTTGACGGCAAATATCATGGACAACTTGATCATAGGCACGTTGTAAAAATGTCGAATAGATCGCGAGGAATGGTTTCATGTCTTGTGTTGCAAGTCCCGCAGCCATTGTAGTTGCGTGTTGCTCGGCAATTCCAACATCGTACATGCGCTCTGGAAATTCAGAAGCAAATCCTTCTAATTTTGAACCAACTGGCATTGCTGGTGTAATTGCTACAATGCGTTCGTCAGTACGGGCTAGTTTACGGACTGTTTCTGCTACTAACCCACTCCAAGAAGGAGCTTTTGACGATGATTTTACTAAATCACCGGTTTCCATTTTATAAGGACCTGTCCCATGCCACGTGCCAATTGTATCTTGTTCCGCAGGTAAAAAACCTTTGCCTTTTTTCGTAATAACATGCAATAAAACAGGACCTTTTGTTTTCTTCGCATAACGTAAATTGTCTTCTAGTTCTTCCAAATCATGTCCGTCGATTGGCCCTAAGTACGTAAAGCCCATTTCTTCAAAAAACATGCCTGAAACGACCAAATACTTGAGCGAATCTTTTACACGCTCAGCAGTAGAGGCTAAACGATCGCCAACTGCTGGAACTTTTTTCAATAGATATTCTAAATCATCTTTTACTTTATTGTATTTTCCAGCTGTCCGCATACGACCAAGCATGCTATGCATGGCACCAACATTTGGAGCAATTGACATTTCGTTGTCGTTGAGAATAACGGTCATATCCGTTTTTGTATGGCCAATATGGTTTAACGCCTCAAAAGCCATACCACCCGTTAATGCGCCGTCTCCAATGATTGGAATGACGTAATTGCTGTCTTTTTTAATATCACGTGCTGCCGCCATCCCCATTGCTGCGGATAATGAAGTTGAACTATGTCCAGTTTCCCAAACATCGTGATCGCTTTCATTGCGCTTCGGAAAACCGCAAAGACCTTTAAATTGACGCAAAGTGTCAAATTGGTTAGCTCTTCCCGTAAGAATTTTATGGACGTATGATTGGTGTCCTACATCCCAAATAAATTTGTCTGACGGGCTATCGAATACTTTGTGTAAAGCCAACGTCAATTCTACTACGCCGAGATTCGGACCAATATGTCCACCTGTTCTTGATAAATTCTCTATTAAAAACCGTCTTATATCTTCACTTAATACTTCTAGCTGTTTTGTGTTCAGCTCTTTTAAGAAAGATGGACTAGTAATCGAATGTAGATCCAATGCCATCACGCACCTTTTTTAAATTTTCCTTCAGACTGTCTGTACATATTATATCAATACTGAGCAATTGTACAAATCAGAGCCTTAAAAATCAGTTTTTTCTTTGCACAATTAATTGTGTGAGTTCCAATAGCAATGTTTTTTCGCCGTTTAACTTATTTAGAGCATTTACAGCTTCAGACGCGTGGTAGTCTAATTTTTCTTTTGCTTTTGGTAACGTTAACAAACTTGGATATGTGCTTTTTTCACTGGATTCGTCTTTTCCAGCTGTTTTCCCAAGTTCTTGAGAAGTTCCAGTCACATCCAAAATATCGTCTTGAATTTGGAAAGCTAACCCTAAATGCTGGCCAAATTGACTAAGCGCGATAATTTCTTCGTTTGTTGCTTGTGCTAAAATGCCGCCAGCCAATATGCTAAAAGTTAACAAAGCACCGGTTTTTAAGCGATGTACTTGTTCTAACTCTTCAAGCTGTAATTGCTTTTCTTCGCCTTCAATGTCTAACACTTGACCCCCAACCATGCCTTCAGCTCCTGCAGAAACACTCATTAAATCGATTAAACGCACTTTGTCATCACTTGATACATGCTCTAGACGAGCTACTACACCAAAGCTATAAGTTAATAGCGCGTCGCCTGCAAGAATCGCAACTGCTTCGCCAAACACTTTATGGTTTGTCGGCATGCCGCGACGTAAGTCGTCATCATCCATACTTGGCAAGTCATCGTGGATCAATGAGTACGTGTGAATCATTTCAATGGCAGCTGCTACTTTTAATGCATCCGGATGTTCTTTGCCAGTCATTTCATGTAAAACAGCTAATAGCAAAATTGGGCGAATTCGTTTTCCGCCTGCTTGCAATGAATAATGCATCGATTCTTTTAGTGAATCTGGAATGGATAATGAAAGAATTAATTGTGCCATTTCCTGTTGGATAAGCGGTTCGTAATGAGCACGGAATTGGGTTAAATTCATTTGGCATTCCCGTCCATTTCTATGTTTGCTGGCACTTCTTTGCCATCTTTCATCATCGTCACTAATTGACTTTCTGCATTTTGTAATTTATCGTGGCAAACTTTCGAAAGTTCCATTCCTTTTTGATAAAGCGTCAATGCCTGTTCGAGTGGCACATCCCCTTGTTCGAGTTGACGAACAATTTCTTCAAGTTGTTCCATTGCATCATTGAACATAATTTTCTTCTCAGTCATCGTTTCCGTCTCCTTTAGGTGCTGGATTTATCTCATTGACCGTTGCTTGAATGGTTCCGTCTTGCATGGCAAGCGTTAAATGATCTCCTACCGTTACTTGTTCAACACTTTTAACAACAGTTTCTTCGATATAAGGAATTGAATACCCACGGTCCATAATCTTTAGTGGACTAAGTGCATCTAATGTGCGAATCGCCGAACTTAATTGGCGTGAATGATTTTTTAGCAATTGCTCTATTTGATAGTCTAGTCTTCTCGCTAGTTCCGTGATGTCTGTTTCAGATTGTCGAATTTGTTGCAACGGCATTCGCGATTTCAAACGCTGATCAAGCGTTCGGTAATATTCTTTCGAACGATTTAAATGCTGCATTGATTCTCTTTGCAACGACTCAGTAGCACGTTCGACTCGTTCAATAAAGGGCCGATACAGCCGTTCTGGGTAAGCGAGCGGATAAGAAGATGTTAATCGGTTTAACGCCTGTTTTTGCTGACTCACGGTGCTAGAAACATTGCGATACATTTGACTTCTGTAACTAGAGATTCGCTCTAGCAGTTCTGCTTGACTAGGTACTGCAAGTTCCGCGGCAGCAGTTGGTGTAGGCGCTCGCAAATCAGATACAAAGTCAGCAATTGTGGTATCGGTTTCATGACCAATAGCTGAAATAATAGGGATTTCAGAAGAAAAGATCGCACGTGCCACCGCTTCTTCGTTAAAAGCCCATAAATCTTCAATCGAACCTCCGCCGCGACCAACAATTAATACGTCAAAATTATCTTTATTGGCTGCTTGGATTGATTGGACAACTGACTGAACTGCACCACTGCCTTGCACAAGTGCCGGATATAATACCACATTAGCCAAAGGATATCGGCGGTGAAGGGTAATGATAATGTCGCGCACTGCTGCACCTGTTTGAGCAGTTACTACCGCAATTCGTTTTGGAAAACGAGGCAAGCGTTTTTTATGAGAAGCATCAAATAATCCTTCTTTCGCTAGTTTTTCTTTCAACTGTTCAAATGCTAAATAATAGTCACCAATCCCATCTGCTTGCATAGACTGGGCATAAAGTTGATACTGCCCGGACGCTTCATAGACCGTGACATCTCCCCGAATTAGCACCGTCATGCCACTTTCAGGCTTGAACTTCACGGATTTTGCGCTTGCTGAAAACATTACGCCAGGCAAACGTGCTGAATTGTCTTTTAAGGTAAAATAAATATGGCCACTGGTGTGAATTTTAACATTGGATAGCTCGCCTTTCACGTATACATCGCGAAGATGGGGATCGGCATCAAATTTCTTTTTTATGTATTTGGTTAATGCTTTTACACTTAAGTACGGGTCGGACGACACATTTTCAACCCCTATCTGTGAATTTAAAAAGCTGTTTTTCGGAAGAAAAACAGCCCCATTGCTATTTATTTTACATGCTTATTCTGGTTTTGTCTGTACAGACCCTTTTTCTGCTGATTGTAATGTATTATCCATAAGCATCGCAATCGTCATAGGTCCTACGCCACCCGGAACAGGCGTCACAAAACTAGCCGTTTCTTGAACATCTTCAAAGTCTACATCGCCACATAATTTACCGTTTTCGTCACGATTCATCCCCACATCAATAACAACTGCACCGGGTTTAATGAACGTATGATCGATAAATTTGGCACGTCCAATTGCAGCGATTAAAATATCGGCTTGCTTTGTAAATTCAGCCAAATCTTTTGTTTTTGAATGGCAGTAAGTTACTGTGGCATCTTTTTGAAGCAGCAATTGCCCGATTGGTTTACCGACAATATTGCTGCGACCAATGACCACAGCATGCTTGCCCGCTGGGTCGATGTCGTAATGAGCAAGTAACTCCATAATGCCATGCGGCGTACAAGGTAGAAAGGCGTCTTTACCAATCATCATGTTGCCTACTGAAATTGGATGAAAACCATCTACGTCTTTTTCAGGGCTTATGGCTGATATTACTTTAAATTCATCTATTTGTTTAGGTAATGGCAATTGAACAAGAATTCCATGTATTTTGGAATCATTATTCAATTCATCTATTGTTGAAAGCAACTCTTGCTCAGTCAATGTATCTGGGAATTGATGCAAATCTGAGCGCATACCAAGTGCTTCACATGTCTTTTTTTTGTTTTTTACATATGTAAGAGAGGCGGAGTTTTCTCCAACCAACACAACGGCTAGTCCTGGGATGATCTCTTGCTGTGCCAATTTTTCTACTCGTTGTTGTACTTGAATTTTTATTTTTTGGCTTACCGCTTTTCCATCAATCAATTTTGCAGTCATGTTTACTCCCCCAATTAATTTGCTGTTTCGTCTGTAAACTTCGACAATACTCCGTTAACAAATCGGCTAGACTTATCGTCTCCGAATGTTTTACACAATTCAATTGCTTCATTCATTACTACGCGTGCTGGCGCATCTTCCATGTACTCTAATTCAAAAATTGCCATACGCAAAATGGTACGTTCAATTTTGGGCAAACGTTCGATTGACCAGTTTTCAAGATGGTCAACCAATTTTTCATCAATTGTTGCCATATTTGTATACGTGCCTTGTACCAACAAGTCGTAAAAATTATCATTTTCTCCGGCCATCACATGATCCATTGCCTCGTTGATGGTTAATTCAGTGCCTTCTAATTGAAATAAGGTCTGAAGCGCTTTTTCGCGTGCTTCGTGTCGTTTCATAAGTTATCCGGTCTCCTTTTCACAGCTAATTACCCCTCATTATACAGGTATTCCGGTAGAACTTCCATGTTTGAAATGTTCGGTCAATAATGCTGAATGTCTCAAAATGCACAGCCACCTACAGGAATATTTTGGGGGTTTGCCAACAAAAACAAAGAGAAGGCTGTCCCAAAGCCTACAAGAGGACTTCAGGACAGCCTTGCTGCCTATTCTGCTGCTTGAGACTCGAAATGAACACCTGTAATATGGACGTTTACTTCTTGCGTTTGAAGCGACGTCATATTTTCTAGCGTTTGACGAACCTGTTCTTGAATTTTTAATGCGGTTTTAGGAATTGACACACCATAATTGATGACACAATACACATCAATCGCCAATCCTTCTTCCGACAATTCGGTTTTAATGCCTTTGCCGTGAACTTTTTTTCCTAAACGTTCTACAACGCCAGAAGCAAAGTTCCCACGCATGCTAGCAACTCCTTCAATATCTGTTGCTGCAATACTCGCAATAATTTCTAACACTTCTGGAGCAACTTCAATATTTCCTAAGTCTTGTGCTCCGTGCGATTTCATGCGTAAATAAGGTGCCGTTTTTTCAGCCATTTAAAAAGCTCCTCCTTAAGATCCCAACACGTCGTATTTTTCAAGGAATTTCGTGTTGAAATCTCCCGACTTAAATACTTCGTGACCCATCAGTTTTGAATGGAACGGAATCGTTGTAAACACGCCTTCAATGACAAATTCATCTAATGCGCGCTTCATTTTTGCTACTGCTTCTTCTCGTGTGTCTGCGAATGTGATCAATTTTGCTACCATTGAATCATAATATGGCGGAATCGTATAGCCTGAATACATTGCAGAATCGATTCTGACACCCATACCACCTGGGGGCAAGTACATTTCGACTTTTCCGGCCGATGGCATAAAGTTTTTAGCTGGGTTTTCCGCATTAATACGGCATTCAATTGACCAACCTTTAAACGTAACATCTTCTTGTTTATAAGCTAATGTTTCACCAGAAGCCACTCGTAATTGTTGTTGAATCAAGTCAATTCCCGTAATCATTTCTGTTACAGGGTGTTCGACTTGAATGCGTGTGTTCATTTCCATAAAGTAGAATTTTTGATTGACAGCGTCAAAAATAAATTCTACTGTTCCTGCTCCGCGGTAGTTAACAGCTAGTGCCGCTTTTACTGCCGCTTCGCCCATTTCTGCACGCAATTCTGGTGACAGTGCCGGTGATGGTGCTTCTTCTACCAGTTTTTGCATACGGCGCTGAATGGAACAATCACGCTCACCTAAATGAATCGCATTGCCATGAGAATCAGCCAGTACTTGGATTTCAATATGGCGGAAATCTTCGATAAACTTCTCGATATACACGCCAGGATTCCCAAAAGCAGCAGCTGCTTCTTTTTGAGTCATTTTCAATCCAGTAACAAAATCCTCACGAGTACGTGCGACGCGGATTCCTTTCCCTCCACCACCTGCTGTGGCTTTAATGATGACAGGGAAACCAATTTCATCTGCAATACGCAACCCGTCTTTTTCATCTGCTACAATGCCTGTCGAGCCTGGGACAACCGGAACACCCGCTTTGCGCATCGTTTCACGCGCTACGTCTTTGGTGCCCATGCGCGAAATCGCGTCTGCAGTCGGGCCAATAAACATCATATCGCACGCTTCGCAAAGTTCAGCGAAACTTGCGTTTTCAGCTAAAAACCCGTACCCGGGATGGATACCATCACAATTAGTCAATTTAGCAACTGACATGATATTAGAAAAATTTAAATAGCTGTCTTTCGATAATTTCGGACCGATGCAATACGCTTCATCTGCAAGTTCCACATGAAGAGCTTCTTTATCAGCTTCTGAGTATACAGCAACCGTTTCGATATCCATTTCTTTACAAGCACGAATAATCCGAACGGCGATTTCTCCACGGTTTGCAATCAATACTTTTTTCATCGTTTTCATCGCTATCTCCCCTTTCCTCAGTTTGCTTTCACGAGGAATAAAGGCTGGCCGTATTCGACTAGTTGACCATCTTTTACAAGAATCTCAGCAATTTCCCCATCTACTTCTGCTTCGATTTCGTTAAATAGTTTCATCGCTTCAACGATACAAACAACGTGATCAGCTGAAACTTTTGTTCCTACTTGAACGTATGGTGATTCGTCAGGTGATGGAGACTCATAAAAAGTTCCAACCATTGGCGATAAAATTTTGTGGTAATCCGCATGGTTATCGGCTGGTACTTCTGGCGCTTCAGAAGACACTAGAGTTTCAACTTCTGGTTCTTTAGCTGGTGCCGGCGCACTCGTTTCTACCGCTTTTTGGACTTGTGGTGCTTGAGCAGTTGAAGTATTTGTTTGCTGAGTTTGGCCAGAGCCGTTTTTCTTCATTTTAACTTTAATGCCTTCAAACTCGTAAGAGAATTCATCAATAGATGACCCATCTACCAATTTGATGATTTCACGGATTTCTTGGATTTTCATATTCATCATACTCCCCTAATATGTATTTAACTGATTTCTATACCATTTTAGACTTTTTCAGGCTATTTTGAAATAGCTAATCTGACTTTTTAAAAAAAGGCCTCTATAGTAGAGGCCTTTTTGATTATTGAGCTCTAGAAACATAAGATGAATCAGTTGTGTTAATGATCAATTTATCGCCTTCGTTAATGAAAAACGGCACTTGAACAGACAAACCAGTCGATAACTTCGCTGGTTTAGAACCGCCACTTGCTGTATCACCTTTAATGCCTGGGTCTGTTTCAACTACTTCTAAAACAACCGTGTTAGGCAATTCAACGCCAAGAACTTCTCCTTGGAATTGGATTACTTGCACTTCCATATTTTCCTGTAAAAACTTCAATTCATATTCAATGTTTTTTTCTGGCAACTCGATTTGATCGTAAGTTTCCATGTCCATAAATGCGTGCATGTCGCCATTGGCATATAAGTACTGCATTTTAGAGTTGTCGATTTGTGCTTTCGCTACTTTCTCACCTGCACGGAATGTCTTTTCAGTGACACTTCCTGTCCGAAGATTACGAAGTTTCGAGCGCACGAATGCAGCACCTTTACCCGGTTTTACGTGTTGGAATTCCATTACGCGCCAAATTCCGCCGTCTACTTCAATTGTTACACCTGTTTTAAAATCGTTTACTGAAATCATTATAGTTCCTCCGTTTGTTTATAAAATGCGAAGCTCTTTTGTGGAGTTAGTCAACCGTTCATTTCCTGACTCGGTTATCAGTATATCATCTTCAATGCGGACTCCGCCAATTCCTTGCAGATAAATTCCCGGTTCAACCGTTACAGCCATTCCCGGCTCTAATATCGTCTCTGATTTAGAAGATAACCCTGGACCTTCGTGAACTTCTAACCCAATCCCATGTCCTGTTGAATGGCCAAATGCTTCGCCATAGCCTTTAGACTTAATATAATCTCGAGCAATGGCGTCTGCTTCAATACCGCTCATTCCCGGACCAATTTTCTCCACACCTAATTCTTGCGCCTTTAATACAATATCATAAATTTCTTTCATTTGCTCTGACGGTTCGCCTACTGCAACCGTGCGGGTAATGTCGGATATGTAACCATTATACAAAGCACCAAAATCCAGTGTAATCATGTCACCTTTTTCAATGACTTTATCTGTGGCTACACCGTGAGGCAAAGCAGATCGCAGACCAGAAGCTACAATAATATCAAAACTAGATGACGTTGCACCTTGTTGTCTCATGAAAAATTCCAACTCATTGGAAACTTCCAATTCCGTCAGTCCTGGGCGGATAAAACCACAAATATGTTCAAATGTATCATCTGCAATTTTAGCAGCAGCTTTTAATACCGCTACTTCCTCAGCTGTTTTAACCATGCGGATTTTTTCAATCAAATTACTTATCGGTTCTAATTCACATGCTAATTTTTCTTTATAAAGCGCAGCTTGAGCATACGTCATGTAATCTTGTTCAAACGCAAGCGTCTCAATATCCATCGTTTTGATTGTCTTTACTACTTCATCTACTAGATTTTTTTCCGCTTGGATAACATCAAATTCTTTCACTTGTTCTCCTGCTTGTTCTGTATAACGGAAATCTGTAATGAAAACGGCTTTTTGTTGTGTGACTATTGCTAAGCCAGCCGTTCCTGTGAATTCAGTAATATAACGCAAATTATAAGGACTCGTAACTAGTACTGTTTCTACTTCGCGTTGTTTCATTTCATCGCGTAATTTTTGAAGTTTCAAAGTGTTCAACCTCTCTCTTGTTTGAAAATCAGCGCTTGTAGCGCCAGTTTGTAGACATCTTGACCAAATCCTACAATTTGCCCGATGGTGACTGGAGAAATATACGAATGGTGTCGGAATTCTTCTCGTTTATGAACATTTGATATATGTACTTCAATTACAGGCACTTGGATCGCCGCAATCGCATCTCGTATCGCAATACTCGTATGTGTGTAGGCACCTGCATTTAACACAATTCCCGATAAACCTTCATCGCCAGCTCCATGAATCCAATCAATCAGTTCTCCTTCATGGTTCGACTGTCGGCAAATCAACTCAATATGATGACGGTAGGAAAATTCCACTAGTTCTTGTTCTAAGTCGTCCAAAGTGAACGTTCCATACGCTTCTTTTTCTCGTTTGCCGAGGCGGTTTAAATTCGGACCGTTCAAGACCAGTACACGCATTCAATCTTCTCCTCCCTTTTATACATTCTTCATTATTTTAACATATCGGAACAATCGAGCAACTATTTATAAAAGCGCTTACGACTACATTAAATAAAAAAGCGGGGTGGCTAAATAGCCACCCCGCTCGTTCTATTACAATCCACATTTTAACTGAGCGTTACAGTTTGTACACGTATTGCAGCCACCCATTTCTTCGACTGTTCCTTTTCGGCAAACGGGACAAGTATCGCCCACTTCAGAACCGATTGTCACATTTGTTGAACGAAGGTCTTGGATTGTATCGATCAAAACAATCGGACGCTTACCTGTATCTTCTTGTTGTTGCTCTTCTTCGAAATTATTGTCTTCAGCTTTTAAAGTTAGAACTTGTGAATCACGGCTGCCATCGACATAAACCGTACCACCTTTTGCTCCACCTTTATACAAACGTTCATATACGCCTTCGACTTGTTCAACAGTATAACCACGAGGTGCGTTTACTGTTTTTGAAATCGACGAATCAATCCAACGTTGGATGATGCATTGAACATCTGCGTGTGCTTCTGGCGCTAAGTCCATTGATGTAACAAATGCTTTTGGTAAGTTTTCTTCGTCTGCATCAGGGTTGTTTTTCAAGTATTCACGTACAATATCAGCCTTCACCTCAATAAACTTGCCAAGGCGACCACTACGGTAGTACGTGAATGAATAATAAGGTTCAAGTCCTGTTGAAACACCGACCATTGTACCGGTAGATCCTGTTGGAGCTACAGTTAATAGGTGTGAGTTGCGAATTCCTTTTTCCAGGACCGCTTCGCGAACATGTTCTGGCATGCCTTGCATAAACCCAGTTTCCGTAAACGCTTTGCGAAGCGCTGCCGTTTCTTCATCTGAATTCCCCACTAAGAATGGGAAGCTGCCACGTTCTGCTGCTAAATCAGTCGAAACTTCATATGCTGCAGTAGCAATCGTTTTGAAGATTTGATCTACAAGTTCGTTGCCTTCTGGCGAACCATATTCTTTGTCACAGTAGATTAGCAAATCAGCTAATCCCATAACGCCGAGACCTACACGGCGTTCGCCAAGTGCTTGTACTTGGTTTTCTTCAAGGAAATATGGTGTTGCATCAATGACGTTGTCTTGCATGCGAACGCCAACTCGAACGGTTTCTTTCAAGCTTTCAAAATCAATCGTTTTTGTTTTTGGATCCGCAAATTGTGCCAAGTTGACCGCAGCCAAGTTACACACAGAATACGGAGCTAACGGCTGTTCACCACATGGATTTGTTGCAACGACTTTTTGGCCATATGCTGCCGCATTTGTTTTTTCATTGGCATTATCGATAAAGAAAATGCCTGGTTCTGCAGAATACGTAGCACAAATATTGATCAAGTTCCATAGTTCACGTGCTTTCATCGTGCGGTAAACACGGACGCCATGGCCCATACGTTCCCATTCACGAACATCGCCAACTTCTTGCCATTTTTCATTGTAAACAGCCATTTCATCTTTTGAATACGATTCAACTGCTGGGAAACGCAACTCGAAATCAGCATCGTTTTCAACAGCTGTCATGAAATCGCTCGTTAACGTTACAGAAATATTCGCCCCTGTTAAAAACTCTTCATTATGAACAGAATACGTTCCACCGTCGCGCAATTTAGCTTCAGCATCACGCATAATTTTCTCATTGAATCCGCCCATACCAGGAATTGTACGGTAGTTTAAGATTCCTTGATACATGGCTTCTTCTTGAGCTGACAATGCCTTGAATTTCAATTTATCATGAGCTAATTTTTTAATCGTCTCATCTTGCGTATTTTCGATCAAATAACGCAAAATGCGTGGATTTTGCATTTTCGAAATGATAAATTCTGCAATATCTGGATGCCAGTCTGCAAGCATGATCATTTGAGCACCGCGTCTTGATCCACCTTGCTCAACAAGATGCGTCAATTTCGCAATATCATCCAACCAAGAAACTGACCCTGATGATTTGCCGTTAACTCCACGAGCTAACGTATTACGGGGACGAAGTGTAGATCCGTTTGTTCCGACACCGCCACCACGACTCATGATTTCCATTACTTGTTTGCGGTGGTCCGAAATACCTTCGCGCGAATCTGCTACAAACGGCATCACGTAACAGTTGAAATACGTTACATCTGTATCTGCTCCTGCTCCGTAAAGAACTCGTCCAGCCGGAATGAATTTCAACCCAACCAATTGCTGATAAAATTTCTCGAACCATTCTTGACGCTTTTCAGGAGTTGTTTCTACCGAAGCTAGTCCTGTAGCGTTACGTTTCGCAATCTGCTCGTAGAACACTTCCATCGGCTTTTCAATCACGTCGATTGGACGATTGACGATGCCTGCTTCTTGTTCTTGCGGATTGTCAATCGCGCTTCTGTAATCTTCCTCAATCCAAACTTGAGCTTTGTTAGCTTGTGTATCAATAGATACAATATATCCAAGGCCACGAGCTGGAAATTTCGGATCTTCTTTGACAGTTAAAACAACAAAATCACCTGCTTTAAGTGTCTTTTTTTCCGTATCCTTAAAAGAATAGCGATCGATCATGACAAGACGAGAGACCCCTTTGTGCGTTAACTTCATATCTGGTGTAATTTCGTGCACTTGCGGAAACGTCTTAATATCTTCGTTTAAAGCTTGTGCGTTTAATGAATAATGGGATTGTGTGGCGGAAACCATTTGACAATTCCTCCTTTGTGATATATGGAGTCGGATACTATATATAGTATTACTTCGATTCCCATCATACTACATATTGAAACTTGTTTACAATAACAAGTTTCTGCTGGAAAATCCGAACGAAGTAAAAAGCTTTATTTATCAAGGTTTTTAGCACATGCACGCAAAAAAATAAGGCTAAAGACTCTACGCCCGAAAATTCCATTCAGAATTGGCATATTTTTTTTCTTCTAAAGCCTTGACTTCGGCAAGTTGTTGCTCCGTCAACATGTAGGGTTCTAATTCAACCGACAACGCTTGTTCAAATCCAGCTTTAAATGCCACTACACATTCTTCTGCGGTGGCAGGTTTATCACGTAACGAATTGATCGCGACTGCTTTTTCAGGAATTTTGACGCGCATCCGCTCTTTCGCTTCTTCGTTTTGAAATTTAAAAACCGACAAGAGCTTTTCAGCATCCAAGTCGATTAAAATAGCCCCGTGCTGTAAAATAACTCCTTTTTGGCGGGTTTGGGCACTGCCAGCTACTTTTTTCCCTTCAACGACCATTTCATACCAACTTGGTGCATCAAAGCATACGGCTGATTTTGGTTTTTTTAAATCGGCTCGTTTGTCTTCGGTATCAGGTACGGAAAAATAAGCTTCCAATCCCAAATTCTGAAACCCTTTTAATAAACCTTCGCTTAGCACACGATAGGCTTCGGTAACAGTTTCCGGCATATCCGGATAATCTTCACTAACAATAATGCTATATGTAAGTTCATGTTCATGAAGCACGCCACGGCCGCCAGTCGGTCGACGAACAAATCCAAGCCCTAATCGTTTCACAGCTTCCATATCAATTTCTTTTTCTACTTTTTGAAAATAACCGATTGAAAGGGCTGCAGGCTGCCAACCATAAAACCGAATAACAGGCGGAATAAGCCCTTGGCTATGCCAATTTAATAAAGCTTCATCAAGCGCCATATTAAAAGATGGGGTACCTTTACCTGAATTTATAAACATCCATTTTGGATATTTCACAAGATCGCCTCCTATTTCCGATAATTAGTGTAACATTGGCATTGAATATCCGTCATCTCTTCTCTTATAATAAAAGAAGATGAGAAAGGGGCAAGATCATTGGAATTTTTGTACATTACAATCGCAGTACTATTGGCAATCATTATTTATGCGGTAGTTACGTATTTCCGCATGAAAAAAGCTGTCACGAACTTGACACAAGAACAATTTATCGAGGGCTACCGCAAAGCGCAATTAATTGACGTACGCGAGCCAAAAGATTTTGCGGCAGGACATATTCTTGGAGCGCGTAATATTCCACAATCACAATTACGTCAGCGCTACAAAGAAATCCGCGAAGACAAACCGGTTTATTTATATGACCAAAACGGAGCACGCAGTGGCCGGGTTGCTATTTTCTTACAGAAAAAAGGCTATAACCAATTGTTCCAACTGCAAGGCGGGTTCAAACAATGGACTGGCAAGATCAAATCTAAAAACTAAATTTTAAAACCCTTCCACGCATTGCTGGAAGGGTTTTTTCGGTCTTTGCGACTATTTCTATTCCAAAACAATAACAACCACTCAGAGCGGTTTTAAGAGGATTCGCTTTAACGTAAAAAAGACGTGAGCCACGATGGCCAACACGTCTTTTTGTTTTCTATTCAGCTTTACGGTAACGAAGCACTGGTTGACGTGCGGCTTTTGTTTCATCTAAACGATTGATCACCGTTGTATGCGGTGCGTTTTGGACGATTTCTGGATTTTCTTCTACTTCTTTTGCAATTTGAATCATCGCGTCAATAAAAGCATCCAACGTTTCTTTTGATTCGGTTTCTGTTGGTTCGATCATCATGCCTTCTTCTACATTTAACGGGAAGTAGATTGTTGGCGGATGGTAGCCAAAGTCAAGTAAGCGTTTTGCCATATCCAATGTGCGGACGCCCAACTTCTTCTGACGACGACCACTTAATACGAATTCATGCTTACAATGACGGTCATACGGCAAGTCGAAATGAGGTTGCAGTCTACGCATCATGTAGTTAGCGTTTAACACGGCGTATTCTGTTACAGCTTTCAAGCCGTCTGGCCCCATTGAACGGATGTAGGTGTATGCACGGACGTTAATTCCGAAGTTGCCATAGAACGGTTTTACACGACCGATTGACTTTGGACGGTCATAATCAAACGTATACGCTTCGTCTTTTTTCACCAATACTGGTTTTGGTAAGTACGGCATTAAATCTTTTTTCACGCCAACTGGACCTGACCCAGGACCACCGCCTCCGTGAGGTCCGGTGAATGTTTTGTGTAAGTTCAAGTGAACTACATCAAAGCCCATGTCTCCAGGACGTGCTTTAGACATAACTGCGTTTAAGTTGGCACCGTCATAATACAGTTTCCCGCCCACTTCGTGAATAATCGCAGCCATTTCTAAAATTTGTTCTTCAAACAAGCCGAGTGTATTTGGGTTGGTTAACATTAATGCTGCTGTATCATCTCCAACAACGCGTTTCAAATCTTCTAAGTCGACAAGTCCTTGGTCACTCGATTTAACCGTTACCGTTTCAAATCCAGCAACAGTTGCTGAAGCTGGGTTTGTGCCATGTGCTGAATCGGGAACAATAACTTTCGTACGTTTGAAATCCCCGCGAGACTCGTGGTATGCGCGAATCATCATTAAACCAGTCCATTCACCATGTGCGCCTGCAGCTGGTTGTAACGTTACTTCGTCCATGCCTGTGATTTCTTTTAAATGTTCTTGTAAATCAAACATCAATTCAAGAGCACCTTGAACTGTTTTCTCATCTTGTAACGGATGGATGTTCGCAAACCCAGGGAATCGTGCAACAGATTCGTTGATTTTCGGGTTGTATTTCATTGTGCATGAACCTAGTGGATAGAAACCTGAGTCTACACCGTGGTTACGGTTCGATAACGCTGTGTAATGACGCATAATATCCAGTTCCGATACTTCAGGCAGTTCTGCTGCTTCTGTACGGATTAAATCAGTCGGCAATAGCTCACTCAAGTCAACTTCTGGTACATCAAGTGTCGGCAAACTATAGCCGACGCGGCCTTCTTTCGTCAATTCAAAAATTAGCGCTTGGTTGTCCTTATGCATGAGTAGCCCCCACTTCCTGTTTTTTCGCAGCAATTTCCTGTACGAATGCATCAATTTCTTCTTTTGTCCGTTGTTCAGTAACTGCAACGAGCATATGGTTTTGGAATTCGTCGTAGCTTAGCCCAAGATCGTAGCCGCCGATCATATCTTGTTCAAACAAACGATCGTTTAATTGCTTTACAGATTCTTTTGTTTTCACAACGATTTCATTGAAATGAGCGCCTTCAAAGACAATTTCAAATCCAGCTTTTTTCAATTGTTGTTTCATGTAATGTGTTTTGACAATGTTTTGTTTGGCAATTTCTTGTGTGCCGACTTTGCCAAGCGCTGTCATAGCAACAGATGCAGCTAATGCATTTAACGCTTGGTTCGAGCAGATATTCGATGTCGCTTTATCGCGACGAATATGTTGTTCACGCGCTTGCAATGTTAATACAAATCCACGACGACCTTCTTCATCCGTTGTTTCGCCAACTAAGCGACCGGGTACTTTGCGCATTAGTTTTTTCGTTACTGCAAAATAACCACAGTGAGGTCCGCCGTATGCTTCAGGAATTCCGAAAGGCTGGGCATCTCCTACTGTAATATCTGCACCCAATTGACCAGGAGCCGTAAGCGCACCAAGTGCTAATGGATTTGAAGAAACGGATAGCAACGCGCCAGATTCGTGAACTATCGGCTCAATTTCTTTTAAGTTTTCAACTTGACCGAAAAAGTTTGGATATTGAATCATCACCGTTGCGACGTTGTCATCCATCATTTCTTTTAAGGCATCCAAATCGGTATGGCCATTTTTCAATGGAATTTCCACTACATCAATCGACTGACCAAGCGCATAAGTGCGAACAACATCGCGCGATTCTGGATGTACTGCGCGGGATACTAAAATTTTCTTGCGTTTTGTGTGTCCTGCAGCAAGCATTCCCGCTTCGGCAAGAGCTGTTCCGCCGTCATACATAGAAGAGTTGGCAATATCCATACCTGTCAATTCGCTAATCATTGTTTGGAATTCAAAAATCGCTTGTAACTCACCTTGTGAAATTTCTGGCTGGTATGGTGTATACGCTGTATAAAACTCAGAACGAGAAATGACGTGATCAACAATAATCGGCTTATAATGATCGTAAACACCCGCACCTAAAAAGGATGCATAGCGGTTTGTATCTGCATTTTTCGCCGCGATTTGTGCCAATTCTTTTGTTAATGAAGATTCTGACTTGGCTGCTTTAATATTGTATTCACCTTTAAAGCGAACTTTTTCCGGGATATCCGAAAACAATTCATCAATTGAATCGATACCGATTGTTTCCAGCATTTCTTTTTCGTCTTGAGTGGTCATTGGTAAATAGCGATGTTTCATCGAGTGCTGTCCCCTTTTCAAGTTAAATTAGTTGGATCGTTTATAAAATGGTGTTTCGACTGTTTTCGCTTTTAATCGTTTGTTGCGAATTTCAACTTCCAATTCAATTCCGAGTTCCGCATATTCACTTGAAACTAACGCCAACCCGATATTTTTCTTGAGCGTTGGCGATTGCGTACCTGTTGTTACTTCCCCAACTTTTTGGTCTCCTGCATAAACAGGATAGCCATGACGCGGTATGCCTTTGTCGATCATTTCAATGCCTACTAATTTGCGCGGTACGCCTTCTTCTTTTTGAGTAGCTAACGCTTTTTTGCCGAAAAAGTCTTGTTCTTTTTTTAACTTCACAACAAAATTGATCCCCGCTTCAAGCGGTGTGATGTCTTTTGACAATTCTTGACCGTATAAAGCAAGACAAGCTTCAAAGCGTAATGTATCACGCGCTCCAAGTCCTACCGGCAAGATACCTTCAGGCTCACCTTCGGATAGAATTTTCTCCCATAAGGTAACTAACGATTCAGGTGCAGCGTAAATTTCAAAGCCACTTTCCCCCGTGTAACCTGTACGCGATAAGATTACTTTTTGTCCAGCTACTTCTACGTCGTTTTTAAAACGGAAAGGTTTAATCGTTGCAAGGTCTTCTTCTGTTAAGCGCTGAAGCACTTGTTCAGACAATGGACCTTGTAATGCCAACAAGCCATAGCGTTCAGATGCATTGTCTAATGAGACATCACCAGTTATTGCTTTTTCCATCCACCCAAAATCTTTTTCGATATTGGATGCATTCACTACAAGCAAATAATGCTCATCTGCTATTTTATAAACTAAAAGATCATCTACAGTGCCGCCATCTTCATAGCACATCGCTGTATATTGCGCTTGGCCATCTTGAATTTTGGACACATCATTTGTGACGAGGTGTTGGAGATAGTTTAAACTGTCTGCTCCTGTGACAAAAATTTCACCCATATGAGATACATCAAAAAGTCCTGCTTTTGTTCTGACCGCTTCATGTTCTTCTTTAATGCTTGAAAATTGTACAGGCAGTTCCCAACCACCAAAATCAATTGTTTTGCCACCATATTTTGAATAGGTTTCAAAAAGAGGTGTACGCTTTAACTGTGCCAATGATTTTCCTCCTCATTTTACAAATCTTTTCGACCCGTTATCTGGGCACGAAAAAAGGACAGAGATTTCCCTTTAAAGGGAAATCTCTGTCCTGGAACCTGAAAGTTTACCAAAATGATGGCTTTCCTCGTTGGTAGCTGACATGCAGCATTCTCCAGAGATGCGTCCTGTACGAGTCTTTTTGCCTGAGAGATTCATAACTTTTGTTATTTGCTCCTTCGGCGACGCTTTCGCATTCTCTCCTCGTACAATCATCCGCCCAAATCAAGATTGATTGGTCCAATCCGTTATACAGAATAGTATAACTTTGAATATATCCTAACATTGTTCTCACGGAAGCGCAATCTTTTTTCTTTAACAGCACAAAAAGCGAACGAATCGATTAATTTAAATCGAAACGTTCGCTTTTTAGACGATTCACTTGAAACGCCGCATATTGTGTAATTTGCCGTAAAGTACGGAATTCAGTACGAATCGTAATATGGGCAGTTTGTTTATAACCCCGGTAGCGTGCTTTATGCAACGCTTCAATTTCTTCACGAGTCGATTGACGGACTATTGGACGATTGGGATCCCGGTGAATCCGTCGCCAAATTTCGCGGAAAGGCGCATCTAAAAACATCACCAATCCGGTATTTCTCATGATTTTCTGATTTTCTTTCCGCATGGTAGCACCACCGCCTGTGGAGATGATGCAATAATCATTTTTAAAATTTTGCAAAAACTGCGTTTCTAGATCTCTAAAATATTTTTCGCCATGCTGCTCAAAAATTTCAGGAATCGTCTTCCCTGTCTGACGAACAATTTCTTTGTCCATGTCATAGAAGGGCAGTTTCAGTAGAAAGCTTAACCTTCTGCCGACCGCGCTTTTTCCGCAGCCCATGAATCCGATCAAATATATTCTGTTCATCCTACCACCCGATACTTACCTCTACTCAGGTATTTATTTTTGCTCTATTTCTATCAGTAATAGTATCGTAGCATGTCTATGCGTATTTTCCAAACCATCATACGTTTTATATTGAATCGAATAAAGCATCAAAGAGTGAGATAGCATTAGGAGAGCGGACATAAAAAACACAATAGTGATCGGATAAATGGCCCCTTTTTCATCCAGATGGTTTCGTAAAAACATACTCGGCCTCTTCTAAATTACCTGTAGAAAATTTGGTTCTGATTTTCACTTTGTTGCCATCTAACGAAAAACTACACTGACTTACACGAGTTAACATCACTTCATGTCCTTTCTGGCTTTTTTGCTTGCGCATCATATTTGCATATAGTTCAATATCAAATTCTTCTCCTCGTTGAACAATCCGAATCCCGCTTCCTCCATTAATAACTTCGATCGAGTCACTGCGGTGTAAGTAACTCTGTAAATCGATGACGAATAATTGCCACTCTGCCCGGTGCGGATCTACGTCTTGGTTAAATTGAATCGCAAAACTAAAAAACACGACAATTAAAGGCAGTAACATCATCAACACCATCAAATCAAAAATTGATGTTAAAAAAGAAAAACCTTTTTCATCTAGCCGTCTTAGTCGATGCATATACGTCGCCGTTGTTCTTTATAATCCACATAGTCAACACAAAGCTGCTCTTCCATTTTCCAACTATATAAAATATTATTAACCGTTCGCTGACCTTGCAGATTTCCAGTAGCACTTATTTCTCTTGCTGCTTCGTGCAAAGTTTCAAATGCGCTAACTCGTTCTTTTTTAACATGAAGGCTATGCTGAATGCCGATCATCACGGGCAATAAACTGCCAAACAAAATAAACACCATCAATAAACTCACCATCGTCTCTGCCCAAGATATGCCTCGCTCATTCAGAAAACACCACTCTCCCTCCGCCGAGGTGCACAACTAAGGTTTTTTCGCCACTTGATGTCGAAAACCGGAGAGTACCCGACTGGACAACAGTCCCGTTCTCATTAAAATAAATTCCAGTTAAGTTACTCGTTTTTTTCAATTGAATCGATTGCGGCAGTTTACGAGAAACAGCTACTGATTGAAGATCTGTAAAGACTTCGTAGGTTCCTTTACTTTCTCGAAACACTACTTTTGCAGCCTTTTTTAACGAGTAGCTTTGACTTTGTGCAAAATAAATATCTTGCTGAAGAACTTCAAAAAAGCGTTGCTCTTCTTTTTGTACCGTGAAAGAACGAGAGCCTGAGATTGAAATGGCGGAAATTGTTACTAGTACAACCAGTACTAGTAACATTTCCAACAAAGTAAATCCTTTTTCGTTAAGGTTTAGCAGAACTAACGACTCCGGTAGGCGAAATGGTCACTGTATCCCCATTTGGACAGTTTGTTTCACCTGTCTTTAAATAACCTTCAGTTGTAAGATTTTCAATTGTAGGTAGAGCTTTAAAATCCATCCGGTAGGACTCGACTTGCCCTTGAACCATTTGAACAAATGCTTTACATCCTTTTTCTTCAACCGCAGAAGATTGCTTTGTCACATTCGGTATGGCAATCGCAATTAACACAGTAATAATTAACATAACAATTAGCATTTCGATTAATGTAAATCCTCTTTGATTTTTTAATAAGCGCATATTCTTCCTCCTCAAATGGTATGGACCAAGTTATACATCGGCATTAAAATCGCTAAATAAGCACCGATAATGCAAATGGCAATGATGATAAAAAAGCTGGGTTGGATAATGCGAAGCAATTGCTGCGTTTGCTGTTCAATTTGCTCCATTAATACTTCACTATACAGAATGAGCTCTTTGCCTAAATACCCTGTCATTTCCCCGTGTTGCACAAAAGCTGGCATGTCTTTAGAGACAAACGCAACATGTTCGAGTGACCTAGAAAAACTTTGGCCCATCATCAATTCTTCGTGAGACATTCGCGCCATAAACTGAATCGTTTTATGATAGTTTTGGCGTTGCAACAAATCGAGTGACTCTTGCATCGAGATACCACTATGCAACAAAGTACCAAGTTCACGCGCCAATAAATGCGACCAGTATAGTTTCATAAAACGGCGAATAATTGGAATTGATAAAAGCCACGTGATTTGTCGCTCGACTGCTTGTTGTTTTAATAACTGACCGAATACAAATACCGACAAGGCGACACTTGCAAAAATTGCGATAAAAAAATCTGGCAAACTCAATAAATAAGCTGGCACCCCGGAAGTTTCTTCTCCGCTTTGCATCGAATTCATCATTTCCGTTAAATTCGGCACATAGCTTGTGCGAAAAAACAAAAATAAGATGGAAGTGAAAATTAACAAAGAAACTGGGTATATCAATATATTCTTTAATTTTTTTTGCACGCGTTCGGTCCGCGCAAAACTGTTGCCAATGCTATCAATCGATTCTGCCAATCTGCCGTGAGATTCAGCAATTTCAACCGGAAATAACACATGCTCTTTAAACCCTAAAAACTTCAGGATTTCCGCTGCATTGCCTCCTTCTTTTAAAATAGCCGTGATGCCAACCAAAGCTACTTCTAGCTTCGATGTATGCATTGGTAATAATAAATTCAACGCCACTGGCAATAAATAACCTTCTTTCATCAACACCGCTAAGCGCGTCAGAAATTGTTCACGGTCACGAAGACGGATCTTGTCTGTACGTATAGGAAGGCTCAATCGCACCGATTTTCACTCCTTCTCGAACTTGACCAGCAAAAGACAAATGACTTGGCAATGTGTATATTTTTTTCTGATGAGCGGACTGTAGCGCATCAACTAAACGTTCACCGTCAAGAATTTCATATAGCGCGCGGTGGCTAGCCTGTTTTTGCTCAACATCTAAAAACAGCGGAATAATTTTTTGCGCAGAAATGGCTACTAAAGTTTGGGACATGTCTTCAAAAGAGACGCCTAAATCATTTAAGCGATGCAAACAGCCAACAGAATGCCTAGCATGTATCGTGGAAAATACTAAATGTCCGGTCAATGCGGCACGCACAGCGATTTGAGCTGTTTCTGCATCCCGAATTTCGCCGATCATGATAATATCCGGATCGTGTCGCAAAATCGCTTGTAGCCCTGTAGCATAACTGAGTCCCGCTTTTTCATTTACTTGAATTTGCAAGATGGATTGGTTTTTACGCTCTACAGGATCTTCAAGCGTAATAATGTTTCGGTTTAACTTTTCCGAACAATGCTTTAACAGCGAATACAAAGTTGTCGACTTGCCACAGCCTGTAGGACCCGTCAATAAAATAAGTCCTTGAGACGCTTCAGACAATTTTTCCAAAAGCCGGGCCGAGTCACGAAACGCTGCCAATTGATAAATGGATTGTGCAGTATCATCCGGCATAATTCGGATGACCATGCTTTCTTTCGTTAATACGGAAGGCAAAGTTGAAATTCGAAAATAATGGGATAAGTTGTTGATGGTAAGTTGAAAAGAACCGGTTTGCGGTTTTCGCTTTTCACTCGTGTCTAAAAGGGATAGGTATTTGAAATAAGCAATCATGCGATCACCTAGATCAAAGGGGAGTTGTTTTACTTGTCGCAAGTTTTGGAACGAGCGATAAGCAACGGTATAGCAGGATGGTTCGGGTTTGATGTGGATGTCTGTTGTGCCATTTTCTGCCGCATCATGTAAGAGGTCCACACAGCGGCGCTCAATAATTGATTGCATATCCACCTCCAGTTTCGACTTGAACAAAGGCCGCCTCTTTGTTCCTCCCTAGTATAGCTAGCTCTTTTTAAGAAAGAAATATTTTTTGCCAAAATAATTTTTTGACCGTCAATATCAAGCCAAATCTGAAATTTGATCGGTATGCTATTTTTCACCGACTAGTAATTTTGTAATGAACTATAGCGTCTATTCGGCTTTTTTATCGTACACCTGTTTGTCACAAAGAAAGACCAACTCGTTGTTTACACATTCACTCTGTTTCCTATATAATGAACAAGAGATTATTGTGTTGTGGCAAAGGAGGGATTACCCATGAATAATATGTTCAAATTAATGGGATGGTGGACTGGAATATTTGCAGTTCTCTTTTATGTAGGCGATATGGTTGAAGTATCATTATTAATGGTCGCTAACACCGGATTTTTTGTTCTTCTTGGATTTTTAAATATTTCTGAACGCATGTATTTGTATATTTTTGGCGCCTACTTAACAGTTTTCTTTGTAGGCTTCACTTATTACTCTACGTTCATCCACGTTCCTGGTGCTGGACATTAATCAATGCGAATAAAAAACAAACGGTGTAGCGGAAATCCGCTACACCGTTTGTTTTATTGCTATCACGTTCTTACTGTTTAAAAGCCTTTAAAAATGGATTGCTGTTTAGTTCTTGCGCTGGTGTTGTTTCAGGGCCATGTCCTGGATACAGAATCATGTGCTCAGGAAGCGGCAATATGGACTCTTCAATAGACTGCAGAAGCCTTTTCTCAGAACCATCGATCAAATCGGTACGACCGATACTTCCTCGGAAAATAACATCCCCGACAATCGCAAAACCTTCCTTCCCAAACGAATAACTCACACTCCCTGGCGAATGTCCTGGTGTGTGAAAAATATCCATTTTGAAAGATCCAATCTCCAAAGTCTTTTCATCAATTAACAAAACATCCGCATCTTTCATACGATAATCTGGTAATGATGGATATTTTCCTGAACCATTTAAGTTCGGGCGGTTTAACCAGTCTTTTTCTAAGTGATGCAAATATACAGGGACAGTATAACGTTCTCTTATGTCATCGACTGCACCGATATGATCAAAATGCGCATGCGTTAATAAAATCGCAAGTGGCTTTAAATTTTTCTTTTTCACCACTGCTTCTATCTTTGCACTTTCTTCACCTGGATCAAAAATTAAACAGTTTTTTTGATCATCCGAAATGATGTAACAATTTGTTTGAATAGGACCTAACTCTAGTTGATCGATTTTTAACATCTCTTTCACCTCTTTCCGATTATAACATGCAGACCCTAGCAGACTGTCAAGATACTGACACTTTTTGTCCTCGACAAAACAGCGGAATATCTTTACAATATAAAGAGAACAAAGCGGCACTGGCTGTTTAAGTTGAAGGGAGTGTCATCGATGAGTTGGATGTTAGTAGTTATTTTTGGACTTATTGCAATTCTTGCAGCAATCGGCACTGTACAAACGCTTAAAAACAAAGAAGTTCTAGGTTTCCTTTTTAACTTTGGAACTTTTGTGATTTTTGGCGGGTTTGCCATCGCAACACTTATTACACACGGTTATCCACCAAGCTTACACTAGTTTAAAAAAAGCTGATGCATTATGCATCGGCTTTTTTTATTGCATAAAAAAAAGAGAGCACATCATGCACTCTCCTTTTATTTATTGTTTTAATTCGACATCTGGAATTGTTGTTAACTGACCATCTTCTTCGTCGTAGAAACGCAATAAATCTCCATTAATGATCGACTCCGAATATTCAAGTTCTGTAAATGCACGTTCAATATATGGCGCACATAGTTCTTGGTCGGTCTGTTCCCCTGTTTCCTTGTCATAACATACATTCCCTGCATAAACGACTTCATCTGTAACAAAACGGCCATCACGGAAAATCGCAAATTCTTCATGTTCTTCCGAGAAAAGGTCGCCGCCAAACTGAATGTCTTTTGACGTATCAATGTTCAGTAGGTTCATGATTGTTGGACGCATATCAACTTGTCCGCTTATTTCATCCTCTACATATCCTTTGCCGTATCCTGGAATATGAACAAAGAAAGGGACTTTCTGCAATTCAGCAGCTGTAAATGGCGTTACTTCTTCGCCAAGATATTGAGACATGGCCTCGTTATGATTTTCAGAAATCCCATAATGGTCGCCGTACATCACAATAATCGAGTTTTCGTATAAGCCTTGGTCTTTTAACTCATCAAAAAGAACTTTTACTGCTTCATCTAAATAACGCGATGTTTGAAAATAGCGATTTAACGTTCCAGAATTTGAGTCGTATTCATCGATCAACTTATCTTCTTCATCCAATGTAAACGGATGGTGGTTTGTTAAAGTTAACAAACGACTATAAAAAGGTTGCGGCATTTCAGTCATATGCTCAACAGATTGTTCCATAAATGGCACATCTTTCATGCCCCAGTTTACCGCTTGACCATCCTCAACTTCAAAACTTTCCACATCGTAAAATTCGTCAACATTTAACGATTCGTACATGATATCGCGATTCCAAAAGCTCTTTGTGTTAGCATGTTGAACGTTTGTTGCATAGCCTTCACTACCAAGGCTTTCTGCCATTGAGTTGAATGTGTTTCCACTATGCGTAAAGAATACTGCTCCACCACTTAACGGGTAAAGTGAGTTTTCAAGCAAGAATTCTGAATCCGAAGTTTTGCCTAACCCCGTTTGGTGATAGAAGTTTTCAAAATAAATGGTGTCTTCGTCTTCAGTTAGCGAGTTCATAAACGGTGTAATGGTTTGCCCATTCATTTCTTCGTTAATCACAAAACTCTGTAACGATTCCAACGTCACAACAATTAAATTGCGTCCTTCAGCAATTCCCTTCATTTCTGTAGAAGGTTCGATTTGGTTAGCACGTACATAACTGTTCGCCTCTACCAATTCCGAGCCATCAGCTAATGCACGTTGTGCTTGTGATTTTGACTGAATGTAAATATCGTATAAATGATAATTGTACATTCCTAAGTTTTTCACTAGCATTTCACGATCAAAGCTGCGTGTTAATAATTGTGGACGTTCTGCCTCTGCCAATCCTAAATTGAAAAATAGCACTGCCAACGCCAAAATATAATAAGCTTTGCGTTGTACTGATTGAGATTTTGCTTTGCTCGGTTTTAGTTTAATAAATTTAATAGCCAGTAGAATAACAAGGACATCTGCAAAATAAAGAAGATCTGTCCAAAACACACTAGCTGCTGCACTGGATCCTAAATCTCCGAAATTATCGGTTTGAAACAATACAGGCAAGGTGATAAAGTCATTGAAAAATCGGTAAAATGCAACGTTTCCGTAGAGCACGATAGAGGTTACAACTGCAACCGACAGTAAATAGATATTTTTAACTTTGTCACTTTTAAAGAACAAGGAAATTCCATAAACAAACAACAACATGCTTAATGGATTAATAAACAAGATAAACTCTTGTAACAAATTTTCAATAGTAATTGAAAAACTTGTTTTGTAAACGATATATGTTTTTAGCCAAGTGGCGATAATGGCAATTGCCAGGACTGTGTGCTTTGGCCATTCTTTTTTCAACATTACTAGACATCCTCCTATTCTATTTGTTATTCACGTTTATCATAATAGTTCAGTATAAAAGATTTTTGTAGTCAATTGAAGTAATTACCCTTATTTTAGACGAATAAAACAATTAAAAGTTTCGCAAAACGAATTTATTTTTTATCATATTCGGATTTTTTGTGGCGCAAAATGAGCATAGCTGTCGCAAATTCTTTCGCTGTAATAAATTGCAGACGATACAACTCCTTGATTTCTTCTTCCATTAACCCAATATCTGCACTGTAATCAGCTGTATAAATAACAGTCCCGTAACGCTTTAGTAATTGCATAACATCATATAAGTTTTTCATTTGTCCACCGCCTTTAAATCGATAAAACCACTTTCTGTATAAATACCGTTAACCGGCAAGTCATGTGCTTCAACGGGAATTTCTTCTGCAATTTGACAGTCAAATGCTAACGAACGAGTCTCACCCGAATAGTTAGCTAAAAAGCGATCATAATAGCCGCCACCAAATCCAATTCGAAAGCCTTTTTTTGAAAAAACTATACCCGGTACGATTAATAAGTCGATTTGGTCAGGGTTTATGTAAGTTGTCGTGGTGACAATCGGTTCTTTTAGTTTCATGTAAACTGTTTCCAGTTGCTCGAAATGCTCAATAATTCGAAAGTCCATCGTGCGGCTTGCTGAAAAACATTTAGGAACAGCTACTTGTTTGCCTGCCGCCCAACTTTTTTCTATTAAAGCGATTGTATCTACTTCAGGAAATGCTGATATGGTTAATCCGATAGTTGTTGCTGATAAAAATACGGGATCTTTCATTAATCGATTTATAATTGCTTGCGATTTATTGTTATATTGATCCGCAGTCATTTGCGTAAGCATTGCTAGTACTTGGTTGCGTTGCGTTTTTTTATCCATATCGATATCTTCTCCTTTAAAAAGAAAAAAGCCAAAACCTGTATGAGGTTTTGGCAATCAATGAATTACTTCGTTTCACGGTGTACTGTCATTTTCTTTTCACGTGAGCAATATTTTTTCATTTCAAGACGCTCAGGGTTGTTGCGCTTATTTTTAACAGTGCTGTAGTTACGTTCGCTACATTCTGTACAAGCTAAAGTGATGTTAACACGCATCGGTATCCCTCCTAATTCTTTCAAAGATCATTTGTAAATAAGCGTGATCTATACGACTTAATTATTATAGCATATTTCAACATAAAGTCTACTGTAAAACTCCAATAATATTGAACCTTTTTAAATAAAAAAGAAGACCGGTAGCTTTTCGCTTCCGGCATCTTATTTTGAACGATTGAAGATACTTATTATTTGTTTAAATCATAGTGACGACCGCGTACTAAGTAAAATAATTGCTCGGCAATATTAGTGGCGTGGTCAGCAGAACGTTCCATATAACGACTGATAAATGCTAATTGCGTAATTTGACCAAGCTTATCTGGATTTTCTCCACCTGCTTGGATTAGTTTACGAATTACATCGCCGTATAAATCGTCGACTTGATCGTCAAGTTCTGCAATTTCTTTTGCTTTGACAATATCTTCTTCTACAAAGGCATCGATAACTTGATGCAGCATGGCAACCGCTAATTTTTTCATTTGCAGAATTTGTTCGATTTGAGGCAACAACTCTTGGTTGCCGATGCGGATTGTCTCTTTGGCGATATTAACTGCATAATCTCCAACTCGTTCCATATCCGATGCTACTTTTATTGTAACAATCAACCGTCTCAAATCAGTAGCGACCGGCGATTGCTTCGCAATTAACAAGATTACTCGGTCATTGATAAATTCTTCTAGTTGATTGATTTCTGTATCGTCTTCAATCACTTCAAGTGCTGCATCGATATCTTGTGTAACAAGTGCTTCTACTGATTTGTTCAACGCATTCACTGCCATCGTGCTTAACGTTATCAATTCCTCTTGAGCGGAATTTAACTCAAACTCAAATCTTTCGCGTACTGACAAACGGTCCGCCTCCTTGGTTATCCAAATCTACCTGAAATATAATCTTCCGTACGTTTATCGGAAGGATTTGAAAAAATGGTATCTGTTTTATCATATTCTATTACTTCTCCATTAAGGAAAAATGCTGTTTTGTCCGAAATACGAGCTGCTTGTTGCATATTGTGCGTCACAATGATGATGCTATAGTCTTTTTTCAATTCCTGAACCAATTCTTCAACTTTTAATGTTGAAATTGGATCAAGTGCTGAGGTTGGCTCATCCATCAAAATCACATCAGGTTCGATTGCAAGTGCGCGTGCGATACAGATTCGTTGTTGCTGCCCGCCCGAGATACTATAAGCATTTTCGTTCAAGCGATCTTTTACTTCATCCCAAATAGCCGCTCCTCGTAAACTTTTTTCAACAATTTCATCAAGAATTTTCTTGTTTTTGATGCCGTGGATACGCGGTCCATATGCGATATTATCGTAAATCGATTTCGGGAATGGATTCGGCTTTTGGAAAACCATTCCTACACGAGTACGCAGTTCTTCAACGCCGTAATCATTATCAAAAATATTACGACCTCTATAAAGGATTTCTCCAGAAGTCTTGACTGAAGGGACCAACTCTACCATGCGATTCAACGTCTTCAAGTAAGTCGACTTGCCGCACCCTGAAGGCCCAATAATCGCAGTTACTTCGTTTTCCATAATTTCCAAATCAATATTCTTCAATGCATGGTTTGCTCCGTACCAAAGGTTAAGCTGATTTGTTTCATAGACAGCTTTTTTAGCTGAATCATTAACTAGTTCTTCTGTTAGTGCTTTTTCCGTAACGATGGTGGTCATTTGCAGAACCCCTTCCACATAATTAGCGTTAATAGCGTTTGTCGAATTTGTTGCGAATAATAACTGCGATAGAATTCATGAACAGCAGGACTGCCATTAATACCATGATTCCTGCGGCTGCCACAGTTTGAAACTCTGGTTGTGGACGACTTGACCAATCATAAATTTGCATCGGCAGAGCAGTAAATGTATCCATAACTCCTACCGGTAAAAACTGAATAATAACCGGAACACCAATAACGATTAACGGTGCTGTTTCTCCGATAGCTCGTGATAAGGCTAAAATACTTCCTGTTAAAATACCAGGTATAGCGGCAGGCAATATAATTTTGACAATTGTTTGCCACTTGGTAGCTCCCATGCCAAATGATGCATCACGAAGTTCATTAGGAACCGAACGAATTGCTTCTTGCGCACCCACAACGATTACCGGCAAAATCAATAAACTCATTGTAAAACCAGCTGCTAAAATACTGTTTCCTAAAGCCATTGCCCGTACAAAGATCGTTAATCCCAGTAACCCAAACACTACAGATGGTACACCCGCCAAATTAGAAATATTCATGCGGATAAATGTGGTGATGCGGTTTTGTTTGGCATATTCCTCCAGGTAAATGGCTGAACCTACACCCAAAATAATTGAAGTCGGTGCCACAACCAGCATCAACCATAGCGAACCAACAAGTGCTGCTTTAATCCCTGCCTTTTCTGGAAAACGCGAAGCAAAGTTCGTTAAAAATTCAATGGATAAATGTCCCATTCCTTGAGAAACAATCCGGTAAAGTAAAATAACCAATGCTACTAATGCGACTAATGTAGCGGCTAAAAATAGATATTTAAAGATGTTGTTGGCGATTAATCTTCCATTCATCCGTTTGACAACTGCTTGCTGTTCAATATATCTCATATTAATATTCCTCCCTGAAACGTTTTGAGACGTAGCCGGCGAGGATATTCATAAGCATCGTAAAGACAAACAGCGTGAAGCCGACTGCGTAGATGGAATAATAAATCGTTGTTCCGTATCCAGCATCCCCTTTTGATACTTGTACGATATAAGCAGTCATCGTTTGGATTGAACCGGTAAAGTCCCCATCAAATCTTGGTGTGGAGCCGGCTGCAAGTGAGACAATCATGGTTTCTCCGATTGCTCTCGATACAGCTAACACCACCGATGCAATGATTCCTGATAACGCGGCTGGTACAGTTATTTTCCAAGCCACTTCAAATTTTGTTGAACCCATCGCTAATGCGCCTTCTCGTATACTTTTCGGCACAGAAGACATGGCATCTTCTGACAAAGAAGCGATCATTGGAATAATCATAATTCCTACAACAATTCCGGGTGAAATCGCGTTGAAAATTTTAATCTCTGGAAATACCGATTGAAGAATCGGTGTGACAAATGTTAGCGCAAAAAATCCGTAAACAATTGTTGGAACACCTGCTAATACTTCAAGAATCGGCTTTAAAATGCGTCGAACATTTTCGCTGGCATACTCACTCAAATAAATGGCTGCTGAAATACCGATTGGTACCGCGACAACCGTTGCGATTAACGTAACTTTTAAGGTACCGACGATGAGCGGCAAAATGCCAAATTGGGCATCTTTATTTGAAAACGGCAACCACGTGGTGCCAAAAATAAAATCAAAAAATGGTACACGCGTGAAAAACGTGATGGTTTCCACGATTAATGTTACAACGATCCCAACAGATGTCAAAACCGAAACTGAAGCAATCAAAAACAAAAGAACCGGCATAATTTTCTCGATTACTTTTTTGTTTTTCTTGCCATTTGAACTTGCGATCATTTCCTGTACAGATGGTCGCATATAGAATCCCCTTTCAACCGCAAAAGGCGAGCAGTGGCTGCTCACCCTCAGACTAAACTAGACTGGTTCTTGTTATTATTTCAACGCTTCTAATTCTGTTAAGCCTTCGTCATAACCTTCTTGTGGCAAAGCTACATAACCAACAGCATCAGCCATTGCCCCTGCATTTTCTAGCGTATATGTCATGAAATCGTATGCTGCTTCGTTATCTGTAAGTGATGCATTATTAGCATATGTGAACAATGGGCGTGACAGTGGTGCATACTCACCTGACTCAATTGTTTCATTGTTAGGCTCGACACCATCAATTGATACAACTTTTAACGTGTCTTGGTTTGCAACGTAATAGGCATAACCGAAAAATCCGATTGCGTTTGGATCTGCTTGTATCCCTTGCACTAACGTATTGTCATCTTCAGACAAAGTTGCTGAGCTAACCAAATCTTCTTCTTCAAGAATCACTTCATTAAAGTAATCGAAAGTTCCTGAATCTGTTCCTGGTGCATAAAATACCACTTCTTCATCTGGCCATTCTGGGTTGATATCAGACCATTTCTTTGTTGATCCATCTTCGACCCACAGCTTTTTCAAATCTTCTACTGATAAATCTTCTACCCAGTCATTTTCTTGACTCACAACCACTGATAATCCATCATATGCCAATTGAAATTCTGTATACTCAATGCCAGCTTCTTCAAGACTTGCTGCTTCTTCTTCTTTTATAGGGCGAGAAGCATTCGAGAAATCTGTTTCGCCTTGGATGAATTTTTCAAATCCACCACCGGTACCTGACGTACCAACTGTAACTTGAACACCCGGCTGTACTCCAGCATATTCTTCAACAATACCTTCCATAATCGGTGCTACAGTAGAAGATCCGTCGCCAGATACAGTTCCTTCGACACCAGCTTCACCTGAACTAGTTTCTTGACCTGTATCTGTACTGCCACATGCACCAAGCATTAAAGCTGAACCAACAATTGTTGACGCCATCGCAAACTTCCAGTTTCTCATTATATTGTTTCCCCCTATTAATTATGTTTGTTTACATTCTCTACTATATAGAGGGATTGTTGAGGACATATAAAGGCAATGTTAAGAAATTGTAAATGGCTTTGTTTACATAAAAAAGCCCCAAGGAAAATTTCTCGAAAAGAAAAATTCCTTGGGGGTATCGTTTATTCACCTTCAACTTCAACAGTTTTACTATAAGGTGGTTTTATTAGATTGCTTTCTTCTACTACCTCTTTACTTTTTAACTCAAAATATTTATCAGCTGCTGCTCGCGCAATTTCATTGTTCGCTCTTGGAACATTTTTCGGATCGGTCGTAACGTACGGTATAACGACTGCATAAGCAATTTCCGGATTTTCAAAAGGAGCATATCCAACATGCGCAATATTAATCGCATATTTTCCGTTTAGTTCATGATCTTTTTCGTAGAAATATACTTCGGCTGTTCCGGTTTTCCCAGCAGCGGTATATGGAGCATCACTAAATTGACCACGCGCTGAACCTGAACTTCCAATATACACATTACGCATACCGGTTTGAACTTGCTCGATTTCTTCTTGCGTATTGTTAATACGATTTAAAATTTTAGGCTCAATAATTGTTTCAATTGGACCTAGTGACACTCCGTCTGTAGAAGCACTGCGAATTTCTTTCACCACATGAGGTTCCATCCGGTAACCGTCATTTGCAATTGTTGAAATATACTGAGCTAACTGCATTGGTGTATACGTATCAAACTGACCAATCGCCAAATCGAGTAGTTTTGCTCCCGGGGAAGTTCCACCCATATATCCAGTTCCTTCGTTCGGCAAATCAATGCCAGTTTTAACTCCTAAACCAAATTGCGCATACGAATTGCGCATTTCAGCAAACGTTTCAGGAGCTACATACAATCCGCGATTGTATTGATATTCGACTCCTGCAATTTTCATTGCTATTTTAAACATATAAACGTTTGAAGATCGTTCAATCGCCATTAAATCGGTCATTGGAATCCGGTTAAATGGATCTGTGTTAAAAATGGATTTTTTTAATGCGGTTCCAGCAAATTTAAGTGGTTCATCAATTTGAACTTCATTGAGTTCCACTGCGCCTTTAGCGTAACCGGTTAATAATGTTGCACCTTTAACAGTTGAACCCATTTCGTGAGCTGCTGTAAATGTCCCAAATGCATAATCATAAATCACTTGTTTGCCATCTTTATCTTCGCCAATGCGTTTACCTACCATTGATAAAACTTCGCCGGTTTGCGGATTCATCATAACTAAATAAGCGTCTTTGACTAATTCGGAATTCGGGCGTTTTTTTAATTCTAGCAATTTATCTTCTACAATTTTTTCAAGTTCACTTTGTAATTCACTATCTACAGATAAAACAATGTCTTTACCAGCTTCCCCTTCATCCACAGGAATCGTTTCGATTACACTTCCTCGGCCATCGGTTACATTTTTAACAACTGATTTTTGACCTTGCAACACTTCTTCGTATTGTTGTTCTAAGAAACTTACGCCAATACGATCGTTACGAGAATAATCTCGTGCTAAGTAATATTCCAGCTTGGTAGCAGGAATTCCGGTTTCCGGTGTTGTCGTACTTCCTAGAATAGTTAAGTCACTCGACTTAATCCGTTTCCAATCGGTCACGGTATTTACGCCTTTTAATTGCGGGTCCGTTAAGCGTTCCGACACACGAGCAAACTCTTCATCGGTGACATCTTCGTTTTTGATCATTTGAGGAGTCAGTGCATATCCTGAAGTCATCTCACGATAGATTGCCAGTACTTCAAGGTCTTCTGCCGACAAACTTGCTAGTTCTTCCTCAGTGATCTTTTCTCTTACTAACGCATCGAGCTTGCGCTGCTTTTCTGTTTCGGTAATATCTTCAGCTGTTATTGCTGCTCTTTCTTCATCCGTCACTTTTTTCGTGGCGCTTTCTGTATTCAATTGTATATAAAAATCCTGTTTATCCCGGAGCGTCACTTTATTAACGTCTTTTTCGATCAGCTTTGCTAACTCTCGTGCCACCGTCATCATTTCTTCTCTTTTGGTCGTTTGCATCGCTGTGTACGTGATGGCATTGACCGGTTTATTGCCAACTTGAATCCGTCCTTCGCTGTCAAAAATGCGTCCTCTTGGAACACTTGTATTGACTGGGACTTCTTCCGTTCTTGCGATTGCACGTGCATAATCTTCTCCTTTAACAATTTGAAGAAAGCCTAAACGTAAAATCAACAAAGAAAACAATAAGAAAATCGTGAAAAACAGGACATTCATTCGAAAGACTGTGTTCGACTGCAGTTTCACCCTTGCAAGTGAAATGCGTCTTTTTTGAGGCGGTTTCATGAGCAATTTGCTCCTTTCGCAAAAAAATATCCAGTTATCAGTATATCATCCAATAAAAAAAACACACACTTTTTCTGACGAAAAAGTGTGTGTAAAGTTTCAATTGTGAATTCTTATTTTGCTGTTTCGTAACGGTTTGAAACTTCTTCCCAGTTTACTACGTTCCAGAATGCATTGATGTAGTCTGGACGTTTGTTTTGGTATTTCAAGTAGTAAGCGTGTTCCCATACGTCAAGTCCAAGTAATGGCGTTTTACCTTCCATTAATGGCGAGTCTTGGTTAGGTGTTGATACGACTTCAAGTTCGCCGTTAGATAGAACAAGCCAAGCCCATCCAGATCCGAAACGAGTTTTACCAGCAGCAGCGAATTTTTCTTTAAACTCGTCGAAGCTACCAAACTTGCTGTTAATTGCTTCGCCTAAAGCGCCTGTCGGGTTACCGCCACCGTTTGGAGACAATAGTTTCCAGAATAATGAGTGGTTTGCATGTCCACCGCCGTTGTTACGGACAGCTGTGCGAATTGATTCTGGAACTGCATCTAAATCAGCAATTAGTTCTTCTACAGATTTTGAAGCAAGATCTTCGTGGCCTTCTAAAGCCGCATTTACATTTGTGATATACGTGTTGTGGTGTTTCGTGTGATGAATGTTCATCGTTTCTTTGTCAATATGTGGTTCAAGTGCGTCATACGCGTAAGGTAATTCTGGTAATTCATAAGCCATAATTAAATTCCTCCTTGAGTCTATTGGTCTACCTTCTTAGCCTATCAAAATTTCTAGACCGTGACAAACAAAATGCACGTCTAATGGCGTTATTCAGTCTTTTGCCCGAATTCACCCCCAATTAAACATATATTCCTTCATTTATCGCTATAATTAATAATGATAAAGAAGATGGCAATCATAACTGTTTGGATAACGCCTTTTGTAAAGACCGATGTGATAAACCCAACAACAGATCCTACACCTGAAAGAAATGATTTTTTTACTGATGATTTATTAAAAAGGATTTCCGCAACAATCGCTCCGATAAATGGACCAATTAAAATACCAATAATCGGTATAACAAATGGACCTACGATTAAGCCGATTGTACTACCCCATAAACCTGCCTTAGATCCACCAAACTTTTTTACACCAAAAGCATTTGCAATGGCATCTGCTCCAAATAATAAAACGACAAAAAGACTTTGAATCGCCCAAAACCACCAAGGCAAATCACTAAAGCTGAAAAACAAGCCGTAGATGACAAAACCTCCAAAAATAAATAAAACAGCCGGTATTATTGGATAAACCAAACCGATAAATCCAATAACAAAAAATAGCAAGATTAAAACCCAGCCGATAATTTCCATCTGGAATCCCTCCCTATAAAAAAAGCCTCTCTTCTATCGTGCTCTACATTTTAAAAAATGTAAAGCGTGATGAAAGAGAGGCTTTTTAATATTTAGTTAAGCGCGGTTTCCTAAAATAGCTTCTGCAATGTTAACTGCATGGTCACCAATTCGCTCTAAGTTACTAACGATATCGACAAAAACAATTCCCGCTTGTCCTGTACATAAACCTTCGTTCAAGCGTAAAATGTGTTTTTTGCGGAATTTACGTTCCATTTTGTCGATTAAATCTTCTTGTTCAGCTACTTCACGAGCCAGTTCGTGGCTAGTTGTGTCTAATGCTTTTAGCGCTTTTTGAACTGTCGCAATCGTCAATGTAAACATTTCTGTTAAATCTTCCATTGCATCTTCTGTGATTTTCACTTTGTTGTTTTCTTGATAATCAACCAACTCAATAATGTTTTCAAAATGGTCACCAATTCGTTCAATATCGCGAACCGTTTCCATTAACATTGTGTGGCGTGTTGAATCTGCTGCTGAAATAGATTCTGCTGAAATTAGTACCAAGTAATCTGTGATTTTGCTATCAAGGTTGTTGATTGCATCTTCTAATTGGTAACCCATTTCTGCATTTTTCTTGCTCTTTGTCATTAAATACTTATACGTTTCTTCTAACCCTTGCACTGAATATTGACCCATGCGTAAAATTTCTTCTTTTGCCTGGCCAAGCGCAATAGAAGGCGATTGTTCGATAAAGTGAATATCCAAATGTTTTGGTTTAAATTCAACCAACACTTCTTCACCCGGAATGACTTTCGTCACTAGGTAAGCCCACGCACCGATTAACGGGAATTGAATAAGAGTATTTACTACGTTAAATGAACCGTGTGCAAAAGCGATTTGCATTTTAGGCTCTAATGACAATACCCCGGAAATCCATTCAACGTAAGCCGTAAATGGAATCAGTAAAATCAAGAAGATAACCGAACCGACAACATTAAATAATACATGTACTGCAGCTGCACGGCGCGCCGCGATTGAAGTACCAAGTGCTGCTAGTACCGCTGTAATAGTCGTTCCGATATTGTCACCGAATAGAACTGGCAGAGATGCGCCAAGCGTAAGGATGTTTTCAGCATAAAGTCCTTGAAGAATTGCAACAGTACCACTTGAGCTCTGTACAATTAATGTAAAGACTGTTCCGACAAACACTCCTAAAATTGGAAATTCACTTAATGTAATCGTCATATCGATAAAGGCTGGCAATTCACGTAGCGGCTTCATTCCGCCACTCATTAATTCCATTCCGTAGAATAAGCCACCAAAACCAAAAATGACTTGTCCGATGTTTTGGATTTTGTTTTTCTTAACAAAGAAAATCATCGCCGCTCCGACTGCCATAATTGGCAAAGCGTACTCTCCAACGTCCAAACCAATGATAAAGGCTGTTACAGTGGTACCGATATTGGCCCCCATAATAACACCGATTGCCTGTCTTAACGTCATAAACCCGGCACTAACTAAACCAACTACGATTACAGTAGTACCTGAACTCGATTGAATTAAGATGGTTACGATAATACCAACTAAAACACCCATGAATGGATTTGTTGTAAAACGATCCAAGATGTCTCGCAGTTTATCACCTGCTGCTTTCTGTAAAGCATCACCCATAAACTTAATTGAGAATAAGAAAATCCCTAATCCCCCGAAGAAAGAAAAGAAAATTTCTTGCCAGTTCATTTCCACGATACATATTCAACTCCTAAATTTCATATTCACACCTAACCTATTATGCGTAGTTTACTAAGAATTTGTAAACACCTTTCTGCAAAATTTACATTCCCGTAACAAAGCGGCGTTTTTTTTTACAATCTACGTGGTACGATTATTGGTATAGATGAGAGGAAGATGATTTTGAACCTATACCAATTATTTAAAGCGAGTTTATTAGAACCTAAAAAACAAGCTGCTGTCCGGATTATGAGCATTGGGAAAATAATGCAGTTTATTTTTGTCTTTATATTATTGTTAACCGTCGCATCTTTTGTTGAATGGAGCACTGGGTTAGGTAATGCCTCTAGCAGTATAGATGGATTGATTGAATTTGTCGAAGAAATCGATTGGCTTCTTTATCCGTTTGCGTTTGTTTTCCTATTTGTTTCAACTACAATTTATCATTTTATCAAAATTAGCTTGTTCGCTTTGATCGCTTTGCTGATTTTGAATAGCAGAAAACGTCGAGGTGAATACCGTCATTTATGGCGCACTACCGCATTAAGTGTAACCATCCCAACATTACTAGCATTTGCATTAAGTTTCTTTGACATTGATTTTAATGTTTCTATCGCCACTAGTTTATTGACCATCTTCTATTTATATGTAGCAATTGGCTATTACCCAAAAAAACCACCCATTTCAAAGAAACAAGCGTAAGATTGATTTACGGTGTTAATCAGCCGTCTTTCTTGTCTTTTTGCGCACGACACTGCTAAAATGGCTATAGGCAATAGAAGAGAGCCTGCATGCTTTGGTTTATTCCTCGTATGTAGGACAAAGATATGTGAGCCGGTACAACAGGCCACCACTAAAAAGGAGAGATTTTTTCATGAGCGAAATGACACACCGTTCAAAAACACGCCCCGTAAGAGTCGGAGATTTGACGATTGGCGGTAGTAATGAATTATTTATACAAAGTATGGCTACGACTAAAACACATGATGTTGAAGCGACAGTCGCTGAAATTTTGCGTTTAGAAGAAGCAGGATGCCAAGTAGTTCGCGTAGCCTGCCCTGACGAACGTGCTGCTTATGCAATTGGCGCGATAAAAGCACGCATTAACATTCCTTTAGTAGTAGATATTCATTTTGACTATAAATTAGCTTTAATCGCAATTGAACAAGGTGCAGACAAAATCCGCATCAACCCAGGTAACATTGGTCGTCGCGAAAAAGTTGAAGCTGTGGTAAATGCAGCTAAAGCAAAAGGCATTCCTATTCGTATTGGAGTTAACGCTGGATCATTAGAGCGTAAAATTTTAGAAAAGTACGGCTACCCAACAGCTGAAGGCATGGTCGAAAGTGCACTTCATCACATTAAAATTTTAGAAGACTTGGATTTCCACGATATTATCGTTTCATTAAAAGCTTCAGATGTCAGCTTAGCGGTTGAAGCATACGAACTCGCTTCAAAAGCTTTCGACTACCCTCTTCACTTAGGGATTACGGAATCTGGAACATTGTTCTCAGGTACAGTGAAAAGTGCAGCAGGTCTTGGCGCATTGTTCGCCAAAGGCATTGGGAATACACTTCGCGTATCGTTAAGTGCAGACCCGGTTGAAGAAGTAAAAGTAGCACGTGAGATGTTGAAAATTTTCGGTCTTTCTTCAAACGCCGCTACACTTATCTCATGCCCGACATGCGGACGTATTGAAATCGATTTGATCACAATCGCCAATGAAGTAGAAGAATACATCTCACACATTAAAGCACCATTAAAAGTAGCTGTTTTAGGTTGTGCAGTTAACGGACCTGGTGAAGCGCGTGAAGCCGATATCGGGATCGCGGGAGCTCGCGGTGAAGGTTTGCTATTCATGAAAGGCAAAACGGTTCGTAAAGTGCCTGAAGCGACAATGGTCGAAGAATTGAAAATCGAAATCGACAAACTTGCTGAAGAATATTTCGCGAAACAAGCAGCAGAGAAAAAAGAATTAGAACAACAACAAGTATAAGGTTGTGAACCAATGAAATACCGTTTTGGAATAGATATTGATGGGACCGTGACTTCTCCAACGTCACTGATTCCTCACATAAATGAACAGTTTAACAGTGAATTAACGTTAGATGATATTAAAGAATACGATTTAACTGCGGCTCTTCCCCATTTGACGCAAGGTGAATTTTATTCTTGGTTCCGGGATTCCGAGCCGCGTATTTATGCGGCTTCTCCTGTATCTGATCATGCAAAACAAATTTTAAACAACTGGAAAAACCAATACGAGCTGTATTATATTTCCGCTCGTGGGGACAACGTTCGTGACATCACGCTAAATTGGTTTGAAGAACATGCCATTGCTTATGATCACATTGAACTGATTGGTTCTCACAAAAAAATCGAAACAGCAAAACGCCATAATGTGGATTTGTTTTTCGAAGACAAACACGACAATGCTGTAGAAATAGCTGAAGAGCTTGACATTCCTGTTATTCTTTTTGATACCCCTTATAACCGCGAGGCCATTCCATCGAATGTTGTACGCGTTTATGACTGGCTCGAAGCAGAACAATGGGTTAAAAACGAATTTAGTTTGCACGAAACTTTAAGCCGTAAATAATGAAAAAAGCGAGAGTGGAAAAATCCACTCTCGCTTTTTATTTGCATTCGGGACATTTCCCGTATATTTCAAACTTGTGATTGGCAATTTCGTATGCGGGTAGAGCTGCACCTACCATATCCATCGGACAAATTGGAATTTCTTTTATTTTGCCACAATCCATGCAAATAAAATGATGATGGTGATGGTCACTTTCGCATTGCATACGAAAATGACGTTCACCTGATAATTCGGTTTCTTCTAATATGCCCAGCGATACAAATGTCGCTAAATTTCGATACACTGTGTCGTAGCTCATACTTGGATAGTCTTTTTGCATAACGTCCAACAAATCTCTCGCCGTCAAATACCGTTCATCGTTCGCAAACAGTTCTAAAATCTGGTTACGTTTCGATGTTTCTTTGAAACCCTTGTCTTTAAGAATATTCCAGGCATTTGTTAAATTCATGCAATCGCTCCTTTTTTACGTGAAACCTTTATTTTTTTATACGCAAGGACTAGCAATAATAGGAAAATCGAAGTCACCACAATTGTTCCACCCGGAGCCAAGTCTAAGTAAAAAGCAGATACTAGTCCGGTAATAACCGAAATTTCACCAAAAACAATCGATAACAAAATGGTTTGTTTAAAACTTTTTGTGACACGCATTGCTGTTGCAACCGGAATGGTCATAAGCGATGATACAAGCAATATGCCAACAATGCGCATAGAACCTGCAATGACGAGTGCCGTTACGATCATAAACATAAAATGAATCCATTTAGCCGGTAACCCAGAAGCTCTAGCATATTCGTCGTCAAATGATAAAACAAACAGTTCTTTAAAGAAGATAAACACGAAAGCAAGCACAACGACTGCTACTCCCATCACAATAAACAAGTCTTCTCTGCTTACTGCTGAAACCGAACCAAACAAATACCCAAATAAGTCACTTGAAAAACCTTCCGCTAACGAAATAAATATAGCACCAAACCCAATACCCGCAGATAATATAATGGGTATCGCTAATTCTTGGTAATGCTTATACAAGCTTCTTAAACGTTCAATCAACATAGAACCGCCGACTGAAGCTGCAATCCCGAGAAATAACGGGTTTAAAAGAGCTAAAGAAGCAACACTTTGACTCAAGTACAAACTTCCTGCAATGCCCGCTAATGTCACATGACTTAACGCATCAGCAATTAACGACAGGCGACGAACAACAATGAATACGCCAAGTAACGGTGCAATGACCCCAATGATTAAGCCTGCCGCAAAAGCATTTTGTAAAAATTCATAAGAAAAAATCGCTTCTATCATGTGTGGCTTCCCCCGATATGGTGAATTTTCCGGACAGAGTGTCCATACCATGCTTCGCGCTTTTCGTCACTCATCGTGTGAAGCTGTTCTTTATAACCATGGAAATGAATTGTTTGGTTTAAACACGCCACATGCGTGATTCGATCTGTTACTGTATCCACATCATGTGTGACAAGTACCATGGTGATATTTTTATCTTGATTTAGCCTGGCCAACATATCATAAAATGCTTGAACATTCTCATGATCAATGCCTACGGTTGGTTCATCCAGTATTAAAACTTTTGGTTTTGCAATTAATGCCCGCGCAATGAAAATACGCTGCTGCTGACCACCAGAAAGTTCACTAATGCTTCTATCGATAAATGGTTCCATGCTAACCGCTTCTAATGCTTCAATCACTTGTTGATGCGTTGTTTTTGGCAACCGATGAAACAAGCCTGTTTTCTTTACTAACCCGCCTGCCACAACTTCTTTGACAGTCGCCGGGAAGCCCGAGTTAAATGAATTTGATTTTTGAGAAACATAGCCAATCCATTCTCGGTTTTTGAAGTTTTTGGAGTCTGTTCCAAAAAGCTCAATCTTTCCTTTGCTCGGCTTGATAAGCCCTAACATAATTTTCAATAACGTCGATTTTCCTGATCCGTTGGGACCTAATATGGCTAAAAAATCGCCTTCTTCCACTTTCATGGAAATATGATCTAGCGCTTTGGTTTCTTCATACTCAAAACTGATGTCTTGAATGTCGATTAATGGCGCAACCATTGTTTCGCCTCTTTTCTAATTAATAATGATTACGATTTACATTAAAAAAGTATAGTAGAGTTCTACACGAATGTAAACAGATTTTGCTTGAAACGCTTGTAATCAGTTTTTTTGGTTTTATTGGTATTCACATCTAGTTAAAACTAAAAAGCTGAAGACAGCTCTCCTATAACGAGATTGTCTTCAGCAATAAATGCTTCTATATTATAAAGAAGATTTTAGTTCTTCGATAACTCCTGGTGAAAAGACACCCGCTTTGAACATTTCAATTTCAAATGCATATGGCGGTTTTTTATTTTTAGCGTCTGCTCCCACATACGGGGTTTCGAGAATTTTTGGTACATGCATTAAATCTGGATGATGAACAATGCCGTTTAACGCCTCAAAGCCGATTTCACCAAAACCGATATTTTCGTGGCGGTCTTTAGCCGCTCCGCGAACATTTTTGCTGTCATTGATGTGCAATACTTGTAGACGATCAATCCCAACAATCCGGTCGAACTCTTCGAGTACCCCATTAAAATCTTCTTTGATGTTATACCCCGCATCATGCGTGTGACACGTGTCAAAGCATACAGATAAACGTTCATTATGAGTCACGCCATTAATAATTGCGGCGATTTCCTCAAAACTGCGGCCACATTCTGTACCTTTACCAGCCATCGTCTCAAGTGCAATATTCACAGGATAATCTTGCGTTAAAACTTCATTTAATCCTTCAATAATTTTAGCAATCCCTGCTTCTGCCCCAGCACCGACGTGGGCTCCTGGATGCAAAACAATTTGCTTTGAACCGAGTGCTGCAGTACGTTCAATTTCTTTTTGTAGAAATTCAACACCGTGCTGAAAAGTTTCAGGTTTTTGCGTATTTCCTAAATTAATAATATACGGTGCATGAACCACAATATTCGTTAAATTGTTAGCTGCCATATGTGCAAGTCCAGCATCAATATTTAAGTCTTCGATCGGTTTGCGGCGCGTGTTTTGAGGTGCACCGGTATAGATCATGAAAGTCGACGCTCCGTAAGAAGCGGCTTCTTCGCTTGCTGCAAGCAGCATCTTTTTGCCGCTCATTGATACGTGAGATCCTAATAACATTGACCTATCTCCTTATTTTTTACGATTTTTGCGTCGTTCCATTTTTTTGATTTCGTCCATTTTCCACTTCATCTTCTTCTTGTACATTGGTCTTACTTTTTTCGGTTTGTGAACCATTGTTTTCGCTTTCGCGTCTGCTTCGTTCACTTTTCTAGTACGTGTTGTCCGGCTATGACGCTCTTTCAAGTCGACAAATTCGCCTTTCACAATATCTTTTTGTTGGAAAGGAATGCCCATTTTCTCAATACGAACAATCGCATCGTCTTCTTCTGGCTTGAATAGCGTAATCGCTAATCCTTTCATGCCCGCGCGAGCTGTACGGCCTACACGGTGGATAAAGAATTCCAGGTCTTCCGGCAATTCATAGTTGATGACATGGCTAACGCCTTGAATATCAATTCCTCGAGCTGCAAGATCTGTCGCTACAATGTATTGATATTCCAAGTCGCGAATTTGACGCATCATTTTGACGCGTTCACGTGGGGCTAAATCGCCGTGAACACGTCCAACACGAATGCCTTCTTTCGCTAATTGATCTGCAACATAATCCGCATTTGTACGAGTGTTGACGAAAATAATCGCTAAATAAGGATTGATTACTTTCATCACATCTTGCAAGCGATCCATTTTCTTTTTGCTTCTTACGGGCACTAGGTAAAAGTCTAAACCATCTGCAGTAGGACGTTTGTCGCCAATTTTCACATGGATAGGTGACTCCATGTATTTTTTCAAGAATGGTTTTAGTTTTTCAGGAATTGTGGCTGAAAAGACATACATTTCTAGATCATCTTTCATTTTTCCAGCTACTTGGTCAATTTCTTCGATAAAGCCAAGATCGAAAGCTAAATCTGCTTCATCCACTACAAGAATTTTACCTGTGTGAACCAACAAAGCGTTTTCTTTTACTAAGTCTCTTAATCGACCAGGGGTTCCAACGACGATGTGGGGTTGTGTTTTCAACTTGTTAATCGAACGTTGTTTGTCCGTACCACCGATAAACGATTTTACTTCAATGCCTGATCCAACAACTAGTTTTTGCAACTCATTGAAGATCTGCGTTCCAAGTTCACGTGTCGGTGCTGAAATTACCGCCTGCACTTCCTGTTTGCTGACGTCAATACGTTCTACAATGGGAATAATGAAACTATGCGTTTTTCCAGTCCCTGTATGGGATTGTCCAATTGCACTTGTGCCTTTCAATATATGGGGCATCATTTCCTTTTGGATCTGTGTTGGTTCCGTAAAACCAAGTTTTTCTACCGCTTCTAATAGAAACGGTTTGAATGGGTATTCGTTAAATTTTGTCATGGGATTAAATTCCCTCCTTACGCTCTAGACATTATAGCATAAAATCACCGCTTTACGCGATGCAACTTTTGTAAAGCTGTGCCGTCTCCGTTATAATGAATATATGATTGTGAAATTGAAAGGAGCGCGGTACTTGATGAAAGTTATGAAAATATCGCCAAGAGGATATTGTTACGGAGTGGTCGATGCGATGGTTATCGCAAAAAATGCTGCGATGGACGAAAGTTTACCACGCCCCATTTATATACTAGGAATGATTGTCCATAATAAACACGTAACAGATGCTTTTGAAGAAGACGGCATTATTACATTGGATGGCCCAAACCGTCTTGAAATTTTGGAAAAAGTAGAGAGTGGTACGGTTATCTTTACTGCGCACGGTGTTTCTCCACAAGTTCGCGAATTAGCAAGACGTAAAGGTTTAGTATCGATTGATGCAACATGTCCTGACGTTACCGTTACTCATGACTTGATCCGTGAGAAAACGGCAGATGGCTACCAAATTGTCTATATCGGAAAAAGTGGACACCCTGAACCGGAAGGCGCAATTGGGGTCGCACCTGATATGGTTCATTTAGTAGAAAGTGTGGAAGACGTTAATCAATTAGAACTCGATTCCGAAAAAATTATTGTGACCAACCAAACAACCATGAGTCAATGGGACGTTGTGGACATGATGGAACGCTTGAAAGAAAAATTCCCTCAGTCTGAAGTTCATAAAGAAATTTGCTTGGCTACGCAAGTGCGTCAAGAAGCTGTCGCACAACAAGCAGGCGATACTGATTTATTGTTAGTTATTGGAGACCCAATGAGCAATAACTCAAATCGTTTAGCACAAGTGTCTCAAGACATTGCAGGTACTCCTGCATATCGCATTTCTGATTTGTCTGAGTTAAAGTTAGAATGGTTAGAAGGCGTTGAAACGGTAGGCATTACAGCAGGTGCCTCTACCCCAACACCAATCGTTAAAGAAGTGATGAAATTCTTGGACCTTTACGACCCAGCAGACTCAAGCACTCATCAGTTAACTCGTTCTGTACCACTCAATAAAATTTTACCAAAAATCAAACACCCGAAACCATCGGATCGCATTGAGCCTTATCCGGTAGGTGAATAATTACAAACGGTCGCAAAAGTTAAACGCTAACTTTTGCGACCGTTTTTTTTTGATCCTCTCAAAAAAACCTTTAACCAGTTTCAAAATGAACATCTTCATATTTGATGGTGAAATACAGCTCCCTACTATAAGCATTTTTTCATGAAATTATCCTATTACAATTTACAGAACAGATAAAATTTTCATCTCTTCACACTTATTTTTAATTAACGAACAAAAAAAGCAACTTATTTTCACCTGAATTTGTTGATTCTATAGAGTGGTTGGTAAAATCAATCCATTTTACTGTTTTGTATCGTTTGCTGATTTTCTGTTCTAATTCAACCTCAATTTCCAACATCAATTTCACAATACGGTTGTAAGGCAAACGAAATTGGGCAACCGCCAAATCAACAGGAGATTGCTTTATCAATAAGCTATAGAAATCTTCTACGGTAACTGCTTTTTCGGCTAGCATATCTTCTTGTTCTACAATAAACCGATATAGACGTTTTTTTTCTTCCGGAAGCTTAGCCACTTCGCTCCGCCATAAAAATTCCATTATGCGCTCATTCACTTTTGTTCCACCTTTCCGTCTTTCTATCAACACCTCTAATCTTCTACTAAAGTGCCTGCGCAATACATTCAGCTGCTTGGCGAGCTCCCGAGATATTCCTAGCAATTGGTCCAACCTCAAGTTCTGCTAAGCCCCCCATCACATACAAGTTGGGTCCCCATTGTAGATGTGTAGTGACAATTGGATAACCACACGCTGCACATTCCAAACAATTTTCTTCAATGGCTGGCATTAACCAGCTTTTCCCTGGCAGTAGTGATTGAAATCCCGTCGCCAATAAGACGGTGCCACTTTGTTGAAGTAATTGTTTTGCGTCGTCGTAAAGATGTATCATTCCATTTTCCACTTTTCCTTCGTGAACCTGTCCATCCAAAACGATATTGTTGTTTCGTCTTTTTTGGTGAAGCAGCTTGATGTGTAAATCGCGAGGAATTGATCCTTTATTTCGAGCATTAACGATTTGTTCTCGTCGTTTTTGATAAGCTTTCGTCTTGCGAAAAGCTGTTTGCTTTTTAGGACCTAGCCAACCCGGGTCGCTGTCGAAATCGTGAATTCGGAATGAGTGACGTTTAACTAATGTCACTTGGTTTGGAAACAAGCTATGTAATTTAAGGGTCAAATGGACAGCAGTTGTTCCACCTCCGATGACCGTAAAAGGAGGCTTCATAGTTTCAAGATCTGGAAGATTTATATCAAATATGTGATGAACTGGAGCTTCGGGATGTTTTTTCAATGGTATTGCCCACTCTGGCCAATTCAGTTCCTCACTATTACCGATAGCTAACACGACATTTTGTCCATATAAAATCTGATTGCTTTGCAGTTCGATTTGCCACCCCTCTTCATGCTGACTGATTGCTTTAACAGAACCTTGTTTCCAACATTTTTTTAAAGCTATGTTTTCGATAAGACATTGGCAATGCTCTTCGAATAACAAGCGTGAAGGTCGTTTCAACCTTCCCAGAAAAGAAGCATTTTCGTTATTACGATTGGATTTCACAAAAGCTTCTAAACTAAGTGGATTAAGATCAAGGTGATGAACAATTGGAGAGCGCAAAAAAGGCATGGAAATTTGATTTGTACAGCGTTGCCAATTGGCTAATGGTTTATCATGAGGATCAATAATTAATAACTCGTCCTGTGTCACTTTATTGAGCTTTATCAGATAGTTTGCCATTGTTATTCCGTGAACTCCGCCACCAATAATTACGCATTTATACATCGTTTTTTCTCCTTTTCGTTGACCCTTATAGCTCGACTTGCTGTAAGTAGTAATTAAACACATTTCCCTATCAATACAAATAGAGAGTTTATATGTCCTTATTATAAATAGTAATCATTACTATTTGCAAGTAAATATTAGTTTAGCCTCCCATTCAAGTTATTATTTTTCTCAACCACCCGGTTAGTAGTACCGTGTAAATACAAATTTATTGTTCTTTTGTTTAGGCAATCCATTCTTCCTTTATCGATACTAAAAAAGAGACGCAAAACACTTTGCGTCTCTTTTTTGATGCCCTATAAGCCCGCTCTTGAAATTACCCACCGATAAAATTTTCGTAAAAAAAGAAGAAGCCTCAGCTTCTTCTTACATAAATCGAAAAGGTTCGGTATTCGTTTCGGACGGTAAAAATTCACATTGCCAAGTTGGTTGTTGCTTAGACATATGGTCCACGACACCTTGAATCATCACTTTTTCAACATGATGACCAGGATCGACAACATTTAATCCAATGTCTTGTGCGTCTTGCGCTACGTGGAAATACAAATCACCTGTTACGTATACATCTGCCCCTGAACGTTTTGCTTGTTGAATGTATTTATTGCCATCGCCACCGAGTACCGCTACTTTTTTGATTACGGTGTCAGGTGCGCCTACAACACGAAGAGCAGGTACAGCTAGTTGTTGTTTTGTCCACTCGGCAAATTCGGCTAACGTCATTGGTGTTTCAAGTGTACCTACACGACCAAGCCCCATTGGGATTTCTTTGTTTTCTAACGTAAAGACATCATAAGCCACTTCTTCATAAGGATGCGCTGAAATCATTGCTTTGATTACGCGGTCTTTTTCGTTTTTGCGGACCACTACTTCTACTTTCGACTCCGCAGTTACTTCCATTTTACCAGCTTCTCCAATATAAGGATCCGCATCGTTTGTTGGACGGAAACGCCCTGTACCAGACAACGTATAACTGCACGCTTCATAATCCCCAATTGCTCCAGCTCCAGCTTTAGCTAACGCTTCGCGAACTGCTTCTTCATGAGTTTCAGGAACGAATACCGCGATTTTAACTAATTCTGCTTCATAAGTTGGAACTAACACTTTGGTGTTTTTTAAACCTAGCGCTGTCGCCAATAAATCATTCACACCGCCTACTGCAACGTCTAAATTAGTGTGTGCTGCGTATACTGCAATATCCGATTTGATCAGCTTTTCCATTAAACGACCTTGCGGGAAATCCGTTTGTAAGTTTTTTAATGGACGAAATATTGGTGGATGATGCGCAATTATTAACCCCGCACCTTTCGCAATGGCTTCTTCAACTACTTCATCATTGACATCTAATGTTACTAATACACGTTCGATTTTCTTGTTTAATGTTCCTACATGCAAGCCGATTGGATCGCCTTCCATGGCTAAATATTTTGGTGACCACTTTTCGAATTCCTCAATGATTTGGTGTCCATTAGGAATTTTCACGTTGCAACACCTCTTCTACCAATTGTATTTTTTTAACGAGTTCTTGTTTTTTCTCCACAATTTCAACAGTTTGTGCAGTAGCTTCCATAGATGCCACAATCTTTTTCCATTGTGCGCTTTCACGCATCCATTTTTCTTGGAAAATTGCTGTTTTCTGTTTTAGTAACTCTGGCCCCATTAATAATTGTTGAGGCGACCATGAAATCCGTGATTGCGCTTTTTCAAGCACTAAAATTTCATAAATCTTTTCGTTTTCTTTCAATATTTCTTCTTCTACTATATTCCATTCGTTTAAAACGGCCCAGTCACGAATTGCTTTGGCATGAACATTCGGCTGCAAGATTAATCTTTCTACACCTGCTAATTTTTCACTACCATGTTCTAATATTGAGCATATCAAAGGACCACCCATCCCTGCAATCGTTACAGCAGTAATGCCATCTTCGGGTGAAATTGCATCAAGTCCACTTGCCAAACGAACTTCAATTTTCTCTGTCAACAGTTCTTGTTGAACTTGTTTTTGTGCTGACTCAAATGGACCTTTCACGACTTCTCCAGCTATGGCTTTTTCAATTACGCCGTTTAATACCAAATAACAAGGCAAATAAGCATGATCGCTTCCAATATCCGCTACGACTGCGCCTTTTGGTACGTGATGGGCCACTCTTGTTAACCGATGTGATAATTGTTGAGCATTCATTCGGATCCCCCTAATTTAACAGAAAAACCCTTAGTTCTAGAAGAACTAAGGGTATCTTTAACTACTATTCGAGTGATAAAACCCACTCAGCCATTGCCGCTGCGTTTGCTTCTTCAACAAGTCCGCCTGGCATACCGCCTTTACCGTTAACCAAAATATCTTCGATGTCTTCTTGTGGAAGTTCTGTAGCTACTAGAGATGGACCTACTCCGCCTTCATAGCTTGAACCGTGACAAGAAATACAGTTTGCTTGAGCAGTTGCTTCTGGATCAAAATCTCCTGAAGCTTCTCCTTCGCCTTCTGCAGCTTCTCCGCCACCTTCTTCTTCTGTTGCATGTTCTTCAGCGATTTCAGCTTCGTTGCTAACTCCTTGTACTGATAAGAAGAAAATTAACCCAATACCGAACGCCATGATTAAGATATAAGGTACAATTGCATTTTTTTGCATCCGTTACCCCTCCCTCTACTAAGTTCTGCTTGATGATATTATTCGTATCATTCATTATTGTACTGTATTATCATTGAAACGAAAAGTCTTAACAGATAACTTTTCCTTGTTTGTGACAAAAACAGTAATTTAATTTCAGCTAATTCGTCTTTCTCTCGTGTTCGTTTGTTTTATTATCGACAAATCATTTTAAATGAACGAAGCCCTGCGATTTGCAGGGCTTCCTTTTTTAATAACAACCGATTTGTCGTGCGATAACCATACGCTGAATTTCAGACGTTCCTTCACCGATTTCCAGTAATTTCGCATCACGCATGTACCGTTCTACTTCGTATTCTTTCATGTAACCATAGCCACCGTGAATTTGAATCGCTTCATCTGCAACTTCCATCGAAATTTCAGAAGCATATAACTTCGCCATTGAAGCTTCTTTTGTAAACGGTCGGCCTTGGTCTTTTAACCAAGCAGCTTTGTATACCATATTACGAGCCAATTCTATTTTCATGGCCATATCTGCCAGCTTGAATTGCGTTACTTGGAACTCAGATAAAGTTTTGCCGAATTGTTTACGTTCTTTAGAATAAGCAAGGGCTTTGTTAAACGCGCCTTGTGCAATCCCTACAGCCATTGCAGCGATTCCTATACGTCCGCCATCCAATGTTACTAGAAATTGCTTAAAGCCGTCTCCACGCTTGCCTAACAAGTTCTCTTTCGGCACACGAACATTTTCTAACACTAACTCTGTAGTGTTGGAAGAATGCAGCCCCATTTTTTCATAGTTATCAATAATCGTAAAGCCTTCTGCATCAGTCGGCACAATAATAGCACTAATTTCTTTCTTGCCATTTTCCATTCCCGTAATTGCTGTAATGGCTAAATGTTTTGCGTGACTAGCATTTGTAATATATACTTTTGAACCGTTAATCACCCAATCGTCGCCATCTTCAATTGCACGAGTTTCAGTTCCTCCTGCATCTGATCCAGCATTGGGTTCTGTTAAACCAAAAGCGCCAAATGATTCGCCTGTACAAATCGGCGTTAAGTATTTTTCTTTTTGTTCTTCTGTTCCAAATAAATTCAGTGGTGCTCCGCCAAGTGAAATATGTGCAGAATAAGTAATTCCAGTAGAAGCACAAACGCGGCTCAATTCTTCTGTCACAATAGCAAAACTAGTTGTATCCGCTCCTGATCCACCGTACTTTTCATCAAACGGCAAGCCCATCATCCCCATGTCAGACAGCTGTTTGAAAATTTCAGTTGGAAACGCTTTAGAACGGTCACGATCGATCGCACCAGGTGCTACCACCTTATCAGAAAACTCTTTGATGGTTTTTTTGATCATTTGTTGTTCTTGTGTCAAATCAAAATTCATTTGTTTTACATCCCCTTTGTTATGAATACGCTTACAACTTTCATTATATAGGGAAAATTAAGACGAATTCAAGCTTTAACTCGAATTCGTGTTTTTCATTCCAAAAAAAAGAGCCGCTTCGGGTACTACCCGAAGCGGCTCTTGCTTGTTTTATTATTCAAGAAAATCTTTTAGGCGCTTACTGCGTGACGGATGGCGTAACTTACGTAACGCTTTTGCTTCGATTTGACGAATCCGTTCACGTGTTACACCAAATACTTTGCCTACTTCTTCTAAAGTCCGTGTCCGACCATCATCTAAACCAAAACGTAAACGCAACACGTTTTCTTCGCGGTCAGTCAATGTATCCAACACATCTTCTAATTGTTCTTTCAACAATTCATAAGCAGCATGATCAGAAGGTGATTGCGCATCGGAATCTTCGATAAAGTCACCTAAGTGCGAATCATCTTCTTCACCAATCGGCGTCTCAAGTGACACAGGCTCTTGAGCGATTTTCAAGATTTCACGAACTTTCTCTGGAAGCAAGTCCATTTCTTCACCAATTTCTTCCGGAGAAGGATCACGGCCAAGATCTTGCAATAGTTGACGCTGTACGCGAATTAATTTGTTGATTGTTTCAACCATATGAACTGGAATACGAATGGTACGTGCTTGGTCAGCGATGGCACGAGTGATGGCTTGACGAATCCACCAAGTTGCATACGTACTAAACTTAAACCCTTTAGAGTAATCGAATTTCTCAACCGCTTTGATCAAGCCCATGTTTCCTTCTTGGATTAAATCCAAGAACAACATGCCACGACCCACATAACGTTTTGCAATACTTACTACTAGACGCAAATTGGCTTCAGCAAGACGTTTTTTCGCTTCTTCATCGCCTTGTTCAATCAATTTTGCCAAACGAACTTCTTCTTCTGCTTTTAACAAATCCACGCGTCCAATTTCTTTCAAGTACATACGGACAGGGTCATTAATTTTAACGCCCGGTGGAACACTTAAATCATTTAAATCGAATTTATCTTCGGTCGGTTTCATGAGACGGTCTAAATGCTCTTCATCGTCGGATTTACGCTCCAATTCGATGCCGTGCCCTTCTAATTGATCGATAAACTCTTCAACTGCATCGGATTCCATTTCGAAAATCGCTAATTTGTCAGCAATTTGTTCGTAATTGAGTTCTCCGGTTTTTTTACCTGCTTCAATTAGCTGTTTTTTCGCTTCTTCTACAGTCGCTTCCGGACCTTCAGTAGTCAATGGAACATTGCTTGCTTCAACTTCAGTTTGGCGTTCAGATTTCTCGGCCATGTGACTTCCTCCTTTAAAAAAACCGGAATTAACTTACAATGATTTTCGTAAAGCAATCACTTCTTGTGCAAGAAGTAAAGCGCGCTTTAAGTCATGCTGTTTTTCCGCTTCTTTTGATTGCTGGATTTTCAAATTGATTTGCTGTTCGATCCGATGTTTTTGCAAATGCTTTAAACAATCGGCAATTTCTTCATCCGCATGTTCCGGATCACGTTCAGATAATGCGGTTTCCATAACGAGTTTTCGGAGTTCTGCATCTTGCAAAGTCTCCAAAAACTTATGAAAATCTGCTTTATCCCATTCCTCATAGAAACCGAGCAATTGAACGTATAGCGCCTGGAATTCTTCACTGATAAATGGAATTCCATTGTCTTCGACCACTAACTTATTCATAACCAAAGGGTCGGCCAGTGCATGAGACAAAAGCATTCGCTCTGCTCTATGCAATGAAGTAATCCGTTTCGGTTCTTTTTTAGGTGTCTTTATAACTGGTGGTTCAGGACGATTCCGTTCGATTGTCTTGTTTTCTAATTTCCGATAATGCTGTAGGATAGCTTCTTGAGACAATCCAGTTTCTACTGACAATTGCTTTATATATAAATCTCGCTCTAAAGGCGAGGATCTACCAGCTAATAATTGCAACACTTCCTGTATGTATTGCAACAGGTCGTTTTCATACTGAAAGTTTTTATGCCTCCGGGCGTGCATCATTGCGAATGCAATAAATGCATGTGGTTTACCGATAATTTGATCTTTAAAAGCCTCAGCGCCGTTGTCACGAACATAATCATCTGGGTCCATCTTTCCTGGTAAAACTGCCACTTCCACTTTAAAATTCTCTTCGTTTAATGAAATGGCGGCTCTTTTTGCAGCTTCCCAACCAGCATCATCTCCATCAAAACAAATGATGACTTCTTGAGCAAAGCGCTTCATTTGTCGGATATGCTGAGCCGTGAGTGATGTGCCCATGGTTGCTAAAGCATTATCAACACCTGCTTTACCCGCTGCAATGACATCCATAAACCCTTCAAACAAAATGATTTTTCTGTTTTTGCGTATAGCGCTTCTTGCATGATGTACATTATAAAGCACTTGGCTTTTTTGGAAAATCGGAGATTCAGGGCTGTTCATGTATTTGGCTTCTTGTTTTGTATGTTCAAGAACCCTTCCGGAAAAGGCGATTACTTTGCCTGTTTCATTCATAATCGGAAACATGATTCTACCACGAAATCGGTCAAAATAGCCGCTTGATTGCTCACGTGCAATTGCTAACCCGCTCGTTTCTAACTCTTCTTCTGTAAAGCCTTTTCGTTTTAAAGAAGAAGCCATATAATTCCACTCCGGAAGCGACCAACCGATTCTGTTTTTCTCGATAATTTCTCGAGTAAAGCCCCTATTTTCCAAATAGTCCAATGCCGCTTGGCCTTCTTCCGTATTCAATAAAATGTGGTGGTACATGTCCGCAGCAAACTCGTGCATCAAAATCAATTGTTGATCTTCTTTTGATTGCACCGGACCGGAATCGGCAGGGGCTTGTATATCGACATCTATGCCAGCACGACTTCCTAATCTTGACAAGGCATCTTGGAAAGTTAAGTTTTCAATATCCATCAAAAAAGTGATGACATTGCCACCAGCTCCACAACCAAAGCAATGAAAAATCTGCTTGTCGGCTGTAACTGAAAAAGATGGTGTGCTTTCTCCATGGAAAGGACAAAGGCCAAACCAGTTGCGACCTCTTTTTGTTAACTGGACGTATTCACCAACAACATCGACGATGTCTGTGCTGGACCGAATCTTTTCAATCACTTCTTCAGGAACTCTATTGGACATTATTTTCACCATCTTTGTTTGCTTAACTTAAGTAATTCGTGATACAAAGACAAAATCCTTCATTTTTCGACAAAAAGATAAAGCAAACTATTTATCCATTAGTAAGCTTTAGCCACAATTCTTCATTATAAAACTTCTTTATGAAAAAATCCACCAAAAAGAAAGAAAAACCGCCTCTGAAGGTGGTTTTTCCAAAATCATTTTTGGAGTTTGCCGAGTATCAAATTCGCCGTTTCTTCTACAGCTCGATTTGTCACATCAATTATTTCACAACCGATGCGGTCGACTACTTTGTGAAAATGTTTGATTTCTTCGTGGATACGATCGATTTTCGCGTAATTTGCGTCGTCGTTTAATCCTAGTGCTATCAGTCTTTCTTTCCGAATAAAATTGAGTTTATCTGGCGAAATGACTAAACCAAAACATTTTTTCGGATCTACTTGATACAATTCTTCGGGTGGATCTACTTCTGGTACAAGCGGTACATTGGCCACTTTTAACCGTTTGTGTGCTAAATATTGGGATAGTGGCGTTTTAGAGGTCCGAGAAATTCCAACCAATACAATGTCTGCCATCAAAATACCACGCGGGTCTCGCCCATCATCGTATTTAACTGCAAATTCAATGGCTTCTACTTTTTTAAAGTAATCATCATCTAATTTACGAACTAAACCTGCTTCTTGCAATGGGGATGCATTTAGCTCATTTTCGAGTGCATCTAATAATGGCCCCATTAAATCCACTGCTGTTACATGAAATTTAGCGGTTTCAGACTGCATATAGTCGCGCAACTCTTGAGAAACCAATGTATAAACGATAAACGCTTTTTGAGCGACAGCCAACTTAACGATTTCTTGTAAGTGATCAATGGAATCGATATATGGAAATCGTTTTAAAACTGCATTTTGATCTGCGCTCAAATATTGACTAATTGCCGCTTTCGCAACCAGTTCTCCTGTTTCACCAACCGAATCGGATACAATGAACAATCGCAGTGAATTCATAATTGACACCTCACAAATCGTGGTTTTCAGATAACGATAAAAACGCACGAGTAATATTCGTTTTTGTTAGTCTACCGACAACTTTATAGCCGTCTGGCTGTTCTTCCACTACAGGCAGTGCATCGATTTGTTGATTGATCAACCGATGGGCTGCTTGGATAAGTGATTCGTTTCTAGTACAATATGTAATATTCGGCATACGCGTCATAATAATATGTACGGGAATACTCGATAAATTTTGGCTACCTAAACTGGCTCGCAGCAAATCTTTTCTCGATAACACTCCTGCTAGATGCGAGTTTTTATCCACGACAAAAAGTGTCCCGACATCATCTAAAAACATTTGACTAATGGCATCGTACACACTAACATCTTCTCGGACAACAACCGGAATCGACTGAAAATCTTTTACTTTCATATTGTTCATCGTATCAGTCACATCTTGCCCCGGCTTTTTACCCGAATAAAAATAACCAACGCGGGGACGGGCATCTAAAAAACCTGCCATCGTTAAAATGGCTAAGTCCGGTCTTAGCGTTGATCTTGTTAAGTTTAAGCGATCCGCAATTTGTTCGCCAGTAATTGGACCATTGCCTTTAACAATTTGCAATATTTCTTCTTGTCGTTTATTGAGTTCGATTGGACTCACCGCCTCAAAAATAGATATATGTTATACTCAATATCAATTATTATATACTAATGCACGTGATATTGCGAAGAAAACATTGTCATGATACAATTAAAAACGAACTTCATATAGGCAATGACGGATAAATGAGTACTGTAACTTTAGCGAGTAGGGATAGTGAAAGCCTACACCTACAGGAAACGGCGATCCCGAGCTATTTTTTATTTTAAAGTGGACTGCACATTGCAGTCAATCGAGGTGGAACCGCGGGTCTTAACGTACTCGTCCTCGGGCATGTAACAATGCCCGAGGACGAGTACGATTTTTTATTTTATGGAGGTAATTTTTATGTCAATGGAAGATGTAGTAGCTTTAGCAAAACACAGAGGCTTTGTATTCCCAGGCTCTGAAATTTACGGTGGTTTGGCAAACACGTGGGATTATGGCCCACTTGGTGTCGAATTAAAAAATAATATTAAAAAAGCATGGTGGAAAAAATTCGTTCAAGAGTCTCCTTATAACGTAGGACTGGACGCTGCCATTTTGATGAACCCGAAAACTTGGGTAGCTTCAGGACATGTCGGCAACTTTAATGACCCAATGATCGATTGCAAGAGCTGTAAAACGCGCCATCGTGCAGACAAATTAATCGAAGATGCACTAGATGCGAAAGGCATTGAATTGATTGTTGATGGTTTGTCATTTGACCGTATGGCAGAATTGATCCAAGAACACGACGTGAAATGTCCAACGTGTGGCGCACAAGACTATACAGAAATTCGCCAATTCAACTTGATGTTCAAAACGTTCCAAGGTGTAACAGAAGCTTCAACAAATGAAATCTTCTTGCGTCCAGAAACAGCTCAAGGGATTTTCGTTAACTATAAAAACGTCCAGCGTTCTATGCGCAAGAAAATGCCTTTTGGAATTGCACAAATCGGTAAAAGTTTCCGTAACGAAATCACACCTGGTAACTTTACGTTCCGTACGCGTGAATTCGAACAAATGGAACTTGAGTTTTTCTGCAAACCTGGCGAAGATTTAGAATGGTATGCTTACTGGCGCGATTTCAGTAAAAACTGGCTGTTGAATTTAAACATGAATGAAGAGAATATGCGCTTGCGTGAACATGACGAAGACGAACTTTCTCATTACTCAAATGCTACAGTTGATATCGAATACAAATTCCCATTCGGTTGGGGTGAGCTTTGGGGTATTGCAGATCGTACCGATTTCGACTTGAAACGCCATATGGAACATTCAGGAGAAGACTTTAACTACATCGACCCTGTTACAAACGAACGCTTTGTGCCTTATTGCATCGAACCTTCACTAGGAGCTGACCGTGTAACACTCGCGTTCTTAGTCGATGCATATCACGAAGAAGCACTTGAAAATGACGACAAACGCACAGTGTTGAAGTTCCACCCAGCTCTAGCTCCTTATAAAGCAGCGGTTCTTCCATTATCTAAAAAATTAGCAGAAGGCGCTACAAGCGTATTTGCTGATTTAGCTAAACATTTTATGGTGGATTACGATGAGTCTCAATCGATTGGTAAACGCTACCGTCGCCAAGACGAAATTGGTACTCCTTTCTGTATCACATATGACTTTGATTCAGTTGAAGACGGTCAAGTAACAGTGCGCCACCGTGATTCGATGGAACAAACACGTATGCCGATTGCTGAAGTACAAGCATATATCGAACAGCATATTCAGTTTTAAGTTTGAAAAGCGGAAACGGCCGTTCGAGTCTTGACAGTGAAAAGAATATAGTTACAAAAAAGTAGTGGAATGAGTTTATTCCACCACTTTTTATTTCGTTTACTTACCGGTGCGTGATTTATCACCCTGATTAGTATTATTGCTGTTAAAACAAAGTTTTTAATGTTGAAAACGGCGAACCGCACAAACGCGACGGCGTGACTCGTTCAAAAAAAAAAAGAAGAGTTGCCAAAAGACTATTCGTCTTTAGGCAACTCTTCTTTTTTAGGCAAAAATTCGGGAGTTCGTTCTAATTGTTCGAGAAACTTCCGTGACTTTAAGCGAATCCCTGCTTTTTCTTCGTAAATGGTGCGGACAATTTGTTTGAGCAAGCTCTTTGACTCTTTTTTCAAAGTTAAAGATCCTACGCGCTCAATTGGCACAAAGTAGAACGTACGGATAAGCTTTACTAACGCTGGACTCAACCGAATAATGTAACGGTCGATATGAAAACAACGATGACAAAGAAACCCAAGTTCTTGAAACGAAAAGGCAAATTCTCCTTCAGTCGACCCACAATTAGCACATTGATGAAGTGTTGGCGTTAACCCTGCTGTTTGGAGCATTTTCCACTCGACAAACAAGGTAATTGCTTCTGGGTCATACCCATCATCAATCGCATGAAGGGCTTGATACAACATATCAAAAATGGCTGGTTGCGGTTCATCTTGTTCGGTTAAACGATCAATCAATTCCGTAACATAACTTGCATAAGCAGTAGACATAATGTCTTCACGAATATGCCGGAGTGATTCTAACGGATCTCCTGCTTGTATAGTCCCCATGCCTTTTCCTTTGTAGATGGAAAAACTTCCATGAGTAAATACTTGGGTGATGGCCGCTAATCGACTAGCCGGTTTTTTCGCACCTCTTGCCATACAAGTGATTTTCCCTGCTTCTTTCGTAAACAAGGTGACGATTTTATTGGTTTCGCCATAAGGCATTGTGCGAATCACAATACCTTCTACTTGATTTTGCATGGGAAGGACTCCTTAATATTCGTCTTCTCTGAAGCCGAAATCGCGTAAATGCATCGCTTTGTTGCGCCAATCCTTTTGAACTTTCACCCATAATTCCAAATACACTTTCGATCCAAGCAAATTTTCAATGTCTTGGCGGGCACGCGTACCGATTTGTTTAAGCAATACGCCTTTTTTGCCAATCACAATGCCTTTTTGAGAATCGCGCTCGACCATAATCGTTGCTTGAACTCGAATCATGTTTTTGTTTTCAGAATCCGGTGCAATTTTTTCAATAACAACTGCAATCGAATGCGGAATTTCTTCGCGCGTCAAATGCAGTGCTTTTTCACGAATCAATTCTGAAATGATAAATCGTTCTGGATGATCGGTAATTTGATCCGCTGGGTAGTATTGAGGTCCTTCAGGAAGCCGCTCATTAATTTTTGCTAATAACGTTTCAACGTTGTTTCCTTCTAGCGCTGAAATCGGAATCGCTTCTGCAAAATCAAATTCATTGCGGTATGACTCAATAATTTTCGGCAAATTATCCGGATGTACTTGATCGATTTTATTGATTACTAAAAATACCGGGACATCGATTCCTTTTAGCATTTCTAGTACATACCGATCTTCTTTCCCGACGCGGTCCACGCCACTTGCAACAAATAACAATACATCCACTTCGCGGAACGTGTTTTTTGCCACTTTTAACATAAAGTCACCTAATTTATGACGGGGTTCATTAATGCCGGGTGTATCGATAAAAATCATTTGGCTATCATTTGTTGTCACAACGCCTTGCACTTTGTTTCGTGTCGTTTGGGGCTTGTCGCTCATAATGGCAATTTTTTGGCCCACCACACGGTTAAGAAACGTCGATTTACCGACGTTTGGACGACCAATGATTGAAATGAAACCTGATTTAAATCCGTTATTCTCTAGCTGCATATTTTAAATCCTCCGTTGAAAATGCGCCGGGAAGCAATTCGCTGATTGTTGTTTCCTGAACGTCACCTTTTAAATTTGTTAAGTAAACAGGCATGTTCGGCGGACAAAACTCTGCCAACACTTGTCTGCATGCACCACATGGCGCTACAGGCCCTGCTGTGTCTGCTGATACAGCTAAAGCTACGAACTTATTGTCGCCTTCTGACACCGCTTTAAATACCGCTGTGCGCTCTGCACAATTTGTTAATGAGTAGCCTGCGTTTTCAATGTTACAGCCTAAGTAGACTTTTCCATCAGCTGTCAATAATGCTGCCCCTACAGGGAATTTTGAATAGGGCACATACGCATTTTTTCGTGCTTCTATCGATTTTTTCAATAATTGTTCTTTTTCCATTTTTAATCACCTCTACGAATTTAAAACCATTTGGGTAAAAATATTATTAATCCAATTATAGCACTTGCCGCTGCAAATACCAAAACCGCACCTGCCGCCATATCTTTTGCTTGTTTAGCAAGCGGATGAAGTTCAGCCGTCACCAAGTCGACGACCCGTTCAATAGCTGAATTGACCATCTCTAATGCGATCATGCCTGCGATTAATAAAATGATTACTAACCATTCTGCGTATGACAAGACCGTTAACCACCCTGCGATTACAACAATGATCGCGGCTATAAGGTGAAAACGAATATTTTGTTCACGTTTTAAAGCTGTCCCAATTCCTTGAGCTGCAAACCAAAAAGAACGGAAAAACCTACGCGCCGTCATGGTTATCACGCCTGATGCCGAGAGAGACTAAAATCTCCTCCTGGCGAGAAAACATCTTTTTTTCATCTTCTTCGGTCATGTGATCATAGCCCAACAGATGTAAAAAGCCATGGATCGCTAGAAAGCCTAGCTCTCGTTCAAAAGAATGACCAAAATCTTCAGCCTGCTCTTTTGTCCGATCTAAAGAAATAATGATGTCACCCAACATGCGCGGTTCTTGTGAACCGATAATCGCTGTTTCTCCTTCTCCCATTTCTTCCATGGCAAACGAAATGACATCCGTCGGTTGATCTTTCCCGCGGTATTCACGATTAATATCACGAATCATTTCATTGGTGACAAAAGTCACGGATACTTCAGAATCCGTGACTTTTTCTTGCTTAGCAGCATGCTCTAGTATTTTTTTGACAAAATCCAATTCTTTTTGATCTAAACTTTCTGTTTCATCCATAAAATCAATAGCTATCATAACAGTTCCTCCTGTCAGTTGGTTTCTTTCGGATACTCAATACGCGAATGGAATATTCCATTCAATGTATCACACATTACCTCTTTTACTTTTTTTAGTTCTTTTAAAGAAATATCACATTCTTCGAACTGCCCATCTTTTAGTTTATCCTCTACAATCGAATCTACCAATTTTTTTATCTTTTCTGATGTTGGCTCTTTCATGGATCGCACTGCTGCTTCTAAACTATCCGCTATAGATATAATGGCAATTTCTTTTGTTTGCGGCTTCGGACCTTCGTAGCGGTAAGTATTTTCATCAACATCGGGATTGGTTTCTTTTGCTTTGTAATAGAAAAACTTCAATAGGCTCGTCCCGTGATGTTGCGCAGCTACATCAATAATTTCTTTTGGCATTTTATGCTTTTTCAACATTTGTGCCCCTTGTATGCCATGTGCCAAAATAATATCCCGACTTTTCTCAGGAGGCAACCGGTCGTGTGGATTTTCGATATTAACTTGATTCTCGATAAAAAACTGTGGGTATTTTGTTTTGCCAATATCGTGATAATAACACCCAACTCGCGCTAATAGCCCATTTGCTCCAATCGCTTCACAAGAAGCGTCCGCCAAGTTTGCTACCATCAAGCTATGATGATAAGTTCCCGGTGTTTCCATCAAAATTTTCTTTAAGAGCGGATGATTCGGATTGGATAACTCGATCAAACGCATTGTAGACAACATTCCAAATGCCGATTCAAAAAATGGCAGAAACCCAATTGCCAATGCTCCAGATAATAATCCTGAGACTACAGCAGCCGAAAAATAAAAAGCAATTTCTGACCAACTGTATTGTGTTTGCCCTAATAACAAATAAAAAGCAACAAACAATGCGTTAGCGAACGCTACTGCTAAACTTATATGAAGTAACCGTCCACGTCCGCCTACTCGATCGATCAAATAAATCGCTGTTAATCCACCAAAAAGAATATAAAACGCAACGTCTACTTGTAAAGTAGCAGAATAACCACTCGGCAACATTAAACCTGCTGCTGCACTAACAAAAATAGTAACGTATACAGCCGCTCGTTCATTGACTAGTAAACACACTAGCATGCCGGCTAATGCTGTAGGAAAGAAAAAAGAAATGACTAAATCGAAATTATTGCTAATCGCAGACAGTAACTTCATCAATATTAATGATATAGAAGTCGCTACCATTACAACAAGCATCTCGGTTATTTTGTGTTCATCATCTTTTTTTGATCGAGAAATAACGATAAATAGCAGCCCTACTGCAATAATAACGAAAATAAACAAGCCTAGTAACGGTTTATAATTGAGTCGCTCTTCAGTCATTCCAGCTAGTTCTAACTGACGGTATACTTCCCGGTCAATTACTTGGCCTTCTTGAACGAGAACTTGTCCTTGTAATATACGTGTTGGTTCAACACTATTTCGAATTTGTTCTACTTGCTTAGCTGTTAACTCTTCATTGACTACTTCGTTTGCAATTATACCAAAACGCCCAATAGTCACTGCCGCTTGGATAATGTCGTTTGGAATTGTTTCATTGCGGCGAATTTCTTGTTCAATTTCTGTTCGATAACGCGCCACTTCTTCTACGCGAATCGATTCGTTTAAAGACGATTCCAATAAATTGTTTAACTCTTTTTGCACATTAAGTAAGCGAGCTTCTGATAGAGACAATAACGAACTTAACATATCGTCTGTTAACCGCAGTCCGTTATCACTTGTTTCCAATAACCTTAAATCTTCTCGCAGTTTTTCAATCATTTCTTCTTTCGTTAGCCGATCTTCTTCTTGTTCAGGAGGAGCTTTCACCTCCAAAATATAGCCAAATATCGAGGCAACCAAAGCAGTTTGATTGTCCACAATCTCACTCATAAACTGGTAGCTTGGCGCAACTTCTTCAGTAAGCCGTTGCCTTTCTAATTCCGTTTTCACTGGATCTTCCACGGTTTTTTCAGAACGTATTGTTTCCTGTGATAATTGGAACAATTGTATATCGTATGTATCGCTTTGAACAGAATCCAGTAAAAAGCCGTATAAAATGATTCCTGTTAACAACATGCCGGCCATCATTATTTTTCGATAACCTAGTTTTTCAAAAAGATCTCGTGCCTTTTGACGCATCTTATTCCACCCCACATTTCCTAGTTCCATCATAACAACTAAAGAAATAGTTTTCACCGTGTTTTTTTCTAATAATTTGAAATTATGTCCGTATATACGAGCAGTAGTACATTCCTCTTGTTCTTATTATAGAAAAAGGTGCAGGGAAAATAATCCCTGCACCTTGCTTTATGTTGGTTGATTTTCATAGGCATCAATAATTTTTGCTACAAGCGGATGACGAACCACGTCGCCACTTTCAAGGTATTGAAAATGAATATTTCGCACACTTGATAAAATCGTTTCCGCGGCAATTAATCCAGATTCAGCACCACGCGGCAAGTCTATTTGTGTTTTATCACCTGTAATTACCATCTTTGATCCAAACCCTAGACGTGTTAAGAACATTTTCATCTGCGCTTTTGTCGTGTTTTGCGCTTCATCTAGAATGACAAACGCTTCATCCAATGTTCGTCCTCGCATATAAGCAAGAGGCGCAATTTCGATGGTCCCACGCTCGATAAAACGATTGGTTTGTTCAAGCCCTAACACATCATGCAACGCATCATATAATGGGCGTAAATAAGGGTCTACTTTTTCTTTTAAATCGCCTGGTAAAAACCCAAGACTTTCGCCCGCTTCTACTGCTGGTCTTGTTAAAATGATTTTTTTCACGTGACCATTTTTTAAGGCTTGGACAGCTAAAACTACCGCGAGATAGGTTTTACCGGTACCAGCAGGACCAATTCCAAAAACCAAATCTTTGTTGCGAATCGCATGAATGTAATGTCTTTGTCCGATGGTTTTAGCCCGAATGGTTTTACCGTTGGCATTACGCGCGACTTCTACATCATAAAGTTCTGCAAAATATTCAATTGTGCCATTTTTGGCCATTTCAATTGCTGAGACAATATCACGTTGGTCAATATTGATATTTTTGCGAATAACCCGCAATAATTGTTCTATTAATAATTTCCCCGTTTGTTTGTCTTCCTCAGAACCAGCCAATTTGATAACTTCTCCACGGGTAATAATTTGAATATTAAAAGCTTCTTCGATTAGCGTTAAATGGCTATCTGATATCCCGAGCAGCTGTACCGCTTCATTTGGGTCTTTCACATGTAATTCTAGTAGGTTATTTTCTGTCATGTGGACGCTCCTTAGGATCGAGTATTTACTGCTAATTTCACTCTATCATTAAAGATAATCACTTGTAAAATATTTGTTCTGCCCATATTTAGTGTGAAATTTTTACCTTTTAACGAAAAATCTTTTTACTTTTAAATTTACCGTGAAAGAAATTTACTAAAAATCGTTTAGTTTACATAATAAAATTATAAATAATAAAAAATCAGTCAGTTTTCACTGACTGAATTTTATTAACGCTTTGACTTTGGCGGCATTAAAATTTCCGCCATAATAATCCCTCTTCTAACGTCTTCGTTGCTAAGTGGCAATAATTCCTCAGAAGTTTTTTCTACTTTAGGGATTACAGGTTGATTGCGGATTGACCTTGCTTCGCTTAACGATGCACGGCTTTGTGAATGACTAGATGTAACACGACGCCCTATTTCTTCACGGGCTTCACGAAGAGGCGTACGATCCACAACTTCTGCTGCTTTTTGCTTTGCCTCTTCTAAACGATCAGACCCTTGAGTTTTTTGATTTTGCAGTTCACCATAAATTTCCTTTGCATAATCTTCAACTCGCTTAAACCGGGTTTTCCCAGAACGACTTTCTCTTGTAGTGGATGGAGTTGTCGCAAAGGGTTTTACCGGCGTATCTCGTTTATTGGTATCTTTTTTATTTTTGTTAAAAAAAGCACTTACCGCCATGATGACCAGTCCTAATATGAGAGCTTCCACACGACAAACCTCCCTTAAGGCTTACGCCCATTATTTATTGTCGGATTTATCCGTGCCAGTTTTTGAAATAGAATCACGCATGCTCGTATCGGCTTGAATATTTTTGTAGTTGACGTAATCCATAACGCCGATATTGCCGTTGCGTAGAGCTTCAGACATTGCAAGTGGTACTTCTGCTTCTGCTTCAACAACTTTCGCTCTCATTTCAACAACTTTTGCTTTCATTTCTTGTTCGCTTGCAACCGCCATCGCACGTCGTTCTTCAGCTTTCGCTTGAGCAATTTTCTTATCTGCTTCTGCTTGTTCTGTTTGTAGTTCCGCTCCAATGTTTTTACCGATATCAACGTCTGCAATATCAATAGACAGAATTTCAAACGCTGTCCCTGAATCTAGACCTTTTGATAACACGGTTTGAGAAATTAGATCTGGGTTTTCTAAAACTTTTTTATGGCTTGTGCTTGAACCAAGTGTTGAGACAATCCCTTCACCAACACGGGCAACAATTGTTTCTTCTCCAGCACCACCGACTAAACGATCGATGTTTGCGCGAACCGTAATACGCGCTTTTGCTTTTACTTCAATTCCATCCATTGCTACACCGGCGATAAATGGTGTTTCAATCACTTTCGGGTTTACAGACATTTGAACAGCTTCTAACACGTCACGACCTGCTAGGTCAATCGCTGCTGCACGTTCAAATGGCAATTCGATATTGGCACGATGTGCCGCGATCAATGCGTTAACAACACGGTCAACGTTACCACCAGCTAAGTAATGACTTTCTAATTGGTTAATAGTCACAGTTAACCCTGCTTTTGAAGCTTTAATCAATGGGTTTACAATACGTGACGGAATTACTCGACGTAATCTCATCCCAATTAATGTAAAGATACTGATTTTTACGCCTGCAGCTAATGCTGAAATCCATAACGTAATTGGTACAAATGTAAAGAATATTGCCAAAATAACAATGATACCAATGATTGCTGCGCCCAAACCTATTGTTTCAAGTCCCATTCTCTTATTCCTCCTCTTGTTTATCCAGCTCACGCACTACAATTCGCGAACCTTCTACCTTGATAATCTTAACATTTTTCCCACTGTCGATAAATCTACCTTCAGAGACAGCATCGATTCGCTCGTCCTCTAGCTGAATTGTACCTGATGGACGGAGTGCTGTCAGTGTTCGTGCAATTTTACCGACAAGTTCTGGACGATTTGTCGTCGATACATAACCGCTTGCTGTATCGGTGGCGTCCATCAAAATAATGCGCTTGAACAAACTCAGTCGTTTTCCAAAAAACTTCACTACGATCACCATCCCTACTGTTGCTACTATCATTGCTATAAGTACTGCTATGGCGGTGGTTTTCAAGTCTCCTCCCGCCAATAAAATACTACCTAGAATAGCTGCAACTCCCAAAAATCCAGCTACCCCACCCGGTATGATAAACTCGGCGACTAATAGCCCGAAACCAATAACCAATAAAATGATGGATTCGTAACCTGCCAAGCCAGCCACTAAATGACCATAAAAAAACAACAGTAAAAATACCATTCCGATAAACCCTGGAACTCCGACTCCTGGCGTGAATAGCTCAAGTAGCAAGCCGAGTCCTGCAATTGATAATAGAATGGGCACGATAAACGGATTTGTTAAAAAGCGAGCTAGACTTTCTGAAAACGTTTCGTCAATTGTCACGATTGTTGCGTTCTCAAAATCCTTTACTCCAAGAAGTTCACTTAAAGAACTAACGGTCCCTTCCGAATACCCAACTTCTTCAGCTTCTCTCGCATTTAAAGTTAATAATTTCCCTTTAGCTGCACCGACTTCTGGAAGGTCTATTGATGCATCCGCCATTGCTAAAGCATATTGGGGATCTCGGTCAGCTGTTTGTGCTGCACTTTTCATGGAGGACAGCCAAGCACTATTTGCTTTATCAGCTGCTGCATTGCCCGCCTGATTGATGACTTGCGCAGCTCCCATACGTCCGTTCGGGTGCATGTAAATTTCGTCAGTATGCAATGCGAGAAACGCTCCAGCAGACAAAGCATCTTGATTAACAAAAGCCAATGTTTCTATATCTGTTTTGTTTAATAGACGAGCAATGCCGTCTGCTGCATCTACAAACCCACCCGGTGTGTCTATTTCAAATATTATGGCCTCGGCTCCAGCATCTTCCGCTTCTTCAATTCCCCGTTCGATAAAAGCCTGCAATCCTCGTTCCACTTCGTCTTCGATCGGGATTACGTACACCGTCGAAGTGTCAGCTTGGATAGCTGGGAGCATCAGTAGAAACGACAATAGCAAAAGTCCAAAACCTATAAAGACTTTGACTTTGCTCAACAGGATCTCTCCTTTCGCATTTCAAATTTCTTCTATATTTATATATACGGTTGAACCGGGAAGAAGTTTCAACCTATTATACATCTATTATAAAGGAAATCTTCCACAATAACGAAAGAATGCGCTTACTTGTGTGACAATTAGAAAAACCGCCAACACAAGATTGTGTTGGCGGTTTTCGCTGGTCGTTCATATTTTTTAAAAGTCTATATGCTTCTTAAAGTCAATTAAAATTTACGTTTACGCGCAGCTTCTGATTTTAGTTTACGTTTCACGCTCGGCTTATCATAGTACTCGCGCTTTCTTACCTCTTGCATTGTTCCAGATTTAGAAACAGTGCGTTTGAAGCGGCGAAGAGCATCTTCAATCGATTCGTTTTTACGAACTGTAGTTTTTGTCATCTCTTTTTCCCTCCCTCCGAACACACGTTGAAGCGAAGAACAACAAGTGTTATATACTCAAAAATTATATCGTATTCTAAGTGAAAGGTCAACAGTTAATAATCAGAATCTGCTGTAAGTCCTTGCATGATTTTCACGCCAGAACTTGCGCCAATGCGCGTAGCTCCTGCTTCGATCATCGCTTCCACATCTTCCAAGCTGCGTACAGCACCGGACGCTTTAACACCCATTTCAGAGCCAACTGTTTGACGCATCAATTTGACATCTTCAACTGTCGCTCCTCCTGTTGAAAAGCCAGTAGAAGTTTTGACAAAATCCGCTCCAGCTTCTTTAGATAATTGGGAAGCGGTTACTTTTTCTTCGTCCGTTAACAAGCACGTCTCAATGATAACTTTAACAATTGCTTTGCCTTTTGCAGCATTAACAACTGCTTCAATATCTTTTTTCACGTGATCTGTATTGCCGCTCTTTAACGCACCAATGTTTAACACCATATCAATTTCTCCAGCGCCTTTAGAAATAGCATCCGTTGTTTCAAAAGCTTTTGTTTCAGGGGTAGAAGCGCCTAACGGGAACCCAATAACTGTACACACTTTCACTTCACTATTCGTTAATTCTGCAGCTGCTTTTTCAACCCAAGTTGGATTTACACAAACAGAAGCGAAATTGTATTCTGCTGCTTCTTTGCATAACTGCACTACTTGGCTTTCAGTTGATTCAGGCTTTAATAACGTATGGTCGATATAAGATGCAATGTTCGTCATTTTTAAAAATCCCCATTCTATATAGAAGTCGTTTGTTCTTCCAGCTAATTTCTACAAATACTTGATGTTTACTCGAATTCGCAAGAAATAGCTGACAGTGCATATAAAGGCGCAGTTTCAGTCCGTAAAATGCGTGGACCAAGAGAAGTGAAAATAGCGCCAAAGTCTTTTAATGATTGTACTTCGGCATCAGAAATTCCACCTTCAGGACCAAAAACAAATAACACTGAATCTTTATCATACAATGATTTTACAATTTCAGCAAACCGTGTTCTATCGCCTTGTCTTGCCTCTTCTTCATAAGCTACAATGACTGCGTCATATGATTCCGCTTTACTTAACAACTGTTTAAAACTATGAATGTTTTGAATTTCGGGTATATGCGTTCTATGCGATTGTTCCGCTGCTTCTTTCGCAATTTTTTGAAGGCGGCCGACTTTTTTATCGCTTTTCGCATTGTCCCATTTCACAATAGAGCGTTCTGCAGAAAACGGGATGAGTGCATACATACCCAGTTCCGTCGCTTTTTGAGTTATTAAATCAAGTTTGTCACCTTTAGGCAACCCACATGCAATTGTAATTTGTTTCGGAAGTTCTACTTGTGATTCAATTTTGTTGCCTATTTTTATTTCTACATCAACTTCTGTAGACACTATTTTTGCTTGGAATGCTTGTTCTTCGATCACCGCAATCAATTTGTCTCCAACAGTTTGACGCATAACTTTGGCGATGTGCTTTGCATCATCGCCAGTTATTGTCACTATTTGATTTCCAGGCATTTTGCCTTCTATAAAATATCGTTGCATCGTGGCACCCCGTTACTCCGGTTTTTTTGAAATGATGGTAACCCAGTCTTCCATCATCATGACGTCTTCAATAATAAAGCCAGATTCTTCAAGAGCAGTCTTTACATCATTTTTCTTCGCTGAGATGATACCTGATGTAATATAAACTCCACCGGGTTTCACAATAGTAAAGGCATCATCTGTAAATGACATAATAACTTCTGCCAAAATATTCGCCACCACTACGTCACCAGGCTGATCAACTTTATCTGTCAAATTGCCTTCTTCAACCGTCACAACATTTTGAACTTTGTTTAGTTTAACGTTGATAGTTGCAGATCTAACTGCCACTTCATCCAAATCTAGTGCATATACTTCTTTCGCGGACAGTAAAGCTGCTCCAATTGCCAATACTCCAGAACCTGTACCGATATCAATAACACGATCTGCTGGTTTAACCATTTTCTCTAATGCTTGAAGGCTCATTACAGTTGTTGGGTGCGTCCCTGTACCAAAAGCCATTCCAGGATCTAATTCAATGATTAACTCGTCGCTCGAAACGGGGTTATACGTTTCCCATGTCGGAACAATTGTAAAACGTTTAGAAATTTTCACAGGGTGATAGTATTTTTTCCAAGCTGTAGCCCATTCTTCTTCATTTACTTCGCTAATTGTAACTTTGTTTTTGCCTAAGTTAATGTCGAATGCAACTAAATTATTTATTGCCAACTTAATCGCCTCTACTGTTTCGCCTAAAAAACTATTGACGGGCAAATATGCTTTTAAAATAACACCATCAACTGGAAAATCTTCAGGATCTAGTGAATAAATCTCACCAAAGCGATCTTCGCGCTCTTTTGTTAAATCCTCTGAATCCTCAATAACGACTCCGCTCGCGCCTGCTTCGTGCATAATATTAGAAACTGCTTCAATTGCTTCGTTTGTCGTGTGAATCGACAGTTCTGACCATTTCAATAGTGCCCAGCTCCTTTTCCGCTTTTACAGTTAGTAAGACTCCTGCTCACGCAAGAGTCTTCTGTTTGTAAAATTGAATTGCTTTAGCTGGCGATGAATAAAAGAACGTCCACCATTCCCAGCTTTTATGAGTCGCCTTTAATTGTACGTTTGATTTTTGCAAAAAGCGAACTGCTATGTTCTTCTGGAATATCTCCACTAATTTCAGCAAATTCACGTAATAGCTGCTTTTGTTTGTCGCTAAGTTTTGTTTGTGTTTTTATGCGAACAACAACATGCTGATCGCCAGTTCCGTACCCGTGGACATTTTTAACACCTTTGCCCTTCAAGCGGAAACGTGCTCCACTTTGTGTACCAGCTGGAATTTTCAACTTGACTTTTCCTGATACCGTTGGCACTTCAATTTCATCACCTAATGCCGCTTGAGGATACGTGATTGATATCTCTAAGTAAATGTCATCGCCTTCGCGCTGGAATTGCTTATGTGGTTTTACGCGGAATACGACATATAGATCTCCTGCTGGCCCTCCGTTAACACCTGGTCCACCTTGACCTGTCACACGTAATTGCTGACCATCATCAACACCAGCTGGGATTGTGACTTTGATTTTGTTAATTTTGCGGACTTTTCCTTGGCCGCGGCAAGTTGTACATTTTTCTTCAATAATTTGTCCTGATCCTTCACAGTGTTGACAAGTTCGACGATTAACCATACGGCCAAAAGGTGTGTCTTGCGTTACATTCATCTGACCCGAACCTTCGCAATACGGACACGTTTTTTTCTTGGTGCCTGGTTTAGCTCCAGAGCCATCACATGTGCCACAAGTTTCATCTTTAGGAATTTCAACTTCAGCTTCTTTACCAAATACAGCATCCATGAAATCGATTGTCATCGAATACTGCAAATCGTCTCCTTTACGAGGTGCGTTCGGGTCACGACGTCTTGCCCCGCCACCAAAGAACGTACTGAAAATATCGTCGAAACCAAAACCATCTGCTCCGCCACCAAAGCCTTGGTTTGGATCTTGGTGCCCAAATTGATCGTATTGTGCACGTTTTTGTTCATCACTTAATACTTCATAAGCATCTTTAACTTCTTGGAATTTCTCAGACGCATTTGCATCTTTGTTAATATCTGGGTGGAATTTTTTCGATAAAGTCCGGTATGCTTTTTTAATTTCTTCTTTGGAAGCAGACTTGGATACTCCCAGCACTTCATAATAATCTCGCTTGTTCATAAGTCACTCTCCCTTAGCAATCAATTGTAATTGTACACGGTTTAAATCCTCGTTGCAAAGACATTGAAAAAGCCAAAGCATGTTGCTTTGCTTTGACTTTTCAAGGTATTACTTATTGTCGTCGTTTACTTCTTCAAACTCTGCATCGACTACATCATCGTTATCAGAACTTGCATTTTCATCTTGTCCAGCTTGTTGAGCTGCTGCTGCTTGCTCGTAAGCTTTCATAGAAAGACCTTGCAAGATTTCTTGAAGTTTGTCTTTTTTCTCACGGATGTCTTCAGTGCTATCTGATTCTAATGCCGCTTTTAGTTCGTCGCGAGCATCTTCCGCTTGTTTTTTCTCTTCTTCAGTAACCACTTCACCAAGGTCTGTGATTGTTTTATCCGTTTGGAAAACAGCTTGGTCTGCTTCGTTGCGAAGCTCAACTTCTTCTTTCACTTTTGCATCTGCTTCAGCGTTTTCTTCTGCTTCTTTGATCATGCGTTCGATTTCATCATCAGATAATGATGTGTTCGACTGAATTGTGATCGTTTGTTCTTTTTGTGTTCCAAGATCTTTCGCTTTAACACTTACAATACCGTTTTTATCGATATCAAAGCTTACTTCGATTTGTGGAACGCCACGTGGTGCTGGTGGAATGTCCGCTAATTGGAAACGACCAAGCGTTTTGTTAGCTGCTGCCATCGGACGCTCACCTTGTAATACATGAATATCTACAGCTGGCTGGTTATCAGCAGCAGTTGAGAATGTTTGTGATTTTGAAGTTGGGATTGTTGTGTTACGCTCGATTAGTTTCGTGAACACGCCGCCCATTGTTTCAATACCAAGAGATAATGGAGTTACGTCTAATAAAACAACGTCTTTAACGTCTCCAGTTAATACGCCACCTTGTACAGCTGCACCCATTGCTACAACTTCATCCGGGTTAACGCCTTTATGCGGATCTTTACCAGTTTCTTTTTTAACGGCTTCTTGTACAGCTGGAATACGAGTAGATCCACCAACCAAGATTACGCGGTCAAGTTCAGAAGCTGAAATTCCAGCATCTTTTAATGCTTGACGAGTAGGTCCCATAGTGCGTTCTACTAATGAAGAAGTTAGTTCGTCAAATTTCGCACGGCTCATTGTAATTTCCAAGTGAAGCGGTCCTTCTGCTCCAGCAGTGATAAATGGCAATGAAATTTGTGTTGAAGAAACACCTGACAAGTCTTTTTTCGCTTTTTCTGCAGCATCTTTTAAGCGCTGAGTAGCCATTTTGTCTTTAGACAAGTCTACGCCGTTTTCTTTTTTGAATTCTTGTACTAAATAATCGATGATGATTTTATCAAAGTCATCGCCACCAAGACGGTTATCGCCGGCAGTTGATTTTACTTCGAATACGCCATCGCCAAGTTCAAGGATTGATACGTCAAACGTACCGCCACCTAGGTCATAAACAAGAATTGTTTCATCTGTATCTGTTTTATCCAGGCCATATGCTAAAGCTGCAGCAGTTGGCTCGTTAATAATACGTTCTACTTCAAGACCCGCAATACGTCCAGCATCTTTAGTTGCTTGACGTTCTGCATCGTTAAAGTAAGCAGGAACCGTAATAACAGCTCTTGATACTTTTTCGCCTAAATATTCTTCAGCATAACCTTTAATGTATTGTAAGATCATTGCAGAAACTTCTTGAGCTGTATACTCTTTGCCTTCTGCAGTTACTTTTTCTTCTGTACCCATTAAACGTTTAATCGATTGAATTGTGTTTGGGTTTGTAATGGATTGACGTTTTGCTACTTCGCCGACTTGGCGTTCGCCGTTTTTGAAAGCTACAACAGAAGGAGTTGTACGGTTACCTTCTGGATTTGGAATAATTTTTGGTTCGCCGCCTTCTAATACTGCGACTGCTGAGTTTGTTGTACCTAAATCAATACCGATAATTTTGCTCATTTTTGAATTCCTCCATTAATTTTATTCGTTTACTTTTACCATTGCAGGACGTAGAACTCGATCTTTCAGGATATAGCCTTTTTGCAATTCCTGTAAAACCACTCCCGGCTCTGCAGAATCATCTTTTTCTTGCATAACAGCTTGATGGAAATTCGGGTCGAACTGTTCACCGACCGCTTTAATCTCTTCCAAACCTTCACGGTTTACCGCTTCAAGTAAAGATTTCTGCACCATTTCAATGCCTTTTAGCAACGAAGCAGATTCTTCACTTTTCGTTGTTGCCGACATTGCACGTTCAAAATTGTCTAAGACCGGCAAAAGGTCTGCTAGCAACGATTGTGAACGGAATTTATTGGCAATTTCTTTGTCTTTTTGAGTGCGCCTTTTGAAATTATCATAATCGGCTAACAGGCGCAAATATTTGTTTTGCTCTGCTTCAAGTTGCTTACGAAGCTCTTCAACTTCGTCAACTGGTTCAGCCTCTTCTTCAACAGGAAGGTCAGTTTCTGGCGTTTCTGTATCCGCCGTTTCTGACTGTACTTCCGATTCAGCCGCTTTTACTTCAACTTCTTCGGCAACTACCTGTTCGTCTGTTTTTAATGACTCATTTTTTTTTGGCAATTTTGTTCCTCCTTTGTTCACGTTCCTTTAAACATTCGGTTTAGTTCTTTCGATAAGTCGCCACTTAGTATATCTAATATCGAAACGATGCGCTTGTAATCCATTCGCTTCGGGCCGACTATAGCGATTGAACCCGTCTGTTCTTTTCCAGTATCATACGATACCGTAATGACACTGCAATCTTCCATTGCTGTAAGCGTGTTTTCCGATCCAATGCGAATGTGGAGGCCTTGGCTTCCAACAGGCAAAATCATCGGTATATGCTTAGCTTCTTCCATAACATCCATCAAATTTCTGATTTTTTGAAGATCGTGAAAATCAGGTTGTTTTAAGATGTTCAATTTGCCTCCGTAATAGATGTTTTCATCTTCATGGGGCAACAAAACCGCTTGTCTAAACGTATGGAACAGCTCGCCGTAACGCTCAACATGCTGCTTTAATATCGATAACGTTTCTTGTTCTAACCGCAGATGCAGGTTATTTAATGCCACGCCCACTAACCGTTCGTTTAGAATATTCGTCATTTTTTCTATGTCCGCCGGGTTTAGTCCTGGTGGAATTGAAAAGACGCGATTTTCTACATGTCCGGTATTGGTGACGATAATCGCCACTGCAGTATCTTGGCTCAACGGAACAATCGACAACTTTTTAACGATATGTCTGCGCACATCAGGTCCGAGTAAAATGGACGTGTAATTGGTCAGTTCCGAAAGAATCATTGCGGATCGCTTAATGATTTCTTCCGTTTCCGTTAGTTTTTCTTCGAAAATCGAGCGCAATTGCACAATGTCCTCTTTCGGCAATGGTCTTGGCGTCAGCAAATGATCGACGTAATAACGGTATCCTTTTTCAGAAGGAATGCGTCCGGAAGACGTATGTGTTTTTTCCAAAAAGCCCAGTCTTTCTAACTCCGCTAATTCGTTACGAATGGTCGCAGGGCTAAAAGGAGTTTCAAGCTTTTTGGAGAGTTGGTTCGATCCTACCGGCTGAGCTGATTGAATATAATCATCTACTGTCACTTTAAAAATGAGCAGTTGCCGTTCTGTTAACATGATCATCACCTCTGTTAGCACTCTATGTGTTCGAGTGCTAAGACTACATTTAAATTAACAAATAAAAAGACCAATGTCAACGCAAGAGCTTTAAGCTAATAAAAATTGTTGAAAAACCTCGTTGCCCACAAATCGCCCTTTTCTTGTTAACCTAATAAATCCATTTGCAATCTCTAAATTTCCTTGTGCGATTTCCTTGTCTAAAATCGTGCCATAGACATCTTGGATCGGTTTTTGAAATTTAGTTTGAAAGTGATTTAAAGAAACACCAGCCGTTTTTCGAAGGCCTAAAAACATTTCTTCTTCCATTTTTTCATGCGGCGGGACTCTGTGCGTGCTTAAAATCGGACGCTCTCCTTCATCTAAAGGCGACATGTATTTTTTTAATGGTCCCGCATTTGAATAGCGAACACCATCTACATAACCATGTGCTCCGGCCCCAACACCAATATATTCAACATTATCCCAGTACAAAAGATTATGGTGAGATTCATGTCCCGGTCGAGCAAAATTAGAAATTTCGTATTGCTTTAATCCACGTTTATCCATCTCATTCATCAGCTTTTCATACATATCTGCCTCTAAATCTTCTGTCACTGTATTCAACTTGCCTTTTGTCATTAAGTTATAGAACACCGTTTTCGGTTCAATGATTAATGAGTAAGCCGAGAAATGAGGCATATCAAAAGCAAATGCTCGCTCTAGTGTATCGTCCCATTGCTGCATCGATTGCCCGGGTAAGCCGTACATCAAGTCAAAACTCAAGTTTTCAAAACCAACTTGTCGCGCTGAATCTACCGCTCGTTTCACATCCGAGTTGCTATGCGTTCGGCCGAGTCTTTTTAATAAGTCTTCATCGAAAGACTGAACACCCATACTTAACCGATTTACGCCACCATCAAACAACACTTGCATTTTGTCTTTGGTTAATTCGTCTGGATTGGCTTCAGATGTCCACTCTAAATTCCCGGCCATGGGCACGTAGCGATGAATATACGCTAACAATTTTTCCAATTGAGCTGGTGTCAGCGATGTCGGCGTTCCGCCTCCTAAAAAAATCGTTTCTAACGGCTTGTCGAGTGCGCCTTGTTGTTTCCATAATGCTAGTTCTTTGCCTAACGAATCGATATACGCATCGACTGGTTGATCTTTAAAATAAACTTTATTGAAATCACAGTAAAAACAAATTTGGTGACAGAATGGAATGTGGATATACAATCCCTTTACCATTTTATTTCCTCTTTTCTAATAAGAAAAGGAGGCTGAAATTCCGCCTCCTTTTTTTCGTTTTATTTTGATTGGTCATCCATTTTCAGGATTGCCATGAACGCTTCTTGTGGAACTTCAACAGATCCAACTTGCTTCATGCGCTTTTTACCTTCTTTTTGCTTGTCGAGAAGTTTCCGTTTACGGGAAATATCGCCGCCATAACATTTCGCAAGAACGTTTTTACGTATCGCACTGATGGTCTGTCGTGCAACAATTTTTTGACCGATAGCTGCTTGAATCGGCACTTCAAATTGCTGACGAGGGATTAAATTTTTCAACTTATCTACGATTACTTTTCCGCGCTCATAAGCAAAGTCACGGTGAACGATAAAGCTCAATGCATCTACTTGCTCTGAATTTAACAAGATATCCATCTTCACAAGCTTAGATTCTTTGTAACCGATCAATTCATAGTCAAAAGATGCATAGCCTTTTGTTCCTGATTTCAACTGATCGAAGAAATCATAAACAATTTCAGCTAATGGCAGTTCATAAATGATGCTTACACGAATGTCATCCACATAATCCATCGTCAAGAAGTTCCCACGTTTACGCTGACAAATTTCCATAACGGCACCTACGTATTCATTTGGTACCATTACTGTCGCTTTTACGTAAGGTTCTTCAACCGATTGAATTTTTTGAGCATCTGGCATCATCGCCGGGTTATCAATTTTCAAAACTTCTCCATCGGTCATATGAACATCGTAAATTACACTTGGAGCTGTTGTGATCAAATCAATTTTAAATTCACGCTCGATACGCTCTTGAATTATCTCCATATGCAATAAACCTAAGAAACCACAACGGTAACCAAAGCCAAGTGCTTGAGAAGATTCAGGTTCAAATTGCAATGCTGCATCATTTAACTCTAACTTCTCTAAAGCGTCACGCAAATCATTGTATTTCGATGTATCAATCGGGTAAAGTCCGCAATAAACCATTGGGTTTAATCGACGGTAACCAGGTAATGCTTTGTCTGCAGGATTATTAGCTAGTGTAATGGTATCACCTACTGTTGAATCCCCAACGTTTTTAATGCCAGCTGTCAAAAAGCCTACATCTCCCACTGTTAACTCTTCGCGAAGAGTTGCGTGTGGCGTGAAAACGCCCGCTTCAATAACTTCAAATTCTTTACCAGAAGCCATCATTTGAATGCGGTCACCTGGTTTTAGTCTTCCTTGAACAATCCGAATATACGCAACGACACCGCGGTAAGGGTCGTAAATCGAATCGAAAATCAATGCTTGAAGCGGCGCTTCAGGATCTCCAACTGGAGCTGGGACTTTCGCAACCACTTGTTCCAAAATTTCTTCAATGCCGATTCCTGCTTTTGCCGAAGCTAGTACAGCTTCAGAAGCATCTAATCCAATTACGTCTTCAATTTCTTGACGTACACGCTCTGGGTCAGCTGCAGGCAAATCGATTTTATTGATAACAGGAAGGATTTCCAAGTCGTTATCTAATGCCAAATAAACGTTAGCCAATGTTTGCGCTTCGATTCCTTGTGCAGCATCAACAACCAATACAGCTCCTTCACAAGCCGCTAAACTACGTGAAACTTCGTAAGTAAAGTCGACATGTCCGGGTGTATCAATCAAATGCATAATATACGTTTCGCCGTCTTTGGCTTTATAGTTAAGCTGGACAGCATTTAATTTAATCGTAATGCCACGTTCTCTTTCAAGATCCATCGAATCGAGAGACTGAGCTTTCATTTCGCGGGAAGTCAATGCTTCCGTCATTTCTAGAATTCGATCTGCCAGTGTCGATTTACCATGGTCGATGTGCGCAATAATCGAGAAGTTGCGGATTTTACTTTGGCGGGATAATCTTTCCTCATTGTTCATTCTCTTCACTCCTATATAAACTACTATGAATTATAGCAGTACAGCTAACATTGAGCAATGAAAGCCCGTGAAATCATTTCACTGTCAAGGCAAACTTCTTTGCACGTAACTATTGCATTCCTGTCGTTGATTTGATAAAATAACTCATGTTGTATAGAGACATTAAAAGAGTTAGGATAATTTCCGCTCTTCGATATTGTCTAGGAGGTGAAATATATGCCAAACATTAAATCTGCAATCAAACGTGTGCGCACGAACGAAACTAAAAACGCTCAAAACTCACATGTAAAATCAGCAATGCGTTCTTCTATTAAGAAAGCTGAAACAGCTTTGACTAACAAAGACGATAACGCTAACGATACTGTAAAAGTGGCGATCCAACAGGTAGAAAAAGCAGCTTCTAAAGGCTTGATCCACAAAAACACTGCAGCTCGTAAAAAATCTCGCTTGATGAAACAACAAGCGTAACACATTAAAAAGCCGGTTCCTCTAGAGGAGCCGGCTTTTTGCTATAGTTACTGCTTTTTTTGACCTGCACGTTTCATTAAGAAAAATTCCAGTATGCGGTCGCGATTGCCACTTACTGTTTTTAGTTGCAAATCGATGTCCGCCAAATCACCTAACACTTGAAGCAATCGTTGTTCAGAAATTTGCTGACGCTTTTCAACCAATAACTTGACCCGGTATGGATGGGCTTTTAATTGTTTTGAAATTTGCTGTGCGTGATAACCTTTTTTCTGCAAATAATAAACTTGAATCATAAAGCGAATTTGAGAAGCTAGTAATGCCGTTAACGCAACCGGCTCTTCTTTTTGACGCAATAAATCATAATAGACGCTAAGCGCTTCACTAACATTGCCATCTAAATACGCCTGAAGCATTTTAAATGCATCTTGTTCAAGTGTTCGCGCCGTCATTTGTTCTACAAGCTCTACCGTAATATCTTCATCAGAGGATCCGAGGTATAAAGACATCTTTTCGATTTCTGAAGAAAGTAACGTTAAATTCGTACCGGCCATCTCCATTAACCGTTGCGCGGCTTTTATCCCGATGCCTTTGCCAAAATTTTTCGCTTCGTGCATTAACCACGTTTCCAAATCATTTGCTTGCAACGATTTTGCTTCGATCAATACGGTATGTTGCTTCATTTGTTTGGTTACTTTTTTACGCTCGTCTAATTTTTCATAAGGTGCCACAAAAATTGTCACCGAGCTGCTTGGTGGATGTTCAAGCCATGCTTCTAACGATTTTAAATCGTGGTTAATTTTTTCTTTCCCACGTTCTGCAGCTTTTAAAAACGATGCATTGCGAGCAATGATTAACTTGCGATCGCTGAAAAACGGAAACGTATCGGCTTCATCAATCACGTGCTCTACTGGCACTTCATCTAAATCAAAAAACGTCAGCTCTAGTTCGCCACCAACTGTCAATTTATCTTTTAACAAGTCCAAGGTTTTTTCAATAAAATAGCTTTCTGTTCCTACAATGAGATAAACAGGGTCTATTTGTCCGCTGCGTATGGATTTCCACACGGAAGTTATCATCTTATCAGCCTCCCCTTTCTCTACTATATCGGATTTTCACGACTTTGGGTATTTGACAGTTATGTGTCGGCGCGAAAATTCATCTGTATAAGTTTACTTCAATCTAGATTTTTGTTGAGTCTTCGCTTATAATTATAAGGAATTAGGAGGGATTTCAATGAATGAATTTGAACAGAATGTACAGTCCAAACGTAACGATGCAATCGACGCGGGAATGGGCTTCGTCGTATCCTTTGGATTTTTCGCCCTTATCTTTATCATCGCTGGACTTGTACAGTTCGCTGCGCGGTAATTAAATCAAAAAAAGGTTTTGGTTTTTATAACCAAAACCTTTTTTTATTTTGTAATGGATTTGCGCGCTTTCGCTTTTCTTTGTCTAGACTTCAGCGCATGGTCTCGAGTTGAATTCCATTTTTATCATATCGCAACTCAATGGTGCCATTGTCTGCAGTGTTTAAAGTTTTTAGGTTTAATTGATTGAACCGCTCGACTACTTCTGGACTTGGATGACCATAACGGTTGTCTTTACCTGTTGAGAAAATGGACAATTGCGGAGCAAGCGCTGTTAAAAATTCTTCACTGCTAGACGTTTTACTGCCGTGATGCCCAACTTTTAGCACTGTTAATCCCGCGAGTTCTTCTCCATAAGTATTCAATAAGACTTTTTCACCTTCAGCTTCCAAATCTCCTGTAAATAAAATTCGGTAACTTCCCGTTTTCATTAAAAGTACAAGTGAATCGTTATTGCCCTCATATTTTGCATCAGCAGGCGACAAATAAATAAAATCGGTTTCGCCTATACCCCAATTAGATCCTGCAGCAGGAAATACCACTTTTGCTTCTGTGGTGAACGGTGCAAGTTCTTGCATTAAAGTATTTGACGCAGATCCCGGTGTTACATGCAGCTCTTCCACTTGAAACAACTCGAAGATTTCTTCTGCTCCTTCTGCGTGGTCTGCGTCGGGATGTGAAAGAATCAAAGCATCGAGTGATGAAATGCCTTGGCCTTTTAAATAAGGCGCTACAATTTGTCGACCAATTTCATATGGTCGCTTTTTTTCTTTAAAAGCTTCAACATCAAATCGAAGTAAGCCGCCACTATCTATTAAGTAAACAGCTTGACGGTAAGGCAATTCAATAACTGCGCTATCACCTTGTCCCACATCTAAAAAAGTTACTTTTAAACGCGGATCCATATACGGCATTAATGTAAATAACAATGCTGGCACTATTAAAATCAGCAAATGCCGCCAGCGAAACTTGCGTTCAACAGCACAATAAAAAAAGTAAACACTGCTCTTCAACAAGACGAATATCACAAGTCCGGGTTTTCCTGGCACCCACACTTGATACGGTAAGCTCGCCAATCCATTCATTAACGCATCAATCTGTTGACGTAACGGTTCATAGAAATAAAAAACAAAGTTTGCTGCTGGTGGAAAAACAGCTGTTAAAAATAATAATAAAAAATTCGCCGGTAAAATAATTAACGTAAACAATGGAACAAACAAACTATTTACAATAAAAGCTGACAATGACAACTCATAAAAATGAAAAAGCAGGAATGGGTACAGCGTCACTTGGGAGATAAATGTAATCATAAACCCTGTTTTCACGGGCGATTTGATAGCACTTAATTGTTTCATCGAATAAATAATACCAAACGTTGCCCCATATGATAGTTGAAAGCCAATTTTATACATACCATATGGATTCCATAAAACAAAAAATACAACGCTAGTTAACATAACATTTGCAATTGGAACCTTGAAGTTTATTAATTTTCCACAAGTGATGATTACAACCATACAAACTGCTCGCCAAACTGACGGAGCTCCGCCTGCAATCACTGCATACAAAGGCAAAACGCCTAACAACACAACTAATGCTGTTTCTTTTCGAATATGCAATCGTATAAGCAGAACATATAACAAACCTGAAGCAATACCCACATGCAACCCAGAGATTGCAAACAAATGAGAAATACCAAGCGTTTGATACATGCGCTGATCCTCCGGGTCCATATTCTCACGTTCTCCTATCAATAGCGCTTCTGCTTCTGTTGCCAAATTTTCAGGAAAATGCTCGCGAATATGATGCTGGAACAGTTCTCTTCTTTTATATAAATAACTTACCCACGTCTTATTTTTCACCACGCCAGTTATCGATTCAATTTTTAGTAGCGAAGCTGCTCCATTATGACGTAAATAATTAGTCATATTAAATGAATAACGATGGGAAGGCGGTGAAGCGGGCTCAAATACACCATTTACTAAGAATTTGGAATCGAGTAGTATACTTCCTATTTGAAGCTTTTGTTCATTTGATGTTAATCGGTACCGAGCATAAACTAGTGTACCGTCTTGTATTTCTGCAAATCCTCTAAGACTGTCTCCATCAATAACTGCATCCTCACGAAAAATTAGTTCCCCTGAATAAGGCTGTGAATAATCTGCGAAATCCTGACTCCGTAAATCTTGTACGATATAAACAGTACAACCAAATAAAAGGATCAACACAATAAATGTCCACTTTTCTTTTTTCCAATACATCCAACTAAAAAGCAGCGCCATGAACACGAGTTGAACCGCTGTTTCATGCGCTGCATATGTAGCCATAATCGTAGCTATTGCTACGTAGAGAATAGGACTCTTTGTTATACTTCGATTTCTCCGAATAATTCATTCACCCGTTCACTATAATGGGCCAATTCTTCTTCACTTCCACCTTTTTCACGCAATTTATCCAGCAGTTCGATATAAAGAGCTGATTTTTCGACACTTAAAAAATCGATTTTTCGCTCATCAAACATGACTTGCACTACTTCTACCCCAGCCTGTTCTAATAATTCGATCGCATACTCGTGATTTTTGTAATCAGAAGCGTAATAAAGGCGGGCAATTCCTGATTGGATAATTGACTTGGTGCATTGCAGGCACGGAAAATGGCTTACATACATATCAGCTCCATTGACACTGACGCCGTACTTTGAACATTGCAATAACGCGTTCATTTCTGCATGAATGGTTCGAACACAGTGTCCATCGACAACATAACAGCCTTTATCAATACAATGGTCTCCGCCTGAAATTGATCCGTTATAGCCTCCAGCCATAATTCTCCGATCGCGTACAATCGTTGCACCGACAGCAAGTCGTGTACAAGTGCTTCTAAGTGCGAGCAAATGGCTTTGTGCCATGAAAAATTGATCCCAAGTTATTCGCTTCATTTAATTGCCTCCTGCTGATTTAGTTAAAATAAGTGTAGCAGAGGAGGCATTTTCGTCAACTGCCTTTTAGTGTGTTCTTTTTATTTCACGACGATTAGATCTTTTAGTTTTTCAAATGTTTTATCGCCAATACCCGTTACTTCTGTTAATTGTTCAGGCGCATTAAATTTCCCTATCTCCTCTCTATAAGCAAGAATCGCAGCAGCTTTAGAAGGGCCTATGCCAGGGAGTTCCATCAACTCCGCTTCGGTTGCTTGGTTGATATTTAGTAAGCCGCTACCACTAGCTGTGGCAGTCTGAGGCGATATTGGAGCAACTTCTTCTTCTCCAATCGCTGGCACGTAAAGACTGGTTTCGTCTGCGACAATGAGCGCCAAATTAATCGCACGACTATCCGCTTCAGGGGTAAAACCTCCCGCTGCTTGAATAGCATCTTGCATGCGGGATCCTGTTTTTAGCTCATAGACACCAGGCTTATGCACTTGGCCTTTCACGTCAATCATTAAATGTGTGGCTGTTTCGGGTATTGCCACTATTGGGGTTTCTGTCTGCTGAGGGGATTCAGCGTTGATTAATTCAAGAGCAGCAGCTGGAGATGACTCTTGTTGTTGAGGAGCCATTAAATAAATCAAAAGCAGCGCAATGGCAACTGCGGGGATCAGCAACCATACAGGCTTGTTCTGAAGTTCGGAAAATTTCACTTATGTTCCTCGTTTCTTCAGAAGGCAATTAAATAGAAGCTGTTTGAATTATATAATAATTAGAAGATCTTTGTCTATTGTTGAATAAAACAAAAAACCATCTGCAAGATGCAGATGGTTTTGCTCATTTTTTTGCGTAAAAGAAAACACGTTCACTTTCGTCATCAGGAGACTGACTTGAAAAATCGGCCGTCACAGATTCTACAGTAAATCCAGCGGCTTCTAGCCATTTTTTGTATGTCTCAATCGGAAAAGTGCGCTGTTCGTGAGTTTCTTCAAACCGCTCAAACAAGTCATTTTGCTGAACAAAAAAAGTCATATCGTGAATGACGCTATGTGAAGCTTCACCTGGCTCTGTATGCCAAATATACGCAATCTCTTCAGCATCGTAAACAAATGGACTGTTCATATAAACAGTATCTATTTTAAAGACCGAGTGGACATCAAAGAAAAAATGACCTCCAGGATTTAAAGCATCGTAAACTTCCTTAAATGTTTGCTGAACTTGTTCTTCGCTTTGCAAATAATTAAGTGAGTCAATCGCAATCGTCACAATATCAAAACCAGTTAACCCCTCTAAATTATCCATAGACAATTGAAGTACTGGAATTGCTTGATTTGCTTCTTGGAACCGCTGATTGGCCACAGTTAACATGTCTTCAGACAAATCACTCGCAGTTACGTCATAGCCCATTTCAGCAAAAAGCTGTGACAATGTGCCGGTCCCACACGCTACATCCAGCAATGTGCCTGATGAAACGTTGGAAGCGACCCATTCCACATACTTGTCATAAGGAATATCTTCCATCAGTCCATCATAGACTGCGGCAAATTTTCCGTATTTCATATTTCCATTTGCGGAGCTTCTCTCCACAGACGTTCAAGGTTGTAATACGAGCGTTCGTCTTTATGGAAAACATGGGCTACAACGTCACCAAGGTCAACTAAGACCCAACGTGCAGAGTCGAAACCTTCGACGCTTTTCACTTCATGACCTTCTTCGTGAGCTTTGTCCATAATTTCTTTTGCGATTGATTGAACTTGGCGATCAGAATTCCCTGTGCAGATGACAAAATAGTCAGCCAATAACGAAATTCCCTCCATATTTAAAACAACGATATCTTCTGCCTTTTTATCTTCTGCTGCGTTATACGCTACTTGTAGTAAAGTTTCTTTTGTCATTCTTTCACTTTCCCTTTCTGTTGCACGAAGCTATTCAAACACTTCAGTGAATCCGGAAATACCGGTTGATTTTTCGATTCTAAAAATTCGATGGAATGTTTGACCGAGGCTTCCATCATAACATCCAATCCTTGTTCTTTTAATTGTCGCAATTCTTCAACACCTGTAAACTTACGATTCGGCTCAATTAAGTCAGCAATATAGACGACTTTTTCCAAATCAGACATACTTTCACGCCCCGTCGTATGATAACGAATTGCATTAAGCACATCTTCATCTTCTACACCGAACTCAGTTTTTGCTAAATAAGCACCTACAGGAGCGTGCCAAAGTTCAGCGTGATATTCAAGCAATAATGGATCCATATTTTCAGACACAATTATGGACTTCATCCAGTCTCGATCTGAAAATTTCGCTACATCATGCAAAATTGCAGCCGTTTTTGCTTTTGACTCGGAAACGTTAAATTCTCTAGCCAAGTCAATAGCGGTATCAACTACACCTAAGACATGTGTATATCGTTTTTCAGGAAGCCGCTCTTTAACGGTCTGAAGCATTTGGTTGTGATCCATATAAACGCTCCTTTCGAATATAAGCTTCCACTTTTTCGGGCACTAAATATAATAGTGATCGATTGGCAGCGGCACGTTCTCTTAACATCGTAGAGGATAACAATAATTCTGGCGAACGAATCATCATGACTGGATAAGGCGTTACCGCATTATAACCCGGACGACTAACCCCAATAAAGCGAATCAACTTGACTAACTCATCAATCCGATGCCAAGTTGACAATCCTTCAATCATATCCCCACCGATAATAAAATAAAATTCTACATTGGGTTCTCTTTCGATCAGTTTGGTCAATGTATTAAACGAATAAGATACGCCACCGTTCTTGATCTCGAAATCTTCTACTTTAAACTGAGGATGATCCGAAATTGCCAACTTTGTCATCGCTAGTCGCTGTTCGGCACTCACACCTGCAACGTCTTTATGAGGAGCAATATAATTGGGCATAAAGCGCACTTCATCTAAATTTGCCTCGAGAAGCGCTTCATTCGCCATGATTAAGTGGCCGAGATGAGGCGGATTAAATGTTCCGCCTAATATCCCTACTTTTTTCATCTTTTAACCGGTAACTCGATTCGCTTATTATTGACCGATTGTTTGTAAAGAACCACTGTATGGCCAATTAATTGAACCAATTGTGATTTTGTCCCTTTTGCAAGAGCTTTTGCCACTTCTTCTTTACCATCTTCATTGTTTTGAAGGATGCTAATTTTTACTAATTCACGCTTTTCTAATGCTTCTTTGATTTGGACAAGCATTGCATCGTTAACGCCGCCTTTACCTACCTGGAAAATTGGTGCAAGATGATGTGCTTCGCTTTTCAAAAAGCTTTTTTGTTTAGTTGTTAACATAAGTGCCTCCTAGTTTTTCTGTAATCAATTGAATCATTTTTTCCGTATCTGGTCTGATACCTGTCCATTTTTCAAATGCAATTGCACCTTGATAAACAAACATGCCGACACCATTTACAGTGATGCAATTTTTTTCTTGTGCTTTTTTCAAAAAAGGTGTTTCCAGCGGATTGTAAATAATATCCGCCACTAAAGTTTCTGGCTTCACTCGATCTAAAGAAATTGGCAAAGCTTCACCTGATGCTAAACCGACCGATGTCGTTTGTATTAAAATCGAAAAATCAGCTAACCGTTCTTCTGATTCGACCAAAGTAATAGCCGAAGCATTTGTATCAACAGCCAGTTCTTCTGCTCGACGGTATGTCCGGTTTGTGATTGTAACATCCGTGAACCCAGCGCGTTTTAAAGCAAATGCGATACCTCTTGCCGCCCCGCCTGCTCCAATTAGCAACACTTTAGCAGTTTTGTCAACTGAATGAACCAGCAAAGAGCGGACAAAGCCGTCCCCATCGGTATTTGACCCAACATACTCCGACCCAACCAAATTCACCGTGTTTACAGCGTTCATTTGCATCGCACTTTCTTCTAACTTTCCAAGTAATGGAACGATAGATTGCTTATGCGGAAGCGTAATATTAAATCCGCTAACCCCTAAAGTTTTCATCGCCTCAAATGATTTTTCAAGCTGCGACGGTTCGACATGGATCGGCAGATAAGCTGCATCAATGCCATGTTCAGCAAACCATGTTTCATGCATGAATGGAGATAGAGAATGGGAGATTGGGTCACCAATCACCGCGAACCATTTCTTCATCTGAAAACCTCCTAGATTAACGATGGACGTAACATTACCTCTACACCTTTAGGTGCATGAGCTGCTACAACTGCGTTGCCGTGCTGAATCGTAATCCATCCAAGTCCGGAAAACACAATATCAGTTTTTGCATCTTTAATACTAAATTCGTGACGTACCAATTCTGGAAAATCGTCTTTATATTCAGCTGAAGGTGGAGCTAACATATCGCCCAAATGTTGTGCATATAAAGCATCTGCATTTTCTAGTTTCGTACGGTGAATGGGTAAATCATTCGCAATATGAACAGTAAACGAAGAACGTTCGCCTTTAATAAAATCAAAACGCGCCAATCCGCCTACAAATAAGGTTTGTTCTGCATTCAATTGGAAAACACGTGGTTTAATTTCTTTTTTCGGCATAATTTGCTTTAAATCTGCTGTTTTCAGGTGATGCGCTAATTGGTGATGGTTGATAATTCCTGGTGTGTCGAACAACGAACGTTCGTCATCTAATGGAATTTCAATCATATCCAATGTCGTACCTGGGAAATGAGAAGTCGTAATGACATCTGATTGTCCCGTTGCTTGTTTGATGACGCGGTTGATAAATGTTGATTTCCCAACATTTGTACAGCCGACTACATAAACATCTTTGCCTTTGCGGTATTTTTCAATTGCTTCCATCGCTTCAGGAACTCCCGTGCCTCTATGAGCGCTGACCGTTAAGACATCAATTGGCTGCAATCCTAATTTTCTCGCTTCTTGTTTCATCCAGTGAATCAGTTTATGTTGTTTAACCGATTTCGGCAATAAATCTGCTTTATTGGCAACTAATAAAATATCATTGTTCCCAACAAAACGGTGAAGACCCGGAAGCCAGCTGCCATTAAAGTCGAAAATATCAACAATTTTTACGATTAGGCCATCACGTTCTCCGAGACCGTTTAAAATCCGTAAAAAATCATCATCTGTTAACGAGACTGGTTGAAGCTCATTGTAGTTTTTCAGACGGAAACAACGTTGACATATAATTTCTTCTTTTTCTAACGAAGATGGCGGAGCATATCCTACCTCTTCTTTGTTTTCAGTTTGAATCTGTACACCGCATCCGATGCAAGTTGGCATTTCACTCAATTTTTTTCCTCCCACATCAATTGTCCTTTTTCTTTTAACTTTTTCATAATTTTGCGTTCGACTTTTCGATTAAAACGGGTAAAAAAGCCATCTGACTGCGCCACCGGCAATACAAGAATGGTATGCATTTTATTCAAATTGCCTCCGAAAATATCCGTTAACATTTGATCGCCAATCACTACTACTTGGTCGCGTTTTGCTTCCATAATGCGAAGCGCTTTTCGAAAAGCTCGGCCCATTGGCTTACGTGCTTGATAGATAAACGGAATGCCTAACGGATCTGCAAACGACTTAACGCGCAATTCGTTATTATTGGAAACAATCACAACTTGTATTCCCGCATCTTTCATTGATTTTAACCAGTCGATTAATTTCGGCGTTGCATCCGGACGATCCCACTCAACAAGCGTATTGTCTAAATCCGTAATGATGCCTTTAATATTCTTTTCCACCAGAGTTTCTGGTTTTATGTCAAAAACCTCTTTGACATACTCACTTGGTACAAATTTTTGATACACTGCTACTCACTCCTGTTTTCCGAACTTAATTCTATTGATTATACCATATTTCCTAACGCTTCTCCCACCTTGATCCGTTGTCCGTTAGACATATCTTCGACAAATTTGATGGAATTCGCTTTAAAAAACAGCACAACTGTTGATCCGAAACTAAAATAACCCACTTCGTTGCCTTTTTGCCAATCGCTTCCTGTTTCCGTTAACTTAATAGAATTAACAAACATCGCGCCAACTTTGACTACTAACATGTTGCCAAATTCGGTTTCTAATTCCGTAATCATTCGGTAATTTCCGCTAAGTGGTGCTTTTCCGTACTGAAGTCCCGCTGCATTTACCGGATATGATTTTTTTCCAAGCACATATTGTTTTTTCACGTCGCCGTTAACCGGACTGTGAATACGATGATAATCGGCAGGTGACAAATAAAGAACTGCGTATTTCCCATGCTGATATTGTTTAGCCAATTCTTGATCGCCTAGCAAGTCTGCCAAAGAATAATGCTGTCCTTTTACTAGAAATTGTGTACTTTCATTTAAATCTCCAGCGATTTCAATTTTTCCATCTACAGGAGATACCACTGAATCTTTAGAAATCGGACGACTAGTTGGCATTAGCTTTCGAATAAAAAAATCATGCAGGGTTGGAAAGCTTTCTACTGGTTTTTCTACATCATGTGTTAAGATTTGGTAAGTTTTAATGTAACTCGGAATAAATCGGCGACTTTTAGGTGACTTCGCAAATTGGCGAAGTAAACTTGAAGTAAAAGCGCCGTTCGTTAGTTCAATTGAACGTTGGTACAAGTATTTTTTCATAGAGATGCCTCCGTTGCTAAAATAGTCTACCATTTTTTTACCTTTCGCAGTATAATAGAGTGAACAAGTTTTTAATAAAAGAAGGAGTGTTTTCCATTGTTAATAACAGAAAGAATGGATCACACCATAAAAAAGCTAAGGTCGCAAACCGCTAATACCATTACAGTTGGCAATATGCTGTTTGGCGGAGCTTCTCTTATGGCAACTTTAAATGGATCTTATAGCTTTAGTGTGCTATTTATATTTATTGCGGCTTTTTTGGACCGCTTTGACGGTATGGTGGCAAGAAAATTCAATCAAGAATCAGATTTAGGAAAGCAACTCGATTCAATGAGCGACATACTATCTTTTGGCGTCGCCCCTGCCATTTTAATCTATCAACTCGTGTTATCGGACTTTGGATTTGTTGGCATGGTGTTTACCGTGTTTTATATTTCTGCTGGCGCGTTCCGTTTGGCGCGTTTCAACATTTCAGAATCCACTGGGTACTGTACAGGATTGCCAATTACGGCCGCAGGAACAGTTGTAACTTTATCATATTTCGGAATTCCGATGTTTTCACCGGTTGTTTATATGTTTTTGTTTATCATCTGCGCATTATTAATGGTCAGTACTTTTACATTGAAAAAAGTTTAAAAAAGCTGAAGACGTTGAGAAAACGTCCTCAGCTTTTTTATTTTGGCCAAATCCATTTAAAGTTAAATACGCGATGCTAATTGGCTGATAACGTTAAAGACGATTTCCGTTGAATGTTTTGCAGCTTTAGGCAAGAATTCCTCGAATGATACGGAAGATTCTTTCCCTGCAATATCTGATAATGCACGGATTACGACAAATGCAACGTCAAATTGGTAACAAACTTGCGCAACGGCAGCTGCTTCCATTTCGGCAGCTTTCATTGTAGGGAAGTTTTCACGCACTTTTGCCACGTGATCAGGATCGTTCATAAATGAGTCACCCGTCGCAATCAAGCCGACTGCATAATCATGTTGCCCCATGTCTTTTACTGCTTTTGTAGCTAGTTCTATCAATTCTTCATTAGAAGTAAACGCTGCAGGCATTTGTGGAACTTGTCCCATTTCATAGCCGAAGACGGTAACATCAACGTCATGATGGCGAACCTCATCAGAAATCACGACTGCTCCCACTTCAAGTTCTTCATCAAAGCCACCTGCAGAACCAATATTGATAACAATGTCCGGCTGGTATTGTTGAAGCAGAATAGTTGTAGACATGGCAGCATTTACTTTACCGATACCGCTCTTGAGTAAGACAATTTCTTGCCCCTCGTATGTACCTAATGTAAATTCACATTTCGCAATTTCTTCCGTGCGCGCATCTTCTAACTTGCTTCTTAATAATTGTACTTCTTCTTCCATCGCACCGATTACACCGATTTTCATTTAATTATTCCTCATCTCTCTCGAATATTCTTATTGCCTCGTTGTTAAGTCATAAAAAAAGACGCCTTCTTAGTAGGCGCCTTTCAAGGTGTTTAAGACGTCCATTTTAACTGGTTTCCAGCCTTCGCCATCAACCCATTCTAGGTGGACACGGTATTTTTCTGATTCGTCCTTAGACTGCACAGTTGCGACTGATTTTTGCGGACCTCCGCCATTTTTGATCATCATCACGTACATATTATTAGCATCTAGCCCTGTCGCATAAGAAACGGCTTTTACTTTTTCATTCCAGTCTTGTGAATCTTTTTGATAAACTGAAACATGATCACCTTTTTGTTCGGTGCCTATCGGCTCCCAGCTCGTGTTGATGATTGTTTCCTCAACAATTGGATCACTTGAATCTTCACGAGTGATGGTTCCACCTTTAATGTCATCTTCTTTTTCTTTTTCTTCTTCGGCTTTCTTAGCTGCTTCTTTTTCTTCATCTGTAGGTTCAGCTTGTTCGTCGTTTGTTTCTTCGCTATCTCCTGAGTCGCTCGTTTGTTCATCGGTTTCAGATGAAATTACTACATCTTCAGGTTCTTGAGCCTGATCATTTCCCCCGCTAAATAGCATCGATACGCCAATAATAAGAATCAATGCAAATACCAAACCGATCATAATATTCAAAATCGTGTTTGACCGATTTTTCTTTTTCTTCAAACGAGAGGGATACGGTTTTTCTTCGTTCGTCATTGGATGTCCCCCTTTCTTAATAGTTTACCATTAAATCCGTATGACAAATTTGACGTTTCACCAATAATTTCGTTTCAATTAATGTTTTCTTAATGAGAAACAGCCATCCTTTTTACAGAATGGCCGCTTTGTTACATAATTGACAGAATCTTGATTTCCATTTCCCCACCCGGTGTTAACACTTTAACGTGTTCGCCGATTGTACGGCCGATCATGCTTTTCGCAATTGGAGAATCATTTGAAATACGACCTTCTAAAGGATCTGCTTCAGCTGATCCAACAATTGTATAAGATTCTTGATCGCCATCTGGAACTTCGATAAATGTAACCGTTGTTCCTAAACGAACGATATCTTTGTTTAATTCGTTTTCATTTATGATAACAGCGTTGCGAATCATCGATTCAAGAGTTGAAATGCGACCTTCTACAAAAGCCTGATCTTCTTTTGCCGAATCATACTCAGCATTCTCAGACAAATCACCGAAATCACGAGCGATTTTAATTCGTTCAACTACTTCTTTACGTTTAATCGTTTTCAAAAAGTCTAATTCATCTTCCAACTTCTGCTTTCCTGCAGCTGTCATTGGAAATTGTTTTTCGTTAGCCATTCTTCCCACTCCTTCAACTGCTGACCTGGATGCCTGCATCCGTCAGTCTCGTATCATCATATTATAGTTTTACAATCTATTCAAGAATAGTTTTAATTTTTGTAACCATTAAATCAATCGCTACTTCATTTTGTCCACCTTCAGGAATAATTACATCCGCATAACGTTTTGTAGGTTCAATAAATTGGTTATGCATCGGACGAACAACCGTTAAATATTGTTCAATGACAGAGTCAATTGTCCGTCCACGTTCGTTGATATCACGCAATAAACGACGGATGATTCGAAGGTCGCCATCTGTATCAACAAACAGCTTAATGTCCATTAATTCGCGTAAACGCACATCTTCAAGAACTAAAATACCTTCTAAAATAATAACATCTTTTGGTTCAATAATTACGGTTTCGTCTGCACGTGTATGTAGTGCGTAATTGTAGATTGGTTTTTCGATCGGGCGACGTTCAAGCAATTCATTAATATGCTCAATTAGCAAATCTGTATCAAATGCTAATGGATGATCATAATTCGTTTCTAAACGCTCTTCAAAAGCCAAGTGGCTTTGATCTTTATAGTAATAGTCTTGCTCGATGACTACTACTGAGTTTTCTTTAAACACTTCGTAGATTGAATTCGTGACACTCGTTTTTCCCGAGCCCGAACCACCTGCGATTCCAATAACGACCGGTCGTTTCTTAGACATATCATTTAGCTCCCTGCAAACATCTTTTTTATGTGCTTATTTTTTTCTACAAATCATAATGCCGTCCCCCGAGGACAATAATTCCGTGTCATAACGAGGATCATTTAGCATATGTTCTTTAAAAGTCGCCAGATTCCGGATCATTGTCCGCTTTCTTCTTGGCACTTCCGATAGCGGAATATCTGAAAGCCCATGCATAGCCATATTATCACAATATATGATACCGCCTTTTGCTAACAAAGCTTCATATTTATCAAAAAAGCGTTCATACTGACCTTTTGCAGCATCTATAAAAATCGCATCATACTCTGGTTTTAAAACAGTTAGCGGGAGTTCTAATGCATCTGCATGATAAATGCGGATGCGGTCTCCAAAGCCGGATTGCGCGATAAATTCTAACGCTTTTTGATAGCGCGTGTCATCGCGTTCAACCGTATCTACTGTACTAGTGGGCAAAGCCTCGGTCATTTTAATCGCGGAAAATCCGATTGCTGCACCAATTTCAAGAATTTTTTCAGGCTGTTGGTCTTTTAAAAGTTCAATAAGTTCACCCATGCCTTGAGTTTCCATGATCGGTACATGATGCGCGACAGCATAGTCCTGAATCGCTTGTAGCGTTGTGGATAATTGATTGTTCACCATACAAGAAAGCTCCTTTTCGACTCAGCAAAAATCAATTCAAATATTATCATAAAAAGAGAAGGAAAGCGAGGACGCTTCCTTCTCTTGGTTCTTAATTGCCGATATATTTATCTCGGTTAACCAAATGTTGTTCATATGTTTTAGCAAAATGATTTTTACCTTCTTGGTCAGCCAAGAAATAAAAATATTCGGTTTCAGCAGGATCGATTACCGCCTCTATTGAAGACACTCCAGCATTAGCGATTGGGCCCGGTGGCAATCCTTTGTTTTGATAGGTGCTATACGGGTGCTCAAATTCGTAATCCGTATTAAACAAACGATCTTTATGTTCACCCATTGCATAAAGCACTGTTGGATCCGTTTGCAACGGCATATCGATTTCTAAACGATTATAAAAGACGCTCGCAATGGTTTGACGATCCGATTGTGCAGTTGCTTCTTCTTCTAATAGAGAAGCAAACGTTAACAACCAATGTGGAGACCGCTCTAGTTCTTCTAATACAGGTTGATACTGCATCACATTTGTTTGTGTCGTATCAAGCATTTGTTCAATGAGTACTGTTAAAGGTGGATTTTCTTCGTACACAGGATACGTGGCAGGAAATAAATACCCCTCAAGCCCATAACGGATATTGTCGCCAAGTATTTCATCTGTTAACAAATCTGGGTACTTAACCATTAATTCTTCAATATACACAGGATCTTGAATCTTCTCTAAAAATTCTTCCGCTGTATAGTCGGTTTTTTTCGCAATAATATTTTCTGCAATTTCTTCTACTGTTAAGCCTTCCGGAACATTGATGGTATAAAGAGGTTCGTGATAAACCTTGCCCGTTTTCAAACTCTCTGTAATTTCATCCAATGTCATCGATTGAACTAAGTCGTATGTGCCTGCTTGAAATTCGGATTCATTTTTAAATTTGACATAGTATTTGTAAATCCGTGCGTCTGCAATTACACCATTTTGTTCAAGCAACCCAGCAATGCTGTCCAAACTTGACCCAATAGGCACTTCTACCGTAATGATTTCTTCAGAATCTGGATCAACTGGTTCTAAGGCGTTGGAGATGTAATTATAAGTTTGAAAGCCTGCAATCCCGATAATTAGTAATAGGACTAGCGCAATTATAAAAACAATGCGTCGGACGACTCTCACTTCCTTTTTCTTTTCTTTCATGCGTTCAAACATGATGTCTTTTTTTGTCTGCTTTTCCACGGGTTTTCCCCCCAGCTTTTCTGTTCTACAGAAGTTGGCCTATTTTGTCCAACTTCTATTAGTATACAAGAAAAGTGCACAAAAGAAAAAGACGGAATCAACAATCAATTCCGTCCTTCACATTTTAAAGCTCTTCGTTTTCTTCTTCTTCGTCAAGGAACGTGTTTAACATTTCTTCAATCATGTCCCATTCTTCGTCAGTTTCTACTGGGCGAAGCTCTCCGCCACCTACTGTAGTGTCTTCTGATTCAGGGTTTTCAGTGAATGAAGATGCATGAATTTCAATTTCGCCTTCTTCATCTTCTTCAGCGCCAACTGGGAAATACAAAACGTATGATTTTCCAAAGTCTGCTGACTCAAATGTAAATAGTACTTCAAATAGTTGCTCGTTGCCGTTTTCATCAACGACTGTAATGTGTTCTTGTCCGTGTTCCATTTACGTCACCTCATTATTTTTTAAAATCAAGATAACCTTGCAGTATCATTACTGCTGCCATCTTGTCGATCACTTTTTTACGGTTTTTACGGCTGACATCTGCGGAGATTAACATCTTCTCTGCTGCCGACGTCGTTAGCCGCTCATCCCAAAGCACCACCGGTATACTATACGCTTCTTTAAGCAAAGCTGCAAACTTTTCGGATGCTTCAGCACGTGGCCCGATTGAATTGTTCATGTTTTTTGGATAGCCAACTACCGCTTCAGTCACTTCATACTGCTTTATCAGTTCACCTAGGCGTTCCATTCCGAACTCTTCAATTGCTTCATTTATTTTGATGGTTTCAATTCCTTGGGCTGTCCACCCCATCGGATCACTAATGGCAACTCCGATTGTTTTTGAACCAACATCAAGTCCTATTATACGCATCATTATTCCTCGTTATTCTTTTTAATATAGAACTTTACAAGCTCTTCCAGAATTTCATCCCGTTCCAGTTTGCGAATCATATTTCGCGCATCCTGATGGCGAGGAATATAAGCCGGATCACCTGACAATAAATATCCGACAATCTGATTGATCGGGTTATAGCCTTTTTCTTCAAGTGCAGAATGTACCTGAAGCATTACTTGCTTGACTTCTTTTTCCATCGACTCATCAGACGAATCGAATTTCATTGTGCGATCAAATGAACTCACGACAAGCACCTCGCTTTCGGATTTTAAATAGAAATAATTGCTCCTGCTGTCTGTTTTTCATTATAACCGATAGCGTGGATTTATTAAACCTATTTAACTAAGCTGTATACCGATTTTAATGCTTCTTCTAACTTGCTTGCATCTTTAGCGCCTGCCATTGCCATATCTGGACGACCGCCACCTTTACCGCCACACTGCTCTGCTACGTGTTTAACAATTTGTCCAGCATGATAATCTCCACCAGCCAAATCTTTTGTAACTCCAGCTGCTAACATTACTTTGTCGCTATCTGTTGCACCGAGCACGATGACCGCTTTATCCATTTTCGACTTCAAGTCGTCCATCATCTGGCGCAATTGGTTATTGTCTTTTGCTTCTACTTTAACCGACAGCACGGTAATATCGCCTACTTTTTGCGCTGCATCTAGAATGCCTGCAGATTGAGCATTGGAAATTTTCGCAAGCAAAGACTCGTTTTCACGTTGCAATGATTTCATTTCTGTTTGAACTGTTTGTACTTTTTGAACCATATCTCTTGGAGAAGATTTTAATAGTCCAGCTGCACTTTCTAAAATGTTCTCACTATCTTTTAAGTTTTCATATGCACCTTTACCAGTTACTGCTTCAATTCTGCGAATACCTGCACCAATACCGCCCTCAGAAACAATTTTAAACAATCCAATCTCTGAAGTGTTTAATACATGGACGCCACCACACAACTCTAGCGAATAGCCACCAATTTCTACCACACGTACGACATCTCCATATTTCTCGCCGAACAATGCCATCGCGCCCATTTCTTTCGCTTCTTGCAAGTTGTGGTAACCTGTTTGAACTGCAATGCCGTCCCATACTTTTTCATTAACGATTTGTTCAATCGTTTCAAGTTCTTCTTTTGTCACTTGACCAAAATGAGAAAAGTCAAAACGAAGACGGTCTGGTCCCACATATGATCCCGCCTGGTTTACATGGGTTCCTAAGACGTCTTTTAACGCTTGGTGCAATAAATGCGTCGCTGTGTGGTTTTTCACCGTATGACGACGTTCTGAAGCATCTACTTGCGCTTGTACGGACGTTTTCGTCAATTCTCCCGTATCAACACGGACAGAATGCAAGTTTTGACCATTAGGTGCTTTTTTAACATTTAATACAGAAGCTTGAACAAAATCATTACTCAAAGTTCCGCGATCGGCAATTTGACCGCCACTTTCAGCATAAAATGGCGTTTGATCTAAAATAACTTCTACTTCTTCGCCTTCTTGTGCGCTATCGACAAGTTCTCCGTCTTTAATGATGAACAAAACGTTAGCGTCTGAAACCGTTTGGCTATAGCCAATAAATTCACTAGCTTCTTTTATATTTCCTAACACTTCGGATTGAGACTGCATCGAATTGACGTTTTGACGCGCATTTCGTGCACGATCGCGCTGTTCTTGCATCGCTGTTTCAAACCCTTTGTGATCTACCGCCATGCCTTCTTCTTCTGCGTATTCTTCCGTTAACTCAACTGGGAAGCCATACGTATCGTATAAACGGAAAGCATCTTCACCTGGAATTTCATTTTGCCCAGCAGCTTTTTGTTTTTCGATGACAGACGACAAAATAGTTAAGCCGTCATGAAGCGTTTCATGGAAACGTTGTTCTTCGAGCTTCATCACGCGAATAATAAAGTCTTGTTTCGCGTTAACTTCTGGGTAAAAGCTCTTCATTACGTCACCAACAACTGGTACTAAGTCATACATAAATGGTTGTTCCACACCTAGTTTTTTCGCAAAACGAACTGCACGACGCAACAAACGGCGCAATACATAGCCACGACCTTCGTTTGATGGAAGTGCGCCGTCCCCAATCGCAAACGCCACAGTACGAATATGGTCAGCAATTACTTTGAATGCCATGTCCATTTCCGTATTTTCTCCGTATTTCTTGCCAGAAATTTCTTCTGTTTTTTTGATAATTGGAATAAATAAATCAGTATCGTAGTTTGTTGGCACGTCTTGCGCCACACAAGCCATACGCTCTAATCCCATTCCTGTATCAATGTTTTGTTTCGGAAGCAATGTATACGTATGATCCGGGTTGTGATTAAATTGCGAAAACACCAAATTCCAGATTTCTAAATAACGTTCGTTTTCGCCACCTGGGTATAGTTCAGGGTCCCTCATGTCATTGCCATAGCTTTCGCCGCGATCGTAGAAGATTTCAGAGTTTGGACCACTTGGGCCTTCTCCAATATCCCAGAAATTCCCTTCTAAACGAATGATTCGTTCAGCTGGAACGCCTACTTCATTTAACCAAATTGCATACGCTTCTTCATCTTCTGGGTGAATGGTTACTGATAATTTATCCGCATCAAAACCAATCCATTTTTCATCCGTTAAGAATTCCCAAGCCCAGTGGATAGCTTCTGTTTTAAAGTATTCACCAATTGAAAAGTTTCCTAACATCTCAAAAAATGTATGGTGACGTGCTGTTTTTCCGACGTTTTCAATATCGTTCGTGCGAATTGATTTTTGTGCGTTGACGATACGCGGGTTGTTTGGAATCACTCGGCCATCAAAATATTTTTTTAAAGTAGCAACACCACTGTTGATCCACAAAAGAGAAGGATCTTCAAAAGGCACTAGTGGTGCACTTGGCTCCTGATCGTGCCCTTTTTCTTTAAAGAAATCAATGTACATTTGTCTAATGTCTTCAGCTTTCAAGTTTTTCATCTTTTTTTCCTCCTCTACAATATAAAAAGCCCCCATCCCAAAAAAGGGACGAAGGCTTTATTTCGCGGTACCACCCTAGTTACACAAAGCTGGTGGCAATGTGTCTCTCGAACACCTTAACGCGGTTCAACGGCAGGGATTAGCTGCACTCCGGAGTAGCTTTCTAAAATCGAATGTCGTCGGGACCTTTCAGCCTAGGGTCCTGTTTCTGTCCGTTGCGATTTTATACTGTCTCCATCAATGTGTTTGTCTATCAGTCTAATTTGAATTATAGAAAAAGCTTTGTGGGATGTCAATAGTGACGTAAAGAAATCGCTCCAGGCGGACGCTTTCCGGGGACACGGCTTCAGCCGCTTCCTTCGCTGCGCTCAGTCCAGGGTCTTCAGCTCGTGCTTTCTCCCCAGGAGTCGCCGCCTTACGTTCTTCTTCTAATACTAGACATTAAGATATGTAGCAAAATAGCGTAGACTCCTGTGGGAAAGCAAAGTGCTGAAATCCACTCGGGCGCAAAGCCTGAGTTAGGTCAGCGCAAGCCCGCGGAAAGCGTAGCTATTTTGCGAAATATCTTCTTTCAAAAATGAATGATTAAGCTTCCATGAATTTTTGCGGAGTAATGCCTTCCATGCCGATCATTGGGTGGATCGAGTGGGCGTTTTCGGTTGTTAGGCTCACCGGTCCGCTTTGTTTTGTTTCTTCTTGTTGTTTTGTTTGCTGTTCGGTTTTGGGTTCTTCAGTAGTGATTGCTAGACGGCTTTGCAAGGTGGTCATGCGCTGCGTGTCGTCTGTCCGCTCGACACCGTAGCGGAATGCCCCTGGGTCCCCGCACAGCACGAGAAAGTCTTTGCTTCGCGTGATACCAGTATAAAGTAAATTGCGGCGCAGCATTTTCATATAACCTCGAACAATTGGCATAATTACGGTTGGAAATTCCGAGCCTTGCGATTTATGGATCGAACAACAATACGCTAATGTTAATTGGTTTAAATCGCTGCGTTCATATGTGACTTCGATGCCGTCAAAAGAAGCGACCAACATGTCTTGTTTTTCGACTGTTTCTTTTGCTTTCATGATGGCGACAACTTCGCCCATATCGCCGTTAAAAACATTGCTTTCGGGTTGGTTGACAAGCTGTAATATTTTATCGCCAATACGATAAGTAATGTCCCCAAATACTAACTCTTTTCGTTTGCCGTCTGGATTTGGGTTGACCATTTCTTGAATCAGTCGGTTTAAGGCGTCAATTCCTGCAGGTCCTTTGTACATCGGGGCGAGCACTTGAATGTCTCTGATTGAATGCCCTTTGGATAATGCACTTTTCACAACTTTTTCAACAACCATAGGAATTTGGTCAGCGCCAGCTTTGATAAAAGAACGGTCTGACGTTTTCGCTGTGATGTCTTCTGGCAATTGGCCGTTTTTCATTTGGTGCGCGAGTTCTATGATGGATGAACCTGAAGATTGTCGGTAGATATCGGTCAATTCGACTGTGGGTATCCGTTTTGATTCGAGTAAATCACGCAATACTTGTCCTGGTCCTACTGGTGGCAGTTGATCTTGGTCGCCAACAAAAATCAATTGCGCATCTTCTGGCACAGCTTTTAGCAATTGATGTGCCAGCCATGTATCGACCATTGACATTTCATCGATAATGATCAATTTGCCTTCGATTTCTTTTTCGGTTTCTTCGTCTTTTTCTTGGCCATTAAAACCGAGTAAACGATGAATCGTCATGGCTGGCAGTTCAGTTGATTCACTCAAACGCTTTGCCGCACGTCCTGTTGGAGCTGCGAGAATAATTGGAAATGGTTCTTGTTTTTTGGCGTATTCTTTTGGATCTAGTGACAATCCGTGCAGTTCGGCATAAATTTCTACAAGTCCGCGAACGACGGTCGTTTTGCCCGTACCCGGTCCCCCTGTAAGAATCATGACCGATGAATTGATGCTACTTTCGATCGCGTCAATTTGCGTCTCAGCATAATTAACCCCTAGTCGCTCTTCTGCTTCACCGAGCGCTTTTCGAACTTCAGAACTCGGGAATTTCGCACGTGATTCTTGTTCTAATAATAAGGTTTCTAATTTTGTCGCGATGCCCACTTCTGAATAATAGAGCGATGGCAAATAAAGCCGGGTTTCTTCTCCAGCCACTTTGCCTTCTTCATTTAGTTCGATTGCGGCTTTCGAAATGGCTTCAACCGGAATTTCTGCTTGTTGACGTGCTTCAAGCATTTCTTTGACCATTGGGATCAACGTTTTGGCATCAACATAGACATGTCCATCCGATAACGAAGCTTGGTTAAGGATATGTAAAATAGATGCCTTGATGCGGTCCGGGTGACTTCCTGTAATGCCTAGTTTCATCCCGAGTTCGTCAGCACGCTGAAACCCTATTCCTTCAATTTCTTCAATCAATTGAAATGGGTTTTTTGTCAAAATATCAATTGTTTCTTCACGGTACGCTTGATAAATACGCATGCCGATTTGTGGACCAAAGCCCCAGTCGTTTAATTGAATCATGACGCGTTCAAGGCCTAAATTCATTTGAAGCGTGGCACGAATCGTATCTTTTTTTTCATCGGATAACCGCGGAACTTTGTCTAAGGAATCTGGGTCTTCTAAAATCTTTTTGATAGCATCTTTACCCAACTTTTTAACAATGGTTTCAGCAGTTTTCTGGCCGATGCCATTAAACATGTCACTCGATAAATAATGAATAATGCCTTGTTCGGTTTCAGGCACTTCTTTAGTAAATGTTTCTACTTGAAATTGAACACCGTAACGCGGGTGATTTTTTACCACGCCGGTAAAACGATATTGCTCTTCAAGAGTCAACATGGGGAAATAACCAGAAACAATGATTTCTTTCTCGGTGTAAGGGGTATTGGTTTCTTGGATTTTCACTTTCGCGATGGAGAATAAATTTTGAGGATTATGAAAAATTGAGACGACAGGACGCCCTAATACAAATTGTTTTTCTTCTTGAAATAAATCGATTTGTCCGGTCATGTCTGTCGTCTCCTATTCCTATAGCTATTCCAAAGTTGTTGCAATCATATCGTAAGCATAACGCGCCATTTCGTTGCGCTCATCTAACGTATACGCTTGTTTCAAGTGATACATAGCGTCTTCTTTACGATCTGTTGAAACCGCATAAAGAACACCTAAATTGTAATGGGCATCCGAATGATTCGGATCTCTTCTGATCACTTCTAAAAATTGTGGTTCTGCTAGCTGAAACAATTCCATAGAAGCTAAGCTAATGCCGTAACTCAAACGAGCTTGAACATCTGTTTCATCCAATTCAACTGCGCGCTGTAGATACGGTAACGCTAATTTAGGCTGATCCATTTTCTCAAAACATTTGCCGATCATGAAATGCGCATCTGCGCCTTCAATCTCATATTGCAATGCTTTTTCGTAAAGTTTCAACGCTTCTGAATAACGCTCTGAATTAAAATATAAATTAGCTAAACCGTAAAAAGCCGTCGCTGACGTATCATCTAAGGTAATGGCTTTTTGGAAAAAGCGCTCAGCGCGATCGATTTCGTCCATCGACGTTAACACATGGCCAAAATTAATATAGCCTAGTGGATTTTCCGGCTCTTCTTCAATTGCTTGTGTAAAAGCTTGAATGGCTTCTTCTGTACGGCCTTCTTGCAAGGCTTGAATTCCAATTTCGTTATAATTCATTGCTGTCTCTCCCATTAACCTACATATTCCAATCGTGCACCGTTTTTAAAAACGTGATCGATGGTTCCGCCACCTAAACATTCTTCACCGTCATAAAAGACTACTGCTTGACCCGGTGTAATTGCGCGTACCGGTTCTGCAAACGTAACGATTGCTTCTCCGCCTCTAAATTCTACAGAAACGCCTACATCTTGCTGACGGTAACGGAATTTCGCAGTACACTCTAAAATGCCGCTTGGTGGAGTATTCGATGTGAAACTTAAGTTTACCGCAGATAAGCTATCTGAGAAAAGGGCATCGTGATGAATGTTTTGCCCAACATATAAAACGTTGCGCTCTAAATCTTTACCAATAACAAACCAAGGGTCTCCTGCTCCGCCAATGCCAAGGCCTTGGCGTTGACCGATCGTGTAATACATTAAACCGTCATGCGTACCCATTTTCACGCCTTCTAACGTTTCCATCTGCCCTGGTTGTGCTGGCAAATATTGACCTAAAAATTCTTTGAAGTTACGTTCCCCAATAAAACAAATACCAGTAGAATCTTTTTTCGTAGCTGTCGCAAGTCCTGCTTCTAGTGCGATTTCACGAACCTTTTTCTTTTCCATGTGACCAATCGGGAACATTACTTTCGACAATTGCTGCTGATCTAATTGGTTGAGGAAATAGGTTTGGTCTTTATTGTTATCTTTGCCACGCAACATTTTTGTTTCGCCGTTTTCAGCATGCTCTACTTGTGCATAATGCCCCGTTGCTAAATAATCAGCACCTAAACTTAATGCGTGTTCAAGAAATGCTTTAAATTTAATTTCTTTATTGCACATAACGTCTGGGTTTGGTGTGCGGCCAGCTTTGTATTCTTCTAAGAAATACGTAAAGACTTTGTCCCAGTATTGTTTTTCAAAGTTCACTGCATAATACGGAATGCCAATTTGGTTGCATACGCGAATAACATCTTCGTAATCTTCTGTAGCGGTACATACGCCATTTTCATCGGTATCATCCCAGTTTTTCATGAAGATTCCAATAACGTCGTAACCTTGTTCTTTCAATAAATATGCAGCAACCGAAGAGTCGACCCCTCCGGACATGCCGACAACAACTCGTGTATCTTGTGGTGCTTTTGTCATTTTATTCACCTTTTCATTTTAATGCCAAACGCTGGCTGATTTGCGCTGTCTTTTCGGCAGCTTGTTCAATCGTTTCAGACGTTAATCCTAAACCGAAACTAAATCGAATGGAATTGCGGATTTCAGTAGCTTTTTCACCATACATGGCAACGAGTACATGAGAAGGATCGATTGACCCCGCTGTGCACGCCGATCCGCTAGAAGCTGATATTCCCGCTAAATCCAAGTTGATCAAAAACGACTCGATTTCAATGCCTGAAATGCTGAGATTTAAAATATGCGGCATGGAATTACTGCCGTTTTCTTTATAATCAACGTTTTGTTTGTCTAAAACGTCTTTGAAAATTGTTTTAAACTGCTCGTAAGTGGCGTTTTTCTCTTCCATCGTCGCTAGTGCAATTTCGGCTGCTTTTGCAAATGCCGAAATCGCCGGCACGTTTTCTGTTCCCGCGCGACGCTTACGTTCTTGCTCTCCACCGTATAAAAGTGGAGAAAGTGCCGTTCCTTTTCGTTGATATAAAACGCCAACGCCTTTAGGGCCATTTAGTTTATGGGCAGAAACCGATAATAAATCGACGTTTAACTTGTTGACATCGATTGGCAATATCCCAAATGCTTGAACCGCGTCCGTATGGAACGTCACATCTGTATCTTTTAACACTTCACCAATTTCGGCAATGGGTTGAATGGTTCCAACTTCGTTATTGCCCATCATAATCGATACTAGAATTGTATCGTCACGAAGCGCATTTTTCACGTCTTCTGCTCGCACACTACCATTTTCGCCCACAGGTAAATAGGTTACGTCATATCCTTCACGCTCTAGTTTTTCGCAAGCATGCAAGACCGCATGGTGTTCAATAACTGTTGTGATGATATGGTTGCCCTCTTTTTTTGCAGCCGTTCCAAAAATCGCTAAGTTATCCGCTTCTGTTCCACCATTCGTAAAGATGATTTCGTTGTCATCTGCATGAATGCTGTTAGCCAATAATTTACGTGCATCGTCCAACACTTTGCGTGCTGCTCTACCGGTTGTATGAATGCTAGAAGGATTGCCATAAACTGAGCCAAGCGCTTCAGAAAAAGTAGCAATCACTTCCGGATGCATTGGCGAAGTTGCCGCATGGTCTAAATATATTCGATTCATAATTTGTAAACTCCTTATATATAATACATATAGTTTTCAGTTTCATCGTTTTCAGCATTAGCTAAGTCTTCGATGGTGGTCGTGTCCAACACATTTTTCACTGCATCCCGAATACGCACCCATAGCTCACGCTGTGGTTGCTTTTCGTCCTCGATGCCTTCCACTGGTTGAATAGGTCCTTCAAGAACACGAATCACATCTCCAGCTGAAATTTCTTTTGGGTGACGCGTTAACATATAGCCACCATATGCCCCGCGGACACTTTTAACCAACCCTGAGTTTCGCAACGGACCGACTAGTTGCTCTAAATAAGCTTCAGAAAGCTCATTTTGCGCTGCAATTTTACGAAGCGGCAATGGACCTTCGCCGTAATGTTTTCCAAGATCGATCATAATCGTAAGCCCATAACGGCCTTTTGTTGATATTTTCATGAGTACACCTACACCTCTAAGTTTGATAATATTCATAAGATTGGTATTCCGTAAACTAGCTGCGCTTTCCTGCGGGAGTCTCCACTAGTTTACTCCATACTTGTTTGAAACAAATCAATTATTCTTGAGAAGAAATCCAATTTACTCTTCTTGAACAATTTACTACATGCGTCTAGTTTTATTAACAGAATAATGCTAATAATACATCGAAAAATCTCCCGTTTAACTACGTTTATTCTTCAAAACAGTATAGCATAATTCGACACGAATGGACTTGCAATGACTTTTGAAATCCTAAACGCTATACTGATAGAACGAATGTACGAAAGGAGTTTTCTCATGCATAACGAGCCTTTAGCTTTTCGTATGCGTCCGCGAACAATTGATGAAGTTGTCGGACAAAAAGACGTAATTGGACCGCATACGGCTTTGTATAAAATGATCAGCAACGGACATGTCCCGTCCATGCTGTTATATGGTGAACCTGGAATTGGTAAAACTTCTATCGCTCATGCTATTGCCGGAACGTCAAACTTACCATTTATCGCATTGAATGCCACAACTTCTGGCAAGAAAGATGTCGAAGAAGTCGTTACCGAAGCTCGGATGACCGGTAAAGTGCTGCTGTTTCTCGATGAGATCCACCGCTTTAATAAATTACAACAAGATGCCTTACTGCCGCACGTCGAAAGTGGCGCGATTGTATTGATTGGTGCGACGACTGAAAATCCATTTCATGATGTCAATCCTGCGATTCGTTCACGTTGCGGGGAAATCAAACAGTTAAAACGTTTAACCCACGAAGACATCGTTCAGCTTTTAAACGCTGCCTTAACCGAACCAAAACGAGGACTTGGCAACGAACAAATTGAGATTTCCGAAAAACAAGTTGAACGCATTGCAGAAGGCACAAATGGTGATGCGCGAAAAGCATTGACGATGCTGGAATCAATTGTTATCGCATCTGATGAAATTAATGGGAAATTTATAGTGGAAGATCAAATGGTCGAACAAATGATCAAACGTGTTGGTGTGTTTGGCGATAAAAAAGGCTCTCACTTTTTCAATTTGCTCTCTGCTTTGCAAAAATCAGTACGTGGTAGTGATGTGAATGCCGCGATGTATTACTTGGCGCACTTGCTTGAAAATGGTGATTTAACAGCAGTGACTAGACGTTTACTCGTTATGGCATACGAAGACATTGGACTTGCCAACCCAGCCGTTGGAGGTCACGTGCTTGCAGCGTGCCAAGCAGCGGACCGCCTTGGTTTACCAGAAGCCCGTATTCCACTCGCACAAGCAGTTGCTGAAATGTGTCTTTCCGAAAAATCCAATTCGGCTTATAAAGCCATTGATGCCGCGACTAGTGCCATTAACAAAGGTGAAGTCGGTGACATCCCGATGCATTTACGTGATACCCATTATGCCGGAAGCGCAGAACTCGGTCATGGTGGCTATCGCTATCCGCACGACACACCGGTAGGTTCGTTTGGTGGCTGGGCAGATCAAGACTACTTACCAAAAGAAGTAAAAAAAGCAGAATTCTACAAACCAGTCATTGCTGGTGAAGAAAAGAAATTCGCCGGGATTTATGAAAAGCTAAAAAGCTTCCGAAAAAACAAAAAATAAATGCACTTAAACAAAAGCTGTTTCCTAAATTGGAAATGGCTTTTTCAGTTTCATTAAAGTGCAAAGAAAAGCCGGCTCATGAAAAGAGCCGGCTGCTAATTAATTCATGCGAACGCGTGTAATGGGAATTGATTTGGTAATATCGTTAACTACCCAGCTCGCAGCGATTAAGCCAACTGCAGAAGGCGTGAATGCGTTTGAGGACGGCGGCATCTGCGCTTTACGAATGCTTGCATCCGGCTTACCAACGTTCTCCACCACATCTTCACGAACGATGATTGGGCTTTCGTCTGAAAAGATTACTGGAATGCCTTTACGAATTCCAGACTGACGTAATTTCTTACGGATAATTTTCGCCAATGGATCCGTATGTGTTTTTGAAATATCCGCGATTTTAAAGCGTGTTGGATCGGTTTTATTTGCCGCTCCCATACTCGCAATAATTTTGATGCCACGTTTATAACATTCTTCCATCAAATGAACTTTATAAATCATCGTATCTGATGCATCAATTACATAATCGGGATTGTAACTGAAAAATTCTTCATATGTTTCTTCAGTGTAGAACATATGCAAAGAAATGACGTTACATTCGGTGTTAATGTCAGCGATGCGATCTTTCATCACACCTGCTTTGGATTTTCCAACGGTAGATAAATTGGCGACAAGCTGACGGTTGATGTTGGTAATATCGACATTATCCTTGTCCACAAGAATGATCGTACCGACGCCACTTCGTGCACATGCTTCAGCTGCAAACGAACCCACGCCCCCAATTCCTAAAATGGCGACCGTTGAATTTTTTAATAACTCGATTCCTTCTTTACCTACTGCTAATTCGTTTCTTGAGAACTGATGTAACATAAGAGCCACTGCCTTTCAAAGTTGATACGCATAATAGGGATTATACACATAAAAAATCCCTTAGACAATAAATTGTCTAAGGGATAAAAATGATTTTTTTAGTAAGAATCCCAATCGTGCCGTCTTTGTTGGTGCGCATCGTTTGAACCCGCTGAAAGCAGGTGGGTGACCTCTTCACCACTTATAACTTCCCGTTAAGGCATGTTAGCCATGGTGAAATGTGATCTCCCGACGACATAATGTTGGGTCAAAATCGAATTGCTTAAAACGAACACATCAGGATTCTCTATACCCGTATATTAACACAGCTTTTTTATTAAGACAAGTCTTTTACTTTAAAATTATTTATTATTCTGAATGTTCAGCGATAAACTCAATTCGTCCAATTGCGCGCCCGATACTGCGCTTGGTGCGTCTGTTAACAAGTCACTAGCACTTGCCGTTTTCGGGAAAGCGATGGTATCACGCAAATTCGTACGGCCTGCTAACAACATCACAAGGCGGTCTAAACCGAATGCAATCCCACCGTGTGGAGGCGTGCCATATTCGAAAGCTTCCATCAAGAAACCAAATTGTTCGTTTGCTTCTTCTTTACTAAAGCCTAATACTTCAAACATTTGTTCTTGAATTTCACGACGATAAATCCGCGCCGACCCTCCACCTAGCTCATAACCGTTCAACACAAGGTCGTAAGCTTGTGCACGAACACTTTGTGGATCTGTTGCCAATTTGTCTAAGTCTTCTTCAAACGGCATTGTGAACGGATGGTGAGCAGCATAATAGCGACCATCTTTTTCATCATACTCAAGTAATGGCCAGTCTGTGATCCACAAGAATTTGTAAACCGAACTGTCAATCAATCCTAATTCCTTACCAAACTTCAAACGAAGTGCTCCTAGTGCATCTGCAACTACTGACTTTTTGTCTGCAACAAACAATAATAAATCTCCTGCTTCTGCTTGTGCACGTTCTGTTAGCGCAGTTGCTGCTTCGCCTTCAAAGAATTTAGCAATAGGACCTTTCACGCCTTCTTCTTCTACTTTTAACCAAGCAAGTCCTTTTGCTCCGTAGACTGCAGCAAATTCGCCTAGTGCATCAATGTCTTTGCGAGAATAGTTAGCCGCTTGCCCTTTCACATTGATCAATTTTACTTGACCGCCGTTTTCAATCGCGCCCGTAAACACTTTAAATGCCGAATCTTTGACTAAATCTGAAACATTTACAAGTTCTAAACCAAAACGCACATCCGGTTTATCTGAGCCAAAACGATCCATCGCTTCTGTATAGCTCATTCGTTGGAAAGTTGGTTCAATGTCGACATTTTTTACATCTTTCATCATTTGAACCATTAGGCGTTCGTTCATGTCAATAATGTCTTCCATCGATTGAAAACTCATTTCCATATCGATTTGTGTAAATTCTGGCTGACGGTCAGCACGAAGATCTTCATCGCGGAAACAACGAGCAATTTGGTAATATTTATCAAAACCAGAAACCATCAACATTTGCTTAAACAATTGAGGAGATTGTGGCAATGCATAAAATTCGCCGTCATGAACTCGGCTTGGCACTAAATAATCGCGTGCGCCTTCTGGAGTAGATTTCGTTAAAATCGGCGTTTCCACTTCGATAAATCCTTCTTCATCTAAGAAACGACGAATCGATTTCGTGACGTCAGAACGCATTTTGAACGTTTCGTACATTGCCGGGCGACGCAAGTCTAAATAACGGTATTTTAAACGTAAATCTTCGCTGACATCTGTGTTGTTTTCAATTGCGAACGGCGGATTTTTCGCAGCATTGATAACAGTTGCGTGATCAACTTGCACTTCAATCTTACCCGTTTTCATTGTTGCATTGATTTGACCTGCCGATCTTTCTACTACTAAGCCGTCGATGTGCACAACAAATTCATTGCGTAACGATTCGCCAATAGCTGCGGCTTCTTTTGAAATTTCCGGATTGAAAACAACTTGAACAATTCCAGAGCGATCGCGAACATCCACAAAAATCAATCCACCAAGGTCACGGCGTTTTTGTACCCACCCTTTTAATGTTACACGTTGTCCAATAACCGTTTCGTTGACTTCTCCACAATAATGCGTTCTTGACATATTTATTCCTCCAGTGATTTCTTTTTCAATAAAGTTGCTGCGATTTCGTCGAATGACATTTCCTGCTGCTCACCCGTCGCCATTTCTTTTAATTTCACTTTGCCACTTTCTAGTTCTGTGTCACCGATAACGATGACAAATGCAGCTCCTTTACGGTCGGCTGATTTCATCTGTGCTTTTACTTTACGTGCAGTAAAATCCATATCTGCTGAAATGCCATTTACGCGTAAATCACGCACTACTGCAAAGGCTTTTTTCTTTGTCGACTCATCCATCGCAACAACATATACTTCTAAGTTGTTTGATTGACCAATAACGACTTTTTCCATTTCCAGTGCCAATAACAAACGTTCAATGCTCATCGCAAAGCCAATCCCTGGTGCATCAGGACCACCTAAATCTTCAACAAGTCCGTTATAACGTCCCCCACCAGCTAAAGTTGTAATTGCGCCAAAACCTTCAGCATCGCTCATAATTTCAAATGCTGTGTGATTGTAATAATCAAGTCCGCGTACTAAATTTGGATCCACAACAAATTCAATATCCATGCTTGAAAGGTATGATTGCACTTCATCGAAATAAGCACGTGATTCTTCATTTAAATAATCTGTAAGTGACGGCGCAGTTGCCATTAACGGATGATTGCGGTCTACTTTGCAATCCAAAATGCGTAATGGATTTTTCTCGAGGCGTGTTTGGCAATCGTTACAAAATTCATTGATGCTTGGTTCGAAATGCTTGATCAATGCTTCTTTGTGCGCAATGCGGCTTTCTGTGTCACCTAGAGAATTAATCACCAATCGCAATTGCTTAAGTCCCACAGAACGATAAACTTCCATCGCCAACGAAATGACTTCTGCGTCAATTGCCGGATCTTTAGAACCGATTGCTTCTACACCAAATTGCACAAACTGCCGCATGCGTCCTGCTTGTGGGCGCTCATAGCGGAACATAGGACCTGTATAAAATAATTTAACCGGCTGATCCGGCATACCAAATAATTTATTTTCTACGTAAGAACGAACAACTGATGCTGTGCCTTCTGGACGCAACGTTAATGAACGATCGCCACGGTCTTGGAACGTATACATTTCTTTTTGAACGATGTCCGTCGTGTCACCTACACCGCGTTGGAAAAGTTCCGTGTGTTCGAAAATAGGTGTGCGGATTTCTTTGTATTGATACAATCTGCACAAGTCATTAATTTTTTGTTCTACTTCTTGCCATTTAGCCGATTGGTCGGGCAACACATCATACGTGCCGCGTGGTGCTTGAATGTTCATCTTTTGGTTCACTCCTTTATTTTTCCATACAAAAAAGCTCCCGCCCCTTGCTTTACGCAAGGGACGAGAGCTTGTATTAGCTTCCGCGGTTCCACCCTAGTTGATGCAAAAAGATGCATCCTCTCATTCCGGGTAACGGCCGGTTCCGTTTTCTCCTAATAAGTGGCAAGCACCTTTCAGAAAAAAGCCTCAAAAGTGTTATTCATCGCAGGTGTCTGTAGGAAAGTTTACAGCCCGAGACTTTCCCTCTCTTTTCAGCCTATTCATGCAATTACTTTCTTCGTCGTCAGCAAATATATAAGTATAATAAATCAATCTTAATAACTCCCCGAGAGCTTGTCAACCTTTTTGACACAAGCGCTTTGTTTTTTGATACTATGGAAGAGAAGTTTCTATAGGGGGTATGGCATGAAGCACAAAAGGATTATCGCATTTATTTCATTTATTTTATTCATAGCTGCCAGCTTTCCGTTGTTAGATAAAAATCACGTTTTCGCCGACACCGGCACCGTGGAAATTACCGGCACAACAGTCAATGTTCGATCTGGTCCTGGACTGTCTTATAGCGTGACTGGTGACTTAGAAAAAGGACAATCGGCAACTGTCTTATCTAAACAAGACGATTGGCTAGAAGTCCGCGTTGATGGACAAGAAGGCTGGATTGCTTCGTGGCTTACGACTGAAAGTGGAGATGCGGAAAAAGCATCTGGTCAAACTGCCGTTTCTTCAGTAAATGGCTTGAACGTCCGCTCACAACCCGATTTATCGGCAGCAGTTTTAACAAAAATGAACGCTGGTGACCGAGCGGAAGTAATAAGTTCAGCAGGTGAATGGATTGAAATCAATTTCCGCAATTCACGTGGATTTGTTTCAAAACAATACATAAGTTTTGCTGAAGCATCTGAAGAAGCAACACTAGTCGAAACAGAGTCAAAAGAAGAACCACAACAAGAGAAAAAAACCGCCATTTCTAAAGTTTCCTCTTTTGAAGTTGCAGTAAATGCATTAAACGTTCGCTCAAAACCTGACTTGAGCTCAAAAATTCAAGAGACGGTTCAGAAAGGTCAAGTCTTCCCCGTCTTATCTATGGCAGGCAATTGGGTTGAAATCGAATTGGCTAAAGACAAAATTGGCTGGGTTTATGCGTTTCATGGCCAATTGTCAGACCAAACGGTTGAGACAGTCAAAAGCGACTTAAATGAATCCGTCGTCATTTTGACAGATGGTACAAATTTACGGACTGCAGCAACTACTTCTTCTGAAGTAGCTAGTCGTGCAAATGCTGGAGATAAATTAGCCGTTCTTGCAAAACAAGATGATTGGTATCAAGTATCATTGTCAGATGGCCAAACTGCATTTGTCGCAGAATGGGTTGTCTCGACTGAAGAAGCATTTGCAAAAGAACAAAGTGAAACAATTGTCCGTAAAAAAGGTACATTGAACGGCTTAACTATCGTCCTAGACCCTGGACATGGCGGTAACGACGGCGGCACAGTTGGCGTTCGCAAAACACAAGAAAAAGAATTGACGTTAAAAACGGCTGAAATTTTGTCTCACCATTTAAATGCAGCTGGTGCAGAAGTTGTCATGACTCGTCAATCGGACACCTATGTCGATCTTCGCACACGCGTTTCTGGTAGTCATCAAGCTGGAGCGGATGCTTTTATTAGCATTCATTACGATGCTACCGATGACAGCAGCGTTTCCGGATTTACGTCGTATTACCAACACGACTACCAAAAAGAGTTGGCTGAATACCTCAATGCTGAGCTTGGTAAAAAGCTAACTTTGCATGATCGTGGCGTTCAACACGGCAACTACTTGGTACTTCGCGAGAATAAGCAACCCGCTGTTTTAGTCGAACTTGGCTTCTTGAGCAATTTTAATGAAGAACGCGTCTTAACAAGCAAACAGTTCCGTGAACAAGCAGCACTCGGGCTTTATACGGGCATTATCAATTATTTTGATGCTAAATTAGAAGAGTGAATTGTGGCACGGAGGGAAATTCCTCCGTGCTTTTTTTGTGTATTTTGGGGTATCGTGCGTATTTTCTGCCGTCCGCGCGTATTTCTCCCGGAGCGTGCGTATTTCTCCCGGAGCGTGCGTATTTCTCCCGGAGCGTGCGTATTTCTCCCGGAGCGTGCGTATTTCTCCCGGAGCGTGCGTATTTCTCGTGGCGCGTGCATATTTTCCGCAGAACGCGCGCATCCTTTTCTACCGCGCGTATTTCCCGTCAAACGCGCGTATTTCTCCCCCAACGCGCGTATCCTCTTACGCACCGCGCATAACTCCTCCAGCAACACAAACAAAAAAGAAGCACTAGGCAAACTCACCTAGCACTTCTCTCCAACTCTACTATTTAGATTCCAACATAATCGTCACTGGACCGTCATTTACTAACTGAACGTCCATCATAGCGCCAAAAACACCCGTTTCGACAACTAGTCCATGACTTTCAAGCGCTGTGTTAAACGCTTGCCACAGCGGTTCAGCTACTTCTGGACGCGCTGCAGCGACAAAGCTTGGGCGCCGTCCTTTTTTAGCGTCGCCATATAAAGTGAATTGGGAAATCGATAAGATTTCACCACCATTTTCAAGAATAGACCGATTCATCTTGCCATCTTCGTCTTCAAACAAACGAAGTTGTGCAATTTTCCCAGCTAAATAGTCGACGTCTTTATTTGTATCTTCATGAGTGATGCCAACAAGCAGTACGTAACCTGAGCTAATCGCACCGGTTGTCTCGCTGTCGACTGTTACAGATGCTTGTTTTGAACGTTGCAAAATTACTCTCATGTTGCCTCCTTAATTTGTTACACGTTGGACCGAATAGACGTCCGGAATGGACTTGATTTTTTCCGTCACCCGATTTAAATGTGAAATGTGGGCAATCATAATCGACAAATTGATGGTTGCAATTTTATCTTTATCTGCTCGTCCACTAACTGCTGTAATCGTGGTTTTCGCTTCACTGACCATATGCATCACTTCATTGATCAAACCGGTACGGTCATACGCTTGAACTTCAATATCCACTTGATATGACTTATTATCAGGTGTGCCTTCGTTTTCCCACTCTACTGGAATGAGTCGATCGTTTTCATTTGAGTGGACATTTGGACAATCGGTGCGGTGAACAGATACGCCGCGACCTTTTGTAATAAACCCGATGATATTATCTCCTGGTACCGGATTACAACATTTTGACAAGCGAATCATCATGTTATCAATTCCTCTAACAATAACGCCTGATTCCGTTTGCTTTTTCGGTACGTTGGATTTCATTTCAACGGTAATTTTTTCGATGGCTTCTTCTTGTTCACGTTTTTTGCGCATTTTTTCAGCTAAGCGGTTCACAACTTGTTGCGCAGTAATGCCGTTAAAGCCAACTGCTGCATACATATCGTCTTCGCCAGCAAAATTAAACTTCTCGCAAACGCGTTTAATATTGTCGTTTGTTAATACTTCTTTTACCGGGAATTCTTGTGCTTTAATTTCTTTTTCAATCAATTCGCGACCTTTTTGCACATTGTCTTCACGCAATTGCTTTTTGAAAAATTGCTTGATTTTGTTTTTCGTTTGTGTCGATTTCGCGATTTTCAACCAATCACGACTCGGACCAAAAGACTGTTTAGAAGTCAAAATCTCTACAATGTCTCCAGTATGCAATTCCGTATCAAGTGGTGCCATTTTGCCATTGATCTTCGCGCCAATGGTTTTATTGCCAATTTCCGAGTGCACACGGTAAGCAAAATCAATTGGACAAGAACCTGCTGGCATTTCAATCACGTCGCCTTTTGGTGAAAAAACATAAACCATATCTGAAAACAAATCATACTTTAACGATTCCATGAATTCTTCCGCATTATCGGATTCGTTTTGGAAATCCAAAATTTCACGGAACCACGACAAACGTGAATCTACCGAACTTTTCGGTTTATCCGCCATTTTACCTTCTTTATACGCCCAATGCGCAGCAACTCCGTATTCGGCAATGCGATGCATTTCTTCAGTACGAATTTGTACTTCAAGTGGGTCGCCTTGTGGACCAATCACCGTTGTATGAAGCGATTGGTATAAGTTTTGTTTTGGCATGGCAATATAGTCTTTAAAACGGCCTGGCATTGGCTTCCACGTGGAATGAATAATTCCAAGCACCGCGTAGCAATCTTTAATGCTTTCTACCGTAATACGAACAGCCAACAAATCATAAATTTCATTAAACTGTTTGTTTTGAATTGCCATTTTGCGGTAAATGCTGTAAATATGTTTAGGCCGACCAAATAAATCCGCTTTAATATCGACTTCGTCGAGTTGTATGCGAACTTCGCCCATGACCTTATTTAAATAATCTTCCCGTTCGGTACGTTTCTTTTTCATCAAATTGACAATCCGGTAATACTGTTGCGGATTTAAATAACGCAACGCAGTATCTTCCAATTCCCATTTAATGGTATTAATACCGAGGCGGTGCGCAATCGGGGCAAAAATCTCTAATGTTTCATTTGCTTTGATGCGTTGCTTCTCAACAGTCTGGTATTTTAATGTACGCAGATTATGCAGTCGGTCAGCAAGTTTGATCAAGATGACACGAATATCTTGCGCCATTGCGACAAACATTTTACGATGATTTTCTGCCTGTTGTTCTTCTTTTGATAAATATTTAATTTTGCTCAACTTGGTCACACCATCAACGAGCATCGCTACTTCTTCATCGAAATCATGGACGATATCTTCACGGCTAACTTCCGTATCTTCAACTACATCATGCAAAAAGCCTGCTGCCACTGTCGCGGGATCCATTTGTAAATCTGCTAAAATCCCTGCTACTTGAACCGGATGTACAATATAAGGCTCTCCCGATTTACGGAATTGTCCCATATGAGCATCATACGCAACTTGATATGCCTTCTTGATCGTTTGTACATGATCGGCATTCATATAAGACGCAACCATTTCGAATACATCTTCAGCTGTTCTTACTTGATCTTTAGACATAATTGCCCACCTTGTTTTTCATTTTTTCCAAAAGTATATCTATCTATTATAAAAAGGAATGTAGTTAAATGTAAAGCTTTGAAAGCCGCATAACAAGACTTTCGTGAAATTTTCGTCAAATTTCGACAAACAAGCAAAAGTGAACGTATTTTATATTGTGCATTAACATTCAGTTATAGAAAAGATTGCTTCGTTTTCGAACTTCTTCTAAATGAATCAAACTACTTTCCGCTCCTACTTTAACGGTTTCTTTCGCCGAAGCTATGCTCAACAGATTTTTTATACGAACACTATTGGCACTTTGTTCGCCACCCGCTATCGAAACGTCAGCATTAGCAGTGACAAAATTTTCAATAACACCATTTGTCAATGAAACACATTCAGCTCGGTATTGAATGGCCACAGCGGGTTTTTGCTTGTAGTCGTAATTGGGATCGCCTATAAACAAAAAGCGGTTTATGGCTACATTTCGATATCCCGATACGACTAAAGAGCGCGGGGATGAAGATTTATACAACGCTGTTTCGGTAGGTTCGATCGATACTAGCTTTTGCGCACGAATATTAAACGCAGATAACGATTGTGGATCTTCTTTTTTATGATGGCCAATATGGCGGAAATTAAACGATCGATTATCATGAACAGATAAATGACCCGATATATGAACGCCTGTCGCTGCTGATGATTCCGCGTGGGCTTTTATTTCGACACCACCAAAACAGCGTGCACTCGAATTGTTGACGAGCCAGACATGTCTAGATCCATCGTCTATTTCAAAGCCATTTGAATTAGATACCCCTTGTTTATGCGCTCGCCCGCTCGGGTCACTAAAATGAGAGTTTGAGACGAAAATATAATCGCTATGATGCGTCGTTACCCCGTCGTCACCAAATCCTGAACCGTTAACGCCATCAAGCCAAACAAATTGGCTACCGCTCTTTCCGCGTAACCCATCACCTGCATAATTATAAAACGGCGAAGTAATATCAAAGCAGTGCAATCCAGGATTGAGCGCTTCTACATTTTTTACCCATCCGTATGTGAGATTTGAGTATGTTAAACAACTCGAGTAATTATTACCCGTGCTGGTTTTCTCAATATTGCCAAGACGTTCCACGTTCCAGTCTAACGTTAACTGTTCTACAGAAATATTCCGATTGCCTTTTATGTAATTGCGGTTAGTCAGTAACCGTGTCCGGCGCGGTGCATCTGGATGAAGCTTTATAATCGTCTTGCCTTTGCCAGCTCCAACTAGACGCGTCCAAGATGGAATACGCAATCCTTTAACTAAATAAACGCCTGCCGGTACTTTTACTTCTATCGCACCTTTACCAAATGCACGGTAAAAGGCAGCTGTATTGTCGGTTAGTCCATCTCCCATGGCCCCATAATCGGTCACAACGACGCGGTCTAAAATAGTGGACTCTAGTTTTCGGTACTCTCGATCAAGCCGCTCTTTCCACGACGGATAAAGATTATTTCCAGAAACAACACTTTTGAAACCCTCTTCATCTTCTATTGTAAATTTTTCTGAAAACAGGGACCAAACGTGTTGCACGAATGTTTTTTTCTGACGAGAATACTTGCTCATAGCAAAATCTTTTTTAATCGCTTTAAAATATCGCTCTGTTTCGTAGGTTATTTCTTCTAGGGGTGTACGATTGTCCAACAATTGGTCAATCCATGCGGCATTTAAAAGGGGATTGTGATTTTTTTCCAACTTCATCATTCAGGCACCTCGCTTATATAGTTATTACAGTATCTATACCCGTGATGTTAGAAAAAAATCTCTTTACCAAAAGGCAAAGAGATTTCATATTAATATTGCATTAATGTCGTGACGTCATAGCCGCCTAAATTTTTGCGTCCATCTAAGTAAGTCAATTCAATCAAAAATGCGCAGCCAACGACAATGCCGCCTAGCTGTTCTACTAAGTTAATCGTAGCCCCAATTGTGCCACCCGTTGCAAGCAAGTCATCCGTGATCAATACGCGTTGACCCGGTTTGATAGCATCTTTATGCATCGTTAAAATATCTGTTCCGTATTCAAGGCCGTATTCGGCTTTGATCACTTCACGTGGCAATTTGCCTTCTTTCCGTACAGGAGCAAAGCCAAGTTCAAGTGCATAAGCGACTGGGCAGCCGATGATAAATCCGCGTGCTTCAGGCCCTACAATGATTTCAGCATTTACTGTTTTTGCGTATTCAACAATTTGATCTGTTGCATACTTATAGGCAGTTCCGTTATCCATCAACGACGTGATGTCTTTAAAACGAATTCCTGGTTTTGGCCAATCTTCAACAATGGTAATGTACTGTTTTAAATCCATATTTCTTCCTCCTTGGCAGATACTTTCGTATCGAACCACTCTTTTAAATCTTTAAAAGACGCATACAAAAGCTTTTGCTCTAAGGCAATCTGCTGCTCACGACGTTTGTAAATCGGAGCTTCTGATAAATCCTGTTTGCTTGGCGATTGCGCAATCTCGGTAATGCCATTGTTAAGTGTAACAAAACCAAGTTCAAAAAACACCTGCAGCATGAAAAATAATGATTCGCGGGTCCAACCTTTGTGTTTTGCTAACTCGTCACAATGTTTATTAAAGTCAAATGATCCCCGCTTTTTAATAAAAGCGAACAACCATTTGAATTGTTCACGCGTTGGAATTTGCTCGAAATACTGAGAGTCCTTGGCATGAAAATGCGCATAAATTCGTTTTGGTTTTAACTTTGCCAAAACCTCTGCTAGTTGCTCTTCTGATTCTGGTAAGTCCAGCAGCACTAAATGATCTTTGCTAGTAGACAAAGCATCTAGTTGAGCCACTGTGCAAATCGGTTGCGGTAAAAACGATTGAAATAAAGCCGGTGTTTCTTCTTTAAACGCTAAAAACACTTGGTTTTGAGTCGGTATCAGCTTTGACCATCGTGATACTTGGCGAATGCCACGAATATCGAATAATTGCCATTGATCTGTCCGAACATCTTCCACCATTAGCTGTGGTTTTTTACGACCGTTCCACTCGTTTACTTGCAAATCACCAATCACATCAATTTTCACATCTGGTGTTAACTCATCTCCTACAGTACCGAGCCCAAAGCCCACTGCGTCAAGCGAGGCTGCATGTTGCGTTAATTCCATTTTCAGGTGATTTTGAGCCGCACCAATTTTACGAATCGATGATACATGTACACCTTCAAGGTAAAACTTCGGTTTAGCAAAACCCATCCCAAATGGCGCAAGTGAACGCATCGATTCAATAGCCGTAATGTCGATTTCGTCTAAACGCAACGGAATATCAATATCAATAACAGGCATTAAGTCTTCTGCTGTTAAACTCGTTTCTGCTTGCTCGATCAACCGTTCGCGCAACTCATCCACATCACTGGCTTCAAGTGTCATCCCCGCTGCCATAGGGTGTCCTCCAAAATGAGGCAAAATATCCCGGTTTTTAGCGAGTTCGTTATACAAATGAAAACCATCGATGCTTCGTGCAGAACCTTTTGCTTTGCCGTTTTCTGGATTAAGCGACAAAACAATCGACGGACGATAAAATTTCTCTGTCAGTTTCGACGCCACAATTCCAACTACCCCTGGATTCCAACCTTCTTGTGCGACAACTAGTACTCGCGGAACGCCTTCTGGATAACGTTGTTCAACTTGTTGCATCGCTTCTTCTGAAATTTGTTTTACAATGGCTTGCCGTTCTTTGTTTAACACATCTAGTCCAGAAGCTAACGAACGCGCTTCTGCAGGGTCTTCTGTTAAGAACATTTGAACAGCTGGATCTGCATCTTGCAGGCGTCCAATGGCGTTAATGCGTGGACCGAACATAAAGCCAATTGTTTCTTCTGTTATGTCTTGTTGTTTGATACCCGCTACTTCACAAAGAGCTCCAATCGCCGGACTCGGTGAATCAATTAATGCCGCCAATCCTTCTTTTACAAACACACGGTTTTCTCCGTGAAGCGGCACCAAATCGGCCACTGTCCCAATCGCGGTCAACTCGATCAAGTGATCTGGAACTTCTTCATATAGCGCGTGAGCCATTTTAAACGCGACACCAACTCCCGCGAGTTCGCCAAAAGGATAATGTCCTTCGGGATGACGTGGGTGAACAATTGCTAACGCATTCGGTAATTGCTCTCCAATATCATGGTGATCACTAATAATAACATCCATGCCCAAGCTGTTGGCAAAGTCCACTTGCTCGATGCCAGAAATGCCGTTATCGACAGTAACGATTAATTTGGTTCCATTATCAAAAGCTTGTTTGAACAATTCCGTATTGGGTCCGTAACCATGCTTAAAGCGATTCGGTATCATAAAAGACACATCGGCCCCTAAATCTTGTAGCGCAGTCATCATAACCGTCGTACTCGTCACACCATCCGCATCGTAATCGCCATACACCACAACTTTTTCTTGCTTATCAATGGCTTCTCGAATTCGTGCAATGGCGATGTCCATGTCTTTCATTAAATAAGGGTCGTGCATACCACTAACATCCATGTTCATAAATGAGCGTGCTGCTTCCGCTGTATTTAAACCACGTGTCACTAAAATTTTAGCTAGCACAGATGATATATTCAATTCGTTCTGAATGTCTTGGACTCGTTGTTCATCTGGCGTTGTTAAACGCCATCTTTTTTTAGATTCTATCATCGAATTCACTTCCTCACCGATTCATTATACAGTAAAAAATCACAGACAAAAACCTTTCGATGTCTCCATCGAAAGGTTCATTTTTTTCAGATTTCCTCTTTAGTTGTTTTTTCTTCCGAATCTTCTGGTGGTTTTTCACTTGTTACAATTTGAGCTTCTGGTTCTATGCCCGCTTTTTGGTAGGCACCAATTTCGTTTTGTTGTGTCGCGATTAGTGTTTCTTTTACTGCCATTTCTTTTTGCAATGCTTTAATTTTGCGTTGCATTTGGTAGTTGCGCATAATCGCCAACACGCTGCTCAGTAAAAAACCAAGAAGCGCAGAGGCTAAAATAACCAAAATCAATGGCCATTCAGCTTCGCCAAATACATAATTGACGGGAACTTCATCAACGTTGACAACGGCAAATACAGCAATAATTACGGCAAAAACAAGTCCAATTAAAAGTAGCCATTGTAGTTTCATTGTCATTTCTCCTCTCAACTAAAAAATGGAACAGGGTCATTCTAACTATACCCTGTTCCATTTCTATTTCAAACTTAAACGACAGGCTCGTCAGAACCCCATTTGTTTTCTTGTTCTTTTTTCTCAATATCGATTGGTCCCTTTTTATTCAACTCACCTTTTTTCAAAACTAGCCATAACTGAGCCGCGATAAAGATTGAAGAATAAGTACCGGCAATCAAGCCAATAAGTAAGGCAATCGAGAAGTTGGTGATTGAAGGTGCACCAAAGATTAATAGCGCAATTACAACTAATAAGACGGTTAACACCGTGTTGACTGAACGCCCTAGCGTTTGGCGAAGTGATACGTTGACCACTTTCTCTAATTGCTCGACCGTATCAATTTTCTTCATCCGTTTCATGTTTTCACGAATACGGTCAAATGTCACTATCGTATCATTGATCGAGTAACCGATAATCGTTAAGACCGCAGCGATAAAGGTAATGTCTACTTCAAGACGGAGCAAACTAAATGCTGCGACGATAAAGAATGCATCGTGAATTAATGCAACGATTGAAGCGACACCCATGCGCCATTCAAAACGGAACGCGACATAAATGATAATGCCAACAGCTGCGATGGATAAGGCATACAGTGCATTTTTCGCCAATTCTTGACCTACTGTCGGTGACACTGTTGACACGTTTGGTTCTGCGCCAAACTCATCCATTGTAACAGCTTTCAAATTGTTAATTTGTTCTTGGCTAAACTCTTCTTTGAAACGAGCAACACCAATATTGGAATCATCACCTGAAATAACAATATCGTCTGTTTCAAATCCAGCTCCATCTAAGAAAGTTTGCACTTCTTCTTTTGTTAACGCAGCTTCTGATGCAATTTCCACTCGCGTCCCACTTGAGAAATCGATTCCTAGATTTAAACGGAACACACCAAGAACAGCCATTCCAGAAACGATCAATACAATCGAAGCTAAGAAAAACTTATTGCGATTGGCCGCAAAATCAAAACGGTCGAAACGCGTCGGCAGATCAGTAATTTCTAACTCTTTTTCTTTTGAATAAATCACTGATTTTTTCAATCCGAACAAACCAGGTTTGTTGTCGAGTAAACCACTGTTGACCCACAAGCCAAGCAGTAAACGTGATCCCCAAACAGCCGTTAAGAAACTAACTAAAATAGAAATAATAAGTAACGTCGCGAATCCTTTAACTGAACTTGTACCAAAATAAAATAGCACAATTGCAGCTAATAAAGTTGTAACGTTCGCATCTACAATGGCAGAAAACGAAGAACGTGCGCCTACTTGGAACGACTCTTTAATCGACTTCCCTATACGCATTTCTTCACGAATACGTTCATATGTGATGATGTTGGCATCTACTGCCATCCCGACACCCAACATAATTGCCGCAATACCTGGCAACGTCAACACGCCACCAATCCATTCAAATACGAGCAAAATCAAGTACACATAGGCAGATAGCGTAACCACTGCGACCATACCTGGCAAACGATAGTATACAAGCATGAATAACAGCACTAACGCAATACCAACTGCAGCTGCCACCATTGTTTGGTCTAGAGCTTGCTCACCAAATTGCGCACCGACAGAAGTTGAATAAATCTCTTCTAAACTAACTGGTAACGCACCGGCATTTAAAATTCCCGCAAGGTTTTGCGTTTCTTCTACTGTAAATGACCCTGAAATTTCAACAGATGGTGAAGAAATTCGTTGGTTTACACTTGGAGCAGAAACAAATTTCGGATCGGCCTTTAACCGTTCTTCTGCAAATGAATCTACACCTTCTTCAAAATCAAGCCAAATAACCAGGACATTATTAGGTGATGCTATTTGTGAAACTTGTTCTGTAATTTCAGCAAATTTACTCGGGTCGTTTAATTCCAATGTAACGATTGGGTTACCATTCGAATCAAAGGTTCCCGTAGCTCCACCTTGTTTCAAGTCATTCCCTGAAAGCAATAAATTGTCTTCAGCATCGCGGAATGTTAAGTTGGCTTCCGTCGACAGCAATTCTCGAGCAGAAGACTGATCTTCTACGCCCGCTAATTGAACACGAATGCGATCTTCTCCTTCAATTTGAATCACCGGTTCACTGACACCGAGTACGTTAATTCGGTTCATTAACGCATTGGTCGTATCCGTCAGCACGTCTTGCGTAATTTCTTGGCCATCTTCAAGCGCTGTTACTTCGTAAAGCACTTCAAAACCACCTTGTAAATCCAATCCTAATTTAATGTCTTTGGCGATCGGTAAACTCGTGCTGCCAATAACTCCTATTAGTAAAGCTACCAACAAGAAAAAGGCAATAATGCGACCTCTTGCTTTCATATGTAATTTTCCTCCTCGTCGTGAAAAACACAGCACTATCATTATGAAACAGCGATAAAGCGCTGTCAAATTCAACTCGGCTAATCGAGTGATAGATGTGTGTTTTAAAAATCTAGTTGAATCCAGTCTACCGAATAAAAAATATGCATTTATTTTTTATTCGGTGGACGCAGTAAATGTTGAATATTTTCAAGCGTGCTGTCATCATGCCACCGGGCTTTTTTTAACGCTTCAACTTGATGATAAGCCAAAAAGTCAGATGCCCTCATATCCATAATGTCGTTAATCATTTCATACAAGTGCATAGTGTTTATATCTTTTTTTCGCCATTTTTTCTTTACACAAAATTCCCATAAATCTTCTTCTGTAAAAGTATCGTAATCGAAATGATGAAATTCACTGCGTTTACTTTCGAGCGCTGGCAAAACGAATTTAAATTGTTCTGGATAACTCGTCATGCGAATACTCCTTTCCGATGTGCTGTACCTATTGTACCTCGTAACTGGAAAATTTAGAATAAGTACATTTTTTATTCAATAAAAAAACGCCTTCTGAATCGAAGGCGTGCTTTTACATTTAGATTGCTGCTTTTGCAGATTCCACTACACGTGCGATCGCTTGACGCTCAAACTGCAAACGCGTGCCATCAGCTACCGTGATGTAGACTGTTGCATCATCTACTGCATCCACTAGGCCGTGCAAACCACCGATTGTGACAATGCGGTCGCCACGTCTTAGTTCAGACTGCATGTCTTTCGTTGCTTTCTGACGCTTTTGGGCAGGACGGATGATGAAAAACCACATTAACAAGAACATTAATAGTAAAGGTGATAACGCAATTAACGTATCCATTATTCAATTTCCCCCTTTCACTTTCTCTATTCTTTTTCAAACTCAGAAATTTTTAGCATTGGGTTTATTGAAACCGTAAGCTTCAAAAAATTCTTCGCGGAAATCTCCCAGGCGGTCTTCTCGAATAGCTTGACGCACCTGTCCCATTAAGTTTAACAGAAATTGCAGGTTATGATAACTAGTAAGTCGAATTCCGAAGGTTTCATCGGCACGAATTAAATGATGGACATATGCACGCGAATAATTTGTACATGTATAGCAATCGCATTTTTCGTCGATTGGTCCGAAATCACGTTTAAATGCTGCGTTTTTAATGTTCAAACGCCCTGTGCTTGTCATCAATGTACCGTTACGTGCGATACGTGTTGGCAATACGCAGTCAAACATGTCAATGCCGCGAATTGCTCCATCGATTAATGAGTCAGGTGATCCGACCCCCATTAAATAACGAGGCTTGTTAGCAGGCATTAACGGCGTTGTAAATTCTAACGCGCGGTTCATAACGTCTTTTGGTTCACCAACCGATAATCCACCAATTGCATACCCTGGGAAATCAAGTGATACAAGATCTTGTGCACTTTGCTTACGCAAATCTTCAAACTCTCCGCCTTGAATTATTCCAAATAATCCTTGATCTTGTGGACGTTGATGCGCTTCGAGGCAACGTTCTGCCCATCTCGAAGTTCGCTCAACACTCGATTTCATGTATTCATGAGTCGCTGGAAAAGGTGGACATTCGTCAAATGCCATCATGATGTCAGAACCAAGATCATTTTGAATGTGCATTGCTTTTTCAGGGCTTAAAAATAATTTATCGCCGTTCATGTGATTACGGAAATGAACGCCTTCTTCTTTAATGTTACGGAATTCGCTTAGTGAAAACACTTGGAAACCGCCTGAATCCGTTAAAATTGGACGATCCCAGTTCATGAACTTGTGCAATCCGCCTGCTTCTTTAATGACATCATTTCCTGGACGCAACCATAAATGGTATGTATTGCTTAAAATGATACCGGCATTCATTGCTTTTAATTCTTCTGGCGACATTGTTTTAACTGTTGCTTGCGTTCCCACTGGCATAAATGCCGGTGTCTCGAAAGATCCGTGTGGGGTGTGGACGATTCCAAGTCGTGCACCTGTTTGTTTACAGGTTTTAATGTGTTCGTACGTAACTGCTGCTGTCATTGATGAGTCTCCTTTTTCTGTGGTTCAATAAACATCGCATCTCCAAAGCTGAAGAAACGGTAACGTTCATCTACTGCTTGTTTATAAGCGTTTAAAATGTGGTCTCGGCTCGATAATGCGCTTACGAGCATCACCAATGTCGATTTTGGTAAGTGGAAGTTGGTGATCAAGCCATCTACCGCTTTAAATTCATAACCTGGGAAGATGAAAATATCGGTCCAGCCACTATCTTCTTGCAATTCGCCGTCAAACTTTTGAGCAACAGACTCTAGTGTACGTGTTGAAGTTGTGCCAACTGACACTATTCGTCCACCGTTCTTTTTTGTTTCATTGATTAACTCGGCGGTTTCTTTTGATATTCGGTAAAATTCCGAATGCATTTCATGATCTTCGATTGACTCTACTGACACGGGACGGAATGTACCCAGTCCAACGTGAAGTGTGATAAACGTAATATTTACACCTTTGTTGCGAATTTTTTCTAGCAACTCATCTGTAAAATGAAGTCCAGCAGTTGGCGCCGCCGCACTGCCCCGTTCTTTTGCAAAAACCGTTTGGTAACGGTCTTGGTCTTCTAGTTTTTCACGAATGTATGGGGGCAATGGCATTTCACCCAATTGATCCAAAATCTCATAAAAAATACCGTCGTAAATCATTTTAAAGTGACGTCCGCCGTGGTCAAGAATAGCGGTACATTCTGCACGCAGCAATCCTTCACCAAATGACACAACCGTGCCGATCTTCACTTTTTTTGCAGGTTTCACCAAAGTTTCCCATACATCATCTTCAATTTGCTTTAACAGCAATAATTCGATGTTAGCGCCAGTATCTTCTTTCACACCCATTAAACGCGCAGGCAATACGCGCGTATCATTTAACACGAGCGTGTCTCCTTTATGCAAGTAATCGATGATGTCGCGGAAATGACGGTGAGACGTCTCGCCGGTTTCTTTGTTCATAACCAATAGACGACTGGATGTACGGTCAAGCAACGGTGTTTGTGCGATCAAGTCTTCAGGTAAATCAAAATCATAATCTTGTATAGTTAAGCTCTTGTTTTCAGTTAGTTTAGTCATTCAGGCATCTCCAGTTTAAAGTGTTCATAAGCTAATTGTGTAACGGTACGGCCTCTTGGCGTTCGTTGAATAAAACCAATTTGCAACAAGTACGGTTCGTAAACATCTTCAATCGTTGTCGACTCTTCTCCAATACTTGCTGCGATGGTATCGAGTCCAACAGGTCCGCCGCGGAAACGTTCTATCATACCCGTTAATAGTTTATGGTCAATGTGATCCAGTCCGAGTGGATCGACTTGCAGCATTTCAAGCGCTTGCTCTGCCATGTCCATTGTGATGGTGCCGGTGCCACGCACTTGTGCATAATCGCGCACACGCTTTAACAAACGGTTGGCAATACGCGGTGTTCCACGAGATCGTCGTGCAATTTCAACAGCGGCATTTGGATCGATGTCTGCTTCGAATAATTTTGACGAACGAATGACGATTTCCGTCAACGCTTCCGTGTCGTAATAATCGAGCCGTGACAACACCCCAAAGCGGTCACGCAGCGGTGCCGATAAAGCACCCGCACGTGTCGTTGCACCGATTAACGTAAACGGCGGCAAATCTAGGCGTACAGACCTCGCGGTTGGACCTTTGCCAACGACAATGTCTAAACAGAAGTCTTCCATTGCAGGATAAAGTACTTCTTCAATGGCACGGTTTAAGCGATGAATTTCATCGATAAACAAGACATCTCCAGGTTCTAGCGATGAGACGATTGCTGCTAAGTCACCTGGTCGTTCAATAGCAGGGCCACTAGTCATCTTGACGTTTACTTCCATTTCATTGGCGATAACAGCAGCCAATGTTGTCTTCCCGAGTCCAGGAGGCCCGTACAACAAGACATGGTCTAAACTTTCTTGACGCATTTTTGCCGCTTCGATGAAAATTTGCAAATTGTGCTTTACTTTATGTTGCCCAATATATTGAGACAACATTTGAGGGCGCAATGATTGTTCAAAACGATCATCAAATTCCGAAACTTCACTATCTATAATGCGGTCTTCCATGTCGTTCGCCTCCTTTCATCAGTTTTGTTTAAGTAATAACTGCAACGCTTTTTTCATAAAGCCTTCTGTATCTAAATCCAAATCACGTAATTGCGGTTTTACTTTATTGATTTCCCGTTCTGAATAGCCAAGAGCTCCGAGTGCCAACATTGCTTCTTCAAGTTCTAGTTGGTCGTTAGATAGCAAGTTACTCGTGTCTTCCACGCCTAACGAATCTCCGAAAAACTCAGTAAGCTTGCCTTTTAGATCCAAAATCATTTGACGAGCTGTTTTCTTACCGACTCCTGGGAATTTCACTAAATACGATTCATTTTCCTGTTCGATCGCTTCGATGACATGTTGCGGTTGTCCGCTCGCTAAAATGGCTAATGCCCCTTTTGGACCGATACCAGAAACCGAAATTAGTTTACGAAATAATTCCCGCTGCTCGAAAGTTGGAAAACCAAATAACAATTGAGCATCTTCACGTACATGATGATGCAAAAACACTTGCAAATCCTCTGTGCCAAATGAATACGGATTTGGCGCAAAGATTTGCCAGCCAATTCCTTGTTGTTCTATTACTAAATATTCAGGCGTTACGCGTGTCACCGTGCCTTTTATGTAATCGTACATGGACAGTCTCTCCTTTAATTCAACTTAACAATTATAGCATATTCTTGTGCTTTAGACGAAATAATCCCACTGTTGTTCGGCACATGATAAGATAACTATAACGAGTCGATAAGTGAGGGATTTAAATGAAAAAATTATTAGGTGAACAACGGCGCCAATTTTTGCTCGAAAAAATTAAAACGGCAAACGAACCGATAACCGGCAGTGATTTGGCTGCTCTTACCAACGTATCTCGGCAAGTGATTGTAGGGGATATGACTTTGCTAAAAGCAAAAGGCGAACCAATCATCGCTACGAGCCAAGGGTATTTGTATTTAATGGACCGTACGACAGAAAAAGCAAGTCGACGCATTGCTTGTCGTCACCTAGCCGAAGACACTGAACTAGAATTGAAGCTATTAGTCGAAGCAGGGGTTACTGTTATAGATGTGTCGATTGAGCATCCCGTATATGGTGAATTAACTGCAGGCGTTCATGTATCGAACGTTCAAGAAGTAGAAGCCTTTATGAAACGCATACGTGATACAGGAGCTAGTTATTTGCTCGAGCTAACAGATGGGACGCACCTTCACACCATTACTGGGCCAGACAACGAGACCCTTGACCAAGCTGTAAACGCAATGCGGGAGCACGGGTTTTTATTAGAAGACAGCGAATAAGTCATTAAATGAAAAAATCCCGCAGCATTTCCGCTGCGGGATTTTTTTTAATTTTTATAAGTATAATACGAGCCGAGCGTTTTTACCGTACAACCTAAAGCTGTTAGTTCTTCAAAGGCACCGCGCATCATCGCATCGTTTTCATCTGCTAGTACATCTGCAATAAAGAAATAATCACCTAGACCTGTTTTTAATGGACGGGACTCGATTTTACTCAAGTTTAAACGGCGCCATGCAAAAACCGACAATATTTGGTGTAACACACCTGAACGGTCATCTTCTGGCAAAGTCATCATCAAGGTTGTTTTGATTTGGTCTTCATGATCCGGATTTTCGAGCTTATGATTGGTTTTTGACAACACGAAAAAGCGTGTGTGGTTAAAATGGAAATCATGAATATCGCGTTGCAAAATATCCAAGCCGTATTTTCGGGCTGAAAATTCATTGCCTATTGCTGCGATATTGCGCTCTGGCAATTCAGATACCATTTTAGCTGCCGCTGCTGTTGAGCTATATTGCTCGAGTGGCGTATTTTTATATGTATAGTAAAGGTATTTGTGGCATTGTGCCAATGCATGCGGATGCGAATAAATCGCTTCAAATGATTCCGCGTGGCGGTTTTCAGGGTGCACCAATAAATGCTGTTCAATCGGCGACAATACTTCAGCTGTCACATACAATTGAGCTTCATGGAATAAATAATCTACAGTTAATGGAACCGATCCTTCTAATGCATTTTCCAGTGGGACGACAGCGTAATCTACGCTGCCTTCTGCCACTGCTTCTATGCATTCAGGAATGGTTGTAAATGGCACTAGGGTACTATCAGGGAAAACTTTTGTTGCCGCAAGGTGTGTAAATGACGCTTCCGGCCCTAAATATGAGATTCGTTTACTTATAGCTTGTCCAGTCATTTAAACATTCCTCCATTAAGATGATCCGCTTGATACCACATCAGCCGACTCGACAAAATCAAGTTTTTTCAGCTGTTGCAAAAATACGTCCAAGTTCCCATCCATCGCCGTAACGTCCAAAGACAAAGTCACATTCGCCCGTCCTTGAATCGGAATGGTTTGATGAATGGTTAAAATATTACAGCCATTTTCAGCGACTGTTTGCAGAAGTGTCGCAAGCGTTCCTGAGCGGTCTTCTAATTGCAAGAAGACCGTCAAGATCCGTTCTTTGACAATCGAATGGAACGGAAATACAGCGTCACGATATTTATAAAACGCGGAGCGTGAAAGACCTGTTTTGTTAACGGCATCCATAATCGAAATGCGGTCATTTTGCAACATTCTTTTCACTTCAAGCGTTTTTTGCATCGCTTCTGTTAAAACGTCTTCACGCACTAAATAATACCGTTGTTCCGAAATATCCTTCATTCAAGCTACCTCCGCATCAATCCATAAATTCGAATTCGAATTCAAGCAAGCGAACCGTGTCGCCATTTTCCGCTCCACGTTCACGAAGGGCATCATCAATTCCCATGCCGCGCATTTGACGAGCAAAGCGACGAATTGAATCTTCACGAGAAAAGTCTGTCATTTTGAACATACGTTCAATCGCATAACCAGACAAGATAAATGCACCATCAGGACCGCGTGTAATGCTAAAGCCATCAGCATCTGTTTCGTGTTTGTACAATACAGTGCTTTCTGAATCAGCTTCTTCATCGCCCATTAATGGGAATTCTGGTGTTACTTCAATCACATCTGCAATGGCAAACAATAAATTGTTTAAGCCTTTACGCGACAACGCAGAAATCGGGAAAATACGTGCATCTTCCGGCAATTTCTCACGGAATTTCGCTAAATTCTCTTCAGAATCTGGCATATCCATTTTATTTGCAACAATCAATTGCGGACGTTCTGTTAAACGCATATTGTATTGTTTTAATTCTTCATTGATTGTTAAATAATCTTCATAAGGATCGCGTCCTTCAAGACCCGACATATCAATGACGTGAATAATAACACGCGTGCGTTCGATATGACGTAGGAATTGATGACCAAGACCGATTCCTTCGTGTGCGCCTTGGATTAATCCAGGAAGATCGGCCATAACAAAGCTGCGCTGGTCTTCTGTTTCAACCATGCCCAAGTTTGGAACGATCGTTGTGAAATGGTATTCAGCGATTTTTGGTTTCGCTGCAGAAACGACTGACAATAATGTCGATTTCCCAACACTCGGGAATCCAACAAGTCCAGCATCCGCTAACACTTTCAATTCCAAAATGACGTTGCGCTCATAACCCGGTTCGCCTTTTTCCGAAAGCTCTGGAGCAGGATTTGCAGGCGTTGCAAAACGTGAGTTTCCTCGTCCGCCGCGTCCGCCTTTAGCAATAATTGCAGTTTGACCATGTTCAACTAGGTCAGCAATTGTTTCGCCTGTATCGACGTCTTTTACAACTGTGCCTGGTGGAACTTTAATCAATGTATCTTCGGCTTTCGCACCGTGTTGATTTTTGCTCATGCCGTGCGTTCCGCGTTCTGCTTTAAAAATCCGTTTGTAACGGAAATCCATTAGCGTACGCAATCCTTCTTCAACGATAAAGACGATATTCCCGCCTTTACCACCATCTCCACCGGCAGGACCGCCGTTTGGTACATATTTTTCGCGACGGAAAGCAACCATGCCATCTCCGCCGTCGCCACCTTTAACATAAACTTTTACGTGATCGACAAACATATTATCCCTCCATCTGTGCACGAACAGCCACTATTGTGCCGTCTTCGCTACACTCTTTTCGTACAGTGAATCCATCTGTTTCCACTAGCTTCAAGTCCGGCCAACTCTCCGAACACTTGATAATTATTTCAAAAAACGCTGCGTCGGATGTCAATAAAATCTCACAATCAAACACTTGATAAGGACTCAATTGTTTTTTTGCTAATTCCACAAAACCCTCTAAAAAACGCCGGAATTCGCCATCTAAATGTGCGGGTGCTGCAACAGCCTGACACTCTACAAGAAAATTAAATCCAGGAAAGCGCCAATTGACTGTCAACAGCCACTCCTCTGTCAGCGGTAGCCCGATGTCAGCTAACCGACTGGCATGCATAGACGCTTCGGCATACGAACGAATAAGCGCTTGCGCCTCTTGGAGACGACCAAGATCCATATTCATTTTGATTAATTGAAGGTCATTTAAAAAATCATGGCGCGCATGCCGAAGCGATTGTGCCACTGTCATTGGTTTTTCCATAAGTCACGTCCTGATTCAGCTTCTTATTCCAGTATACCAATAATTCGCAGTAAATTCCTAAAATAATGCGTCTATCTTGTCTCGTGAAGTGCGTCGATTATTATCAAAAGAAAAAGGACTGCGAAAGCAGCCCTTTTCGTTTTGTATTAAGCTTCTTGTGCAACTGGATATACGCTAACTTTTTTCTTATCGCGTCCGTAACGTTCGAAACGAACAACTCCGTCGATTTTAGCAAAAAGTGTATCGTCTCCGCCGCGTCCAACGTTCTCACCTGGATAAATTTTAGTCCCGCGTTGACGGTATAAAATTGAACCACCAGTAACTTCTTGGCCGTCTGCACGTTTTGCGCCAAGGCGTTTAGATTCTGAGTCACGTCCGTTTCTCGTTGAACCTACACCTTTTTTAGATGCAAAAAACTGAAGATCTAATCTTAACATTCTGTCCCACCTCCTAAGCTGTGAAGGTTATTTTAATATATTCTTCATAGTCTTGTTCAATCGTTTTTAATGAAACAATCATAGAGCGCACTAACAGTTGAACCTGTTGATCTGTCTTCTCATCCAAGTTATTCGGAAAACTGACTTTTAAAAAGCCGCTATTCGCTTGCTGAATGTCTGGTTCGATTCCCGTCAGCTCCATGATGGCATTCACCGCTCCGAAAGAGACAGCAGATGCTCCAGCACATACGAGGTCTTGCCCGTGTTCAGCGTAATCCGCGTGACCTGACATTTCAAAGGAAGAAATGCGGTTTGACGTTTCTTTTACAGTTACAAGTATCATTCTTACAGGTTAATTGCATCGACAGTCAATTTTGTGTATGGCTGACGGTGACCTTGTTTTTTGTGATAGTTCTTTTTCGCTTTATAAGTGAAAACAGTGATCTTTTTAGCGCGGCCGCTTTTTACAACTTTAGCCGTAACAGTAGCTCCCTCAACAAAAGGAACACCCACTTTAGTATCATCTCCACCTACAAATAGAACTTTGTCAAAAGTGATAACATCACCAGCTTCTCCGTTCAATTTTTCAACGTAGATTTCTTGGCCTGCTTCAACTTTGATTTGTTTTCCACCAGTTTCAATAATCGCGTACATATCCTTGCACCTCCTCTAGATTAAGACTCGCCTATTCAGGTGATCTGCCGAAGCATCTTCTTAAAGTAACCTGATTCGAGCGGTTGTAGCAACGATACGCTACAAACATAACATTAGAATAATACCATGTGGGAACTAGTCGAGTCAATAGAGAATGTACTATTTCGGGAAATTGATTGTGGCGCGTGTGGTTTTGATTTGTGCGAGGTGCGGTTATCTCGGTGCGAGGTGCGGTCTTTGTTGTTTGAGGTGCGCTTTTGCGGTCGCGAGGTGCGGTCTTGGACGATTGAGGTGCGCTTTTCCCCATTGGAGGTGCGGTCACCGATAAATGCGACTAAAATACTCACGCAACAGCTCGCGACTTTCAATAATTTGTCTCTTTCCACGAATCCGACTTTTCGGCGCTGACTTTTCAAGCAACCGGTACAGCACATATTTGTTTTCAACTCCAAGTAGCCGGTACGCAAATCGCGTATCCAGTTCGCTACCAAACAAAACCGCATATTCTTGAAGCGTCACTTCATGAGCATCTCGCGAATGAAAACCGCAGATCTCACAATGCCATTTGCGGTCTCGCCAAATTAGCGAACACGTTCGACACGTTGGACATGTCACACCAAGCCGCAAAGAATCAAAACTAATTTGATGACGCGCGAGCCAGGACTTACTAATCTCTTGCGGAGGTAATTTTTTTAACTTGTTCGCTAGCTTTGCCACATCAAAATGTGGCGAACCCTCCACCATCTTCTCTAAATGAAACGGCAAATAATCAAGCGACACAACCGGATAAAGTTTAGGGGCATCGACTACTTTGCTAGATCGGCTCGTTAAAACAATGACACCTTGAACCGGAACGCCTAAAAACCCATTAACTGCTTTTACCGCACGATGCACTTGCGCTTCTGGATTGCGCATACCTTCTCTTCGGCCATCGATAACTCGGTGAAACTGATAGTTAACCGAATCAAAATAAAAATCCCCAATCATATTCTTTACTTCTAACACACATACAAAATTTGCATGAATCACTAGCAAATCAATTTGCACCGAGCTGTCTTTATATGGAATAGTAACATCACTCAATAACACAAAATCTCCTGACAAATCCAACTCTCTAGTCAATAAAGTAGCCGTCCGTTGTTCACCACTTACACCAGCTAATGAATTTTTTAACTCAGATAAAACAGGCACCTTTAATTCGTGGCCAGATTTCAATCGTTCTGCCGAAACCATTTGCACAAGTAAAAAATCGTTCATTCCACACCTCCCGAAAGTTTTAAAAAAAGCCCTCGCTATAATAGCGAAGGCTCAAACTAATTTATTTCGTAAAGACTGCTTTAATTTTTGTGAACAAACTTGGCGGTGCTTTTTCCATGCTCATCAAAGGAACCGATTCACCTAGCAAGCGGCGCGCAATGTTGCGGTAGCCAAGTGCAGCGGTGTTGGACGGGTCCATAACGATCGGTTCTCCTTTGTTCGAGCTTGAAATGACACGCTCGTCGTCTGCAATGATGCCCAGTAAATCGATCGACAAATGTGTCGTGATTTCATTGACATCCAGTGCTTCTCCCGCTTTCATCAAATGCGGACGGATGCGGTTAATGATTAAACGGGGTGCATCGATGTTTTCTTCAAGTTCCAACAAACCGATAATGCGATCAGCGTCACGAACGGCTGAAATTTCAGGAGTTGTCACGACAATTGCATGGTCCGCTCCCGCTACAGCGTTTTTATACCCTTGCTCGATGCCGGCTGGGCAATCGATAATAACAAAGTCATAATCTTTTTTCAGCTCCGTTACGAGCTCTTTCATTTGTTCTGGATTAACATCATTTTTGTCAGCAGTTTGCGCTGCTGGCAATAAATAAAGCATATCTTCAAAACGTTTGTCTTTGACAAGCGCTTGGTGCACTTTGCAACGACCTTCTAATACGTCAATCAAATCATAAATGATGCGATTTTCGAGTCCTAAAATAACGTCGAGGTTACGCAATCCAATGTCGGTATCGATTAAGCATACTTTTTTCCCTTGAAGGGCCAATGCAGTGCCGAGGTTGGCGGTTGTCGTCGTTTTTCCGACGCCTCCCTTACCTGATGTAATTACGATAGCTTCTCCCACACTAGCTTCCTCCTTTAAACGTTGAAATTTGCGGACGGATAAACCGCAATTCCTGTAAACGGTCAATGATGATGGTGCCATTTTTATGTAAATATGCACATTCCATTTCCGGTTGTTCCGATAAACTAGACAATTCGTCTGTCATGGTTTCCAATTCATCGTGAATTTTCAATTGTGTTGCTTCTAGCCAAGATGCTGCAATGACTGCATCGCGATTGCCTTTTGTTCCGGCATGCGCTGCACCTTTTAATCGACCTAATACATACACACTGCCGCCTGCTTCAACGCGACCGTTCGGGTTAACATCGCCGATCACGACTAAGTCGCCTTCCGCTTTGATCACTTGTCCTGATCGCACGATACCGACATATGTTTCGGACTGGCTTTCAATTATCTTTTGTTCACATTCTTCAACTTTTAAAATATCGCTCGTTGTTCCGACAACTTTTAAATGAGGGTTTGTCGCAACCACTTTGCTCAATTCTTGAATTTGACTCTCTGTGCAATAACGTTTGTTTAAATGCACCGTCACTTCGGTATCACTGTCTAGCGCAGGATCCGATACTTTCGCTTTTAACTCGGTCAACAACTCAGAATATGCACATTGATCATCGAGATACAGCACAAGTCCTTTATTTTTCCCTTTAATATTAACGAGATTCTTCAAAAAAATGTCACCTGCGCTTTCATTAATATAACCCTATCTTATTGTCACGCTCTGTTAATTGCGTGACCATTACCGACTTGAAAATCCAGCCGAGCATCACCAAGAAAATGGAATTGGCAATCATGGTTGGCCATAATCTTGTCGTGATAAATGTGCCAAGCGGCATTCCCGTAAATGAAATAAGCAGGAAGAATTGGTAAAGCAAAAACTCGAACAATGCCAATAAAACAAGCGTCAGCAAGGTCGCTGTCAATAAATTCCGAGGGATTTTTTTGAACGCAGCTGCTGCAGCCAAACAAATGGCCGGGTACAAAAAAGAATATAATCCAATAATATCAATGTAAAAGACATCATACAAGAGCCCGAAAAATAATCCATAAAACATGGCATGTTTTAAATCATAATAAAGCGTGAGGAAGATCAAAAACATAATGAGAAAACGCGGCACAATATAATTCAATTCGCCACCAATATTTAATGGCGAAAAAAGACCAAAAACCGGTTCCATGAAAAACAAAACGAGACAGATCAAAGGAATGAGAAAACGAATCATGATTCATCGTCTCCTGTCACGCCATTGTCTTCACCGTCCACTTCTGGCATCACTCGATCTGCAATAATAACGTGGTTTAACAGCGAAAAGTCAGCTGCTGGTTTGACGTAAGCAAGCTTTGTTAAACCAAATTCGTCAATTGTTACTTCCGTAATCGTCCCGATTAAAACACCTTTCGGGAAAATTCCGCCAAGCCCACTTGAAATCACTTGGTCGCCTTTTTTCAATTCAATATTCGCATCAATGCGTTTTAATAATAATTCGTGACGCTCTGCATCGTACCCTTCAATAAGACCGTAAACATCTTTCGCTCCACCAACGACCATCGCGGAAACGCGGTAGTTCGGGTTGAGTGTCGAAATCAATTCAACTGTTGAAGTAGTCGGTGTGGTTAACGTCACTTTGCCGATTAAGCCACTTGCTGTCATAACCGCCATGTTCGGTTTTACGCCTTGGTTTGATCCTCGGTTTAAAATCAACTTTTCTTCCCATTGATCCGGGTTCCGTGCAATAACAGTTGCTTGTATCGGATTAAAGTCTCGCAAATCTTCTTCTTTTCCAACAATTTTTTTCAGTTCTTCATTTTCAGAACGCAAGTCCTTTACTTCAGCCTGCACACCCGCAAATTCTTCTAAGCGCGTTTTCAGATGCTGGTTTTCTTCAAATGTATTCAGTAACGAATCGACATTATCAAAAATTCCAGTCACAAAATGAGCAGGTCGTGAAAATACCGACTGCCCGGCCCCAACAGCATCTTTTATGATTTGTTCCGGAAGCGACACGTTGTCGCGATCACGGAGCGAAAAAGAAATTAGTGCAACGAGCAGGATGACACCCAACAGCAGCAAAATAAGCCGCTTGTTTGTTAAAAGTTGTGGCATATCGCCATCCTCCTTATTTAAATGATAACTGGCGTCGGAATTTGTCTCTATTCTCAAGCGCCTTTCCTGTGCCAAGCGCGACACAGTCTAATGGGTTTTCAGCGATAGATACCGGCATGGAGGTTTCTTTTGATATTAAACGATCGAGGTTTTTTAATAACGCCCCTCCACCAGTCAACACCATGCCGTTTTCGATAATATCTGCACTCAATTCAGGCGGTGTTTTCTCAAGAGCTGCTTTAATCCCAGCTAACATATCCGCTACAGGTTCACTCAACGCTTCTGCAATTTCACCAGCTGTGATTTGCAGCGTTTTTGGAAAACCTGTTACTAAATCGCGCCCACGAATTTCCATCGATACATCTTTTTCAGAAGCTTCCATAATAACCGCAGAACCAATGCCGATTTTAAGTGCTTCTGCCGTTCTTTCACCAATCAATACTTTATACGCTTTGCGAATATACTGGATAATTTCTGAATCCAATGCATCTCCAGCAACACGAATCGATTCACTCGAAACAATTCCGCCAAGTGAAATAACGGCGACTTCTGTTGTTCCGCCCCCAATATCGACGACCATACTGCCAACAGGTTCCCATACGGGTAAATCTGCTCCAATTGCTGCAGCGAAAGGTTCTTCTATTGTGTAAGCTTCACGAGCTCCAGCCGAACGAGCCGCATTTAAAACCGCACGCTGTTCAACAGACGTAATGCCAAAAGGCACACAAATCATAACCGTTCCCGTTTTCCATTTGCCACCAACTGCTCGAAACGCTTCTACAAGATTATACTTGATCATCGTTAACGTCGTATCGTAATCGGCTATCACGCCGTCACGCATTGGACGAACGGCTTCAATAGAACTTGCTGTACGCCCCATCATGTTTTTCGCTTTGCTACCGACGGCTACAATTTCGCCAGTCGTTTTATTTTTAATGACAACAGAAGGTTCGCGAAGAACAATGCCCTTGCCTTTAATATACACCAATGTATTTGCCGTGCCTAAGTCTATTCCAACATCTTTTGAACCAAATCCAAACAAAGTTTTTCGTCCCTTCTTTTAAACAGCTGCCCCCCCACAATCGTGAGGACACAATACCAATCATTATAGACGAAAAGAAAAAAAATAAACAGTGCTACATGAACCCCTTTTCTTTTAACGAAATGAATTGGTGGTCACCGATAATCACGTGATCGAGTAGTTCGATTCCGATAATGCTGCCTGCTTCAACTAGTCGTTTGGTGACTTCTATATCTTCAGGAGAAGGTGCTGGATTACCAGAGGGATGATTGTGTGCGCAAACAATAGAAGCTGTCGAACGACGGACCGCTTCACGGAAAATTTCTCGAGGATGAACGATAGAAGCATTCAAGCTGCCGACAAAAATCGTTTGTCTGTGCATCACTTGATTTTTAATATTGAGGAACAAAACAACAAAATGTTCTTGCTTGAGCGAGGTCATATCTGCCATTAAATAAGAAGCGGCATCTTTAGGTGAACGAATGGTAAATTTCGTGTCGGTTTGTTTGGAAGACAAACGGCGGCCAAGTTCGACCGCTGCAAGTAATTGCACCGCTTTTGCTTGGCCGATGCCATTAATCGCCACCATTTCTTCAATCGTGGCGTTCTTTAATTCTTGAATGTGTTCAAAATGAGTAAGCACGCGATTTGCCAAATGGAGCACCGATTCTTGTCGACTGCCAGTGCGCAGTAAAATGGCAATGAGTTCTTGATTGGATAACGCTGATGCCCCTTGGTTTATCAGACGTTCACGAGGGCGATCTGTAACATGAACATCACGAATCATTAACGGTGTATCGTTTAGCATTGAACACCGCTCCCTTCTAACGAAATAAACCCTGCAGCATTCAGTTTTTGCGTTAATGCCGCAACCGGTAAACCAACAACTGCGTTGTAATCACCTTGAATGTCTTTAATAAACAAACCAGATACTGTTTGAATGCCATAAGCACCTGCTTTGTCATATGGATCTTCTGTATTGATATAGGCATCAATCCACGCTTCCGGCAATTCAAAAAATGTGACTTGCACTGTTTCATGGAATGACAATTCGCTATCGCCATGAACAACCGTTACTGCAGTAATAACGTGATGCGTTTGACCTGATAGTTTTTGCAAATAGCTTTTAGCTTGTTCTTTGCTTTTCGGCTTTAATAAAATCTCTTCATCTAATACAATAATTGTATCTGAACCAATAACGACACTATCTCTATTGTCAGCTGCCACTTCTTGAGCTTTTTGTGCAGCACAAGCTAACACATAGCCGAGCGCTGTTTGAAATTGCTGCGGATCCGGTTCATCTTTCGTGCTTGGTTTAATAGTAAAGTCAACTCCAAGCATATTAAGCAATTCTTGGCGGCGTGGTGATTGGGAAGCGAGTATGAGTGGGAAATTAGATTTAAATTTCATAAGAGAATCTCTCCTTTTTTCAAGAATCATACCATTTCCGTAAACGCGAAAACAAATGATGAAAAATGAGTTTTGCTTTGATAGGCTTGTTGAAAAATGAGATTTGGTTGTTCTTTAAGTCTTGAAGCGCTTTGTGGTAGGTGTTGATAAATCTGATTTATTATATTTCCCAAAAGGACTGCTACAAATATAGGTTAATAAATATTAAAAGGTGTAACGTTCACCTTCATACTAGCTTTTTATGAGAGCTATGCTCAAAGTGTTCATACGACTATAGAATAAAATAAACAAAGATATTCAAAATGTATTTTCACAACTGGCTTTCTTCTCTATGATTCTTAAATTTTTAGTGTAAAAACATTACCTGGTTGCAAAACACCCTATTTTAATTACTTGCTAATGTAAAACTGTATACTAGCGAAGGCGCGTTTACGGGGTAGGCGAAGCTAAAAGACAGGTGGTCTCCCTGGCTTTTGGCGAGAGCCATCCCCAAAGCGTCCGGAGCGGTTTGACATCAACGAAAAAAATGTAGACAACTCAAACGAATCGAGTAGTCTACATTCCTAATTAAGTCTTCATCCTAGAAAATTCATATACCATGTGAGAATTCCTTCGCCCCAGAAATACACAATAATCGCTGCGGCCGCAATAGATGGACCAAATGGAATCGGGGATTTGCGCCCTTTTTTCGTGACACGTAATTGAATAATGCCCACGACCGCGCCAATAAACGATGCGAAAAATAAGGTCATTAACGTTCCACCTAAACCAAGCACTAACCCAATCACAAAAAATAACTTAATGTCGCCACCACCCATGCCACCTTTAGATACGATAGCGATTAAGAATAGCAACGAAAAACCGACGACCGCACCAAGCAAACTATTCCACCATGGATCTAGCGGAATCACAAAACGCAAGCCGAGTAGCACAACTGCAAACGGCAACAACACTTTATCAGGAATAAGCATATACGCAATATCAGATACCGTGATAATAACGAGTAACGACACAAACAAAATCGCTACGATCAATTCTGGTGTAAGACCAAACACTAAATACGATGCAACAAATAAAATGCCAGTGATCGCTTCCATTAAAGGATAAACCCAGTGAATGCTCGAGCTACATGTACGGCATTTTCCTCTTAAGAATAGATAAGAAAATACCGGCACTAAATCTAGCGCAGTTAATCGGCGATCGCAGTTTGTACAATGTGACGGCGGATAAGCAATCGACTCTTTTTTCGGCACACGCAGGCCAACTACATTAAAAAATGATCCGAAAACCAGTCCAAATACACCAATAAAAACAGAATAAGTTAATACCATAGAAACCCTCTTTGCTTTAGTTTAATAATAAAAAACACTTAAGTTTAAACTCTATTCTATCAAAAAAAGAGAAATCGCAATGATTTCTCTTTTCTTCCTTACTCGTTCGATGCTGATGCACTTTCTTCAACATCCACGTCAACGTTTACTTTAACAGCATTATCATCTTGAGCTTCTTCATCCGCTAAATCTACCCCATTATAATCTGGCAACGGATTCTTTTTGCCCGCTGGAGTTGGCGTATCCACTTTTGGTAACGTATCTGCCAAAGCAATCAGATCAGGTCTGAAATATGCGGAAAAAGTTAACGTGACATCAATTGCATCGTCTTCGTTCACTTGTTCGGTTGTCGTGATTTCTTCTCCCGAACTAAAATTGATGGCTTCGACAATCATAATGCGTTCCATTGCTTCCACTTTTTCAATAAAAGTTGTAATCTCACGGTAATCATCTGCTTTTACCGTAACGGTCGTTAGCACTTCTTGAAGATTTTCAAGACCTTCGACAGGAACAGGTAATTCAACAAGACCTTCTGTGATGCCAATGTTGTCAACGAGTGTCCCTGACATTAATTCAGCTTGTTCAATTTGCAATACGATTAACTCTGTTAACGCCTCAACTGAAACTTTTCGTTGCAATTCGCGCGGATTTACTTTTTCAGTTTCCGGCAATTCTTTAAATTGTGTTTGCAAGGCAATCAAGACGTCACGTTCAGAACTTAAGGTTTGTTCAGCTTGAATTCTCGTTTCTTTCGTCGGAACATAAACCATAAAATATGAGTATGCTGATAAAGCGATCAAGAAAATACTCGCTAAAATGATTAAACCTTTTTCTTTTTGGCTTTTCGAGTAGTTACTCACTGTTCATCCCCTCCTGTTTCTGCTGGAGCGGTTTCTGGTGATTCGGTTTCAGTCGTAACATCTACGTTCACTTCAACTTCTTCAGTCGGTTCTTCAACAACCTCTTCAACCGGAGTTTCAGTTGCTGCTTCGCCGTCAACTGGAACTGCCGTATCGTCTGTTGGAAGGCGTTGGTCATCAAAAAGAATCGTATACGTTGCTATGTATCGTGGCAGTTTTTCTTCAACTTCTTCTATAACTTCTCCACTCTCTTCAATACTAAGTTCTTTTTGTGCGACACCGTCTAGTGTGACTGACTTAATAAGTTCTGACGCTTTTAGTTGCGCTAAGTAATACGCAGCTTGTCTAGTCGTATCAAATTGAACAGATAAAGTTGCTTGATCTAAGCCTGTGTATGAGAAGCTTTCAAAAAATCCACGTGCTGGCAAAATAGAAACCAATTCTTCTAAAAGAGGAACCGTATCAAATTGATAGCTTTCCGCCCAATCAACTGTCACTTTTAATTGCTGTTCTTCGTTCATCCCTTGTGCAGCTTCCAAGTTAGCGCGGATGGCTGCTTGTTCAGAGGTGACTTGGACAGTTTGTGCAGCTAACAGTTGCTGTTCATTTTCATTGGCGTTAGCTATAATGGCAAACACTGCCCAAACGATTACAGCCAACAACAAAATCGCAATCGCCGCAATAAGAAAAGCGGGACGGTCCCGCTCTTTTTGCGGCAATAAGTTAATATCTACCAACATAGTATTTTACACCTCTTTCAGCGCGAGACCGATTGCCCGGTTAAAGCGTCTAGGCACATCTTTTTCTTCGCCACACGGAATCGCATCAATAACAACAGGTAACACCGGTATTTGGAAACGTCGTTCTAGATTTTGTTGGAACGTCGGCCAGTCGTAAAAGTCACCATTACACACTATTTTTGTTACACCAAATTGTCCCGCATTCATATTGTAACGATAAAAGTTCGCTAGTTTTTCAGCTTCAATTTCAACTGTGTCCATAACTGCAGTACGATCTGCTAAAAATGGATCTTCAATTTCTATATCGATTGGACGCATAAACATTGGGTAATGTTCATGGAAAATCGAAACGGTCATTTTTTTTGATTGCAAATCAATTAACATTACATGCTCTTCTTCAACGAAATCATGTTGCAAATGGGTTAAACGATAAAGCGCGAGAGGTGTAATATCCGCTACAACCGCTTTTAACTTCACTTTTTCAAACGCATCTTCATAAGCTTGGACAATGGATTCTCGTGAAGCAATAATAATCGCTTCCGGTTGATCGTCTTCTAAATGGTACGGCACCACATCAAAGACAGGATCTTCAAATGGTAAGTACAAAGTCGAGCCAATCTCAATAAAGAAATGACCTTTTAATTCATCGACTTGGACATTTTCGGGGTATGGTACTTTGCGGACAATAACGAATTCGTCAGGGGCGAGGAAGCGGACTGACTTCTTAGAGAGACCCCACTGATTAACAGCCTTATCGAGTACCGAGGCCAGCGCTTCTGCATCGACGATTTTGCCATCCTCAATAATACCTGTGGGAAGAAGTAATTCTTCCGCACAGTTTAGCTCAAGTGGCCAAGAGGATTGCAAGTCGACATGACGAATCGCGTCTTCTTCTATTGTAATGGTGACGACGCGTGCTTTTCTTGATAAAAACGATAAGGCCATGTTTTCAGCTCCTAGTCTTAATTTTTAGCGTGTAACTGTTACTTTACCTAATCCACCATGTTGTGCCGTGAGATAATCACCTGCATCAGCGTTGTTAGATGTACCACTTATAGCCTTTTTATTTGCACCATCAAAAGTTAATTTAAGAGTGGCACTAACTGCAGCATCCCCAGATACTAAGCCAGCTTTACTGACCGTTAAACCTGGATTCAACGTTCCAGTATCACTCATGTAATCAGTTTTCAAAGTAGATACAGGAACATTATCAGCTGCTGCAGGATTATCGGCATAATACACTCCAGCCGCAGTAATAGCATTTAGAGCATCAGACTTCATTGCACCCACGCGGCTATTTTCAATAATGTTCCCAATCGCAGGGATCGCTATCGCCGCGATAATTGCGATAATAACAATAACAGCTAAAAGCTCAATTAACGTCATACCTTTTTCGTTATTTAATTTTTGTTGTAAATATTTTTTCATTTTCTTTCCCCCTATTATTTTACTTTTTTATACTACTTAGAGTATGTGTTAATTATATCAATAGTACTAATTTTTGCAATAGTTTTTATATAAATTTATAATATATTTTTAATAAAAATTTACTTTTATACTTATAAATTGTCCACATTCTGGAACATTTCAAACATCGGCATCATAATAGAAAGTACTATAGTCCCGACAATAGCAGCTAAGAAAACAATCATTAAAGGTTCAATCAAGGCTTTTAATCGATCCGTTTCAGCTTCGACTTCTTTTTCATAAAACTCAGCAACTTTACTTAACATATGATCCAAAGATCCAGTTTGCTCCCCAATAGAAATCATATGTGGTATTAGTGGCGGAAATGCCCAATGTTTTCGCATTGGTTCCGTTAGGGAACCACCTCTTTCAAGAGAGTCACGAGCTTGCAAGATCACTTTTGACATCACAGCATTGTCGACCACTTTTTCGGTCATCGTAAGACATTGTAAAATTGGCACTGAACTAGAAAATAATGAACTTAATGTTCTTGTTAAACGAGCAAGTGCTGATTTTTGCATAATTTTACCGAATATTGGTGCCTTTATAAGTAAAGTATCCAGAATCATATTGCCTTTTGGATTTTTACGCATTAGCCAAATTACAGCTACAATTGTGAGTCCTGCTAATAAAAGCAAATACCAATACCCTTGAACAAAATCTGAAGCACCCATGACGAATTGTGTAATTAATGGCAATTCGCCACCGAATCCTGAAAACATATCTGCGAACATTGGTACTATTGAAGACAATAGAAAAATTACTACTCCAATTGCTAAAATACCGACAACTACCGGATAAGACATGGCAGAAATAACTTTTTGCCTCGTTTGATAGGCTTTATCATAATGTGTGGCTAAACTATCTAATGATTCATCAATGTTTCCGGCTAACTCTCCCGCTTTAACTAAGTTAATCGTTAAAGGTTCAAAAATTTTCGGGAATTTAGCAAGTGAATTAGATAAAGAATTACCTTTTCTCAACTCTTCCGCGATTTCCGCTAAAGCTCGTTGTAAAGGTTTTGATTCTACTTGTTGCGATAAAATATGAACAGAATCAACAATAGTTACACCTGCACGCATTAAGGTTGAAAACTGGCGTAAAAACATAATAAATTGGTCACGTTTAACGGGATTTCCGATTGAAATGTCTTTTTGCAAAGCAGATGTTGGCATTTCACGTATGTCGATTACGCGTATTCCTTCATCACGTAATTTGCTAACCGCTTCTCTGCGACCACTCGCAACCACAACACCAGATCTGACTTTTATCCGGTCACGCCCTTCGTATTTATAGCGAGCCATCTTAATCCACCCCTATCAAATAAGGTTGCGCAACTTCACGCGTAATTTTGCCTTTTTTCAACAACTCTTGTACAGATGTTTCCATCATGTGCATGCCTAATGCACGATTTGTCAAAATAACATTCGGAATTTGGTGCACTTTCTCTGAACGGATTAAGTTGGCAATCGCAGAGTTTGAAATCATAATTTCTGTTGCTGCGACGCGTCCTTTACCATCAGCAGTTGGCAATAATCGTTGAGAAATAACCGCTTTAATAATGCCACCAAGTTGCGTACGGATTTGTGCATGTTGTTCATGGGGAAAAACGTCAATAATTCGTTCAATGGTTGATGCAGCACTCGATGTATGTAGCGTTCCCATCACTAAATGTCCCGTTTCAGCTGCCGTAATTGCGGTCGTAATTGTTTCTAAATCACGCATTTCCCCAACTAAAATCACGTCTGGATCTTGTCGTAGTGCAGCACGTAAACCATTGGCAAATGATTTCGTATCAAAGCCAACTTCTCGTTGGTCAATAACCGATGTGCCATGACTGTGCATATACTCAATCGGATCTTCCAAAGTAATAATATGCTTGTTCATATGTTCGTTCATGTAACGAATCATGGCCGCTAACGTTGTCGACTTACCCGATCCTGTAGGACCGGTTACAAGAATTAGCCCTTGATGGGTATCTGCTAGTTTTTTCAGTGTATCTGGCATTTGAAGATCATCAATTGTCGGGATGTTTGATGCAATTGTTCGAAATGCATGTGAGATAGACCCGCGTTGATGAAACGAATTGACACGGTAGCGAGCGACTCCTGGAATCGAATACGTATAGTCCATCTCGCCTTTTTCTAGAAACGTATCCCATAATGAAACAGGCATAAGGGCTTTAGCAATAGAAAACGTATCATCCGGCATGAGTTTTTTGTCACCAAACTGAACCAACTTCCCATTAATTCGAAAAACAGGCGTAATGCCTGTCGTCATATGAATATCGGAAACACCACGGTCATTCGCTTCTGTCAAAATACGATCAATAAAAGTAGTAGTTGTCGTCATAGGCTAATCTGTCATGGCAACGCGAAGTACTTCTTCTGTCGTTGTCATGCCCTCCTTTACTTTTAATAATCCATCGTCGATTAGAAAGATGGTTTTATTTTTGATAGCAATTTCTCGAATTTCCGCTGCAGAACCCCCGCGGTTGATGATATCTTTGATGTCTTCGTCTACAACCAATACTTCGTGAATAGCCATACGCCCTTTATAACCACTCATGTTGCATGCAGGACACCCTTTCCCACGCGCAATGGTTTCCAGTTGAATCCCGCGTTTAGCTGCAATTTCTTTTTCTCTCACTGTAACTGGGTGTAATTCTTTGCAATCACGACAAACTCTGCGGATTAACCGTTGAGCTATAACAGCATTTAAAGACGCTGTTACAAGAAACGGTTCAATGCCCATATCCATTAAACGCGTAATCGAGGCGATTGAATCGTTTGTGTGAATGGTGCTTAACACTAAATGCCCAGTTAAAGATGCACGTATCGAAATATCAGCTGTTTCTTTGTCTCGAATTTCTCCAACCATGACAATGTCAGGATCTTGTCGCAAGATGGATCGCAATCCTGCCGCAAACGTCAAACCGACATTTGCGTTTACTTGAATCTGGTTAATGCCTTCTAACTGATACTCAACGGGATCTTCAACGGTAATAACGTTAACTTCCTCAGAATTGAGTTTATTTAACGCCGCATACAAGGTGGATGATTTACCCGATCCAGTTGGACCCGAGATTAAAACAATTCCATTTGGTTTACTGATTTCTCGCATAAAGCGTTGCATATTTAGTTCACTAAAACCAAGCTTCGAAATATCTGTCAGGTTTTGACTCAAATCCAAAATTCGCATAACGATTTTTTCGCCAAATACTGTTGGTAAAGACGATACCCGCAAATCGATGGCTCGGAAGTCAACCGTTGTTTTAATCCGGCCATCTTGTGGAATTCGGTTTTCGGTGATGTCTAAATTGGATAAAATTTTAATCCGCGCCGTCATCATTTGTTGCATACTCTTTGGTAAGGTTCGCTCCGTGCGTAGTGTTCCATCAATACGATACCGGACAAGAACTCGATTTTCTTGCGGGTCTAAATGGATATCACTAGCTTTTTGTGAAACGGCATTTGATAACAATTGATTGACTAACCGGACAATGGGCGCATCAGAGTCGTCTAATTCGTTTTGTTGTTCTTCCGCTGTTTGTGGCATATCTTCTAACAATTCATCATATGATTCTTCGTCATAATATTTGGCAATGGTTTTTACAATATCTTCTTTTGAAGCGATTGCTGGTTCAATATGAAAGCCAGTCGTCAGCCGGAGGTCATCGATGGTGATAAAATCTGTCGGATCGTTCATCGCTATAAACAAACGGTCACCCACCGTTTTTAACGGCACCAAAAGTTTACGCTTAGCAAAATCTTTTGGTACGACGTTAAATAACTTTGGATCGAACGGATAGCGGAACAGCGAGACGTAGGGGATGCCTAACTGAACTTCAAGCGTGTCGATCAATTGGCGCTCGGTGATGATTCCGCGTTGCAACAAAGCATCACCGAGCTTTTGATCGCTCGGCTTATTGTTTAGCGTTTCTTGTAAGTCCGCTTCTGTCAACAAGCCCTGTGCGACTAAAATATCACCTAGTCTTTTTCTGACAATCGCCATACCGCCCCCTCCTTTCTGACTATTATTCCGTAACCAAATTTCCGCCTTTATCATAAACAGGTTTCTTCTCAGGCTGTTGTTGTTCGTCTTCTACTTCATCATAAACACCATCATTGTTGTCATCCACAAATCCTGGTTCACCTGATTTTGGCACGTTCGACTCTTCTACTGGCGGATCATAAACGCCATCATTATTTACATCGACAAAATCTGAATCTCCTGGTTCCGGATCTGCAGTGATATCGTCATGAACACCGTCTCCATTTGCATCAACAAAGTCTGAATCGCCTTCAACAGGTGCTTCTGTTACCGGTTCTTCTTTTTTCTCTAATGGAAGAACTTCGATACGATGAATTGGGGGATAAAAATCCTTCGATACCGTTACCACTTCTAACGGCTCATCGTTGTCGATTACAGTTTGAATAACCGTCAAACTCTTCCCTTTTAATCCTTTCTCCTCTACTTTTTTGCCACTTGTTACAAATGCGCTAAATTGCTGCACCACTCGCACTTCAATCTCTTTTTCTTCTGTAATGCCAATTGCATATTCGTATACAAATGGAAAACCACTAATTGAAGCATTTAACGAATCTTTTTTCTTCGATAAGTTTAAGGTAAATGAGCTTGTGTTTGGATTTGTAAAAGCAAGGTCAACTCCTAAATGGCGATTGATTGCTGCTTCTTGGCCAGCTGGAACTTGTGCAGGTAATTGTGTTCCAATGCTCCGCTCATCGATCAAAAAATTAGTTTGCAATACTGCGCCGTAAATCGTTGAAGCGATTTGCGTCAATTCATCATCACTAATATCTGTTAAAGGTAATTCTTCAATAAAGTCTAAAAATGAAAATTGCGTTTCAGGCGCTAATTGAATGCCATTTAATGCTTCGATAACTGTAGCGCTATCTAAGCTCACAAATTTTGTCGGGAAAACGACATCTACAACTTTCTCACGATCTACACTTAAACTATCATCACTTATGGAAACTTTTGTTTTTGTTTGGCCAGCTTTTAGTGCAGTTTCCAATTTGTTATTGATCGTTGCAATGTCAGTCTCTGTAAACGTAACAACTGGAAATTGCTCTGCTAAAAATTCACGTGTTGCATCTGGAGAAAGACCAAACACAAAACTATTTTGTGATCCAGTTTGAGCGCTACTTAACGTTTCGTCTAATAAAATTTCTGCAGTTTCAAGTGGATATGTTGCTGTTGCATCTTGATAGACAACGTCAAGTTTCGCTTCTGCTTGCCACGCTTCTAATTGACCTGCGAGCATCATTTTCGCAGCAGGAACTTCCATATTGGATACATCATTCGTGCCGATATACGTGTTATCGCCATACTCTTCAACTGGGAATATCCATGTGTCTACAGCATATGCGCCGGCATTGGCTGCCCCGAATACAATAAGTGCAAAACCAAATATGGCTGCAAATGTTAAACCAACTAATTTATTATCCACGTGTAATCTCCTCTCGCTCAGCATCAATCGACTGCATGCCAAACGACATTGGCTTTTCATCAGTTTCTATTGCCGGTGCTTTTTCTAAAACTGCTGATTTCTTTAAAGATTGCTGCAATTTTTGTTCGCGGCGTTCTTCCGCAATACGCAATTTTTCTTGACGTTCTTTTGTGATGATCTTCGCAAAAGCAAATGCGGCTAGGAACGACACACCAACTAGTGCAAGCGCTACAATATACCATGCATAACTTTCTTGCATTAAAAGTGCTACGGCGGCAGCGGCAAGGGCGCCACCTGAAATAATCATTCGTTTTACTAATGGAAATTGTTTAAAGCGAAAATAAGTAAGCGGCAAAACGATTGCGGCTAAAATAAGAAAAACTAATAAGCGTATCATGCAAATCCCCCAATTTTCATTAATAATATTTAGTAGTCAATTTCCAAATCGATATCTATGTCAATCGGAACTGGAATCGATACATCTAATGGCATTGTGTTTGTGCTTTTTATTGAAACGCCACAATTTGCTAAGAAAGTAGAGTACGAACTTTCTCGCTTCACGTATAGATCTGTCATTTTATATGTGTTTTTTCCTTCCTTGACAGTTCGATCTGCTCCAGACGCATTTTTCAATTCAAAAACTTTATTTTTATCAGCGGAATAATAAGACATAACGCCACTGCCTGAAAAAATAATTTGTTGAGAAAGAAGATTTAAATCTGAACTTTTAACACGATCAATATCTACACAAAATCGTGAATTATTGGAAATCTCAATATGATTTCCCCATTTCAAATTGGCTAGCACTAATGGATTGTTATAGCCAAGCACTAAAAAATTAGTATTCGCCGAATTTTTAATATTGCCATCAATCACTAATTCTTTAACAATTAGTGATTGTTTCACCCCGTTTTTCCCTAAGTTCATCAAGTTATTTCCAGTCCCTAATTTCCCATTAATAATGAGACGAGCGTTCACTAAGTTATTGATGTTATTTGAAGCAGATGCATCGCTTTCTTTCACCACTACACTGACACCTTGAAAATTGATATTATTGCAGTTTTTATCACAAACATACTCACTAAAACTGTTTGTATAAACCCGGAAATCAACCGGATCTAGTTTGGCAGTTTTAATTTGGTCTACAAAAGTGCTCAATTTCTCTCCAGGGACTGATAAACATTCATAAGGGGCTTTCGCAATACTTTTTAAAACATTTGTTAATAAAGCGGAACAAGATTGTGTTGGTGGAATTAAGGAGAATACATTTTCATACTTCAAATCCACATTGCTTGTTATTTGCAGTGTATCTACTTTGATAGATTCCTCAGAACTCAAAAAACCGTCAGGCATTTTAACCAAAAATGTGGCTATCAATTCTTTTAAAACACCTTCTGAAGTTCCTTGCACGTTCATTTCGATTTTTATCGATTCGACTTCTTTATCTACAGTGGCAGGCAAATCTACATTTTTTAATTCTTTGTTTAATTTCACGGTAGTTGTTTTTAAAATGGAGTAATCAATTTTTTCTTCAGTAAACGGACTTTTTTTAACGTCGATTTGTGTATTGAGCAATTGAACTTTATCCATAATGCGTCCAATTAAAATCGCCTTCATTTCTTGCTCAATAGTTTCTTCCCATTGATCGCGTTTAGCTTGTGTGTTGCACGCATTTCCAAGAGGGTATTTAATGCAGTCAATCAGTGCATTTAGTTTTAACTGTGTTTGTGTGTTCATTTCATACTTCAACATTTTAAGTTCTCGTTCAAAATCGGTTGTAAAGTACAAAGTCCCCATTTCTGCAGCAGCTACAGCATGATTGTTGACATCGATCGTCTGCTCTTGTTTCGAATGATTTAAAGACCCTGCAATAAATGTAGCTGATAAGCTAAAGAATAGAACCACGATTAATAGAACAACTAATAATGCGTATCCTTGCTGATTTTTGAGAACTTTCATGTCTCTCCCCCGTTTCCAACATGCCTGTGATGAGTCGTGTTAAGACTGTATCTAGTGAAATTGAAGCTTTACCCGCCGTGAGTGTTAAAGTAATGGGGTTATGTTGTTCTCTTGGTGTGATTGTTACTTCCGTATATGAGGCACCCGTATAAACAACCCCATTGATAGAAGTACCTTTAAAGTCGTAGGTTTTATCAACCAGCTTTTCGAAAGATCCGCACCCTGTTTTATCAGAACAAGTTTTCAACATGAGCTGCTCATTTTCAAATTTCATGACATAACGATCGCTTTTCCGATGCGCACTTGATAATTTTGCAATTACTAAAGCTGCGTCTTGTTGTATATGTGTTTTTGTAGTCTCGACAACACTATGTTTAAAGCCAATCGACATTGCCGTCCACGCACCAGCAACAACAAGCGAAACCAACACAAGTGCAGCAAGAATTTCAATCATTGTTAGTCCTTTTTCGTTATTTTTCATATTAATCAACCTTCTCTTCGACAAGGAATTTAATATAAGAATAAGTTTGACTGCTGATTCGCGCACCGTCATACACCTTCAAATGTACTTTGTATAATTGCGTTAAGCTTGGATCGTTGCAAGTCATATTATTTACATCTGCCTCTAAGAAAGGCTGACATTCTGTATAAACATCTGCTTCATACCGGTAATTATCCACTTTTTCATAGCGAATAAATTTCGGATACTGCGTCACTTTTTTAAAGCCTATGACCGGCATTTTAGTCTCTAGCACCGTTTTAAAATTCTCGTAAATATCTGAATTGCTGCTATTACGCTTTCCTATCCACGCTGACTCTCCAGACACAAGGGAGATTTCTTGTCTTGCTAAATTCATCGTGTCCAATTTTGTTTCTGTCTTGCTATTAAATAGCGTCATTTGAGGAAAAATGGTCATGATGCCTACAAATATGATGCTCAAAATAACCACTGCTGCCAAAACTTCAACTAAACTCATTCCTTTTTCATTAAAAGCCATAAGCAGCCACTCCTTAAAGAAACACTTTAATATTCCTTTTTATTCCTAATAAAAGAAACTTTTTATCTATATTATTGCTTAACTTAATATTACATTTTTATAGTCGTTCTGAATAGTGTTTTTTATAAATTCACATGTTTTCACTAAAAAAATTATCATTTTTCAATTTAAAATAGGAAAAAAGACCGTAAAAGAGTTATACTCTTTCACAGTCTTTATTTTGAATAAGCAGCAACTTTATTCCGTCCAGCTTGTTTGGCACCGATATATAACGCTCGATCGGCATTCCGGATTAAGGACATTCCTTCATCACTATCTTCTGGCGCGGATGACACACCAATGCTCATTGTGATGTGGATAATTTGTTGTTGACGTTCATTGGCCAAATCGGTTTCGATTAGGAATTCGTGACTTTCTATTCGCTTGCGCAGTTTTTCAGCAAGAAGCATCGTTAAATCTTTACTATAATTTCTGAGAAGAACGACAAATTCTTCCCCACCATAACGGGCCACCATACCTTCGCCCGCTATCTCTTCTCTAAGTATGTCAGCCAACTGGACTAAAATATCATTGCCACTTTGATGTCCATACCGGTCATTGATGCTTTTGAAATGATCGATGTCCATCATCACGAGTGACAATTGTTCTAGTTTGCCTTCTTTCATTTCTTGAATGTGTTTTTCAAGACTCTCATCTAAATAGCGGTAATTATACAAGCGAGTTAATCCACAACGTTCACTTTTCGCGATAACACGTTGCATATACCCTGCTTTTTCAAGTGACACGGCAAAATACGTACTAAGGATATCCAAAATCTTCAACTGATGTTTCGCAAATGCGTATTTCTTTTTCGAGGCTAGTACGAGCACCCCTTCAGTTTTATTGTTACGGGCAATTGGAGTAGCCATAATGCTTTCCGTATCGGCAGGCAAATTTCCAGTCGATAAATTTTGCCAATCGCTTTTTTCATTATAGATAAAAGATTCGCCTGTCAATATAACTCTTCCGGCGGTTCCCTGTTCATAGGAGATAGAAGGAATACTACGCGGCTCTAATTGACCATTTTCATAAATGCGCATAAATTGCTGTAAGCCGTCACGATAGTCAATGACGTACGCATATTCCACCTTAAACAATTTAGCTACTTCTACGATAAATAAATCGAAAACTTCATTGGTCTCCAAACGGTCAGCAAGTTGGTGGCCGATCACTCCTGCTTTTTTCAAATCCATATTAATTTGTTCAGAGTTATTATACATCTTCATTACAACTGTCATTGTTAAAAAAGGAATACCTAACAAGAGCAATGCAACAACGCCAATATAAGATTCAAACATGTACAAAGCGATTGCGTATGGGAAAATCACAATCATCAACACAAAATCCCAAATTGCATCTACCGAGAAAAACTTACCAGGACTGCCATCTATGGAATCGTACAAGTAAAAGATGACTTGGTTCACGAGCACTGACACCACTTGAAAAATTAACCCAAACACAATGACATGGATGAGGTTAAGTGAATTGATTTCTCCACCAATCGCCGTATATGTTAATCCTGCGATTAATGAAACGCTAAAAAACATAAGTGAATTAAATGGAATTCGCAACGATTGATCTTCTTGTGTACGACTTCGGTACAACACAATCAACATCGCTAATTGCGAAACCAAAATTTCGATAAAAACTCCGTATTTAAGAAAAAGTGCAACTGTAACCCATTGCACTAAAAATGTTGATGCCCCATTAATGTTCATCGGCATTAAACTCATCAATACAAAAAATATTATATAACCTACCAAATTCCAAGGGTTCTCTACTACCGGAGGAAAAAAGTTATAGACAAGCAGTAAACTTGCCGGAACAACTAAAATCCAGAAACTCCAAAGAATTTTTTTACGTTTTGTATTCCCCTCCATACCCATCTTTCCTCTCTGTTTTACATCCCATAACGCTATATTCGAATTTAATCTTGATAATGCCGGAAAAATGAATAATTATCATTTCTTAGAAGGGATAGTAAATATAAAGAACCAGTGACTAAAGTCACTGTATGTTTTTCGTATACAGGTAATATATCATTATTTTTTAGAATTGTCTTCCTTTTAATTGCGCATTCTAATAATAATTTTTCAGCCGCTAATGCCCTCTCGTTCTCAAAATCCAGAAAAGTAAATCGGTCGCTTATAGTTTCCAATTCACGAAGTACATTTATGTAATCTTTGTCTTTAAGAATGCCCATTACGACATGGACAGAGTGGTCTGGATACAGCTCTTTCACAGTTTTCACTAACGCTTCTGCACTCGCCTTATTGTGTGCCCCATCAAATATAACGCCTGGAAACACTTCTTCAAATCGATAAGCAAGGTTTGCAGATGACAAGCCTTTAATAGCTTGTTCTTCATTAAAGTTTTGACCAAGTACTTCTTTAGCAGCTTCCATAGCTAAACTGGCATTTTCTAATTGATGAGGACCTTTTAATTTTAACTCGACATTACCAAGGTCTTTTGGCCTGATTATGTCAGCGTGTAGCATATTCGCAGTTTCTCGAATAATATTTATCGATTTTACAGGCAGTTTTCCAATTGCAACAGGCTGCCATTTTTTTATAATTCCTGCTTTGTGCCGAGTAATTTCTTCTATTGAATTTCCTAAAAAGTTTGTATGGTCCATAGATATAGATGGGATAATCGCAATTTCAGGAATGATTACGTTCGTGCTATCTAATGCCCCTCCCATTCCTGCTTCGATAATCGCAAAGTCTGGTTGGTGTTCTTTAAAAACCAGTAATGCCGCTAGTGTTAACAGTTCAAAATCAGTTAATGGAGTTTTTAAGTGACTAAGTTGTTGCATAATATGATCAAGTTCTATCGGGCTAATGGGGTTGCCATTCAATTGAATTTGGTCATGTAAATCTTCAATGCATGGGGAATAAAAATTACCGACAGAATAACCATGAGCCTGTAAAATGCTAGATAAAAAAGTGGCAGTAGATCCTTTTCCATTTGTTCCTGCTAAGTGAATAAACTTTCCAACTTTATGTGGATTCCCAACTTCGTCTAGTGCCGCCGTAATGGCTTCTAAACCTGGATGAATGGCCGTATCGGTTTGGATATTCCATTTTTCTTTATATTGTTCTAGTCCAATTATCATTAGTAGCCTCATTTCTCTTATAAACATGATACACTTTTTGTGTATGATTATAGCACGAAGGTGGAATGGATATGACGAGTTGTTGGGTGATCTACAACGGAAGCTTGGTTTCCGATAAGTTTGCAGACCAAGCAAGTTTAGTTGCGGAAGCAGCACAACGAGCAGGGGTCTCTGTAAAAATTATGAAAAACTATGAAACTATAATGGATTTATCAGTCAATTTGAGTATACCTGATTTCGCAATATTATTGGATAAGGATATTTTACTAGGCTATTTTTTGAAAAGTCGGGGTGTGCCCGTTTATAACGATCCTTCAGTTATTGATTTATGCGATAACAAAGCTACGCAATACGTTCAGCTTGCTGCTCAACGTTTACCCATGCCAAGAACCATTGTAGCGCCAAAAGTGTACCCGAATTTCTCAATCATCAATTCCGGTTATTTCGAAAAAGTCATTGAACGTTTGAAGCTGCCCATGATTATAAAAGAAGGACATGGTTCTTTCGGCATGAAAGTGTATTTGATCGAAACGGAAGAACAATTTTATGACAAAGTTGAGAGCCTTAGAGGAATTGATTTTGTTTTTCAAGAATTTATCGAATCGAGTCGTGGTCGTGACATCCGCGTCAATATTGTAGGTGGTCAAATTGTCGCTGCGATGCAACGCCATTCCACAACGGATTTCCGCGCCAACATTACCAATGGCGGTGTGGCATCTCCGATTGAGCTTACTTCAGAACAACAAGACGTCGCGTTAGCCGCAGCTCTAGCAGTCGGTGCTACTTTCGCTGGTGTTGACTTACTATACGGTAAAGGTGAACAGCCGCTCGTTTGCGAAGTCAATGCAGCTGCACACATCCGCAATATTTTAAATGTCACAGGAATCAATGTCGCCGATGCCATGATTGCATATATACTGGAGGACTTGTCATGAAACTTCTGTATGAAACGCAGGATGCACAACAGAATCGTGGATTTATAGAAGAATTACAGCGATCTGGAGATTTTGATTTGGTCGAATGGGACGACTGGAGTGACCATGGACTTACACAGTTGGCCAATACTCTAGCGGGTGAACAAGTTGTCTTTCGCGCAAGGCGGCCATTAGCCGCTCGTTATTTAGAAGACCATGGCATTCACTTGATCAATCGCGCAGAAGTAAATCGCATTGCTAACGACAAATGGAAAAGTTTTGAGTTGTTTATGATGCTCGGCGTTCCTACTATACCAAGTTATCGACAAACGCCCAGCTATCCATGCATTGCAAAAACCGCGAACGGTCATGGTGGTGCAGAAGTGTGGCTACTCCAATCAGAAAAAGATATACCAAACACGACCGCTCCCCTCCTTTTCCAACCAGTTGTTGCTCACCAAGCGGATATTCGAGTTTATGTGATCGGCTTAGAAATTGTAGGGGCTGTAAAACGAATTTCTAATGACTCGTTTAAAGCCAATTACTCACTTGGCGCCTCTGTCGAAAAATACATGTTAACAGCTGCTCAAGAAAAAAATGTATTGCGCATTGCTCGTGCATTAAACAGCGATTATATCGGCATAGACTTTTTACTACTTGAAGACGGACAGCATGTATTTAATGAAATCGAAGATCCTGTGGGTGCTCGTTCGTTTTATGAAACACATGATGACAACATTGCGGAATTGTTTGTAGAGCATATACGAAAAATGGAAAAACATGCTCCTTTTCACCGAGAAGATCGACTGAAATAATTTCTATTTAAGTTAGACTAGATTCTCCACCTTTTTTCCACTGTCTTTTATAAAAATAACGTATAAATATAGGCATACCTGATTTAGTAAGTTTCTTAGCGGAGGCGCGACCAAGGGCTAAGCAAAGCAAGAATACTGGCGTTCTTCGCCTGACTTCTTGCGAGAGCTATGCCCAAAGTGACCGGAGCGATTTGGAATATTAGTTTCATAGTTCAACTTATTAGCTTATGAACCATTAAAAATACCGCTCTCCCAATACGGGAAAGCGGTTTTGTCGTTTTATAAGTTTTTTAGTTCTTCAATGCGTTTTTCAACTGTTGCGTGTTTTTCCATGTAATCGGCTTGTTTTGCACGTTCTTCAGCAACTACTGCTTCAGGTGCTTTTGAAACAAAGCGTTCGTTCGACAATTTTCCGCTAACAAGTTTTACTTCTTTTGCCCACTTTTCAAGCTCTTTGTTTAAACGAGCAAGCTCTGCATCAATATCGATCAAGCCTTCTAGTGGCATGAATAATTCAGCACCTGATACTACTGCTGACATCGATTTTTCAGGAGCAACGATGTTTTCGCCGATCGTTAAAGTTTCAGGGTTACAGAAACGTTCGATGTACGCAGCGTTTGCTTCTAATACCGCATGCGTGTTGGCGTCTTTTGCAGAAATCGTCAATGGCACTTTTTTGCTCATTGGCGATTGTACTTCTGCGCGAATTGTACGAACCGAACGAATCACGTCCATCAATAACTTCATGCTAGAAGATTGACTTTGGTTTGTTAACGAGTCATCTACGATTGGCCAAGCGGCAATCGTAATCGATTCGCCTTCATGCGGCAAGTTCTGCCAAATTTCTTCTGTAATAAATGGCATGAACGGGTGCAGTAAACGCATGGTGTTATCCAGTACATAAGCAAGTACCGAACGCGTCATTTTTTTCGCTCTTTCGTCTTCACCGTATAATGGCAACTTCGACATTTCGATATACCAGTCACAGAAATCATCCCAGATAAAGTTGTAAAGTGAACGTCCCACTTCGCCAAACTCATAACGTTCTGCAAGCTCTGTTACTTGTTCAATGGTTTCATTTAAACGCGTTAAAATCCATGAATCCGCAACGGATTTTTTGCCTGACAAATCGATTTGATCGTACGTCATGCCTTCCATATTCATCAACGCAAAACGAGACGCATTCCAAATTTTATTGGCAAAGTTCCATACTGATTCGACTTTGTCGTTTGAATAACGAAGGTCTTGCCCTGGAGACGATGCTGTCGCTAAGAAGTACCGCAGCGAATCTGCTCCGTACTGAGAAATCACGTCCATTGGGTCAACCCCGTTACCTAGTGACTTCGACATTTTACGCCCTTCAGCATCACGAACCAACCCGTGAATCAACACGTCTTTAAACGGTTTTTCACCGGTAAATTCTAATGCTTGGAAAATCATGCGTGATACCCAGAAGTTGATGATGTCATAACCTGTAACTAATGCATCCGTTGGGTAGTAACGGCTAAGATCATCGTTTTCTTCTGGCCAGCCAAGAGTCGAGAATGGCCATAAAGCAGATGAGAACCACGTGTCTAACACATCTTCGTCTTGTGTCCAGTTTTCAGCGTCAGCTGGTGCTTCGTGCCCTACGTAAATTTCATTTGTTTCGTTATGATACCAAGCTGGAATTTGATGCCCCCACCACAATTGACGAGAAATACACCAGTCGCGAATGTTTTCCATCCAGTGTAAATACGTTTTCTCAAAACGATCTGGTACAAAATTAACACCGTCGCCATTTTTTTGCGCTTCTACAGATGCAGCAGCTAATGGTTGCATATCAACAAACCATTGTGTTGATAGGTAAGGCTCTACTACAGCTCCGCTACGCTCAGAGTGACCAACAGAATGAATATGCTCTTCAATTTCGAACAACACGTCCATGTCTTGTAAGTCTTTTACGATTTGCTTACGGCATTCAAAGCGATCTAAGCCTTCGTATTTGCCCGCGTTTTCGTTCATTGATCCATCTTCGTTCATAACAAGTACGCGCTCTAAATTGTGACGGTTCCCAATTTCAAAGTCATTCGGGTCATGAGCTGGTGTGATTTTAACGGCACCACTTCCAAATTCTCGATCCACGTAATCGTCTGCAACAATTTCAATTTCGCGTCCCACGATTGGCAAAATAACTTTTTTGCCGATTAACTGCTTATAGCGATCGTCTTTCGGGTGAACCGCGACCGCTGTATCGCCAAGCATTGTTTCTGGACGTGTTGTCGCTACTTCAATATGTCCACTGCCGTCTGCAAGCGGATAACGCATATGATAAAAAGCACCTTTTACGTCTTTGTGAATCACTTCAATATCTGAAATTGCAGTTTGCGTATTCGGGTCCCAGTTGATGATGTATTTGCCACGATAAATAAGTTTTTTCTCGTATAATTTTACGAATACTTCACGTACTGCTTTTGACAATCCGTCATCTAATGTAAAGCGCTCACGCGAATAATCAAGTCCGAGACCTAATTTTGCCCATTGCTCACGAATATGACCTGCGTATTGATCTTTCCATTTCCATGATTCTTCAAGAAACGCTTCACGTCCTAAATCATAACGTGAACGGCCTTCTTCTTTGAGTTTGCCTTCTACTTTAGCTTGTGTAGCAATCCCTGCATGATCCATTCCTGGAAGCCATAGTGCGTCAAAGCCTTGCATGCGTTTCATGCGCGTCATGATGTCTTGTAATGTAGTATCCCACGCGTGACCTAAGTGTAGTTTGCCGGTAACATTTGGCGGAGGAATCACGATGGTATACGGCGTTTTGCCGCTTTCTGGTTTGGCTTCAAAGAATTTTTGGTCGACCCACCAATCGTAACGGCCTTTCTCAATCGATTGCGGATCGTACTTTGTGGACATTTGTTCAGTCATGGGAATTCCTCCTTTAGTTTCTGGTAGAACGCAAAAAACTCCTGTCGTCTTTAAAGGACGAAGGAGTTTTTCGCGGTACCACCTTTATACACAGGTCTAGTTACAGACCTGGCTCTCAAGTTTCATAACGGATGTTAAGTCCGGTTCCCGCTACTCTTTTCACGGCAACTGCTCCGAGGTGACATTCAACTATACGCCATAAAGACCTCTCACCAAATGGTCCTCTCTCTGAAATGCCCGTATACCCTACTATCCTCATCAACGCATGAATATCTAATTACTCTTATTGTACTCAATAGAAGGTTTTTGCGTCAAGTTATTTTGAAGTTCTTGAAGGGAGCTAGAATTTTACGGGATTATGAGGATGGAGATAGTGAGAATCGCTTTGGGCATGGCTCACGCGATAAGCCCGGAAGTGCACCGGTCTTTTCGCTTCACCTAGCCCTTGGACGCGCCGAAGCTTAGAGTGTGGACATCTATTTGTGGGATTGTTTGGGAAATTGTGTCACTTTCTTATTCCGCTTCGGACGCTTTGGGCATGGCTCCCGCCAGAAGCCAGGAAGAACACCTGTCTTCTAGCTTCGCCTAGCCCTTGGACGCGCCGAAGCTTAGTGAGTAGACATCTTTTATGGAGTGGTTTGGGTAGGTTGTGTCGCTTTCTTATTCCGCTTCGGTCGCTTATGTGTTAAAAAACGAAGTGGCTTACGAGGATTGTTTCATCATTATTTTAGAATGGTACCTTATTAAAAAATATTACTTTTATTCAGCAAGACAACTTTCTATTAAAGTAATACGCCTAGTTGTTTGGAGTGCAGATGCTCGACTCCTGCGGAAATAACACGAGCTGAAGACCCTGGAGCGAACGCAGTGAGTGAAGCGGCTGAGGCCGTGTCCGCGGAAAGCGAGCATTGGAACGGAAAACAACGATTTCCTACAACCGAAAACTCAACACACAAAAAAGCTACCCCAATTAGTTACTTACATAACTTTTTAGGGTAGCTCTACTTATTTTATTAGCGTGCGAGTTTAGCAAATACGGTATGGAATGCTTCTACGGTTTTTGCGATATGCTCTTCCGTATGGGCAGTCGATAGGAACATGCCTTCAAACTGGGATGGTGGCAAGTAAATGCCTTCTTCCGCCATTAAGCGGTAATAATTTGCGAACAGTTCAAGGTCTGACGTTTTTGCTGATTCGAAATCAACTACGTCTTCGTTTGTGAAAAATACGCCGATCATTGATCCTGCACGGTTAACTGTATGCGGGATGTTGTATTTTGTTGCGGCTTCGCGGAATCCTTTTTCAAGTTGATCGCCGCGTTCGATGAACGTGTTGTAGCTTTCTTCTGATAAGCGAGAAAGTGTTTCAAAGCCAGCACGCATAGCAAGTGGATTACCTGACAATGTACCCGCTTGGTATATCGAACCACTCGGTGCAACTTGCTCCATAATTTCACGTTTACCTCCGAATGCGCCAACTGGTAAACCGCCGCCAATTACTTTGCCAAGGCAAGTCATATCAGGCGTTACGCCGTAATAGCCTTGTGCACAGTTATAGCCAACACGGAATCCTGTCATTACTTCATCAAAAATGAGCACTGTGCCGTTTTCGTGTGTTAAGTTGCGAAGTTCCATTAAGAACCCTTCGTTCGGTGGAACAACGCCCATATTCCCTGCAACTGGTTCTACAATCACAGCCGCTAGTTGATCGCCGAACTCTTGGAAAGCTAAACGAACGCTTTCAAGGTCATTGAAAGGGACTGTAATGGTGTTTTGAGCAACTGATGCTGGGACACCAGGTGAATCTGGCAAACCAAGAGTTGCAACGCCAGAACCTGCTTTGATTAACAAACTGTCGCCATGACCATGGTAGCAGCCTTCGAATTTTAAGATTTTGTCGCGTCCTGTATAGCCACGAGCTACACGCAATGCGCTCATCGTTGCTTCTGTTCCAGAAGACACCATACGCACCATTTCGATTGATGGCACACGGTCCATGACTAATTTCGCCATTTGGTTTTCTAGTTCTGTTGGTGCACCAAAAGAAGTTCCAAGTGCAGCCGTTTCTTGAATGGCTTTCACTACGTCTTCTTGTGCGTGACCTAAAATAAGGGGGCCATAAGATAAAACATAGTCAATATAGGTGTTGCCATCTATGTCTTTAATGGTCGCGCCACTTCCAGACTGCATGAAAATCGGATCCATATTAACCGATTTAAATGCACGAACCGGGCTGTTAACGCCGCCCGGCATTAATGTTTTGGCTTCCGCAAATGCGGCTAATGATTTTTCGTATGTCATTCTTTTCCCTCCAACCAGCGTGCTGCGTCTTTTGCGTGATACGTCATCACGATATCCGCTCCTGCGCGCTTCATGCTTAATAAAGTTTCCAAAACAATTTTCTTCTCATCAATCCAGCCATTTGCTGCAGCTGCTTTGACCATTGCGTATTCACCTGAAACGTTATAGGCAACGATTGGGATATCAAAATTATCACGAACTTCGCGAATAATATCCAAATACGACAATGCCGGTTTCACAATCATGAAATCTGCGCCTTCTTGAACGTCAGAAGCAGTTTCACGTAGCGCTTCCATACGATTTGCCGGGTCCATTTGGTAGGTTTTTCGGTCTCCAAATTGAGGTGTACTGTGAGCTGCTTCGCGGAAAGGCCCGTAATACGCAGATGAATATTTAACACCATAAGACATGATTGGCGTATTTTCAAATCCTGCTTGGTCTAGTCCGTAACGAATTGCTGCAACAAAACCATCCATCATGTTTGACGGTGCAATAATATCAGCTCCAGCTTTTGCTTGAGACACAGCAGTACGCGCCAATAAATCAAGTGACTCGTCATTTAAGATGACACCGTCTTCGATTACGCCACAATGGCCATGGTCGGTATATTGACAAAGACATGTATCTGCAATAACGACTAATTCAGGATGACGGTTTTTCGCAAAACGGATGGCTTCTTGCGTAATGCCATGATCGTGATAAGCTTGCGTTCCTACTGCATCTTTTTCATTTGGTACGCCAAAAAGAATAACAGAAGGAATACCAAGGTCTACTACTTCATCCAGTTCAGTACCTAAGTTATCCATCGAAAATTGGAATACGCCAGGCATAGATGAAATTTCGTTTTTCACATTTTCTCCTTCAACTACAAAAATCGGATAAATAAAATCCTCTTTATGTAAACTTGTTTCACGAACCATTGAACGAAGATTAGCTGAACCGCGTAAACGGCGATGACGATTAAAATTCAATTCTTTCATGTCGACAAACTTCCTTTCGCTATTTCATTGATCACTTCAATATACGTATATCTCTCAGGCATAAAATCCACTGTACCACCATTTTCTATAATGGCTTTTTTCGTTACGTGACCAATTGCAGCGACTTGGATGTTCGACCAATTGCCCCCTGCTTGACGATATGCTCTTACCGCAGAAGGACTAGCAAACAAAATGATCACGTCTTTGAATTGTGTAATAGTTTTTGCGTTTTCACTATTTAACACCGTATCGTAAACCGTCCATTCATCGACTTGCATGGACATAGTGGAAATAGTGTTTTTCGCCATTTGTCCTTTGATAAACAAACATTTCGCTTTTCCTGAGACAGGTGGAAATTCTTGGATAAACTGATCTGCACTAAACATTTTCGGGATAAAATCCACTTGATGACCATGTTTTTCTAAAACTGCTGCGGTTTGAGTACCGACTGCTGCAATTTTAACAGGAACCGTTTCATTGAACGAACAAAACACTTCGGCACTAGTACGACTAGTGAAAATGAGCCAGTCATATTCCGTGAAATCCGGCTTTTCTGACTGGCGAACTATTGTCTCAACAAGTGGCAAATACTTTGTGTTGGCTCCAAATGATTGTGCATGAGAAATCGCTTCTACCGGTTTTCTAGAACCGGTAAAAACGATTGTTTTTCCTTCGAGCAGTTTTTTGCTATTAGACATTGCTTTCAGCTTTGACGCGTTGAATTAAGTCATAACCGCCTTGAGCACTAATTTTTTCAGCAACAATTCGTCCTGCTTCGATTGGATCATGGCTAATCGCCATTTCTTTAAACACTTGGTCAGCTTCAGGTGAAGAAATAAGTCCTGTAAATGTAACTTCTCCATCTTTCACGGTAGCATATCCAGCGATAGGCACTTGGCAGCTGCCATCCATATCTTTAAGGAATTTACGTTCAGCGTTTACTGCTAAAGCGGTATCTTCATGATTTAGTTTTGCTAATTCACTAAGAAGTTCTGTATCTTCCACGCGGCATTCAATTCCGAGTGATCCTTGTCCAATGGCAGGTAGACATTCATCCACTTCAAGAAATTCGGTTACTAAATCATCTTTCCAGCCCATTCGCTTTAACCCAGCTGCAGCTAAAATAATGGCATCGAAATCTCCTGATTTTAGTTTTGCTAGACGCGTGTCGATATTGCCGCGAATCCATTGAATATCAAGGTCTGGACGCAACAATAACAATTGTGAACTACGGCGTAAGCTACTTGTTCCAACAACTGCTCCAACTGGCAAGTCTAATAATTTCACGTGGTCGTTTGCGATATACGCATCACGTGGGTCTTCACGTTCTGGAATGCATCCAATTGCCAAACCTTCAGGCAACACAGAAGGCATGTCTTTCATGCTGTGAACGGCAAAATCGATTTCGCGATCAAAAAGTGCTTGCTCGATTTCTTTTACAAACAAGCCTTTTCCACCAACTTTAGAAAGCATAACATCGACAATTCGATCGCCTTTAGTCACGATTTCTTTAATTTCAAATTCAAAAGGTGCCCCTGCTGCTTTTAATTTATCGATAAACTGGTTAGTTTGTGTTAACGCTAGCTTGCTTCTTCTCGAACCTACAATAATTTTTCTCAACTATATCCTACCTCTCTTTAATACCAAAAATGAAAATCAGATAACCGGCTGCCTAAAAAGAAATTGACGAGCAGCACTAAAAACAAATACGTATGAGCTAATGCATAATTCATACCATTTAACGATCCTTTGCGATGTCGCCAAAGAACCAAGCTGTATAAAACAAGTAAAATAAAAGATCCTATAATTTTCATATCCAATAATGAAAACTCTGGCAATGAAATAATCGCCCATTGTAATCCCAGTACCAGTGACACAAACAATAAAGAAATCCCGACTAAAATGGATATCGTCATAAATTGCTGCGTTTGGCCGAGTGACGGTAAATTTGACCATTGTTTTGTCCATTTTTTCTTTTTCAGCATGCGATACAACACCATGTGGAGTGTCGCAAACACAAAGGATAACGAAAATGCCACATACGATAAAATCGCAAAACTCACATGGATAAACAATAGTTCCGATACTAATGCATCCCCCACAGGTGAGCGTTCGATTTGCACTGGGGAAAATGTATGGATGGTCATAAAGATAAACCCAATGACATTGATGAAAAACACCACAAAATCAAATCGGTAAAATATCCTTAAAACAATCGACAATGTTACTAACAACCAGGCATAGAAATAAATCCCTTCGAACAACGTCAACACCGGAAAGCGTTGGGTTTCAAAAATATACAATCCTAGAAAGATCGTTTGCAATACCCACACAAGGCCTAGTAAACTCATCGCGATCCGAATCGCTTTTTTCTCTTTATATAAATAATCTATAAAATAAAAAACAAGACTGACAGCATATAGAATAACCATAGCTTCATGCAGCCTTGCCATTGTTAAATCTGCCATCCCATTCCCCTTCATCTCCATAATTAAAGGCGTTTCGTCTCTACATTTTAACATATAGATTCGAAAACGCCTCTTTTAATAAGCTTAAAATGAATACCCGGGAGTTTCAGTTGATGAATTTTCGGTTTGAAGAACGTCTTTATCTGTTTTCTTCTGTGGAGCTTTCGACTGCTTTTCTATCTCTTTTTCAACTTCCTCTTCGATCCCGAAAATTTGCATAAACAACTCTAGCTGTTCACGCGATTTAGGGGCACCGCCCATTTCTTTCGCTTGCAAAATTGGGTCTTTCAATAATTGGTTGATAATCGATTTGGTGTGTTTGTTAAGAATT